>JANQAC010000001.1:0-600000 GCA_024707255.1 Asticcacaulis sp. | reverse complement strand
ACCCGCCGGCCGCGCGACCACGGTATGCGTCACGGCGGCATTCAGCCGGAAGCGGAATTCCGGCTTGAGGTTGGGCAGTTCGGTCTTGCCGCTGTCGTGGTTGTTCGGGTTGCCGGTCTGGGCCACGAAGCCCGGAATGACGCGGTGGAACAGGAGGCCATCATAGGTGCCGCGCCGCGCCAGCAGCTTGACGCGCTCCACCGCCTTGGGCGCCACTTCCGGGTGCAGTTCGACGTACAGCCGGCCCTTTTCGGTGTCTATGACCAGCACATTCTGCGGATCGGCCGCCCGCCAGTCGGATTCCGCCGCTTGAAGCGGGGATGCCAGCAGGGTGGCCGTCAGCAGAAGTGCAGTGCGGATCATACGGTCGTGACGTCCAGCTTCGCCAGGCCGCGCACGCCGGGAACCACGCGCCAGTCGGGCGGGCTGTCATCGGCCTTGCGCAGGTTGGGGAAGCGTTGCAGCAGCTTCAGGATCGCCGTCTGGCCTTCGATGCGGGCCAGCGGTGCGCCGACGCAGATATGCGCGCCGGCGCCGAACGACAGGTGCGGATTGGGCCGGCGCGTAATGTCGAAGCGATGCGGATCGTCGATGCGGTCCTCGTCACGGTTGGCTGAAATCAGGCTGACCACCAGGGCATCGCCCTTGTGATAGGGGCAGCCGCCGGCTTTGCCATCCGCCTTGGCGAAGCGCGCCGAGAATGAGATCGGCGGCTCGTAGCGCAGGATTTCCTCGACCGCGCTGGTGATCAGCTTCGGATCAGCGAGAATGGCCCGACGGGCCTCATCATGGGTCAGCAACAGGTAGATGCCGTTGCCGATCAGGTCGGCCGTAGTCAGGTGACCGGCCACCAGCAGGGCGAACAGGTTGAACAAGATTTCATTGTCATCGATCGGTGCGCCATTGCCTTGCGCCGCCAGCAGGTCGCTGACCAGGTCGTTACGCGGTTCGGCGCGACGTGCCTCCATCAGGGCCTTGAAATGGCTCAGGATTCCGCGGCGGCCATCCAGGGCCAGCTTTTCCTGTTCGGCGGATTTGGTGGGGTCGAAGGCCAGTTGCCCGGCCTCGGTCCACACCTTCAGCGACTCGAACATCTCCGGCGGTGAGCCGAGGATCGTGCCCAGCACCTGGATCGGAATGCGGGCGGCATAGTCATTGACCGCATCGAAGCTATCACGACCGGCCAGGGTATCTATCTGCGCATCGATGATCTGCGCCACCAAACCTTGCGCGCCCGCCGCCCGTTTCAGGAAGGCTTCGGCGACGATGCCGCGCACTCGACCATGATCGGGATCATCGAGGGTCAGCATGGAATCGTGCTTGCCGAATTCGGCGGCCATGGCGGCATTCAGCCGGCGGACATTGGCGATGACCGGATTTTCCGGCGCCGCATCGTCGAAATTGCGCGACAGCGAGCGGTCCATCAGGCTTTCGCGGCCGACGCCATAGGCGCTGATCAGCATGGCCGGAATCATGCCGTCGTGCTCGACCGGGCGCTCACGGCGCTGCGGATCGAAGAGCGTATGCGGATCGGCGCGCATGGCCGGGTTCAGTTCGGAATATTCAAACAGCAGGAAGCGGGGAGGGGCAGGTTGTCTCGCGCCAGGATCTTGTGAATCGGGCATCAGGTTCTCCGTTGCCTCCGCGAGCGACGTACCCCCCGGTACCGTCTTCGCAGGTGCAAACCTCTTCCTTATGCCCGCTCAACGAAGCTGTCTATGACCTTTTTATCACCCGAGGTCTCAAAATTAACGATAAGCTTGTTGCCCTCGATCTCGACAATCAGGCCGTAGCCGAACTTCATATGGAAGACGCGCTCGCCCAGTTTGAAATTCTTGGCAGAGGGCTTGGTGGGCGCGGGCTGGCGGTGCGGGGTCGGGCGTGGCTTCGTCTCCAGCCGGCTCATATCGACGCCGCTGAGATCGCCGCCATAGGCGGGAGCAGCGGCTTTCTTGGTATAGTTCGGCTCGTAACCTGCGCGGTCCCAGCGGCTTTGCTGCGATTGCCAGCCCTGCGAGGCATAGCCGGTCTGTGAGGTGGCCTCGACGTTCTCGATCGGCAACTCATCAACGAAGCGCGAGGGTATCTGGTTGGTCCAGCGGCCATAGACCTGACGGTTGGCCACGAAGCTGATGCGCGCCTGCTCACGAGCGCGGGTGATGCCGACATAGGCGAGGCGGCGTTCTTCCTCCAGCGATTTAAGGCCGCCTTCATCCATAGAGCGCTGCGACGGGAAGATACCTTCCTCCCAGCCCGGCAGGTAGACGACCGGGAATTCCAGCCCCTTGGCGGCGTGCAGGGTCATCAGGCGGACGCTGTCGCCGCCATTGTCGCGCTCCAGGTCCATGACCAGCGAGACATGCTCCAGGAAGGCCGCCAGGTCGTCAAAGGCGGCCATTGAGTCGCCCAGTTCTTTCAGGTTATCGAGACGCGTCTGGCCGGAAGTCTTGTCGGCCCGCTGCATGTCGTAATAACCGCTGTCGGTCAGGATGGTATCGAGCAGGACATTGGCCTGCATGTCCTTGCTCAAATCCAGCCAGCGGTTAAAATCGCGCATGAAACCGACCAGCGGCGTCTTGGCGCGGGCGGGCAGTTCATCGGTCTGGATCAGGTCGCGCACGGCGGTCATAACCGAAACCCCGGCCAGTCGGGCCTGTTGCAGCAGCTTTTGCACCGTGGCGTCGCCGATGCCGCGCTTGGGCACATTGATGATGCGCTCGAAGGCCAGGTCGTCGTCCGGCGACTGGATCAGACGCAGGTAAGCGATGGCGTCGCGGATTTCGGCACGTTCGAAGAAACGCGGGCCGCCGACCACCGTATAAGGGATTTGCAGCATGACGAAGCGTTCTTCGAAGGCGCGCATCTGGAAGGAGGCGCGCACCAGAACGGCCATGTCCGACCACTTGCGCGGATTGGCGTCGCGGCTGCCCTTATGCAGGCGCTCCATGTCTTCGGCGACGAACTGGGCTTCGGCCGCGCCATCCCACAGGCCCTGAACCTGGACCTTGTCGCCGCCTTCCTGGTCGGTGAACAGGGTCTTGCCGAGGCGCGCCGTATTGGCCTTGATCAGGCCGGCGGCGGCGGCCAGGATATGCCGTGTCGAGCGGTAATTGCGCTCCAGCCGGATGACCTTGGCGCCGGGATAATCGCGCTCGAACTTGAGGATATTATCGACCTCGGCGCCGCGCCAGCCATAGATCGACTGGTCGTCGTCGCCGACGCAGCACAGATTGCGGTCGGCGTTAGTCAGGAGGCGCAGCCAGAGATACTGGGCGACATTGGTGTCTTGGTACTCGTCGACCAGCACATATCTGAACTTGCGGTGATAGGTTTCCAGAATGTCCGGGTATTTGGTCAGGATTTCGAGATTGTGCAGCAGCAGGTCGCCGAAATCGCAGGCATTGAGGATGCGCAGGCGGTCCTGGTACATCTGATAGAGCCTGACGCCGCGATTGCCGGCGAATTCCGAGCCCTCATCATTGCGCACCTTGTCCGGTGTCAGGCCCTTGTTCTTCCACTGGTCGATATGCCAGGCGAAGGACTTGGGCGTGTAGCGCTTCTGGTCGATGTTTTCCTGCTCGAAGATCGCTTTCAGCAGGCGCACCTGATCGTCGTCATCCAGGATATTGAAGCTCGATTTCAGCCCCACCAGTTCGGCGTGGCGGCGCAATATTTGCGCGGCGATCGAGTGGAAGGTGCCAAGATTTTGCAACCCCTCGGCCGAGGCGCCGATCAGTTTCTGCGCCCGTTCGCGCATTTCGCGGGCGGCCTTGTTGGTGAAGGTGACGCACAGGATTTCCCACGGCCGCGCCAGCCCCTGCGCCAGAATATGGGCGATGCGGGTGGTCAGCACGCGCGTCTTGCCGGTGCCGGCGCCGGCCAGCACCAGCACGGGGCCCTGCACGGTGCGGACAGCCGCCTCCTGCTCCGGGTTGAGGCCGGTGAAAAAGTCGGGACGGGCGGCAGCCATCTGGCTTATGCTTTGTGCGTTTTGGGGCGATGTGGTCATGGCCCTCAGTTAATCGCAGTTGCGGGCCGCGCCAAGTCCGAAATGGCCGTGAGCACCGGAATTGGCACAAAAAGTGAACGAGGGTGCAGCATCCCAAGTCCCGGCTCTGACATATCCGGGCTGCGGATGCCTCATTTAGCGTAACTGCGTTATTCCCCGGAGTTTAAAAATACCGCCGTTCTCAACTTTTCCGCGATACGGAAGTGAGGTTCGGCGGTTTCTCAGCCTTCGGAAGATTTTTTGCGCCGGGCCGCGCCGCCCTTGTTTTGCACATAGGCAAGGGCCGATAAACGGCAGAAGGAGGCCAGCAGGCTCTCCCCGCGTTTTGAGTCAAGCTCGGCTATCAGGGCGGCCAGGCTGATTCGACGGTCCTTCGAGATCGTCTCCAGAACCGCCCAGAATTCGGGCTCCAGGGCGACCGATGTGGCATGGCCGGCGAGGTTTACGGAACGTTTTTTTAGACCAGGCATTGTTTTCCTCCGATTTCATGAAGACATGCCTCCGCTTGGTGTGAAACGCCTGATGGGCCTCCGGCTTTCACTGGGGTCAGTTTATTCATGATGACCTCTGGTATTATTTAACCTCACACTGGTGAGTGAAGTTAATCTGGGGTCTTTTATTGAATGTCGTCAACCTTTTTTATTGTCAGCCTCGGTTGTGAGGCGTTTCTGTCCAAGTTTTTGCGCATCTCTTTTTTGCCTTAGCTTTTCCTGTTTTCTAACAGTGGTTGAAATGCCGTAGACAATACGATTTTCCTCGGCTTTGCTTTTTTCGTCTTGTTTTTTCTTGGCTTTTCTAACCTTGTTGAGGTTGATCAGGTCGGCCATGGGCATGGGGCTCCGGTAAAGACATGTTAAAATCCGGCTTTCGGATATCTCCAATTACCGTACCGTACTGTTCGGTTACTTGAGATTTTAATTCGCAAACTCAAGTAAACGAGGTGGGCGGGCCATAGTCTTCGCGCGCATTTTGAAGCGTTTTCAAGGTTTTCGCACTGCGGGTGCGAAGGCTATCAGTCTCGTTTAAGTATATGCTTCATGAGGGGCGGAGTCCATCGCACGGTTCTGTGATCACAGGTAACCGGGTGCGCGCGGATGGCTGGCTGCGGCAATCTCTTAAGTGACGGAAAATTAAGATGACGTTCGCGCCCGGACGGGCATACTGCACCCGCTATCATTCCAGCCCGGAGGCGCTTTCGTGACGCTGCTGCTCAACATCCTGTGGTTCATTTTCGGTGGCTTTATATCGGGCTGCCTGTGGCTGTTCGGCGGGCTGGTCCTGGCCTGCACCGTAGTGGGGCTACCCTGGGCTTTCGCCGCCTGGCGGATCGCCGGGTTCGTATTCTGGCCTTTCGGGCGTCAGATTGTGGACCGGGAAGCTCATACCGGCGAAAGCGACCTCGGCACGGGCTGCCTGGGCGTTTTCCTGAATGTCATCTGGTTCGTGTTCGCCGGCTGGTATATCGCCCTGTCGCATGTGCTGGTGGCCATTGCCGAAGCCGTGACCATCATCGGCATTCCGTTCGCCTTCAAGGACATCCAACTGGCGCAACTGGCCCTGGCGCCGATCGGCAAGATGGTGGTCGACAAGCCTTAGTCTGCGTTAGTCGAGAAGGATTTCTCTAAGCTTGAGTTCTTTCTCGTGTTCCTCGGCGGCCTTGGCAGCGGCCAACCGCTCAGCCTCCTGGGCGCGTTCCTTGAGCACGGCCAGGGCGCGCCAGACGGATGAGACCTCGTCCTGGCCGTCCGTTTCCTCTATGACCTGATCGTATTCGCCCTTGGAGGTCCGGATGATGGCCGAAGCCAGGTTGCGCAGCGGATCGGTGATGAAATGCGACACGATCCACAAAGACAGCGCCATGATGATGGCAATGCCGATTAAGGCGGTGAGCAGGAAATCGCTGGCGCGGCGCTTGTTGAAATGGTCGGCTTCGGCCTTTGCGGCGGCCAGATCCTTGCGGGTCTTCTGCACCAGGTTCTCGACCTGGACCTGGAAGCCGATGCGGTCATCCCGATTGCTGGTGCTCAGGGTTTCGGCGCCGGCGATATCGCCGCTCCTGGCCAGTTCGATGACGTGGCGGCGCAGGCTGATAAAGCGCGTGGCCTGGGCGGCCAGGGAATCAATCTGTGGCTTTTCGGCCGGCGTGGCTTCGATCTGCCATTGGTGGATGAAGCTTTCCATCTCGTTGAGATCGGCGGCCATATTGCCGAGGAAGCCGTCGCGCTGCTTGTCATCGACCGCTATATATATGCCGCGCGTTTCCATGACGACATTGCTGATCAGGTGGTTGAAGCGTTCGCCGCGCCAGGTGCTGTCATAGGCGTGGTCGTAGTCCTTCATCATGCGATTGTAATCGCTGATGGTCAGGAGGCCAAGGCCGGTAACGGTAAACGCCATCAGGGCGAAACAGCCGACCAGGATCAGAATCCGCGCGCGAATAGACACGACATACCCCTCCGTAATCTGCCGCTTTTCGCGGCCTTGTCAGGGATGCCGCAGGCGCCGCCGGCCTGAGACTCTCCCCTGAACCTAAAGGAATACACAGATTTTAAAGAAGCGCTACTTATTATAGAAGTGCTATTGGCCAATTGTTTGGTTGCGCTTTAGCTTGGGGCTCAGCAGATGAATGACGCCAAAAGCCACCAGATAGGTGAAGGCGGCAATCATGAAGATGATGGAATAGTTGTGCGTCTTGTCGAGGATGTAGCCGACGAACTTCGACATGAACATGCCGCCCACGGCGCCGGCCATTCCGCCGATGCCGATGACGGAGGCAACGGCGGAGCGCGGCAGCAGGTCTGACGGCAGGGTATAGAGATTGGCTGAAAAGGCCTGGTGGGCGGCCGCCGCCACACCGATGATCAGCACCGCGAGCCACAGATTGCTGGTGCCCTGGGCCAGCAGGACCGGGAGGACGCACAGGGCGCAGATCAGAAGCGTTACCTTGCGCGCCATATTGACCGATATGCCGCGCTTGATCAGGGTCGAGGACAGCCAGCCGCCGGCCACTGAGCCGACATCGGACAGCAGGTAAACGGCAATGACCGGCGGGCCGAAGGATTTCAGGTCGAGGCCGTAGTTTTTCTGGAAGAAATCGGGCAGCCAGAACAGCCACAACCACCAGATCGGATCGATGAAGAACTTGCCGAGCGCAAAGACCCAGGTTTCCTTGACGAACAGCAGTTTGAACCACGGCACCTTATCGACATGATCGGCGGGATCGCTCTGGATCAGGGCCAGCTCGGCGGCATTGACACGGGCATGTTCGGTCGGGCGGCGGTACATCATCCACCAGACCACGGCCCAGATCAGGCTGAGGGCGCCGGTGACATAGAAGGCGCCGCGCCAGCCCCAGTCGAGGCCCGGCAGATTGATGGGACCGAAACCGAAATTGAGGCTCACGGCGCCGAGCGCAATCATCGGCACGATCAGCGGCGCGATAATAGCGCCGATATTGGAGCCGGCATTGAAGATGCCGGTGGCCAGGGCCCGTTCACGCTGCGGGAACCATTCGGTCACCGCCTTGAGGCTGGACGGGAAACTGCCTGATTCCCCGATGCCAAGCGCGACGCGCGCCAGGGTGAATTGCAGGCCGGAGGTCACCGCGCCGGTGAACATATGGGCCAGGGTCCAGACCGAGAAGGCGAGGGTATAGCCGATGCGCGCCCCAATTTTATCGAGAATGCGTCCCCAGGCCAGGAAGCCCAGGGCATAGGCGGCCTGGAACCAGAAAACGACGTCGGCATAACCTTCTTCGGTCCAGCCCATTTCGGCGGACAGCGGTCCTTTCAGGACGCCGATCATCTGGCGGTGGACATAGTTGATGGCGATGGCTGCCAGCAGCAGGCCGCATATGGTCCAGCGGTAATGGCTGGGTTTCTGAGCGCCGGATGATGGCGGAGCGCTGGCAGGCGTCATGGCATATCCCTGTATTCTATCTATCCCGCCAATAGGCTTGAATGTGACACCGGTGTCAATATGTGCGCCGAATAAAATAGGTTGCAACCGTTGCTCAAGACTTTTTCTTCGTTGGCTCAGACTTGCGGAAAAGGCGGAAAAATTTATATGATGTATATATAAATCATATACGGATCGTGTAATGGGCATTCTGAAGATCGATGACGACCTACATGAGGAGGTGCGCAAGGCTGGCAGCGTCATGTGCCGGTCGATCAATGCGCAGGCGGAATTCTGGATGCGCATCGGCATGATCGCCGAGGCCAATCCCGGCCTGACCTTCAATGAGATTGTCCGCCAGCAGTTTCGCAGCGCGGGTGTCCGCATAGATGGGCTTCACGTCGCAGGATTGGCGCATGATCAAGACGCCTGATGACCTGCGCCTGATGGCGCAAAGCGGGAAGCTGCTGGCCGAGGTGTTCCATATGCTCGACCGGCAGGTGCTGATCGGGCGGTCGACGCTCGATATCAATGACCAGGTTGAGCGTTTCATTGTTGATGAGTTGAAGGCGCGGCCGGCCAGCAAGGGGCAGTATGGTTTTGCCTATGTGCTCAACAGCTCGATCAACCAGGTGATCTGCCATGGCGTGCCGTCGGCCAGGGACGTGCTGAAGGATGGCGACATCGTCAATCTCGACATCACCTTAGAAAAGGACGGGTTTATCGCTGACTCCAGCAAGACCTACCTGATCGGCAATGTGTCTGTGGCGGCGAAGCGGCTGGTGCGCGTGACGCAGGAGGCCATGTGGAAAGGCATCCGCGCCGTGCGTCCGGGCGCGACGCTTGGCGATATCGGCCATGCCATCGAGAAACACGCCAAGGCGCACGGCTACAGCGTGGTGCGCGATTTTTGCGGTCATGGCATCGGCCGGGACATGCACGAGGAACCGAGCATCCTGCATTTTGGCCGCGCCGGCACCGGTCAGACCCTGAAAGAGGGGATGACCTTCACGATCGAACCCATGCTCAACCAGGGCACCGCCAAAACGATGACGCTGGACGACGAATGGACGGTGGTGACGCGCGATGGCAAGCTGTCGGCGCAGTGGGAGCATACGGTGGCCGTGACCGCCACGGGTGTGCAGGTGCTGACCCTGCGGCAGGATGAGACGGCTTAAGACGCCATTGCTTCCGGCGGCGGTGATCTTACCCCTCCGTCTCGACGTGCTTCGCCTGACGGCCTCGCTTGCTCGCCACCTCCCCTCCAGGAGGGGAGGTGCTTATGTTTTATGGCGCTGGCGTCAGGACCAGCAAGGTGACCCCTGGCGCGGCAGGTCAAAGGTCAGGTGGCCGTCCTTTACGACCACAGGCGCGTCTGGCTTGAGTTCGGCGGCGCTTTTCAGAGCAGCATATTGCGCGTTATCCGGCGCCAGCGGCGAGCCCATGGCCTGGTAGGCGGCGAAGCTGTTGGCGTGGACGGCATCGACACGGTAGCGCGTCGTCACGACGCCCTTTTTGAACGCCGCCGGCAGATGATCGAGCGCCAGTGAGACCGCCGCGTCAGGGCCGGCGACGTCGTCATCATGATAATGCCAGACAAGCACGGTTATAGTGTCGCCATCACGCGCTGCCGTGACGCCCACATCAGCATCCCCGCGCACACCGCCGGAGAGAACGGCGTCGAGCGGGGTTTCGTGATCTGATGTGGCCGCCAGATGCTGGCCCTTCATCTGGGCAAACAGGCGAAAAACATTGAGCACCGGCATGTCGATGCCATTGCTGGCCAGTTGGCGGAAACCGGCGAAATAGCGCTGGTCCTCGAATTCAAACGCCCAACTGAGCGCGCCTTCCAGCTTCACGCCGCGCCTTTGTGCCAGTTCGGCGACGCGCGGGAAACTGGCGGCGGTATAGCTCGAATACATGGTGCCGTTGCGGTAGGCATTGGCCGGGCCCTGGCAGGCGGCACAGCCTTCCGGATCGAATTCGCCGATGATGATAGGCTTGTCCCTGAAACCCGGCCGGTCGGCGATAGTGGCGAAGGCGTCGTCGGCCCCTTTTAGCTGTTGGGCGATGCCCATGCGGACATGACCGCCATTTGGACCATCCACAAACTCCGGCGCGCCCTTGGCATGGAAAGACAGGAAGTCGGTGGGCGTCTGTGTCTGCTCCATATGGTCCATGAAGCCGGTGAGGAAATTCTTGTCGGCCCCGGCCATGTCCGGCCCCCCGACGCGGGCCTCAGGCAGGGCGCGGCGGACCGCCTTTATGCTGACCTCATGCAGTTTGAAGAATTCCTCGCGGGTGCCGCCCCAGTAATATTGCGGCAGGTTGGCCTCGTTCCAGGTTTCCCAGTACCAACTCGCGACCTCGTCATGGCCATAGCGCTCGACGCAGTGTTTCACCCACTGATAGACCAGTTCCTCCCACTTGCCGTAATCCTTCGGCGGATACGCCCAGCCGGTGCGCAGGTCGCCGCTGCCTGGCCGCCAGTTGTGCTGGTAGGGTTCAGGATTTGTGGACAGGGCTTCGGGCATAAAGCCGATCTCGACATAGGGTTTGACGCCGCGCGCCAGATAGGTGTCGAAAATATGATCGATGATATGCCAGTCATAAACCGTATTGCCCTTTGCATCCTCGGTATAGGCATTGGTGCTGCCCCATTTCAGGGCCGGCGTGCCATCGCCGGAGGTCAGCAGATTATGAGCGCGGAAATAGACATGGCCAGGAGCCAGCGCGCCGAGTGATGTCAGCAGCGAACGGCCATCTTTCATGGTGGCATAGTTGGGCTCGTCGGCGCCGAAAAAGCGCCAGATCGGCTCGACCGGGCCTTCGCTCTTCGCGGCATCCACCTCGATCTTTACCGGAAAACTGCCGGCGGATGCGGAAACGGCCGCGCTCATGAAAAGCGCGACCGTCAGCAAGGCGGTTTTGAAAAGCGACATCGGCGTTTCTCCTTATAGGGCGCCGCAGCGCATAACGCGTTCCGCTGTGGCGAAAAGTGTTAGCCGGCGAGAAACGTACCGCAGCGTACTCTTGTACGTGAGGAACGTATCGCAGCCGGATGAGACTTTGCAGACCAGCGGGGCGCGTTAGGCTAGTGGTTGTCGCGCGGCAAGCCTTTGGTCTGGGCAATGCGCTGGAAGGGGACGGCGTCTTCCAGGCAGGCGCCGGTGCCCATCTGGCCGACGATCGAGCGCTGGATGGCCTGCCACGGGGTCTGGCTGGCGGGGTATTTGTAACCGCCCGCAGCTTCGAGGGCGGAGCGGCGCTCGGCCAGTTCCTCGTCGCTGATCTGGACGTTGACAGTGCCTTTCAGCAGGTCGACACGGACCATGTCGCCGTTGCGCAGCAGGGCGAGATTGCCGCCCGCCGCCGCTTCCGGAGAGGCGTTTAGGATCGAAGGCGAACCGGATGTGCCCGACTGGCGGCCGTCGCCGATACAGGCCAGGCTATGGACGCCCTTTTTGATCAGGTAATCCGGCGCCCGCATATTGACGACCTCGGCCGCGCCCGGAAAACCGATCGGGCCGGCGCCACGCATGAACAGGATGCAGTGTTCGTCGATGTTTTCCGATTCGTCGTCGATGCGGTGGTGATAGTCTTCCGGACCGTCAAAGACGACGGCTCGGCCGACAAAGGCTTCCGGATCGGCGGGGTTCGACAGATAACGCTCGCGGAATTCCTGGCTGACGACCGATACCTTCATCACGGCGGAATCGAACAGGTTACCGGACAGCACGCGGAAGCCGGCGCGTTCCTTCAGCGGCTGCTCGAAGGTCTTGATGACATTCGGATCTTCGATTACCGCGTTTCGGCAGTTTTCGCCCATCGTCTTGCCATTAGCGGTCATGGCGTTTTCATGGATGAGGCCGTGCTTCATCAACTGGTTGACGACCGCCGGCACGCCGCCGGCATGGTGGTAGTCCTCGCCGAGATACTCGCCGGCGGGCTGGAGATTGACCAGCAGCGGCACTTCTTCACCATAGGTCTGCCATTCCTCGACCTTGAGATCGACGCCGATATGGCGCGCCAGGGCATTGAGGTGGATCGGCGCATTGGTGGAGCCGCCGATGGCCGAGTTGACGCGGATGGCGTTGATGAAGGCTTCCTTGGTCAGGATGTCCGAAGGCTTCAGGTCCTCCTTGACCATGTCGACGATGCGCAGGCCGGTGCGCCGGGCACATTCCGAACGGTCGCGGTGCGGCGCGGGAATGGCAGCGGCGTAGGGTAGTTGCATACCAAGAGCTTCGGCCAGGGAGTTCATGGTCGTGGCCGTACCCATGGTGTTGCAGAAGCCGGGCGAGGGGGTCGAGGAGGCCACCATCTTGATGAAGCCCTGGTAGTCGATCTCGCCGGCCGCCATCATTTCGCGGGCCTTCCAGACGATGGTGCCCGAACCGGTACGCTCGCCCTTATACCAGCCATTGAGCATGGGGCCGACCGAGAGGGCGATGGCCGGAATGTTGACCGTGGCGGCGGCCATCAGGCAGGCCGGGGTGGTCTTGTCGCAGCCGATGGTGAGCACGACGCCGTCAAGCGGATAGCCGTACAGCGTTTCGACCAGGCTGAGATAGGCCAGGTTGCGGTCAAGGCCCGCTGTCGGGCGCTTGCCGGTTTCCTGGATCGGGTGGACCGGGAACTCGATGGCGATACCGCCGGCTTCCCGGATACCTTCACGGATGCGCTGGGCCAACTGGATATGCTGGCGATTACAGGGGCTGAGGTCCGACCCCGTCTGGGCAATGCCGATGATCGGCTTGCCGGACTGCAGTTCATCGAGCGACAGCCCGTAATTCATATACCAGCTGGCATAAAGCGCCGTCATGTCGGGCTTTTCCGGATTATCGAACCAGGCACGGGAACGCAGTTTGGGTTTTGAGGAGTCGGACATCAGGATTTTACTTTGTGGTTATTTCAGGGTGTAGAAGTGTTGAACGGTAGTCTGGGTATAGGTCTGGCCCGGATCGAGACGCGTGGTCGGGAAGGCCGGATGATTGGGGCTGTCCGGGTAGCGCTGGGCTTCGAAGGCGATGGCCTGATATTTCACCAGCGACTGACCGCCCTTGCCAACGATCTTGCCGTCAAGGAAGTTGCCCGTATACATCTGGATGCCCGGCTCGGTGGTCGAGATGGTCATGCCGCGGCCGGAGATCTTGTCTTCCAGGGTGACGGCCAGCTTCGGTGTCGTCGTCACGCCGCCACGGATGATGTAATTGTGGTCGATGCCGCCATTGGCCAGGGTGATCTGCGGATCGGACATCTTGACGCGGTCGGTGATCAGAGCCGGCGCGGTGAAGTCGAACGGCGTACCCTTGACCGGCAGTTCCTTGCCCGTCGGGATCAGCGCCTTGTCAACCGGCAGGATGGCGTCGGATTCGATCTTCAGTTCGGCATCAGTTGCCGGGCGGGTGGCCGGGATGCCGCCCAGATTATACAGGCCGTGGTTGGTCAGGTTGATGACGGTCGGCTTGTCGGTCGTCGCCTTGTAGGAGATGGCGACGTCATTGTTTTCGTTCAGCGTATAGGTGACTTCGGCGACCACGGTGCCGGGGAAGCCTTCATCGCCGTCCGGCGAGGTCAGGGTAAAGGTGACTGAGGCGGAACCGGCCCCTTGCGTCACGTCTTTGATGGTCCAGACGTGCTTGTCCCAGCCCTTGGGGCCGCCGTGCAGGGTGTTGGTCTTGTCGTTGAGCGGCAGGGTGTAGGTCTTGCCGTCGAGGGTGAACTTGCCGCCGGCGATGCGGTTGGCGTAACGGCCGACCGTGACATTGGTGTAGTTCGGGGTCTTTTCGTAGCCCTCGATCGAATCATAGCCGATGATGATATCTGCGGGAGTGCCGGTCTTGTCAGGCACCATCAGGCTTTGCATGGCGGCGCCGTAGGTGATCAGCTTGAGGGTGATGCCCTTGGTGTTCTTCAGGGTGACGCTTTCGATGGCCGTGCCGTCAGACAGCTTGCCAAAATCGCCGCGGACCGCGGTGACGCCGGCCGTGGCCGTGGCGGCGCTGTCCGTAGCGGCAGGCTTGCTGCACGCGTTCAGGCTGAGCATCGCGCCCAGGCTCAGGGCGCTCAGGCTGGCGACCAGCACCATCTTTTTCGTAACTGACATTCGGGACATCCTCTCTGAAACCGTTTGTGACGCCTTGGGGCGCCGGTTGTTCATTCCTGCAGGGCGAGCGTCCTTTGGGACGAGCGCTTATGATTATCGTGCCCTGTCATACTGCCTGGACATTAGTCGGACAATAAAAAAAGCATATATCGTACAAAATTAAGCGCAAAAACAATCAAAGCCGCCGCGCGGACAGAGGGATTGCGCGCGTCGCCACCCTCTTCTTAAGGGTGAAACGTTTTTTGCGTATCTTCGTGCGCCATCCGGATCAGTGATTCCATGCACCAGCGCGCCCCGCCGGCATCACGGCGTTCGATCGCCTCGAAAACGCGCTCATGATCGGGCACAGGGTCGCGGGTCAGGGCGTTACGACGGGCCTTGTAGCGTGTGGTCCAGGAAACGGCGGCTTCTATCGAGCTTGAGAGCGAAGCCAGCGCCTCATTGCCGGTGGCCTGGATAAGGGCATGGTGGAATTCGAGATCGGCCCGGCGGCCGGTTTCGGTTTGCAGGGTATCGCGCTTCATGATTTCCAGCGCCGAGCGCATGGTCTCGACCTGTTCGTCGGTGCGGCGGATAGCGGCCAGTTCCGCGGCGGCCGGCTCGGTGATCAGGCGTAACTCGAACAGGGCCTTGATAAAGTCCTGGCTGGGTTCGGTCTCGAACATCCAGCCGAGGACTTCAGGGTCGAGCAGGTTCCAGCGCTCGCGTTCGGTGACGCGGGTGCCGGTCTTGGGACGGCTTTCCACCATGCCCTTGGCGGCCAGGATGCGAATCGCCTCGCGGTAGGCTGAACGCGAGATATCGAGCTTGGAACTCGATTCGATTTCATTGGGCAGGATCTCGCCGGACTTGAAGGTGCCGCGCAGGATATCGACGCCCAGCCGATGCGCCAGGGCGCCGTGCAGACGGCCCTGATACATGGTATGGCCATGAGTGGCGGCGTTATGGGCTTCGCCGCGAAGGGGGCGGGGGTTGCTGATCTTCAACCGGTTGCCTGTAGACCGTTCGTCCTGGGGCATATTCGATATAGGTTTCCTCATAGTCCACACATGACATTGAATTGTCTGTTTGACAAAGTGAATTTACAAGTTAAAGAGCGGCTGTTATAGCCATTTGTCTGAGTTAATGGTGGGCGAAAGAAGCCATGCCTGCAAAAAGAGGAAAACCGTCATGACCTTGCGCCTTATACAGATTGTTACCCAGGAAGGCGAACGCCGCGTTCTGGCGGGCCAGGACGATGGTTCCGCGCGCGCCATCAATGGCGTCAGTTCCACCTATGAACTGGCGCGCAAGGCCATCGCCGCCAAAACATCGCTCGATGCGCAGGTCGCGGTTCAGGGGCTTGGCGAAGAGGTCGATGTCGCCCTGGCGCTTTCCGAAGGCCGTGTGCTGGCGCCGATCGATCATCCGGACGCCGCCCACCTGCACGTCACCGGCACCGGCTTGACCCACCTGGGTTCCGCCGAGGGGCGTGACAAGATGCACAAGGCAGCGGCTGCCGCCGAAACCCAGACCGACTCCATGCGCATGTTCCTGATGGGTGTGAAGGACGGCAAGCCGGAAGCGGGCAAGGTCGGCGCGCAGCCGGAATGGTTCTACAAGGGCAACGGCACGCAACTGGTCGGCCCCGGCGCCGAACTGCAGTCGCCATCCTTCGCTGAAGACGGCGGCGAGGAGCCGGAAATGGCCGGCATCTATGTCATCGGCGATGACGGTGCGCCGTACCGCATCGGCTATGCCCTGGCCAACGAATTTTCCGACCACGTCACCGAAAAGCAGAACTATCTGTGGCTGGCCCATTCCAAGCTGCGTCCGGCCTCGCTCGGCGTCGAAATCCTGACCGGCGAACTGCCGAAGGACGTGCGCGGCACCTCGCGCATCTGGCGCGGCAATGAGATCATCTGGGAAAAGCCGTTTATTTCGGGCGAGGACAATATGTCCCACACCTTCGCCAACCTGGAGCATCACCACTTCAAGTACGACCTGTTCCGCCAGCCGGGCGATGTCCATGTCCACTGCTTCGGCACGGCCACGGCCTCGTTCGCCGACGGCGTCCAGACGAGGGACGGCGATGTGTTCGAAATCACCGCCGCGCCTTACGCTTATGGCTTGCGCAACCCGCTGATCACGCGCGCCGAAGAAAAGGTCGCCGTGAACGTACTGTAAGGTGCGTTACCTGGAACAAAAAAGCCGCCGGAGCGATCCGGCGGCTTTTTTTATCCTGCCGGATTGTATTTTTCGATGAAGGCCAGGGCGGCCTTCATCATTTCGATGCGGGCGGAGCCGACGGTTTCCCTGTGGTCCTGGCCCGTATAGGTAACGAATTCCACCGGCTTGCCGGCTTGCTTCAAAGCGCTTTCCATCTTCCGGCTTTGCGAGATGGGCACAACCGTATCATCGGTGCCGTGAATAAGCAGGATCGGGCAGGACGCCTTCGCCGCTTGGCGGGCCGGAGCAATATCGTCCCAGGGCGCCTTGTCGCCCAGAATCTGACGCCAATGCACGATGCCGGGCGTATCCATATTATTGGTCGATTCCAGCAAGTAGCTGACGAAGGCGCGTGGGTCGGACAGGCCGGCGATGGAAACGGCACAGTTATAAACACCTGGATCGAGCGTGGCGCCCGCCAGCGCCGCATAGCCGCCGTAGGAAGCACCCAGAATAGCCACACGTTTCGGATCGACAAGGCCCTGCTTCACCAGTTCGCGCACGCCGTCACTGAGGTCGGTCTGCATCTTGCGGCCGAATTCGCCGTTGCCCGCGTCTTCAAAAGCGCGTCCGTTGCCGCTGGAGCCGCGGAAATTGGGTTGCAACACCGCATAGCCGCGCGAGGCCATAACCTGAGGCTGCCAGTCGAAATCGACGAAATCACGCGACCACGGCCCGCCATGCGGCAGGACGACCAGTGGCAGGTTCTTCGCCGGCCGGCCATTCAGGGCGGCATCCGGTGGCAGGGTCAGGTAGGCGTGAATATTAAGCCCGTCGGCCGCTTTGTAATCGATCGGTTGCTTCTCGCTGATCCATTCCGGCGGCAGGGCATGATAATTGGTGGCGATAGTTGCGCCGCCACCGGTCGTGAAATCAACAAAGATGTAATTCCCGGCATTATGCGCGTTCTCGATATAGACAATCATTTTGCGCGGGTCTTCGGCGAAATCGACAATCCGTACACGGTCGCCGGGATCGACGACCTGCGGCAAGGCCTCAGCCAGTTTTTTCAGCACCGGATCGAAATAGTCGTCTCGCGGCCAGTCATCGGCATATCGAAAGCCGGCCAGGCGTTGCGTGACGGGATGGAACAGCGGTGATCGGTCAAGCCTCGCGTCAGGATCGAGCGCCGGGCCGACGGTTCCGTTGGCCGAGATTTCGCGGAATTCGCCCTGGTTGTCGCCCTTGTTGAAGTATACGACGACGGATCGCCCGTCACGGCCTATGCCTTGAAGGCTGGGCAAATCGGCCGGATCCTGAAGACTGTAGGCGAGTTGGAAATGCTCGTTCTTGTCGTCCGGCGTGGCATTGATGTAGAGGCGCCATTCGTTATGCAGGGGGATGTGCTCGACGTAGGCGACAGGCGTTCCGTCCGGTGCGACGAGAAAGCCTGTCGCGTCTTCAGAGGCGTCGCAGATCATGTGGGCCGCCGCCTTGTCCAGGCTGAAACTATACAGATACAGCTTGCCGTCTGGCACTGAGACTGTACCATCATCCGTCTGGAGACGGTAATTTGAGGCGGTGACCCGATAACCGTCAGGCGTTTTTATACGTTGTACGGCACCGAGTACGACATTGTAAAAACCGCCCATATTATTGAACAGGGTTGCTATCTGGGCCGTGTTGACATTGATACTGCGCGCCTGGAAGAATTCGTGACGGTAGCCGGCGAAACCGGCAAGGGCTCGGGTCTGTGAATCGACAAGAACCACATGTTCATTGTCCCCCCAGAACAGGTCACGCACCTTGTCCGGACCGATGGCTATGGTTCTGGGCGCCGGATTGGCTATATCGTAGTACAGCAGCTTTTTGTCATCGCCTTTTTGCGTGATGATGGCGATGCGCTGCCCATTGGGCGACAGGGCAACCCTGTCCACGAGTGGCGAGCCGGCATAAATCTCGATGGCGGGCGGTCCGGAAGCGGCCAGCGCATCAGCGGCGCGGGCGTTGCCAGTGGTTATGGCGGCGAATGTGGCGGCGCTGGCCGCCATGAAGGCGCGGCGATTGGTTTTCCATTCATGATTAATCCCCCCGATTATATGGTGAACGCTAACCGTAATTCACTATTTTCGCAAGACGGACTGAATCCTGAAGCATGCCGCCCTGCTATACCGCCGGATTATGCTTTTCGATAAAGGCCAATGCCACCTTCATCATTTCGATGCGGGACGAGCCGACGGTTTCCCAGTGGTCCTGGCCCTTGTAGGTGACGAATTCAACCGGCTTGCCGGCCTGTTTCAGGGCGCTTTCCATCTTCCGGCTTTGTGTGATCGGCACAACCGTATCGTCCGTGCCGTGGATCAGCAGGACCGGGCAGGAGGCCCTGGCGGCCTGCTTCACCGGGGATATCTCGTCATAGCTATCCGGATCGCCCATGAACTGTTTCCAGTAGAGAACGCCCGAACTGCTGCGGCTGTCGGTCTTTTTCGGCCACAAAGCTGATAAAGCTTTTCGGATCGCTGACGCCGGCGATCGATACGGCGCAATTATAGATGCCCGGATCAAGCGTGGCGCCGGCCAGGGCCGCATAGCCGCCATAGGAGGCGCCCATGATCGCCACGCGCTTCGGATCGACCATGCCTTTTTTGACCAGGTAGCGTACGCCATCGGACAGATCGGTTTGCATCTTGCGGCCGAATTCGCCATGTCCGGCATTAGCAAAGCCGCTGCTGTAGCCGCCAGAGCCGCGGAAATTGGGTTGCAGCACCGCATAGCCGCGCGAGGCCAGCGCCTCGGTCTGCCAGTCGAAACCGATATAGTCGCGCGCCTGCGGACCGCCATGCGGCAGGACGATCAGCGGCAGGTCTTTCGCCGGCTTACCGTGCGGCAGGGTCAGGTAGCCTGGGATTTCCAGCCCGTCGGCCGCCTTGTAGGTGATGGCGGTCTTTTCGGTAATCCATTCAACCGGCAGGTTTTCGTAATTCTGGCTCAGCACCTGAAGCGCGCCGGTGGAGAGGTCGGCGTAATAATAGGTGCCGGCATCCTCGGCGTTTTCGCCGTAGAGGATCATCTTGCGCGGGTCTTCGGCAAATTCAACGATGGCCGTGCGATAATCGGCGCCCATCAGTTCCGGCAGGGCGTCGGCGATCTTTTTCAGCAGCGGATCGGTGTAATCATAGCCCACCCAGTCGTCATGATGGGAGAAGCCGGCCAGGCGGCGGGTCACCGGATGGTACAGGGGCGAGGTGCTGATATAGTCGCTGGTATCAAGCGAGGGGCCCAGCACCCCGTCGGCGGAAATTTCATGATATTCGCCCTTGGCCTCGCCCTTGCTGAAATAGACGACCACAGAGGCGCCGTCGCGGCCGAGGCCCTCCAGCGACGGATAATCGAGCGCCTCCTTCATCCGGTGGATGACCTTGAAATTCTCCATCTTGCCGCGCGGCGCCATATTGTAATAGAGCCGCCATTCCTTGCGCGTGTCGTCGAATTCAGAATAGGCAACCAGATAGCCATCGGGCGCCACAACGAAACCCTCGGTATCGCGTGACGACTCAAAGGCCAGCTTGCCACGCCCGCTATCCAGCGGGAACTGATAGAGGCAATAGTTATATTCGCCCTGCATACGGTAATTCGCCGCCATCAGTTGATAGGCGCCGTCGATCTTGACGCGATAGACCGGCCCCATGACGATGCCGTAAAAATCATCCTCCTTGTCAAACAGGGTGCGCAGCTTGACCGTGCGCAGGTCGAGCACACGCGCCAGGCTTAGTTCCTGTTTGCTGCCGGTGAACTGGGGCAGGGAGGTGGTCTGCGAATCGACGATGACGACGTGGTCGTTACTGCCCCAGAACAGGTTGCGGATCTTCGCCGGCCCCAGGCGAATGCTTTTGCCGGTGGGTTCGGCGACATCGAAATAGATCAGCATCTTGTCATCGCCGGTCTGGCTGATGACGGCGACGCGCTTGCCATCGGGCGACAGGGCGATGTTATCAACCTGCGGCGTGGCGGCATAGATTTCGATCGGCGGCGGCGTGCTGGAAGCCGGCGCGGTCTTGTCGTCCGCCCGCGCGGCCTGAGGCAAAAAGCCGAGCGCGGATACGGCGCCGGAAAGCCGCAACAGGGAACGGCGGTCTAGTTTCAATGTCATGGAACCCCCCACAGGTTTTACAGAAGGAAAAGGTATCTCTTTCCCGTCAGGGGCGCAAGCGGGGCGGAAGACTTATCCCGGTTGTTTGAACTGATTACGGAACCAGGTCGATTGCCTCTTGGCGTAGTTGCGCGTTTTTTGCCGGGCCAGGGCCAGCGCGTCTTCCAGCGGGGTTTCGCCTTTCAGATAGGCGACGAATTCGCTCAGACCCAAGACGCGCATGATCGGCCAGTCTGGCTCAAGGCCCTTGTCCATCAGGGCGCGGACCTCATCGAGCGCGCCGTGATCGAGCATTATCTGCAGGCGGCGGTCGCAGCGGTCGTAAAGCCAGGCGCGATCGGGATGGAGGATGTCGAACCTGTAGGTCTCCGGCGCCAGTTCCGGCACGGTATGGGTCTGCCACCAGGTCAGGGCGCGGCCGGTTTGCAGCCAGACCTCGTAGGCGCGCGAGAGGCGCTGCTGGTCATTGGCCATGATGCGGGCCTCGGCTTCCGGATCGTGCTGCTTTAATTGCGCGCGCAGGGCCTCTTCGCCCATCTCGTCATAGGCCGCCCGCGCCTGAGCTCGCACGGTGTCTTCGATATCGGGGATTTCCGCCAGGCCGTGAACCAGGGCGTTGAAATAAAGACCGGTGCCGCCGACGATGCACAGGGGCGGGCCGCCATTAAGGGCCTCGGCGATAAAGGGGCGGGCGGCGCGCAGCCAGTCGCCGGTCGACCAAAGGGTGCGGCCTTCAAGATGTCCGTAAAGCCGGTGCGGGGCGCGGGCGGTATCGGTCGCGTCGGGCCGGGCGGTGAGCGTCGGCACATCGCCATAGAGCTGCATCGAATCGGCATTGAGAATCGTGCCGCCGGTTTTTTGGGCCCATTCGAGCGCCCTTGCCGACTTGCCCGAAGCGGTCGGGCCGGCCAGCAGGTAAAGAGGCGCGTCATTTTGCATCATGCAGGCTTTTGGACTTTAACTGGCGGCGCTTAGAGCCTATGTGGAACGCGATTTCTACAACCAAGCCTTCCCGAAAGATAGTCCATGACTGATAAGGAAACCGTCCTGGCCGCGCTGAATACCGTCATCGATCCGGTGAGTGGCCAGGGCTTAAGCGATGCCGGACTGGTGCGCGCCCTGATCGTCTCGCCGGAACGCGTCGGTTTCATGCTGGAAGTGCCGCAGGATCTGGTGACGCAATACGGGCCGGTGCGTCTGGCGGCCGAAAAATGCCTGGCCGGGCTTGAGGGCGTGACCAAGGCGCAGGTGGTGCTGACCGCCGAACTGGCGCCCCATCCGCAGCCGCAAAAGCAGCCTTCCGCCAAGCTCTCCGAACGCGCGGTGGAAGATAGCCGCCCCAAGGCGCCGGTGGCCAGTGTGCGTCCGCATCATGTGAAGAAGGTGATCGTGGTCGGCTCCGGCAAGGGCGGGGTCGGCAAATCGACCGTATCGCTTGGTCTGGCCATCGGCCTGTCGCAACTCGGACTGCGTGTCGGCTATCTCGACGCTGATATCTATGGCCCCTCGGCCCCGGTCATGCTGGGGCTGCGTCATCCGCCTGAGTTTGGGGCCGACAAGCTGATGGTGCCGCCGGAAGCCTTTGGCCTGAAGGTCAATTCGGTCGGTTTTCTGGTCGATCCCGACCAGGCGATGATCTGGCGCGGGCCGATGGCTTCGCAGGCCCTGACGCAATTGTTGACCCAAAGCCGCTGGGGCACGGCGGAAGACCCGCTCGATGTGCTGGTGGTCGACCTGCCGCCGGGCACGGGCGATGTGCAACTGACCCTGACGCAGAAGACGCTGATCGACGGCGCGGTGGTGGTCTCGACGCCGCAGGAAATGGCGCTCAGCGATACCCGCCGGGCCGTCACCCTGTTTGGCAAGACGGCGATTCCGGTACTCGGCGTGGTCGAGAACATGGCCTATCTGGTGGCGCCGGATGGCTCGGAAATGGAGATTTTCGGTCGTGGCGGTGCGAAACAGATGGCCGAGGCGCTGAACGTGGCGTTCCTCGGCGAAGTGCCGCTTGATCCCGCCATGCGCAAGGGCTGCGATGAAGGCAAGCCAGTGACGGCACTGGCGCCGCAGAGCGATATGGCTGCGCGGTTCAGGGCGATGGCCGAGCGGATTTTGAAAGCCTTGACATAAGATACCCCACTTGAATTGTTCATCCTCTGAATAGCGAGCTGTTATGAGTGAAATGCCGCCCTGCCCCAAGTGCCAGTCCACCTATGTATACGAAGATGGGGCCCTTCTGATCTGTCCCGAATGTGCCCATGAGTGGCCGCGGACTGCTGCCGGTTCGGCGGAAGCCACGGATGAGGGTGGCTTTATTGTCCGCGATGCGAATGGCGCGGTGCTGAAGGATGGCGATACCGTCACGCTCATCAAGGATCTGAAGCTGAAGGGCTCTTCGGATGTCGTCAAGGTTGGCACCAAGGTCAGGAATATCCGCCTGGTCGACAGTGATCATAATATTGACTGCAAGGTGCCCGGCATTGGCGCGATGGGGCTGAAGTCGGAATTCGTAAAGAAGGTCTCGGATTAGGGGGCAGGGTGCCGCGCATTCTTGTGCCATGTGACCTTGCACCGCAGCATACCGTAACCATATCAGCAACTGATACGCTTACGGAGTCGCTGCATGTCACTAAATACCCTGTTTTCGCCCTTTGCCCTGAAGAACCTGACCCTGCAAAACCGCATCGTCATGGCGCCGATGACGCGGAACTTCTCGCCGGGGGGTATCCCCAACCAGGCGGTGGCCGATTATTATGAGCGTCGGGCCGAAAACAATGTCGGGCTGATCCTGACTGAGGGGACGGTCATCGAGCGTCCGGCCTCCAAGAATGAAGCCAATATCCCCAATATCTACGGCGAAGCCCTGAATGGCTGGGCAAAGGTGGTCGAGACCGTCCATGCCAAGGGCGGCAAGATCGCGCCGCAAATCTGGCATACCGGCGCGGCCTTCGGCAATAACCCGGACTATCGCCCGACGCCGATGGATTCGCCCTCCGGCATCGGGGTGAATGGCGGTACGGTCGGTGCGCCGATGAGCGAGGCCGATATCGCCGATACGATTGCCGCCTTCGGGCGTGCGGCTGGTGATGCGAAGCGGATCGGCTTCGACGCCATCGAGCTGCATGGCGCGCATGGCTACCTGATCGACGAATTTTTCTGGGATGGCACCAATAAGCGCAGCGATAAATGGGGCGGCGCCACTATCGGTGAACGCACGCGATTTGCCGTCGAGGTGGTCAAGGCGGCGCGGGCCGCGGTCGGTCAGGATTTCCCGGTCATCATCCGCCTGTCGCAATTCAAGTCGCCGGTCTACGACGCCAAGGTGGCGCGCACGCCCGACGAAATGGAACAATGGTTGACGCCGCTGCTCGATGCCGGCGTCGATATCCTGCACTGCTCGCAGCGTCGTTTCTGGGAGCCGGAATTCGAAGGCTCGGACCTGAACTTCGCCGGCTGGGCCAAGAAGATCACCGGCGCGCCGACCATTACCGTCGGTTCGGTGGGGCTGTCGGGTGAATTCATTGCCGCGTTCGGCGGCGAGGTGTCGCAACCGGCCTCGATCGACGGCCTGCTCAAGCGGCTCGATGCCGGCGAATTCGACCT
The DNA here is from genome assembly GCA_024707255.1 of Asticcacaulis sp. NCBI lineage: Bacteria > Pseudomonadati > Pseudomonadota > Alphaproteobacteria > Caulobacterales > Caulobacteraceae > Asticcacaulis > Asticcacaulis sp. The sequence goes on along the minus strand of JANQAC010000001.1, from coordinate 576,084 downwards.
TGTGGCGGTGGGTCGTGCGCTTCTGGCCGATCCGGAATGGGTGGAAAAAGATCCGCGCCGGCCGTGGTACGGAAGCCAAGGGCTTTGAACGCGCCCTCCTGGGTTCGCTCGTCTAACGGCGTTCTTTGACATTGCCAGCCGCACCGATCCGGCGTATCCAGTCTGTAATTCTTCTCTTAAATTGCGAACTGGAAATGCCGATCGGCGCGGAGGTGGCTATGCGTTCAGTAAAGCGTCTGTCAGTTTTATGCGTAATTGCCGGGGCAAGCGTGATGCTTAGACCGGTTGAGGCGGCGGCCCCCGTCAAGCAGGTGGTCACCGGGCCGGTGGCGCGCTACTGGGTCGATACCGCCACCGCCAGCGGCATGAGCTTCGGCGGCGGCAAGCCCTCCATGAGTTCGATGATGAGTATGATGGGCGGCGGCGATAATGTCCATCACAGCCTTTACCTGCGTCTCGGTTCCAGCCAGGCCGCCAGCGGACAGGCGGCGGCCGATCACCTGCCGCCGGCGGGCCTGGGCTCCGGTAATCTGCCGCTGCGTTATACGCCGGGTACGCCGGTCAAGCGTGACTATACGCCGGGCGAGACGACCGATCATGAAACGCCCAAGGGCAAGATCCTGATCTTCTGGGGCTGCGGTGCCCATGCGCCGGCCGGCCAGCCGCTGATCATCGACCTGGCGAAGATTACCGACCCGGCGCAGCGCCAGACTATGGCACTGTCGATGTTCAAGCCGATCGCCCTCGATGCCGTGCATCCGCCATCGCCAACGACAGCCAAGACCTATGGCGAATGGCCGAACAGCCAGAGCGCGAAGGACATAAAGGGATCACTCGCCGGCGCCCATACGGTGAAGGGCAATTACAGCCCGCAGATCGATTTCACCCTGTCTCAGGCGCAGGATTTCATGGAACCGATCGATGTCACCGGCAATGCGACCGATGCCAGCGGCGCCACGCGCCTGACCTGGACCGCCATTCCCGGCGCGAAGGGCATTGTCGCTACGGCCATGGGTGGCGGCCAGCAGAACGGCGAGACGGTGATGGTGATGTGGACCTCGGCCCAGGTGCAGACCGGCTGGATGGGCATGGCGCCGGATTACCTGACGCCAGGTGATATCGACCGTCTGCTGGGCAACAAGGCGCTGTTGCCCGGCGAGACGACCACCTGCACCGTGCCGGCCGAGGTAGGGCAGAACGTGCAGGGCGCGATCTACGGCATTACGGCCTATGGCGGGGAAGCCAATTTCAGCTATCCGCCGCGCCCGGCCGATCCGAAGATGCCGTGGAACATCGCCTGGGAAACCAAGGTGCGTTACAAGACCTCGACCGGCGGGATGCTGGGCCAGGATATGGCCGGCATGATGGGGGGCAATCAGGGGGATAACAGCGCGCCGGCCGGTGACAAGAAAAAGAAGAAAAAGGGTTTCGGCCTGGGGGATATGCTCAAGTCTGGTGCCGGGCTGATTCCGTAAGCAAGATACCCCACCACCGCATCTAGCGTCGTGCGGTCCCCGCCACCGGCCGCCCGGCTCCCCGACAAGTCGGGGAGGTATAAGAAATTTCCATACTTATACCTCCCCAGTTTACTGGGGAGGGGGACCGCGCCCGGCTTCGGGCGTGGTGGTGGGGTGTCTTACTTTTTTACCCGATCATAGACACACAAGGTAAAATCGTGGTCGTCGTTTTCGGTTTTCGAGAAAGACTCCTCCGACGTCACCTGCCACACCGCCGGATCAATGGCCGGGAAATGCGCATCGCCCTCGACATCGGCATGGACATGGCTGACATAGAGCCGGTCGGCCTTCGGCAGGGTCTGTTCATAGACATTGGCGCCGCCGATCACGCAGATTTCGTCTGCCCCGTCATCGGCGGCGTGTTCGCGGGCGATATCGAGCGCTTCCATCAGGCTGGTGCAGATAATGCCGCCCTCAGCCTCCATGCGCGGATCGCGGCTAAGGACGATGTTCAGCCGGCCGGGCAGGGGTTTCTTCGGCAGCGAGTCCCGGTGGTCGAGCCCATGATGATCGGCTTGAACTGGGTGATTTCCTTGAAGCGCTTGAGATCGGAACGCAGATGCCACGGCAGGCCACCGTCTTTGCCGATCACGCCGTTGTCGCTCATGGCCACGACGAGGGCCAGTCTCACTTTCAGGCTCATACCGCGACCTTGGCCTTGAGCGCGCCATGTGATTGATAGTTATCGATGGCGAAATCGGCATAGTCAAAGCCGAACAGGTCCGTCTTTGGGGCCATCACCAGCTTGGGGAAGGCGAACGGCGTGCGTTCCAGTTGGGTCTTCGCCTGTTCCATATGGTTGGTATAGAGGTGGACATCGCCGAAGCTATGGACGAAATCACCGGCCTCCAGGCCCACGGCCTGCGCCACCATATGGGTCAGCAGGGCATAGGAGGCGATATTGAATGGAACCCCTAAGAAGATATCCGCCGAACGCTGATAGAGCTGGCAGCTCAGCTTGCCGTCAGCCACAAAGAACTGGAACAGGCAATGGCAGGGCGGCAGCGCCATGTCATCGACCTCGGCCGGGTTCCAGGCGGAAATGACGTGACGGCGCGAATAGGGATTGGTCTTGAGGTTCTCGACGAGGTTTTTCATCTGGTCGATGACGCGGCCATCCGGCGCTGCCCAGGAACGCCATTGCTTGCCATAGACCGGGCCTAAGTCGCCGTTTTCATCGGCCCATTCGTCCCAGATGGTGACGCCGTGATCGTGCAGGTATCTGACATTGGTATCGCCGCGCAGAAACCACAGCAACTCGACTGCGATCGACTTGAAGTGCACCTTCTTGGTGGTCAGGAGCGGGAAGCCTTTCGACAGGTCGAAACGAATCTGCCGACCGAAAAGCCCCAGCGTGCCGGTGCCCGTGCGGTCTGAGCGCGCCACGCCGTTATCCATGATATCACGGACAAGATTGAGATACTGGTATTCGGGGTGATCAAACATGGTGGCATCCGACTGCGAAGCGCCCCTCCGTCACACCGCTTCGCGCTGTGCCACCTCCCCATCGCTTCGCGCTAGGGAGGAGGGTGACGATCCTGCCTCTCCTCCCTAAACCGCAGGTTTGGGGAGGGGGACCACGAAGTGGTGGAGGGGCGTACCTTAATAGCCTAAAACAAGCATCCTTGTACGATTCTTTTGCGAGTTTCCCATGCCACTGCCCGTTTATCACGACCGCGATTGTGATCTCTCCGTCGTTCGCGCGCGCAAGGTACTGGTGATCGGCTATGGATCGCAGGGCCGCACCCAGGCGCTGAATGCCCGCGATTCCGGCGTGACGCAGATCAGGGTGGCGCTGAAACCGGAATCGAAAACCCGTGCAAAGGCCGAGGCCGATGGCTTCGAGGTGGTGACGGTGGCGGAGGGTGTGCCGTGGGCCGATGTGCTGGTCATCCTGACCTCGGACGAGGCGCACCAGAAACTCTTTGCCGAAGAGATCAATCCGCATCTGCGCGCCGGTCAGGCTCTGATATTCGCGCATGGGCTTTCCTGTAATTTCGGACTGGTGACGCCGCCGGCTGATGTCGATGTGCTGCTGGTCTCGCCCAAGGGTATTGGCCCGCGTATCCGCGATATCTATGTGGCGGGCGAGGGTGTGTTCTGCCTTTTCGCCGTCCAGCAAGACGCCACCGGCAACGCGAAGGCGCTGGGCCTGTCGTTTGCGGCTGCTCTGGGTTGCGGCCGCAAGGGCATTCTGGAAACGACCATGAAGGACGAATGCGAAAGCGATCTGTTCGGTGAGCAGGTGGTGCTTTGCGGCGGTACGCGCAATCTGGTGACCGAGGGTTTCCAGACCCTGGTCGATGCTGGTTATCCACCGGAGGTGGCGTGGTTCGAGACCTGCTATGAACTGAAGCTGGTGGTCGATCTGCTGTGGGAACTCGGCATGTCCGGCGGCTTCGAGAAGATCAGCAATACCGCCGAATATGGGGCTTATCTCACAGGTCCGCGCATCATCAACGCCGCCAGCCAGCAGGCCATGCAGGCTGTGCTGAAGGACGTGCAATCAGGCGATTTTGTCCGCCAGTTGATGCGTGACTACAATGCCGGCAGCCCGGATTTGCTTGGCCGTCGTGCCAGCTTGAAAGACAACCGGCTGGATGCGACCAAGCGCTATCTCGATGGCGTGGCGAAGGCGGCGAATGACGGCTGACGCGCACATAAAACGCGCCGATATTCAGGGACTGCGCGGCATCGCCGTGCTGGCCGTGGTGTTGTTTCATGTCAGCCATCACGCCTTGCCCGGCGGGTTTGCCGGTGTCGATATCTTCTTCGTTATTTCGGGGTATCTGATCACGCAGATTCTGCTGCGGGATATGGAGGTGGGCGCCTTTCGGCTACGCGATTTCTACCAAAGGCGCGTGCGGCGGCTGTTTCCGGCGTTGTTTACGGTGCTGGCGTTTACCCTGGTGGGCGGATTGGCGATTCTGCCGCCGAAACTGCTGAGTGAACTGGTCTACAGCCAGTTTTTCACGACGTTGTTCCTGTCCAACTTCGCCTTTGCGCGGCTGGCGGATTATTTCGATGCTTCCGCCAGCCTGAAACCGCTACTGCACACCTGGTCATTGGGTGTTGAAGAGCAGTTTTATCTCGTTTTTCCTCTGCTTCTGCTGGGTTTGCGACGGTTTTCAAGACGCTTTCTGTGGCCGGTTCTCGCCGGGATGGCCCTGCTGTCGCTAATCGTGGCGCAAATGACGACGCGACCTGAAGCCGCCTTTTACCTGCCAACCACACGCGCGTTTGAACTGCTGATCGGTGCGCTGACCGTTTGGGCGCAGGGCCGCCTTACACTTAGCGAAAAGACCAGACGAGTCTTATCCTTGCTCGGCATCGGTCTGCTGATTGCCAGCCTGATCATTTTGAGTGATCGCGTGCCGTTTCCCAGCCTCTGGGCCTTGCCGCCTTGCCTTGGCGCAGCGCTTTTGCTGATCAGCAAAGATGGATGGGGCAATAAGCTGATCAGCGCGCCGCCGCTGGTCTGGACCGGCGATATCTCCTATTCGCTTTATCTCTGGCACTGGCCATTGCTTGTCTTTGCGCGGCTCGTCCTTGGCGAGGCGTGGTGGATCGCGCTTGCGGTGGTGATCGCGGCCTTCGGTCTCGCGGCCCTGTCGCGCCGCTATATCGAACAGCCGTTTCTGGAAAGGCGCCCGCGCCGGCTGTGGCTTCTGGCCGGTGGCGTCATGGCGCTTTCGATCGTCAGCGCCCTTCTGGTCTTCGGCGCCAAGGGGTTGCCGCAGCGCTTCAATGCCGCCGAACGGGCCGCTTTTGCCGCTACCGACGATTTCAGCCCGGATCGCAAGCGCTGTCATATCGCCCAGAATAGCCGCCGCGATTACCGTGACACCTGCGTACTCGGCCATGCGCCATCGGTGGCTGTGTGGGGCGACAGCGAGGGTGTCGAACTGGCGAAGGCGCTGGCGGATCAGGGCGCGGGCGTGCGCCAGATCACGGCTTCGGCCTGTCCACCCAGTCTCCGTTACACCATCGCCTATAACCGTGCCTGCCGTGCGCATAATGCCGATATGTTGCTGCACCTGAAATCCGATCCGAACATCAGGACCGTGATCCTGGCGGTCAATTATCGTCGCTATGACGATGAAAACAGCGCCGCCATGCTGGGCGGTCTGGAACTGAGCGCGCTCGATTTGCAGGCGGCCGGCAAACAGGTCGTGCTGCTCTATCCGGTGCCGGTTTATGACTTCGATCCGCCGTCACAGGTCGGGCTGGCGATGTGGCTGGGACGCGATCCTTTAAGTGTCGGTATGTCACGCGCGCAGTTCGACCGTGAAAATGGCCGGACGATTGCCGCGCTCGATGATTTTGCTCGTAGCCATGATTTGGCGGTATTGCGGCCTTCGGATGTGCTGTGTGATGCGCAGCGCTGCCGGGTATACGATCCGGCATCAGGTGTGCTCTATTTCAATGGCCAGCATTTGAGCATGGCCGGGGCCAGACAGCTTACCAGCTTAATTCCGCTTCCCCGCGCAAAATAGCCTCGACCTCCGGCGTGTGCTTGCGCGCGCCATTGTCGTGCAGGATCAGCGGCGGCAGCAGGCGCAGAGGGGCCTTGCCCAGGCGCTGGGCGCGCACCAGAACGCGCTTGGCCTCCCTGTCGGCGAAAGGCTGGATCGGACGGATAACGAATGATCCGCATTTCTTCGATAAGCCGCTTAATATATCCGCCAGACGGTCGGCGCGATGGATGAAGACGATATGGCCCTGATCAACGACGGCGCTCTGAGCAAAGTCGAGCCAGGCGTCCAGGCCGTCATCGGCGATCCAGGCCGGGCGCTTGGCTTCATGCGGAGCACGCAGGGTGTCGGGATCATCGAAATAGGGCGGATTGGAGAAGACGAGATCGAAGCGGGGAGGAGGTGGCTTTACCCCTCCCACCGCTTCGCGGTCCCCCCTCCCCGTAAACGGGGCGGGCGAAAGCGGGTTAAAATCTGTAGCTTTATACCCTTCGCCGATATCGCCTTCGATAATCGTCACGCCGGAAAGCGCATTCAGCCGGATGTTGTCGCGGGCCAGGGCGGCATAGTCCGGTTCGCGTTCGATGCCGGTCAGGGCAAGTACTGGCCGGCGCATTTTCAACGACAAAAGCGCGCCGCCGACGCCGCAGCCCAGTTCCAGAGCGGTCCTGAACTTCGGCAGGCTGGCGCAGGCCGCCGCCAGCAGGGCGCCATCCATGCCGATACGATAACCGGTCTTCGGCTGCATCAATTTGACGCGGCCATCGAGCAGATAGGTCGCGGTCGTTTTTATGTCGGATTGCAGGCTTATCTCTGCTAAGTTCCCAGGTAAGTTCCTAGTCATATACCGGCCATATCCCAGATCGTTTTTGCGCCACAGTCGCGCAAACTGTCACACGGAAAGTGGCTAAATAGTATCGCGGGCCATTGCCTGCGCGGTCAAGGCGGTTTATGGCCTAAAGGTTAAAGTTCAGGAGTATCAGCTTTGGATTCGGCCAATATCGACACTGTGCGCCCCGCACCGGAGGCGGTTCAGACCACGGCAAAACCGGACGTGAAAGCGCTGGTCAGCCTGTGCGATCCGGACATGGTCGATATCAATGCCCTGATCACCGAACGGATGCAGTCCGAAGTGGCGGTGATCCCGGCCCTGGCCGCGCACCTGATCGCCGCCGGCGGCAAGCGCCTGCGCCCGCTTCTGTGCGTGGCGGCGGCGCGCCTGTGCGGCACCGGCAATACGCATCACCATAATCTGTCGGCGGCGGTCGAGTTCATCCATACCGCTACCCTTCTGCATGATGATGTGGTCGATTCCTCGCAACTGCGCCGCGGCAAGGTGGCCGCGCACCTGATCTGGGGGGCGCCGTCATCGGTGCTGGTCGGTGATTTCCTGTTCGCTCGCGCCTTTGAGCTGATGGTCGAAACCGGTTCCCTGCGCGCGCTGGATATCCTGTCGAAAGCTTCGGCGGTTATCACCCAGGGTGAAGTCCTGCAACTGATGAAGGCGTTCGACCTGAACCTCAGCCAGGCCGACTATATCGAAATCATTTCATCGAAGACGGCCGCGCTTTTCGCCGCCGCTTCGGAAAGCGGCGCCGTGGCTTCGGGCGCCTCGGAAGAGAAGATCAAGGCGCTGTACGATTACGGCATGAACCTCGGCCTCGCCTTCCAGATCCAGGATGATATCCTCGATTACCAGGGCTCGGCCGCCGATCTGGGCAAGAATGCCGGCGACGATTTCGCCGAGGGCAAGGCCACCCTGCCGCTGATCCTGGCCATGCAGGCCACGCCGACGGAAGTCGCCTTCTGGGATCGCGTTATCGGCAAGCGCGAGCAAAAAGACGGCGATTTCAGCCACGCGCAGGATTTAATGATCTCTTCCGGTGCGCTGGAAGCGGCCCGCTCGGTGGCGCGCACCTATGCCGAAAAGGCCCGCGCATCGCTTGAGATATTCGAAGGCGGTCCGTGGCGGAGCGCTCTGGAAAACCTCGCTGTCTACAGCGTCGAACGCCAGACCTGAGTTTTGTCACAGCCGCCGCTCCATCCGCATAAAGCCCGCTTTTACGAGCTGGATATCCTGCGCGGTGTGGCAGCTTTGGTAGTGGTGTTTTTTCATTACAAGCATTTCCTGCTGATCAGTGACGCGGCTGGCTTTGACTATGCCCACATGCCGCTGAGCGGGCTCCTGATGCCGCTCTATCTCTATGGCCAGTTCTTTGTGGAGCTGTTCTTCGCCATATCGGGCTATGTCTTCTTCTGGCTCTATGCTGAGGCGATTGCCAGCCGCCATACCGGGCCGTGGGCCTTTTTCGTGGCGCGTTTCAGCCGGCTCTATCCGCTCTATATCGTCACCCTGCTGGTCGTGGTGGCGCTCCAGGCGCTCTATCCGGGGGATGACTTCATCTACCGCCAGGATACCCCGCTCAATTTCGTGCTGAACCTCTTCATGGTGCAGCAATGGGTGCCCTATGCGGTGCAGTCCTTTAACGGGCCGGCCTGGTCGATCTCGGTCGAGGTCTTTCTCTATGCGCTGTTTTTCCTCATCTGCTTTTTTGGCTGGAACCGGCCCTGGGTGCTTGGCGGGCTGTTTGTGGCTGGGGCGACCTTGCGGCTGATGAGCGATCCGACGGTGGATTTCGTGCGCGGCGTGCCGAGTTTCTTCCAGGGCGGGCTGATCTACTATGCCGTTCAGGCGCTGCGCCGGCATGAGGTCTGGCGCCGGCGCGTGATGCTGTGGCTGTGCGTAATCCTGCCGGTGGCCTGGATTATTAGCTATGCGCGCGGTTTCCGGCCGGTCAATGTGCTGATGGAGCCCGGTCTGGCGGGCACCTGGCTGAGCGTGCCGGTATTTCTTTATGTCGTCCTGCCCTTCAGCCTGCTGGCCCTGGGGCTGATGCAGGGGCACTGGCGGGTGAACTGGCTCAGCCGCGAGAGCCTGCACCGCGTCTCCTGGATCGGGGATATCAGCTATTCGGTCTATCTGATCCATTTCCCGCTGCAACTGACGATCATGCTGGCCTTGTCGGGCCTGTCTCCGGCTTTTCGGCTGGCGCTGTTCGGTTCGCCCCTGAGCCTGCTGGCCTTTATGGCGCTGGCCAGCGGACTGGGCTGGCTCAGTTTTCACTATCTCGAAATGCCGGCGCGGCGATATCTGACAAAACGCCTGCGGCACTTACTGGCGCCGGGGGCGGTGGTGCGGTAAAACGGACGCGATTTTAAAAGGAGCAAGATCATGGCGGATTCTACAGGTGCTTTTGTCGGGCAGGCCACCCAGCCGGAAATATTGCTCTATGGCCGTGCCAATCGCCACGGCATCGTGGCCGGCGCCACCGGCACGGGCAAGACGATCACGCTCCAGATCCTGGCCCAGGCCTTTTCCGATGCCGGCGTGCCGGTCTTCGCCGCCGATATCAAGGGCGACCTGTCCGGCATTTCGCAGCCGGGTCAGTTTAATGACAAGGTGCTGGATCGCGCCAAATCGATGGGGCTTGACCTTCAGCCGACGGCCGCGCCGGTCATCTTCTGGGATCTGTATGGCGAGAAGGGCCATCCGATCCGCGCCACCATTTCCGAGATGGGACCGCTTTTGCTGGCGCGCCTATTAGAACTGAACGATGTGCAGGAAGGCGTGCTCAACATCGCTTTCGCCGTGGCGGATAAGGAGGGGCTGCTGTTGCTCGATCTCAACGATCTGCGCGCCATGCTCAACCATATTTCGGATAATGCGAAGGACCTCAGCCAGACCTACGGCCAGATTTCGCCGACGACGGTGGCCACCATCCTGCGCAATCTGCTGACCCTGGAAAACCAGGGCGCGGCGCATTTCTTCGGCGAACCGGCCCTGCGGCTGGAAGACCTGATGCGCACCCATATTTCCGGCAAGGGCTATGTCAATATCCTGGCCTCCGACCGGCTGATGCAGAACCCGAAGCTCTATTCGACCTTCCTGCTATGGCTGATGTCGGAGCTGTTCGAGGAACTGCCCGAAGTCGGTGATCCGGAAAAGCCGCGTCTCGTCTTCTTCTTCGATGAGGCGCATCTGCTGTTCAACGAGGCGTCGCCCGCCCTGCTGCAAAAGATCGAGCAGGTGGTGCGCCTGATCCGTTCCAAGGGCGTCGGCATCTATTTCATCACGCAGAATCCGGCCGATATCCCCGATACGGTGCTGGGGCAACTCGGCAATCGCGTGCAGCACGCCCTGCGCGCCTATACGCCTTCGGAACAGAAGGGCCTGAAAGCGGCGGCGGATTCCTTCCGCGAAAATCCGGCCTTCAAGACGATCGAGGTTCTCCAGCAACTGGGCACGGGCGAGGCGCTGGTGTCGCTGCTCGACGTGAAGGGCATTCCCAATATTTGCGACCGGGCGATGATCAGGCCGCCGGCTTCGCGCATGGGACCGGCCACCGATCAGGAGCGCGCCGATATCATGGCGAAGTCGCCGGTGGCCGGTGTCTATGACACGTTGAAAGACCGCGAGTCGGCCTACGAGATTTTGAGCGCCAAGCTTGCCCAGGCGCAGGCCGATGCGCCGCCTCCGCCGCCTTCCGCCGCCGAAAAGGAAGCCGCCAAGGCCGCCGCGCAACAGGCGAAGCTGGAAGAACGTGAGCGCCTGGCTGAACAGAAGGCCAAGGAAAAGGCGGCGGCCCAAATGACCAAGACGGTGACTTCGGTCGCCGTGCCAATTATCCGTTCGATCGGCATTGCCATCGCCGGTTCGCTGATCCGCGGCATGATGGGGAATGCCAAGCGGCGGCGGTAGGGTTTAAAGATCAAACATATCCAGTGTCTTCCAGTTCAGATGCTGGCCGGAGTCGACGCAGATCATCTGGCCGGTGACGCTGGGGGCGTTCAATAAGTAAATCACCGCCGCGGCCACTTCCTCCGGTGAGGTCGGCTTTTGCAGCAGGGTCGAGCGGGCCTCTCGGTCGAAATCCTTTTCGCTCTGGTGAATCGAACGCAGGGTCGGGCCAGGGCCAACGGCATTGACGCGGATATGGGGCGCGAGCGCCTGCGCCAGGGTGCGCGTGGCGTGCCACAGGCCGGCCTTGGACAGGCTGTAGCTGAAGAAGGGCGGGGAGGGCTTCAGAACCCGCTGGTCGATCATATTGATGATCGAAGCACCTGCGCGGATATCGCTTTGCGCGGCAAACGCCTGGGAGAGCAGAACGGGCGCCAGAAGATTGGTGTCCATGTGCATCTGCCAGCTATCGATGGTCAGACTGCGGGCGCGGTCATCGGCGAAGACAGAGGCGTTGTTGACGAGGACATCGATGGGGCCGAGCGCTTCACGGCCCTTGGTGATCAGGCCGGCGACATTGGCCACATCGTTGAGATCGCCCTGAATGGCGTGGGCCTTTACGCCCAGTGTTTCCAGTTCGCGGACAAGCACCAACGCATCATCATGCGATTGGCCATAATGGACACCGATATCGTAACCGGCATTGGCCAGGGCGATGGCAATGGCGCGACCGATCCGCTTGGCGGCGCCGGTGACTAGAGCAGTCTTAGTCAACGCGGCCGAAGTCGATGATGTTCATAATGGCCATGAAAATGAGGAACAGGCCGAGGATGGAAATGGCGAGCATGGACAGACTCCGCAGATGAATGGTTTTTGATAACCGGCTTACACGGAGGAGACAAGGGGTAAGCGGTCGCTGTTCACGTTTAATCACGGCGACATAAACGATATTTAATCCGACAGAGTGTCGTTCCAGCCTTGCATCGGTGCCCTGATGCCGCCATCGTATATCCATGGAAGACTGGAAACGCGTTGTAGAACCCTATTCACGGCCGCTGTTTTTCGCCTATTCGCGGGCGACGCGGGGCAAGACGCTCGGCGTGCGCGGGCTGGTGGTCAATCCGAAGGGCGAGGTGCTTTTGATCGAGCATACCTATCTCGAAGGCTGGTGGCTGCCGGGCGGCGGAGTCGATGCCGGCGAGACGGCGCACCAGGCGGTGGCGCGCGAACTGCGCGAGGAAGCCGGCGTCAATCCGCTGGAGCAGCCGAAACTCCTGTCGGTTCACAGCAACGAACAGTTCTTTCCCGGCGATCATGTCCTGTTGTTCCGCGTCGACCGGTATGAAGACGTGCCGATGACCTCGCACGCCGAGATAAAGAATGTCGGATTTTTTGCGCTTGATGCGTTGCCGGACAATATTAATGAAGGCTCGCTAAGACGCATACAAGAAGCACTTATGGGCTTTCCACCCGATCCGATCTGGTGACTATTCCGCTGGCGTCGTCGGGCGCACGGCGACCGAACGCACATAATTGGCCAGTTTGACATAGTTGGCGCGGCTGAGGACCGGTGCATGGGCTTCCAGCGCCTTTATCAGGTTACGGGCCCAGACGCGCGACGGCTTTTCATAATAGTAGTGCGCCAAAGCGGCGAGGCCCAGCGATATGGCCACCGATACGAACACCCAGGTCATTTTCGATAGGCCGAGATCGACGCCCCAGGCCGGGAAGGACTTGAGTATTATCTTCTGCACCAGGTCATGCACCAGATAGAGGGCGAAGGACACCAGGCCCAGCCAGTAGACGACACGGTTTTGCAGCAGGCGGGCGATCACGCCTTCATCATGGCTCAGGCTCATGATCAGGCCGGCGAAGACGGCGACCAGCCAGACATCGTTCGACTTATAGCACAGCAGGAACAGGGCCAGCGGCAGGAACAGCCCGGCGGCGCGGGCCGGCACCAGATCCTTGAAGCGGAAGGCGACGAGACCGATATAGAAGCCGGCCAGACAGCGCAGGGTGGTGCCCGGCGCGTAGGAATGGACGACGTCGAGCTTGCCGATGCCCTTGTACGGGTGGTGCGTCATCCACTGCGGGCCATAGGCCACGGCGATCAGGATGCCGAAAGCCGCCACCACGCCCATCAGGGCATAGCGGCGCGGCAGCCACAGGGCCAGGAAGATACTAACGGGAAACAGCAGATAGGCCGCCCATTCGGTGCTGATCGACCACGACGGCGGCACGATCGAATAGGCCAGGCCCCAGACGTGGCTCATGGTGATATTGAAGGGCAGGGCGCGCAGGACACTATCGTCAAAGCGGTAGGTGTCGCTGAGCACGGTGGTGATCATCACGGCGGTGATGACCGTCATCAGGATATAGAGCGGATAGATGCGCGCCAGGCGCAGTAGCAGGAATGTTTTGAAATTCTTCAGGTCGAAACCGTGCTCGAACAGGCCGCCATAGGTCATGGCCATGACGAAGCCGCTCAGTATAAAGAACAGGTCGACCGCCATGTAGCCGTGGCTGACAAAGGGGCGCACCGCCATCGGAAAGGCGTGAAGGCCGTTGGCGTGGAAGAAGACCACATACAGGGCCGCGATTCCGCGCAGGCCCGTCAGGGCGCGGATTTCGCGCGATTTCGGCGCAGGCGTCAGGGAAGCGGCGGGCGTCATTGAGTCTCGATGGCGGAGGTGATGCCCCCATATAGGGCAATGCGCGCCATACACCAAATCACAATCACGGACGCGTGATTGCCGGATTGTTTCAGTTGTGGCCTCTGCTGCCGGAAACCTGTGTGATTTTGCGTCAGGCTTCCCATATACAAGCTCCAATTCATGCTAATAAGCCCGTAATGACCCCAGACGCCGAAGACCCAGACATCACAATTGAAGCACCAGAGCCCCGACTGATCGGATCGGCCCTGATCCGGCGCGAGGCGGCGCTGGCGCCCGATAAGCCCGGCGTGTATCGGATGCTGGGGCATGACGGTGAAGTGCTTTATGTCGGCAAGGCGAAATCGCTGAAAAAGCGCGTGCTGCAATATGCGCAGGGCCGCTTTCATACCCAGCGCATTGCCCGCATGGTTGCCCTGACCCATGAAATGGTCCTGCTGCGCACCGATACCGAGGGTGAGGCGCTGCTGCTTGAAGCACGGCTTATCAAGGCGCTGAAGCCGCGTTACAATGTGTTGCTGCGCGACGACAAGATGTTCGCCGAAATCCTGGTGCGCAAGGATCATGAGGCGGCGCAGATCACCAAGCATCGCGGCGCCCATACCATTCCTGGTGATTATTACGGCCCGTTTGCCTCGACCCAGGCGGTCAACCGCACGCTGGACACCCTGCAGAAAGCCTTCCTGCTGCGCACCTGCACCGACAGCGTCTATGCCTCGCGCACCCGTCCGTGCATGTTGCACCAGATAAAACGGTGCAGCGCGCCCTGCACCGGTGTCATCAGCCTGACCGATTACAGCGACCTGGCGAAGCAGGCGCACGATTTCCTGAAGGGCAAAAGCCGGGCGGTGATCGATCGCCTGTCAAAAGAGATGATGCAGGCTTCAGACGATATGGATTTCGAACGCGCCGCCCATCTGCGTGACCGGGTCAGGGCGCTCAACCATGTCTCGCTGTCTGCCTCGGTCGATCTGCGCGAGGAAGAGGCCGATGTCTTCGCCGTGTTCAACGAAGGCGGCGCGGCCTGCGTGCAGGTGGTTTTCTATCGCGCTGGCCAGAACTGGGGCGATCGTGCCTATTTCCCGCGTGTCGATCAGGAGGATGATGCCGGCAGCATTCTCGATGCGTTTTTGGGGCAATTCTACCAGGACCGGCAGGTGCCGCGCCTCATCCTGGTGTCGCACGACCTGCATGAAGCCGATTTGATGATGGAGGCGTTAAGCCTGAAAGCCGAACGCAAGGTGCAGGTGGTGCGTCCGCAGCGCGGCGACAAATGCGAGGTGGTACAGCACGCGCTCAACAATGCCCGCGCGGCACTGGGCCGCCGGCTGGCGGAAAGCAGCGCGCAATCAAAGCTGCTGCAAGGGGTTTGTGAAGCCTTTGGGCTGGACGCGCCGCCGACGCAGATCGAGGTCTATGACAACTCCCACCTCGGCGGCACCCATGCGGTCGGCGGCATGGTGGTGGCCGGCCCGGAAGGGTTTCTGAAGGGACAATACCGCAAGTTTACCATCCGTGATCTCGATACCAGGCCGGGTGACGATTACGCCATGATGGCGGAAGTCTTTCGCCGGCGTTTCATGCGCTTGATCAAGGAAAAGGACCTTCCCGAAGGCGAGAAGAATTTCGGCCGCCCGGATCTGGTGCTGGTCGATGGCGGGCAGGGACAACTCGATGCGGTTCTGGCGGTGATGAGCGAACTCGGGCTGGAGGATATCCCCATTGTCGGCGTGGCCAAGGGGCCGGACCGCGATGCCGGTATGGAGCGCTTCTTCATGCCCGGCCGGCTGCCCTTCATGATGGAGCCGAAATCACCGGTGCTCTATTACTTGCAGCGCCTGCGCGACGAGGCCCACCGCTATGCCATCGGCGCCAACCGCCAGAAGCGCGACGCCGCCATCACCAAAAATCCGCTCGACGAAATCGAGGGCATCGGCCCGCGTAAGAAGCGCGCCCTGCTGGCGGCTTTTGGCTCAGGCCGTGAGGTCGGCCGCGCCACGGTCGATGAACTGATGAAGATTGAAGGCGTCAGTGCCGCCCTGGCGCAGAAGATATATGACTTCTTTCATGGGGGGTGAACTGGCCGCATGAACTGCCCATACGGAAATTAGTATTCGGTATTATGTGCCGGTTTCAGAAAGTGACAAAAACCGAATTTTCATAGATCGGGCGAATCAGACGAGTGGGAAAAAAGCCAAAAACCGTGCGTAATTGTAGCATCAATTAATTCAATAATATTACAATTAATGGCTGTGACTGTGTTTCGGACGTCGGTATTGTTGCATAATTGCAAATCACACATAAAAATGTGCATTGGGCTTTTTCCATAATTGACGGTTTTGAGGCTGGGTGTTACCGCTAACGTACCAAAACCGGACCGGAGTGGGAAAACCATGCCCGGAAAGGGACTGCGGCGGACTGCGGCCATAAAAACGGTCGCGGCGATAATGATAAGTTTGGAGAAGGAAGCGCCGGAATTTTTCATTGCGGCATAAATGCGTCTATAGCGTTTAATGATCGAATTTGATACTGACAACGTTGTCGGGAAATCCGGACTGGTCTTTTTGGGGCTCAAGTACAGGCCCGCGTCCGGTCTCGATTAGTAAGCGTTCGTAGAAATAGGCGGGCATGTCCGTTGTGGGCATGGCTTTCCGCAAAAACTTCAACCGTGTGCCGGATGAGCCGGCGTTGCGGAACGGAGAACTGCGTCTGTCTGGAGGGGGCATCGTTTTTCAAACGACGCCCGATGGACTGGCGCGCTGTCTGTCATAAAAACCAAAGTTGGGAGGACTACATGACAAGTAGAGTAAATGGGAAACGCGCCGGTGGTGTGTTGCGTACAGCGTTCCTGGGTGGCGTTTCGACGCTGGCCATTTGCGCCATCGCCGCGCCTTCGTTCGCGCAGGACGCGGCTCAGGACGCCGCCCCGGCGGCAGCGCCGGCGGACGACGGCACGGTGATTATCGTCACCGGTATCCGCGGCTCGCTGCAGCGTTCGATGAACATCAAGAAAAACGCCGACGGTGTGGTCGACGGTATCTCGGCCGAAGACGTCGGCAAGTATCCGGACACCAACCTGGCTGACTCGCTGCAACGCGTCACCGGCGTATCGATCAACCGTGTCAACGGCGAAGGTCAACAGATCACGGTTCGCGGTTTCGGTCCGGGCTACAACATGACGACCGTTGATGGCCGCATCATGCCGGCTTCGACCATCGGTGTCATCGGCGGCGGTCAGGGCGCTGACAGCAATCAGGGCAACACCCGTGCGTTCGATTTCAGCAATATCGCATCGGATGGTGTTTCGGCCGTTCAGGTCTACAAGACCGGCCGCGCCGACCTTAACTCCGGCGGCATCGGCGCCACCATCAATGTCGCCACCCTGCAGCCGCTCGCCCATTCGGGCTCGAAGGGCAGCTTCACGGTCAAGGCTCTGACCACCGATAATCCGGGCCTCGGCACTGTTTTGAAGAAGAAGAGCGTCACACCGGAAATCTCGGGCGCCTATCAGTGGACCAACGATTCCAGCAATTTCGGCGTCGCCCTGTTTGGTTCCTATCAGGAAAAGACCGGTTCGACCCGTTCGGACACCGTCAACTCCTGGAACGTCCAGACCTACGCCAAGTGGCTGACGACCGGCCAGGCGCCTGCGGCGGCGAACATCACCAATGCGCCGACCGACATGAATCAGTTGATCGCTGTGCCGACCGACAGCCGCCTGACATATGCGGAAAATTCGCTGAAGCGTTCCAACGCCGCCGTCACCCTGCGCTGGAACCCCACCGAAGATCTGACCGTCACGGCCAACAGCTTCTACACGCATGTGGAAGCAGAGGAAGCGCGCTCCGAACTGACCAACTGGTTTTCGCGCAGCCCTTACGCGGCCATCACGTTTGACGATAACCCGATCATCAAGTCGGCGATTTCGGCAACCGACACGATCCCGACCGGCAAGGATCAGGGTTACGAAAACGAACTGCGCGCCGTGGAATCCACGATCCAGTCGACGGGCCTGAATGTCAAATATCACCCGAATGACAACTGGACCCTGTCGGCCGATCTGTCGACCTCCAAGTCCAGCTCGGGTGGCAACAATCCGGATGGCTCTTCTTCGGACACAGTCAGCTCGGCCCAGACCTACGTGAAGTCGAACACCACCACCTTTGGTGAACTGGCTGCGCCGATTCAAAATGTTGTGCTCGATCCGACCAAGTCGGTGACAGGAAAGCAGGACATCGCATCGCTCGCTTCGGGCTACAGCAATCAGTACTTCTCGCAGCAGACCGACGAGCTTCAGCAGGCCAAGTTTGACGCCACCTATCAGGTTGATGAAAACAGCAAGCTGAGCTTTGGTCTTGACGCCTACAAGAATGTCAACGAATCCGAATTCACTGGCTATCAGGCGCAGTTCGGTGACTGGGGCGGTCTCAACCCTGGCGATCTGCAAAAGTATGGCACCCAGGATATCAAGACCTTCTGCATGAGCTGCCAATTCACCTCGGTCGACATGCCGTCGGCTGACGGTACGGCTTACCGCTATAATGCGGTGGACGCTTACAACGGTCTGAAGGCCTATTACGGCAGCCCGACCTTTGCGAACGTTCTGCCTTCAGGCGGTGCCAAGGCCAACACACCTAAACTCAACGGCTTCGCCCATAACGAAGTTGACGAGCAGGTTACGGCCGCTTACGCCCAGTTCTCCATGAAGTCTGAGCTCGTTGGCCGTCCGGTCAAAATTCTGGCCGGTGTGCGCTATGAAAATACGGATGTCACAGTTACCGCCTATCAGAACATCCCGACCGGTCTGCGCTGGGATCAGAAGAACAACTTCTCGGTTGTTCAGGGCACGGACGTTCAGCCCTATGCTGTGAAGTCTCACTACAGCAACCTGCTGCCGAGCCTTGATATGGCGATGAATATCACCGACGATTTGATTGGTCGTATGTCGTTCTCGGTGACGAATGCGCGCCCGCAGTACAGCTCGATGTATGCCACGACCAGTGTCGGCGCACCGGGTGATGCCAGCTATAATGGCGGCATTTACCGGGCCTCATCGGGCAACCCGGCCCTGAAGCCGCTGGTTTCGGAAAACTTCGATCTGTCGGCTGAATGGTATTACGGCAAGAACAGCTATGTTTCGCTGGGCTATTATCGTAAGGCCGTGCAGAACTTCGTCGGCAACGGGACAACCAATACCACGTTGTTCGGCATAACCGATCCGGCCTCCGGCAAGGCAGGCACGCGTTCGGGCGCTGCGGTCACGGCTCTTCAGAGCATCGGCGTCCCCACCAACACCAATAACCTGTCCGCTATGACGATCCTCATCGATCAGGCTGGCGGGGATGTGGCGACGGCGTTGAACGAATGGAACACCAATACCGCGCCGGACGGACACGTCTCTGCGGATACGGATGCCCTTTCGGTCTACCTGTGGGGCAACCCCAACTGGAAGGTCGTCAGCAACAGCGCTGATCCCCTGGCGACATTCGTCCTTTCGCAACCGGTCAATAACCATACGGCTAATATTGACGGGTTCGAATTCGCCATCCAGCACTTCTTCGGCGACACCGGCTTCGGCATCGCCGCCAGCGGCACCACGGTCAACGGTGACGTGGCGCTCGATGATGCCGCCGATCCAAACGGCAGCAACCAGTTCGCCCTGGAAGGTCTCAGCAATACCTACAACATCACGGGTATCTACGAGAAATACGGGTTCGAAGGCCGGATCGTCTACAACTGGCGCGACAAGTATCTGGCCCAGGCCAATGCGTCGCAAAACGGTGGTCGTTATGTCGCGGCCTTCGGCCAGTGGGATGCGACTCTGAACTACGAACTGCGTCCGAACCTCATGCTGACGTTCGAGGCCCTGAACATCAACCGCGAACATGTGGTGCAGTATATCCGCGTGCCGACCGATGTTGTCATGTATCAGGAACTCGATACACGTTACGACGTTGGTATTCGTTACAAGTTCTAAACCAGATAACGGTTTAACTTGAGGGGAAGGCCGCATAACAATGCGGCCTTCCTTTTTTTATAGACGGTCAAGCGAACAGGAACAGGCGGATGAATGCACAGGTGATAAAAAAGGTAGTGATCGCCGGCGGCGGGACCGCGGGATGGTGCGCGGCCGCCGCCCTGTCGCGTCTGCTCGGGGCTGTGCTTGACATAACCCTGATTGAATCGGGCGATATCGGCATTGTGGGCGTCGGTGAATCGACCATCCCCACCGTGCGGGCGTTTCACCATCTGATCAGCGTCGACGAACAGGCGTTCATGCGTGAGACAGGGGCGACCTTCAAACTCGGCATCGATTTTGAAAATTGGGGGCGAGAGGGTGACCGGTATTTCCACTCTTTCGGCACGCTTGGGAAATCGCCCTGGATGGGGCATTTTTATAATATCTGGCTGGAAGCCCGCTCAAAGGGACTTGGCGGCTCGCTGGATGACTACAGCCTGGAAACGAAAGCGGCGATGGCCGGAAAGTTTCAGCTCCATAAGAACCTGTCCATCAATTACGCCTATCATCTGGATGCGGTGCTCTACGGCCAATACCTGCGCAAGCTGAGCGAAGAGGCCGGCGTCAAGCGTCAGGAAGGCCAGATTGTTAGCGTCCAGCAGAACGCCGGCACGGGCTTTATCACCTCGGTTACTCTGGCCTCCGGAGAGGCGATCGAGGGTGATCTCTTCATTGACTGCACTGGATTCCGTGGCCTGCTGATCGAGGAGACGCTGGACACCGGTTATGAAGACTGGAGCCACTGGATTCGAACAGACAGGGCCCTGGCGGTGCAGACCGAGTCCGCGGGCGCCCCCTTGCCCTATACGAAAGTCGTGGCCCACACCGCCGGTTGGCGCTGGCGCATTCCGCTTCAGAATCGTGTCGGCAATGGCCTGGTCTATTCCAGTGCCCATATGTCGGACGATGAGGCGCACATGCTTCTGACGAAGAGCCTGGATGCACCGATGGTAAATACGCCCAGGGTGATCAAATACAAGACGGGCCGGCGCAGGAAAATCTGGAACAAGAACTGCGTGGCCATGGGCCTGTCCAGTGGCTTTATCGAGCCGCTGGAATCGACCAGCATTCATCTATTCCAGAAGTCCGTACTGAACCTGATCCAGAATTTTCCGTTCTTCGGCATCAATGACGCGCTGGTGGCGCGCTATAATGAATTGTCCGACCGGGAGGCCGAATATGCGCGGGACTTCGTCATACTGCATTACAAGCTGACCGAGCGCACCGACACGTCCTTCTGGTCGGAAAATGCGGTGATGGACGTGCCGGACTCTTTACAGGCCCGCATCGACCTCTTCCGCGAGTCGGGCATGGCTTACCAGGAACCGGGGGAGCTGTTCCGGACGGATTCGTGGGCGCAGGTCATGCTGGGGCAGCGGCTGGAACCGCAAGGCTGGCATCGACTGGGCGCGCTCATGAACGAAACCGATATGAAACAGGTGTTTGACGGCCTCAAGGCGACGGTTGATAACACCGTGGCCAATATGATGCCGCAAGAGGCTTTCCTGAAGCAATATTGCCCCACCGCCGTCGTTTAAAATGGACCTGATGAATATGGAAAACAGCAAACCCGTGCTTCTCGATAATGTCGCGCATCACGACCTGCGCGTCATTACCGGCCATGCCGCCGCCTTTGGCGACGCCGTAAACCAGGTGCGGGTTTATCCGAATGAGTTTGCCGAGGTCCAGCGCGAATATCCCATCTTTTTCCGTCGTGATGCAGAGGGAAGCTTTTATGCTGTCGCCCTGTTGGGCTTTGACCGCGATGAAAACCTTTTTCTCGACAGCAATGGCTGGAATGCCCGTTATGTGCCGGCCGAGCAGGCGCGCGGGCCTTTCCTGCTGGGTTTCCGCGAAGGGAGCGATGGCGAAGGGCCGATGATGCTGATGGAGCCTGCGCATCCCCGTGTCAGCCGCAGCGAGGGAGAGCCGTTGTTCAAGCCGCAAGGCGGCAATGCGCCGGTTCTGGAGCATTATCTTCAGGTTCTGCGCACGCTTCACAGCGGCTTGGGCCTCAATGACGAGGTTTTTGCTGCCTGGCTTGAGGCCGGTCTTGTGGCGCCGGTCAAGGTCGATATCCGTATCAATGAAGAGCTGGGCTACGATATTCCCGACCTGTTCTCGATCAATGGTGAAGCGCTGGCGGGGCTGGAGGGCGCCGTATTGGCCGGTCTCAATGCGCGTGGTTATTTGGCCATGGCTTTTTATGTGCTGACCTCGCTTGGCAATGTGCCGCACCTGATCGCGCTCAAGACCCGCAAGCTACAGGGCGCCTGACGGATATGTCGGGCGTTATTGCCAGAACCCGCGTCGTTACCGGCATCTCGCCTGACCGGATACCTTACGACGACCTGATGGCCGAGCAGGCGCCGCTCATCATGAAGGGCGTGGCGCGGGACTGGCCGCTGGTGCAGGCCGGACTCACGTCTCCACAGACCGCCATGGATTACCTCAAGGGTTTCTACCAGGGGCGGCCGGTAACGCTTTTTGTCGCCGAACCGGAACAGGCGGGGCGCTTTGCCTACAATGAAGACGTCACGGGTTTCAATTTCCAAGGCGGGCGGAGCGACCTCAATGAGGCGCTTGATCGGATCGCCGAACATATAGACGATCCGAACCCGCCGTCTTTTTACATCGGTTCGACCGATCTCGACCTGTTCCTGCCGGGTTTGCGGGCGCATGACGAACTGGTGCTCAACCACCCGATGTTTGCCGCCAATCCGCCGCTGGCCAGCATCTGGATCGGCAACCGCACCACGGCCACGGCGCATTACGACATGTCGCACAATCTGGCGGTCTGTGTTGCGGGTAAGCGGCGTTTCACGTTGTTTCCGCCGGACCAGGTGGCCAATCTCTATCCCGGTCCGCTGGAGCCGACGCCCGGCGGGCAGGTGATCAGCATGGTCGATTTCAATAATCCGGATTTCGACCGTTATCCGCGCTTTCGGGAGGCGGTCGCGGCCGGGCAGGTGGCGGAACTGGAACCCGGCGATCTGCTGTTCTATCCGGCCCTGTGGTGGCATCATGTCGAGGCGCTGGAACCATTCAATATCCTCATCAATTACTGGTGGAACACCTCGCCGGCTTTCATGGATACGCCGCAAAATACACTGCTGCACGCGCTGCTCTCTCTGCGTGACCGGCCGCAGGCGGAGAAGGACGCCTGGCGCGACCTGTTCGACTACTATGTGTTCGGTCCGGCCGAGCGCGCCGGCGCGCATCTGCCTGAACACGCCCGCGGCAACCTGGGGCCGATGGACGAGATGAAGGCCCGCCGACTGCGGGCCATATTGCTCAACAAGCTGAACCGATAATACGCCCGGCAAGATGGTTGACAGTCTGCCCTGACGAGATATGTTACCGCTATCATAAAAAATAAGCAGGGAAATATCATGCGTTATCTGAACAGGCTTATGCTGACCGTCGCCACCGGTGTCATGTTATCGGTGGCCGCACAGGCCGAACCCTTGCATCTGAACAACAAAGGCTATTTCGAGACGCGCGGCGTCAATGTGCTGGTCTTCGCCAATGGCGCCAACAGCCTGTTCAATGACGCCAAGATCGCCGGGGTCGAGCTGATCCAGCAGGGCGTGCGCACGGCCACCAATGGCGATGTCCGCCTGATGCCGACGCCGGGCCAGTGGGACGAGATGGGCCTGGTCAAGGATCGCCAGGTGGATCAGGCCACGGGCGTTGTCACCACGACGATCAGCTATCCGAAATATGATTTCACCTATCAGGTGCGCGTGGCGCCGAAAGGCGAGGGGGTGGCCTTAAGCGTGATCCTCGACAAGCCTCTGCCGGAAGCGCTGGCGGGCAAGGCCGGGCTGAACATGGAGTTCCTGCCGGCCGCTTATTTCCACAAGAGCTATCTCGCCGATGGCGTGGCGGGGACGTTCCCGCTATATCCCTCCGGATCGATGAAAAGCCTGGGCGAGGGCGTACCGATGTCGCGCCTGCTGCCGCAGACCGAACCGCTGCCGCTGGCGCACGGCAAGACCCTCGTGCTGGCGCCGGAAGATCCGGCGCGTCGGGTGACCCTGACCTCCGATGCCGATATTGCCCTCTATGACGGCCGCAACCAGGCGCAGAACGGCTGGTATGTGGTGCGGTCGCTGCTGCCGCCCGGAAAGACCGGCGAGGTGGTGTCCTCGACCTTGACGGCCAATTCGGTGGCCGACTGGGTGCGGCCGCCGATGATCGCCCATTCACAACTGGGCTATGCGCCGCAGCAGGCCAAGACAGCCGTGATCGAACTCGATCCGAACGATAAGCCCGCCGCCGAGGCGCGTCTGCTGGAGGTGGGCGCCGATGGCAGCTTCACGCCGGTGCTGACCGCCGAAGCCAAGCCGTGGGGCCACTATCTGCGCTATGACTATCGGACTTTCGATTTCTCAGGCGTCACTAAGCCCGGCCTCTATGTCATTGAGTATGAAGGCCAGCGCACCAGCCCGTTCCGCATCGCGCCGGATATCTACGCCAATGCCTGGGAGCCGACGCTTGATGTCTATCTGCCGGTGGCGATGGACCATATGAAGGTCAATGAAGCCTATCGGGTCTGGCACGGCGACAGCCACCGCGACGACGCCATGCAGGCCCCGCCGGGCGATGATCATATCGATCTTTACGCCTCCAAGCCGGGAAGCACGGACACAAAATACAAGCCCTATGAGCATATTCCGGGGCTGAATGTCGGCGGCTGGTTCGATGCCGGCGATTTCGATATCCGCACCCAGACGCACTATGCCGTGGTGCGCTCGCTGGTGCAGAGCTGGGAAAAGTTTGGCCTGACGCGTGACGACACCCTGATCGATCACCAGCGCCGCTATGTCGATATTCATGTGCCGGATGGTAAGCCCGACCTGCTTCAGCAGATCCAGCACGGCACGCTCCAGCTTGTGGCGCAGTTCGATGCCGTGGGCCACGCCATCAATGGGATTGTCGAGCCGGACGTGGCGGAATATCCGCACCTGGGCGATGCCGTCACCAAGACAGACGGCCTGATCTATGATCTCTCTTTGGGGCGCGATGAGGTGAAGGATGGCAAGAGCGGGATGCCCGACGACCGCTGGGCCTTTACCAATACCACCTCGGCGCTGAACTATGGCTCGATCGCGGCGCTGGCCGCCGCCAGCCGCGCGCTGAAAGGCTTTGACGATCCACTGGCTGACAAGTCATTGGCGATCGCCAAACGGACCTGGGCCGAGGAACACAGCCACGCGCCGAATCTTTATCATCACGGCAATACCACGGGCGGCGACCTGGTCGAGGAAGAGCTTTCCGCCGCGGTCGAGCTCTTGATCACCACCAAAGACCCGCAATATGCCAAACGGATCGACGCCCTGTGGCCGGAGGTCAGCAAGAGCTTCGCGGCCAATGCCGCGACCCCGGCCAAGGCGCTGCCCCTGATGCCGAAAGCCTTCAAGGCCGGGTTCGCCCGGCGGTGGTGGCCTGGCAGGCCGAGGCGAATAAGCTGGCGACGGCCAATCCGTTCGGTGTGCCGATCACCGAAGGCGGCTGGGCCGGCGATGGCACGGTGGTCGAATACGGCCTGACCGCGGCGGCGCTGAACCGGGAATTCCCGGATATCGTCGGCACGGATGCGGTCTATCAGGCGCTGGACTATATCTACGGCACCCATCCGGGTTCGAATGTATCGTTTGTCTCCGGCGTCGGAACGGTTTCCAAGGAAGTGGCCTATGGCAATAACCGCGCCGATTTCAGCTTCATCGCTGGCGGGGTGGTGCCGGGCGTGCTGGTGCTCAAGCCCGACTTCCCTGAGAACAAGGAGGACTGGCCGTTCTTCTGGGGCGAAAACGAATATGTCATCAATGTCGGCGCCGCCTATATCGAACTGGTCAATGAGGCCAATGCGCGGGTGAAGCGGTGACTTTCGCCGGTAAAATAGTGCTTATTCCGGCGGGTGCGGCAATATTTCGGCGATGTGATTGAAAAGTCACATTTCGCGCTTCAGTCCCGGATATTGAAATGAAAGGGCCGCTTTACAGCGATCACGGTCTTTTTGATCCCACTATTCGGGAATGAGAAACGGTGAAATCTCATTATCTGGGAAGCTTTGCCCGGCAAAGCGTTGCGTGTGATGGCGCGTCCAGGTCGGGCAGTTGATTTGCCGAAAACAGGCGCGTACCTTGTTATGGCAACAGGCGCTTCTACGTGTGTTGCGAGATGTTAGCGTTATCAAATAAATTGACACCGGTGTCACAGTGAGGGTGCCGGGCAAAAGCGGGTTTGTCAAAACGAAAGAGCTGCGCCGGTTCATGCCGGTGATCGCAGCCCGATAAAACAGGGTCACACTCAGGATATGGGCGCAAACCGCCCTGCCTTAACCCTTGAATCAACGCGTCGTGCCGGAGCCATGTCCGTGCCGAGCCGGGTGGCCTGCGCCATCCGAAGAGGGATGGTCTGTGTCCGGAGCGACCGATACGGGCGGTAAAAAAAGACAACTGGAAGGAAGTTAGAGATTATGAAAAAGTGCAACAGATCAGGGAATTTACGGCCAGTGCTGGCGGCATCAATATCGATGCTGGCCTTGGGGGCGGGGCTGAATGCCCTGCCGGCCATGGCCCAGGATGCCGCCGCGACCGATACGGCGACACCTTCGCCGGATGAAACCGTGGTGGTCGTCACCGGTTCGCGCCTGTCCAATCGCGGCTTCAAGGCGCCGACGCCGGTCACCGTGCTCGACCAGCAGGAACTGAAGCTCTCTGGCACGCAGAATGTCGATGTCATGCTGTCCGACACGCCGCAATTCACCGGCTCGCAGCTCAACAGCCCCACGGCCAATACGGTCCAGGCCGGCCAGCCGGTCGGCACCGCCACCCTGAACCTGCGCAATTTCGGCCCGACGCGCAACCTCGTGCTGGTCAATGGCCGCCGCTTCGCCATCACCGGTCCGGATTTTACGACCGACATCAACACCATTCCCGCGGCGCTGATCAAGCGCGTGGAAGTCGTCACCGGCGGCTCCTCGGCGGTCTATGGCTCTGACGCCATCACCGGCGTGGTCAACTTCGTCATGCGCGATGATTTCCAGGGTGTGGAAACGAGCGTGCAGAGAACCTGGACGAGCATACCGGTACGCCGACCTACAGCGTCGATATCACGGCCGGCGGTAATTTCGCCGATGGCCGCGGCAATATAGTCGCTTCGGTCAACTACATGAACCGCGGCGGCTATACGCGCAATGATCGCGGCGGCTGGGCCATGCCGTCACTTTCCGATGGCTGCGTCACCGCCGATTCGTGGAGTGATGATAGTGCGGGCACGCCCAATGGCGCCGGCAACGGCCAGGCGTGTCTGGATTCCGGCGGCCGCATGGGCCTGGTTTACAGCGGTTCATCCAACGTCCCCAATGGCCGTTTCGGCATTGGCAACCTGCCGGTTTACGGGTCGGCCGGTTCCAATGCCGGGCTGGATGCGGCCCTTGCGGCGGCCGGTCTGCAGAACATGGGCTCCAACGGCGCCCTTCTCAGCGATGACGGCAAGACGGTGCGTCCCTATGCCGGGGCGTCCGACAGCTACGATCTGGGCGGCATGTCGAACATCATCACCCCGCAGACACGCTGGATGGGCAATATCTTCGCCCATTATGATTTCAACGACAAGGCAACGGGCTACATGGAAATGCACTACAGCGACAATGTCGCCGATGTGCAGATCGCCCCTACTAATTACGGCGGCAACCTGCTGCTCGATGTCAACAATCCCTATCTCGGCGCGCCGATGCAGGAAGTCCTGCGCCAGCTCGACCTGAAGGAAACCGGCACGACCACGGTTACCAACGGCACACTGAGCCTGACCAATGCGCCGGGCGATGGCCGCGCGGTGATCAACTTCAACCGCCGCCTGTCGGATATCGGCCCGCGCTACACCACGTCCGACCACGCGGTCTTCCGCACGGCGCTGGGCGTGCGCGGCAATCTCGGCGATGTGTCGTCGAAGGCCCTGCGCGATCTGAAATACGATGTCTACTACACCTATGCCCGTACGACCGAATCCGACACCCAGACGGGGTCGATCTCGCTCAGCCACTTCCAGCAGGCCGTGCTGTCGCAGGGCGGGGCGGCGCCGGTGCTCAATCCCTTCGGTCAGAACATGACCGATGCCGGCAAGGCCGCCATCATCATCAACGCCAATGCCGGCCTGCGCGCCGAGCAGCAGGTCTTCGCCGGCAACCTGACCGGTGAAGCCTTCGACCTGCCCGCCGGTCCGGTCGATTTCTCCACCGGCTTCGAATGGCGCTACAGCAAGGCCGAATATATCCCCGACACCTACCTGGCCTCGGGTGATGTTTCCGGCTGGAACGCTGCCAAGGCCACCAAGGGCTCGACCACGGTCAAGGAAATCTACGGCGAAGTCCGCGCCCCGATCCTGGCCGACCTGTCGCTGGCCAAGCGCCTCAGCCTGAACAGCGCCTTCCGCTATTCCGACTATGACCTGAAGGGCGTCGGCGGTGTCTGGACCTATTCGATCGGTTCGGAATGGGCGCTCAACAGCGACATCGCCTTCCGCGCCCAGTACCAGCACGCCATCCGCGCGCCGAACGTCGGCGAACTGTTCGGCGGCGCCGGCACCAACGGGCCGATGGCGAACGATCCCTGTTCCGATCGCACCCCCGTCGCCAACCAGACGGCCGAGCTCAAGGCCCTCTGCACGGCCACCGGCGTGCCCACTGCGACCGTCTTCACCTCGGCGGTTCAGCCGACGGCCTTCGTCTATCAGACGACCGGCGGCAATCCGAACCTGAGCCCGGAAACCTCCAACACCACCACGGCTGGCCTGGTGTGGACGCCCAGCTACGTGCGCGGTTTGCAGGTCAGCGTCGATTACTACAAGATCACGCTGGATGATGCCATCTCCACACTCGGCGGCGGCGGTGTGCAGTCGGTGCTTGACCTGTGCTACAAGACGATCATGGATGCCAGCAGCGTCTTCTGTCAGGCCATCCACCGCGATCCGTCCTCCGGCCAGGTTACCGCGCCGGATTACGTCTCGACCACCAATGCCAATGTCGGCCGCCTGGCGACCGCCGGCGTCGATGTCGAGGGCCATTACGGCTTCGGCACCGACTGGGGCCTGATGGGCGCCAGCCGCTGGGATGTCTCGGCCAATGTCAACTATGTCAGCGAGTTTGTCGGCACGCCGATCCAGGACCAGCCGGACGTCAAGAACGACTGCCCGGGCGCCTTCGGTGGCACCTGCGGCCAGCCGATTCCGAAATGGAAGGGTTCCGGCCGCGTGACCTGGAAGACCGGGCCGCTGACCCTTTCGGCCCGCGCCCGCTATATCGGTAAGGTGACGGTCGATACCTACATGCTGCCGCTTTCCAAGGGCCTGACGCCGCCGGCGCTCAACACCCTGACCAATCCGGTCATCGACGCCCAGACCTATATCGACCTGACGGCGGCCTATGATCTGACGTCGAAGATCCAGTTGTCGGTCGGTGCGCGCAACCTGTTCGACAAGAACCCGCCGATCCTCGGTTCCTCGCAGTTGCCCTCGGATAACACCATCCCGGCGACCTATGATGTCCAGGGCCGCGTCTTCTTCGTCAGCGTGGACGCGAAGTTCTAGGCTTATCCGATTGGCGGGTGCGGCGTTTCCTCCCTGTCGCTTTGCCCGCCATAACCACCAGAACCTGCTTTATTCCCCGGTTCTGCCACTTAAGCCCGGCCGGTCTCCCTGCCGGGCTTCTTTTTTCTTCTGATACAGTGCTTTGATGCAAAACCGCCGGAAGAAGCGGAGACTTGTTTGACGCGCATCTTGATCCAAAAGTGCATTACACTTTTTGGGATGCGCTCCATGGAAAGGAAACCGATGCCTCGTTCCCCTTCACGCCGCCAGCTTGGCGCTGGGCTCGTTACGCTTGGTCTGGCCGCGACCTTCCGCACCGCCTCGGCCGAAACCTGCGCCTTGCCCGACTGGGTCGCGCCGCTGCGCGCCGACCTGGAGGCCATGGCGAAGCGCCTGACCGCCACCCTGAAGCCGTGGAACGGCCCCAAGCGCATCCTAACGCCGGAACAGTTCGGCTATACCGGCGATGGGTTGGCCACCGCCTTTATCCAGCAGGCCATTGACGCGGCGGCTCAGGGCGGCGGCACGGTCCGGCTGGCCAAGGGCGACTATGTTTCGGGCACGCTTGACCTGCGCAGCCAGGTCCGGCTGGAGGTGGCCAGAGGCGCGCGGCTTCTGGCCTCGTTCGACCTGAAGGATTTTCCGGAGCGCGTGGCGAAACGCCGCACGGTTCAGGACACCAATATGGGCATGAACCAGTCACTGATCTTCGCCGAAGGGGCTGAGGATATCTCGATCAGCGGTGAAGGGATCATCGACGGACGTGGCGCCAATTTCCACGGCGAGGAGGGCATTCACGGCACGCCGGGACGGCCGTTCGTCATCCGCGTGATCGACTGCCGGCGCATCCATATCCACGGCATTACGCTGAAAGATTCACCGTGCTGGATGCAGAACTACCTCAATTGCGACGACCTGCTGGTCGAGAAAATAACGGTCGAGAACCAGGCCAATTTCAATAATGACGGCATCGATATCGACGGTTGCCGCAATGTCATCGTACGCAAATCCTTTATCAGTTCCGGCGACGATTCCCTGTGCTTCAAGGGAGCGGCCCAGGCCCCGACCGAGAATGTGCTGGTCGAGGACTGCACCTTCTTCAGTTCGTGCAATGCGGTCAAGCTCGGCACGGATTCACAGAGCGTCTTCCGCAATGTGCTGGTGCGCCGCTGCGAGATCGGCGGGGTGTCCGAGACCATGCGTCACGTCAAGCCGGTCGGGTGCGATTCCGGCATTTCGTGGGAGGTGGTCGATGGCGGCACGGCCGAGAACATTCTCGCCACCGACATCCATATCGTACGGGCGCGCAGTCCGTTTTTCATGCGGCTGGAGGATCGCGGGCGGGTGCAGCCGGATCAGCCCAAGCCGCCGGTGGGGACACTGCGGCGGGTGGTTTTCGAGCGCATTACCGGTACGGATAATGGGCCGCGCGGCTCTTACTTCATCGGTATTCCCGAAAAGCATATCGAGGACGTGGTGCTGCACGATATCAAAATTGGCGTGGCGGCCGCCGGCCGATGGCTGAAAGAAGACGAAATTCCGGAGATGCGCGGCATATATCCAGATGCGCATATGCTGGACGAAGTGGCGCCAGGCAAACCGCACAATGCCCCGGCCTATGGCCTGTGGGCGCGGCATGTCACGCGCCTGACGGTGATCAAGACGCAATTCCTGCCGGCGGCGCCCGATCCACGACCGGAGTTCCTGTTCAGGACCGATACGGAGGCGTGTCAGGCATGATCGATCGTCGGACTTTTATCGCCACCGGTGCAGCCGCCTTGATAGCCACGCAAGGCAGGGCGCAAGAGGCGGTGAGCCAGCCGCAGTATAGCACGCGTAACGCTAGATGGCAGGCGGCCTATGACAAGGCGCTGGCGGTATTGGCGGCCAATGTGCAGGTGGTGCCGCGCTATGCCGGGCCGGTGCTGATCGAGGGCGCCGACTATGCCGGTATCTGGATGGAATGCGGGCCGCATGAGGCGCTGGTTTATCGCAAGTTCCGGCCGGACGTGGCGCGCAACAGCCACATGACCTTCTTCGATCTGCAACGCATGGACGGGCAACTGCCGTGCAACAACAAGGTGACCGAGACCGGTTTCGGCCAGATTCAGATGGTGGTGCCGATCGCCGCCACGGCCTGGGAACTGGCGCGGGCGACCGGCGATGAGGCGCTGCTGCGCGCGACCTATACCGCCTGTTCGGCCTGGGATGCCTGGCTGCTCAAATACCGCAATACACGCGGCACGGGCCTGACGGAGGGCTTCTGCACCTATGATACCGGCCATGACAATTCGCCGCGCTGGGCAGGCATTCCGCCGCAGTGCCCCAACAAGGACGCTAAGTATTTCCCGAATGGGTTCGCCCTGCCGCGGCTGTGTCCGGACTTGTCGGCCACCACCTATGGCGCGCGGCTGGCCCTGAGCAAGATGGCAAAGGCATTGGGGAAGGGCGCCGAGGCGGATCGTTGGGCCGAAAGCGCTGAGACGATGCGCCGGCTGATCCTGGAAAAGCTTTACGTTGCCGAGGATGCCGCTTTTTATGACCTTGATGCCAATGGGCAGTTTGTCCGCGTGCGTTCGGATATCCTCAGCCGGATGTGTGGCGAGCATGTGGTCGATCAGGCCTTGTTCGATGACCTGTGGACGCGGCAAATTCATAATCCGAAAGCCTTCTGGACAAATTACCCGATGCCGTCCGTGGCGCTCGATGATCCGAAATTCATCCGTCCGCTGCCGAAGAACAGTTGGGGCGGGCCGTCCCAAGCGCTGACCGCCCTGCGTGCGCCGCGCTGGATGGATCATTACGGCCGTTCGGCCGAGTTCAGCTTCATGATGACGCGGTGGTGCGAAGGGCTGATAGCCGACATGACCTTCCGCCAGCAGATGGACCCGGAAACCGGCAAATTCACGCAGGAAGACCTGCCGAACTATTCGCCGGCGGCGCTGGTGATGATGGACTACACCTGGCGGTTGGCGGGCGTGGTGGAAGAGGCCGAGGCCCTGCACTGGAATGTCCGGCCCGGCCATGCGGCGGCGGAAGGTGCGCGGTTCAGCCTGCCGACCGATGGCGGTGTGGCGGCGATCATGACCTATGACGGCAGGGGCGCGGTGTTGTCGCTGGCCGGCAAGCCGCTTGGCCGTATCGATGGCGTGGCGCGCCTGGTTACCGGTAAGGCGGGGGCGC
Source organism: Asticcacaulis sp. (assembly GCA_024707255.1). NCBI lineage: Bacteria > Pseudomonadati > Pseudomonadota > Alphaproteobacteria > Caulobacterales > Caulobacteraceae > Asticcacaulis > Asticcacaulis sp. Next base: position 543,883 of record JANQAC010000001.1, on the reverse strand, counting down.
CGCAGGCCCTGCTGGGTATTTCCGAAAAAGCGGAAAAGATCACTCTGCGCTTAATGGGGCGTCCGGCGCGCAAACTGACAATCAAACCGAATGAAAGGGTATTCATATGAAGCAATTCGGTTTTAACTCTCCCCCTCTTGGAGGGGGAGCTGGATTTTTGCGTCAGCAAAAAGACAGAGGGGGGTAAACAAACGGCGATATTACCCCCTCCGGTGCTACGCGCCACATCCCCCTCTAAGAGGGGGAGGTTTTTGGGGGCTGCGGCCTTGCTTTCGGGAGCGACACTGCTTTTTTCCGCCTGCGCCACTGCCGCGCCGAAGCCTGAGACCTACAGCAATCCGATCCTCTATGCCGACTATTCCGATCCGGATGTCATCCGCGTCGGCAAGAGCTATTACCTGGTGGCGTCGAGCTTCCATTTTTCGCCGGGCCTGCCGGTGCTGAAATCGGAAGACCTTGTGAATTGGAAGATTATCGCCAATGCCGTGCCAAAACTGACCTTCGCGCCGGAATATGACATGCCCGGCCCTTTTGAACTGGATGACACTAAGTCGAAGCCGATCACCGGCACAAAGTACGCCAGCGGCATTTGGGCGCCGTCGATCCGCTTCCATGATGGCCTGTTCTACATCTATTTCCCGACGCCTGACGAAGGCATCTTCATGATCACCGCGAAAGACCCCGCGGGTCCGTGGTCGGCGCCGGTGGCGGTGATGGCCGAGCCGAAGCTGGAAGACCCGTGCCCCTTCTGGGATGATCACGGCCAGGCCTATCTGATCCACGGCAAGGTTGGCGCCGGGCCGCTGATCCTGCACCGTATGAGTACCGATGGCACCAAGGTACTCGATGACGGCGTGGTGGTGGCCGAGGACAAGGGGCGCCTGCCGGTGCTGGAGGGGCCCAAACTCTACAAGCGCAATGGCTGGTACTATATCTTCGCGCCGATCGGTGGGGTCGGCACCGGGCCGCAGGCGGTAGGGCGGGCACGCAATATCTACGGACCGTATGAATGGCGCGATGTATTGCTGCCGACGGCCGATATCAAGGGACCGCACCAGGGCGGCTATGTCGAGACGCCGTCCGGCCAGGGCTGGTTTCTGCACTTCAATTCGGCAGGCGCCTTTGGCCGCATCGATCATCTCCAGCCGGTCAAATGGGTCGATGACTGGCCGGTGATGGGGGATAACGGCAAGCCTGTATCGCGCCATGCGGTGCCGGATACGGGTGCGCATTCGGACTATCGTTTGCAGGACGCGGATGAGTTCAGCGCGGCGAAACTTGGTTTGCAATGGTCATGGAACCATAATCCCGACAATGCGAAGTGGAGCCTGACGGAGCGGCCCGGCTGGCTGCGCCTCAAGGCCGGCGAAGCGCAAAGCCTGACAACGGCGCGCAATACCTTGACGCAAATCCTGCAAGGTCCGGCTATGCAGACGACGGCGCGGCTCGATATCTCGCATATGGCTGATGGCCAGCGCGCCGGATTGAGTCTGTTCGGCGTCAAACCGGTATGGATCGGTGTCGTGCATGAAAATGGCGTATCGCGGATCGCTTACGCTTCGGCGGGCATCGAAACGCCGGGACCGGAGATCACCGGTCAGACGGTGGAACTGCGCGCCGAGGCACTGCCGGATCAGACCACGCGTTTTGCTTACAGCCTCGATGGCAAGACCTTCATTCCATTTGGCGAGCAAGTGCCGCTGTCGCAATTTTCGTGGTGGAAAGGCAGCCGGCCGGCGCTGTTCACCTTCAATAAAAATAGCGCGAATGGTGCGGTCGATATCGACTGGGTCCACGTCACGCATGAGGTCAGGTAATGGATCGGCGTTTGTTTCTGGCGGGCGGCGTGGCGTTTGGGGCCATGCCTGCATTTGCGCAATCTACGTCGTCGCTTGGTGAATTGGCCGCCGCCAAAGGCATTCGCTTCGGTTCTGCCACCGGTGTGAAAACCGGCGGCCTGACCGATCCGCAGGTGGCGCAAATCCTCAGGCGCGACTGCCGCATCCTGGTGCCGCGTAACGAACTGAAGATGTACACTATCCGCGATACGCCGGAAGCGGTCTACGACTTCGCGCCGGGTGATGAAGTGCTGGCTTTCGCCGAAGCCAACCATATGCCCTTGCGGGGCCATACGCTTTTCTGGGCCAAGGATGAATTCCTGCCGAAATGGCTGCTGACCCACGATTTCGGCCCGAAACCGAAGGTCGCCGCCGAGGCCCTGCTGCGCGATTATATCGGTCGGGTGGCCACGCATTTCGGCGATCGCCTGACCTCGTGGGACGTTATCAACGAGGCCATCGACGAAAAGACAGGCGATATCCGCGCCAATGTCTTTACCCGCATTCTCGGCCGTGACGTCCTGCGCATCTGCTTTGAGGCAGCGCGTGAACACCTGCCTAAGATGCAGCTTGTCTATAACGACTATATGAGCTGGCGCCCAAAGGATGCCCTGCATCGTAAGGCCGCGCTCGACCTGCTGCGCTGGTTCTGCGACGAGAAACTACCGGTCGATGCGCTGGGTATCCAAGGGCACATCGGAACGGATCAGAGCGTGGTCGGCCAGATGACGACTGACGACACTACGCCGCAATATACCGAGTGGACGCAGTTCCTGAAGGACGTGGCCGCGCTCGATTACACGCTTCTGGTCACCGAATTTGATGTCAATGATCGCAAGGTGGAGGGTGATATCGCCCACCGCGACGCCGTGGTGGCGGAGGTGGCCAAAACCTATATCGACCTGACCCTCGGCAATACGGCCGTGACGGATTTCCTGTGCTGGGGCCTTGACGATAAATATAGCTGGCTGCAATCGACCACGCCGCGCACCGACAAACTGCCCCTGCGCCCAACGCCCTATGACGACCAGTTCCGGCCGAAGCCGCTGTACACGGCCATGGCTGCGGCCTTCAAAGCCGCACCCATGCGGGCCTGAGCCGGGCTGTCACAATTTGTGAACATATGATGTCAGCCCCGTGTCGAAACGGTTTTGGATTGTGACACGCATGGGCTTGCCTGGGAGTGGCGGAAACGGAGTGCGGATTCAATGAGATGGATTTCGTCATCCTGCCGAGCAGAAACAGTATTGCTCCGTAGGCGGAGGAAGGCCGGAAAGCGCTTTTCAGCGGCGGCAGTTCCGGGCGACGAATTGAGTCGCCACCGCCAAAGGTTAACGCCATAGTGACGGGGCTGAAACTGCTGCCACCGTCACATATGGATGAACCCCCATGTCCCTGAATGCAGATCTGATGTTTGAAAAAGCCGACATTTCACAACCCCTTATCGATCGGCTCGGACTGCCGCCGAATGTCTGGTCTCTGGTGCTCGATGAGGCGCTGGAGAACGCCTGGTTCATGGATACCGATTACGAAATCCACCAGCAATCCATCCACCCCGATGTCTGGCCGGTGGTCGAACAGGCGGTGAAGGCCAAGACGCCCCACGCCCGCAGCGAACTGCCCTATCGTCATTACGCCTGAAAAAACGGTATATGAAAACGCCGCCTTCTCATAAGAGACAGCGGCGCTCCTGTTGATCAGTCGAGGCTGCGCGTCGCCTGGACCTCGGCGTCGCCGCCGTGGGCCAGGGCCTTGCGAATGCCGGCGCCATAGGCCGGGTCGATCCGGTCGAAATGGCTCAGGGCGCGGTCGATGATGAACTGCGGCACACCCTTCATCGAACCGGCAATGCTCGCGCAGGTGCGCTGTTTTTCCCCGTCCGAGAACAGATTGAAAAGCGCACGCGGCTGGCTGTAGTCATCATTGCCTTCCCGGTGGTCATAGCGGTCGGCATCCCCCGAAATTTTTAGAGGCGGTTCGCGGTATTCCGGCGCCTGCTTTGGGCCATTGAAGCTGTTCGGCTCGTAATAGGCATCCGGATTGCCGCCGAACTGCGCGAAAAAGCGCATCTGGCCATCAGCATGATAGGTATTGACCGGGCACTTCGGCGCATTGACCGGCAGGGCCTCGTAATGGGTGCCTAAGCGGTAGCGATGCGCATCGGCATAGGAGAAGATTCGCGCCTGAAGCACCTTGTCCGGCGAGAAGCCGATCCCTGGCACGATGTTCGACGGTGAATAGGCGGCCTGCTCGACCTCGTTGAAATAGTTGTCCGGGTTGCGGTTCAGCTCCATGACCCCGGCCGGAATCAGTGGGTAATCGCCGTGCGGCCACACCTTGGTCAGGTCAAACGGGTTATAGGGCGTGGTCTCGGCCTCCAGTTCCGGCATGACCTGCACGAACAGATCCCAGCGCGGGTAATCGCCGGCCTCGATGGCGCCGAACAGGGCTTCCTGATAGCTTTCGCGCGTCTCGCCGATCAGCTTCGCCGCCTCTTCATTGGTCAGGTTGACCTTGCCCTTGTGCGGCTTGAAGTGGAACTTGACCCAGAAACGCTCATTGGCGGCATTGATAAAGCTGTAGGTGTGCGAACCGTAGCCGTTCATGTGCATGGGCGAGACGGGGATGCCGCGGTCCGACTTCAGGATGGTCACCTGGTGCAGGGCTTCAGGGCTCAGAGACCAGTAATCCCACATGGCGGTAGCGGACCGCAGGTGCGTTTTCGGGTGACGCTTCTGGGTGTGGATGAAGTCCGGGAATTTGTACGGATCGCGGATGAAGAAGACCGGCGTATTGTTGCCGACCAGGTCCCAGTTGCCTTCCTCGGTGTAAAATTTCACGGAGAAGCCGCGCACATCGCGTTCGGCATCGGCGGCGCCCAGTTCGCCGGCCACGGTCGAGAAACGCGTGATCAGGGGCGTCTGCTTACCGACCCCGGCAAAGATGGCGGCACGGGTATATTGCGTGATGTCGTGCGTCACCGTGAAGGTGCCGTGCGCGCCCCAACCCTTGGCATGGACGACGCGCTCAGGGATGCGCTCGCGGTTCTGGTGGGCCAGCTTTTCGATAAGCTGGCAATCCTGCAACAGGACCGGACCGCGCGGACCGGCGGTCAGGCTGTTCTGGTTATCGACAACCGGCGAACCGGCCGTGGTCGTCTGGTGGAACGGGCATTGGGGGGCTTGGTCTGACACGCGGGCATCTCCTTTGGCTGTGGTGTCATCAATGTGCGCCGCGCATCGGAACAAATAAAATCAGTAATTTTTGATTTTTGGATAAGGCAATTTTATTCGGCTGGTTTCAGGGCGAAGCCGTCACCCTTGGCGACAATCTGGCCTGTGCCGGGGAAGGGAAAATGCGGGGCGAAGATGGTTTCGCCGCTTTTGGCCAGGACGGTCAGTTCCTCGTGGCGGGTGGCTTCGCCGGCGGGCTTGTCGCTGTCATAGCCCATGGCCCATTCCGGCTTGGCCAGGGGAGACCACGACACTGTGCGCCATGTCGCCGATATCGAGCAGTTTGGCGTTGCCGGAGGCGATTTCGTAGCCGGTATGGCCGGGCGTATGGCCTTTCAGAATGACCGAGGTGATGCCGGGCAGGACTTCGGCACCGCCGGCGAAGGTCTGGACTTGTGGTGTGATGGCGGTCACGAAATCCGCCTGTTGCGGATTGGCTTTCACGGAGGCCCACTCGGCATCGGTCAGGCGCACTACGGCCTTCGGGAAGGCGGGTTTGCCGTCGGTGGTCAAGAGGCCGCCAATATGGTCTGGGTGGCTGTGGGTGATCAGCACATCGGTGACCTGATCGGGCGTCACCCCTGCTTTTGCGAGACTGCCCATCAGGACGCCGTGGGCCCTCGGTCCCATGCCGGTATCGATCAGCACCAGATGATCGCCGGCCTTTACCAGCAGGGCGTCGATCGACAGGGTGATATGGTCGGTCGGCTGGCCGGCGGCTTTCAGCACGGCGGCGACCTCATCAGGCGTCTGGCCCTGGCCGATGACACTGTTGTCGTTAGGCACGACATTAACGAGGTCACGCAGGCTCCAGGCGGGATATGCGCCGATGTGGAAGGCGTGGGCTTCAGGCGTGACCTGGGCATCGTCCGGCTTGGGGCCGGCCTGGGCGCAGGCGGGCAGGGTCAGGGCAAGGGCGGTGAGAGCGATTTTGACGGTGCGCATGGTGAGTCCTGAAAATGTGAGGTATTCGGCTGCGCACAATTTCCACCTCTCTCGCTAAAAAGCAATGCGGAAAACTTGCCGCTTCCGCTTTGCCTTGTAATCGATTACGTTGGTTGAAAAATGGCCGACCGGCGCGCGATAACAGGGACAGATCATGAAATATTTGGGGGCTATGGCGGCGTGTGCGCTTTTGCTGGCAGGGTGCGGGCAAAAGCCGATAGATGCCTCGTCTTCGCAGTCTGGGGCGGACTGGCCGTGGTATCATGGTAATCCGAACGGCACGCACTATTCGACGCTCGATCAGATCAATACCGGTAATGTCAGAACCCTGAAGATCGCCTGGACGTTCGATTCCGGCGATGCCTTCGGCGAGGGTGACAACCAGTCCGACATGGAAGGCAATCCGATGATCATCCACGGGCGGCTTTATTTCGTGTCGCCGAAGGGCCGCCTGTTCTGCCTCGATGCCGCGAAGGGAACGCAAATCTGGGTCTTCGATCCGGCTTTTGGCGATGCAGTCAATACCAAGCAGCGCCTGCGCGGGGTATCCTATTGGTCTGATGGCAAGGATGAGCGTATCCTGTTCACCTTCCGAAATCACCTGCTGGCGGTCGATGCCAAAACCGGCCATCTGATCGACACCTTCGGCCATAATGGCGAGGTCGATCTGAAAGAGGGCCTGGGCCGTGATCCGGTGTCGGTGTCGGTCAGCAATGTCTCGCCCGGTGTGGTCTATAAAGACCTTATCATCATGGGCTCGACCGGCAATACGCCCGGCCATATCCGCGCCTATGATGTGCGGACCGGCGCGATGAAGTGGATCTTCCACACCATACCGCAGCCCGGCGAGGTCGGTTACGACACCTGGCCCAAAGACGCCTGGAAGACGGCGATGGGCGCCAATGCCTGGTCGGGCCTGACGCTTGATCCGGAAAGTGGGCTGGTGTTCGCGCCGCTGGGCTCGGCTGGCATGGGCAATAAGGATTTCTACGGCGGCGACCGCGAAGGCGACAATCTCTTCGGCACCTCGCTGGTGGCGCTCGATGCCAATAGCGGCAAGCGCATCTGGCATTTCCAACTCGTGAAACACGATGTCTGGGACCGCGATCCGCCGACGCCGCCGACCCTGATTACCGTGAATGGCCGGGCGGCCGTCGCCCAGACCACCAAGGCCGGACTGGTGTTTATCCTCGACCGCAAGACCGGCAAACCGCTTTATCCGGTGCAGGAGGTCCATCCGCCGGCTTCGGATATTCCCGGCGAAATGACATCGCCCACCCAGGTCATGCCGCTCAAGCCGCTGCCCTATAACCGCCAGCAACTGACGGCCGATAATCTGACCCGGCGGACGCCGGACGCCCATGCGGCGGTGGCGAAAACCTTCGCGGGCCTGCGCTCGCGCGGGCCATTCGATCCGCCGTCTCTGGGCGGGACGATCCTGCTGCCGGGCATGGATGGTGGCGCGGAATGGGGCGGGGCCTCTTATGATCCGACGAGCGGCATTCTCTATATAAATTCCAACGAAATGGCGTGGATTCTGAAAGTCAAGAAGCATCCGCCGATGATACGCGGCCGCAGCGGCTATGCGCTTTACCAGAATGCCTGCGCCGCTTGCCACGGGGATGATCGCAAGGGCTCGCCGCCGGAATTCCCGTCTCTGGTTGGTGTCGACCATCGGCTGAGCGCCGCGCAGATGGCACGGCAGATTCAGAATGGCGGCGGCCGGATGCCGGGTTTCGGCGGGCAATATTCGCCGGAAGATATCGAGGCGATTGTCGGCTACCTGTCGGGTGATCCGGCCCAGCAAGCCAAGCCTGCGCCGGATTATCCGTCTACGGACAATGATGCCTATGTCTTTGACGGATATACGAAATTTCTCGATCCGGATGGCTATCCGGCCATTGCGCCGCCATGGGGTGTGCTGTCGGCGCTCGATGTCAATACCGGCGAATACCTGTGGCAGATTCCACTCGGCGAATATCCGGAACTGCATGATCCGACGACCGGCAGCGAAAACTACGGCGGGGCTGTGGTGACCAAAGGCGGGCTGCTGTTCATCGCCGCCACCATCTACGATAACCGGTTCCGCGCCTTCGACAAGAAAACCGGCAAGCTGTTGTGGCAGACCACCATGCCGGCGGCCGGTGCGGCGACACCCGCCACCTACAGCGTAGCCGGCAAGCAATATGTCGTGATCGGCGCCGGCGGTGGCAAAAACCCGAAGGGCAGGCCCGGCGGTTCTATCATCGCCTACACATTGCCGTAAATGGGTTTGCACTAGATAGTTTCGGGTGTATCTTTCTCAAAACAAGAGGAAACGATTATGCCAGAAACAATCATCATAGCGGGTGCCGCGCGGACGCCTATGGGCGGCTTTCAGGGCGATTTCGCGGGCGTGACAGCGCCAGAACTGGGGGCGGCGGCGATCCGCGCCGTGCTGAACGGACAGGTGCCCGATGAAGTCATCATGGGCTGTGTTCTGCCGGCCGGGCAGGGACAGGCGCCGGCACGTCAGGCGGCCCTGGGGGCAGGGCTGCCCGTCAGCGTACCCGCCACCACGGTCAACAAGATGTGTGGTTCCGGCATGAAGGCGGTGATGCTGGCCTGCGACGCCATCGCGGCGGGCTCTGCCGATATGGTCGTGGCCGGCGGCATGGAGAGCATGTCGAATGCGCCTTACCTGCTGCCTAAGGCACGGGTCGGGATGCGCATGGGGCATGGCGAGGTCAAGGACCATATGTTCCTCGATGGTCTGGAAGATGCCTATGATAAGGGCCGCCTGATGGGCAGTTTCGCTGACGAAGCCGCCACGCACTATCAGTTCACCCGCCAGATGCAGGATGACTATGCCCTCGCCTCGCTCGATCGGGCGTTGAAAGCCGATTTTTCCGCCGAGATCATGCCGGTGGAAACCAAGGCAGGCCTGATCACGGCAGACGAACAACCCGCCAAGGCGCGGCCGGAGAAAATCCCGACCCTTAAACCGGCCTTCGCCGGGGATGGCACGGTGACGGCGGCGAATGCCAGCTCGATCTCCGATGGCGCGGCGGCCCTGCTGTTGGCCAGAGCTTCGGTGGCGGAAGCGAAAGGTCTGACACCGCTTGCCCGCATTGTCGGTCATGCCAGCCTTGCCGAGGAACCGAAATGGTTCAGCCGCGCGCCGGTGCGGGCGATCAAAAAGCTGCTGGAAAAAACTGGCTGGACGATCGAAGAGGTTGATCTGTTCGAGGTCAATGAAGCCTTTGCGGTAGTGGCGCTGATCGCCATGCACGACCTCGGCATCCCGCACGACAAGCTCAATATCCATGGGGGTGCCTGCGCGCTGGGTCATCCGATCGGGGCGTCGGGTGCGCGCATACTGGTGACTCTGATCAATGCCCTGAAGCAACGCGGCCTGAAGCGTGGCATTGCCGCAGTCTGCATTGGTGGCGGCGAAGCAACAGCGGTGGCGATTGAATTGACCTAAAACGCGATCAGATAGCCGTCGCCCGAGGATACGGGCTCACCTTCCAGGCCCTCGAATCTCAGCGCATCATACGGCTGCAAGGCATAGCGCTGGCCGTTGGCGGTGACGATCATCGGTTTCGTGGCGATTAGAAATATCAGGTCCGACGGCAGGATGACACCGGACGCGATATGCCTGACCTCGGCTTGCGACTGACCGCGACGGGTCATGACATTGAGGTCAATCACCGGCAGCAGAGGCGTGGCCTCGACAGGCGTTTCACCGGCAAAGACGGAGCTGTCACCGGCATCCAACACATGACGGCCATCGGGCATGTCCAGCCGCAAGCGGCCGCTCAGCACCGTTAAATGGCGGTCGATGCCGTCAAAGCTTGAGAAGGGGCCGGGTTCGGTGACCTCGGCCATACTGATCCGCCATTGGAAGTCATCCATGCCCGCGCCTTCCGGGAAGACGGCAATCTCGCGCGTGACGCCGCCGCCGTTTTTCCAGGGCTGGGGGACGCGTTGCAGGGCGGGCAGATGGGTAATCACAGGACGGGCTCACTTAAAGGCTGGGGAGGTCTAAGCCCTTTTCGTGTGCGCAATCAATAGCGATTTCGTAACCGGCGTCGGCATGACGCATCACGCCGGTGGCCGGATCGTTCCACAGCACCCGCGCCAGTCGCTTGTCGGCGTCTTCGCTGCCATCGCAGACAATGACCATGCCGGAATGCTGCGAATAACCCATGCCGACCCCGCCGCCGTGATGGAGCGAAACCCAGGTCGCTCCGGAAGCGGTGTTCAGCAAGGCATTGAGCAGGGGCCAGTCGGAAACGGCGTCTGAGCCATCCTTCATGGCCTCGGTCTCGCGGTTGGGCGAGGCAACGGAGCCTGAGTCGAGGTGGTCACGGCCGATAACGACTGGCGCCTTCAGCTCGCCGTTACGCACCATTTCGTTGAAAGCCAGACCGAGGCGATGACGATCGCCCAGACCGACCCAGCAGATCCGCGCTGGCAGTCCCTGGAAAGCAATGCGTTCGCGCGCCATGTCGAGCCAGTTATGCAGGTGTTTGTTATCCGGCAGCAGTTCCTTCACCTTGGCGTCGGTCTTGTAGATATCCTCCGGATCGCCGGAAAGCGCCACCCAGCGGAACGGACCGATGCCGCGGCAAAACAGCGGGCGGATATAGGCGGGCACAAAGCCGGGGAAATCGAAGGCATTTTTCACGCCCTCATCGAAAGCGACTTGGCGGATATTGTTGCCGTAATCGACGGTCGGCACGCCGGCTGTCTGGAAATCGAGCATGGCCTGGACGTGCTGCGCCATCGAGGCCTTGGCCGCTTTCGCCACGCCTTGCGGGTCGCGTTCGCGTCTATTGAGCCACTGTTCCACGGTCCAGCCGGAGGGCAGATAACCATTGACCGGATCGTGGGCTGAGGTCTGGTCGGTCAGCAGGTCTGGCCGGACGCCGCGGCGGTAAAGCTCAGGAAGTATATCGGCGGCGTTACCGAGCAGACCGACCGAGATCGGCTTTTGCGCGTTTTTGATCATCTCCAGCGCTTCATCGATCGTGTCGGCGCGGTAATCGAGATAGCGGGTGCGCAGGCGCATATCGATGCGAGAGGCCTGGCATTCGATGGCCAGGCACGAGGCGCCGGCCATGACCGCCGCCAGCGGTTGCGCGCCGCCCATGCCGCCGAGGCCGGCGGTCAGCAGCCACTTGCCCTTCAGGTTACCGTTATAGTGCTGGCGGCCCATCTCGACGAAGGTCTCATAGGTGCCCTGTACGATGCCCTGTGTGCCTATATAGATCCACGAGCCGGCGGTCATCTGGCCGTACATCATCAGGCCCTTGCGGTCGAGTTCGTGGAAGTGCTCCCAGTTGGCCCAGTGCGGCACCAGGTTGGAATTGGCCAGCAGGACGCGCGGGGCATTTTCGTGGGTCTGGAAGACGCCGACCGGTTTGCCCGACTGGATCAGCAGGGTCTGGTCGTTCTCTAATCGCTTCAGGGTCTCGACAATGCGGTCATAGCTTTCCCAGTCGCGCGCCGCCCGGCCGATGCCGCCATAGACGACCAGCTCTTCAGGGCGCTCGGCAACATCGGGATGCAGGTTGTTCATCAACATGCGCAAGGGGGCTTCGGTCAGCCAGGATTTGGCGGAGAGCGTCGTGCCAGTGGCGGGTTTGATAATGCGCGAATTATCGAGACGGGTCATTGGTCAACTCCGGGTAAGGCGATATTGGCGGCGCGTGTCACGGCCTGCGAACGGACCAGCTCGATGGCGGCGGCCATATCCGGATGGAAATGGCGATCGTGATCGAGCGCGGGCACGGCCGAACGGGTAAGTGTCCGGACGCGTTCCAGAGATTCCGATGAGGTGAGCGGCGCATGGAAATCGCAGCCTTGCGCGGCGGCCAATAATTCAATGCCGATGACGGCGAAGGCGTTCTCCGCCATTTCCAGCAAACGGCGCGCGCCGTGGGCGGCCATAGAGACGTGGTCCTCCTGATTAGCAGAGGTTGGGATGGAATCGACGCTGGCTGGATAGGCGCGTTGCTTGTTCTCGGAAATCAGCGCGGCGGCGGTGACCTGCGGGATCATGAAGCCGGAATTGAGGCCGGGCTTCGGCGTCAGGAAGGCCGGCAGACCCGACAGAGCCGGATCGACCAGCATGGCAATGCGGCGCTCGGCGATCGAGCCGATTTCGCAGATGGCGAGGGCGATCATGTCGGCGGCGAAGGCCACCGGCTCGGCATGGAAATTGCCGCCGGACAAGGCTTCATCTGGATCGGTAAAGATCAGCGGATTATCAGTAACCCCGTTGGCTTCGGTCTCAAGTGTCACCGCCGCCTGACGCAGGACATCAAGCGCGGCGCCCATGACCTGCGGCTGGCAGCGCAGGCAATAGGGGTCCTGCACGCGCTCATCGCCTTTCAGGTGCGAGGCGCGGATGGCCGAGTCGCTCATCAGCTCGCGCAAAGTCTGGGCGGTATCGATCTGACCTCTGTGGCGGCGTACGGCGTGGATGCGCGGATCGAAGGGTGCGTCAGACCCCTTGGCGGCTTCGGTGGAGAGCGCGCCGGTGACCAGTGCCGTCTGCATCAATACCTCGGCCTCGAACAGGCCAGCCAGGGCATTGGCGGCGGAGAACTGCGTGCCGTTGAGCAGGGCCAGGCCTTCTTTCGGGCCGGGATCGAGCGGTTTCAGGCCGGCATCCAGCAGGGCCTGCATGGCGGGCTTGCGTGTGCCTCTGGCGTCGATCTCACCGACGCCGAGCATTGCCGCGGCCATATGCGACAGGGGCGCGAGGTCGCCGGAAGCCCCAACAGACCCCGGCGGGGAATGACCGGCATCAGGTCGCGCGCGAGCATCGCCTGCATCAGCTCCAGCGTCTCGACGCGAATGCCGGAAGCGCCCTGCGCCAGCGAGGCCAGTTTCAGCGCCAGCATCAGCCGCACGACTGGCTTGGGCGACGGCGCGCCGACACCGGCGGCATGGGAAAGGATGATATTGCGCTGGAGCGTCTTCAGATCGGTGTCTTCGATACGCCTCGAGGCTAGCTTGCCGAAGCCGGTATTAATGCCATAGACCGGCTCGCCCTTCGCCAGAATGCGGGTAACGGCCGCCGCACTTTCCGCCACAGCCGGCAGACAGCCGGCGTCGAGCGCAAACACCTCGCCGCGATAAATATCGCGCCATTGTGCGAGCGTGATGGAGCCGGGGGTGAGGATCATGCGGGTAAGCCTTGGAAAACGCGGGAATGCAGGGGCGTGGCGCCCATGAAATAGACGAGGTCGGCGGGTTCGGCACAGTCCCAGACGGCGAAATCGCACCACTTGCCGGCTTCCAGCGCACCAATATCGTCGCGGCCGAGCGCCCCGGCGGCATTTGTAGTGACGCCGGCCAGGCACTCATCGACCGTCAGGCGGAAGCAGGTGGCGGCCATGTTCATCGCCATCAGGATCGAGGTCAGGGGCGAGGTGCCGGGATTGCAGTCGGTGGCGATGGCCATCGGGACGTTTTCCGCCCGAAGGCCCTCGATTGGCGGCCTGACCGTTTCGCGCATAAAGTAGAAGGCGCCGGGCAGCAGGGTGGCGACCGTGCCGGCGTCGCGCATGGCCGCGATACCATCGGCGTCGAGATGTTCGAGGTGGTCGGCGGAGAGGGCGCCGTAGCGCGCCGCCGAGGGCGGCACCGTGCAGGTTAGAAAGCTGTTCGGCGTGGAGCTTGACAGCCAAGCCGTGCGCCTGTGCCGCCTGGAAGACGCGTTCGGTCTGGTCGGGGGAGAAGCCGATACCCTCGCAGAAGACATCGACCGCCGAGGCGAGGCCGACCGCCGCCGGGATCATTTCGTTACAGACGGAGTCGATATAGGCGTCGGGCCGGTCCTTATATTCCGGCGGCAGGGCGTGGGCGCCGAGCAGGGTGGTCATGACCCGCACCGGACGCAGGTGCTCCAGTGCCTTGGCCGCGCGCAGCATTTTCAGTTCGTCTTCGAGCGTCAGGCCGTAGCCGGACTTGATCTCGATTGTGCTGACGCCGGAAGCGATCAGGGCATCCAGCCGGGGCAGAGCGGCGGCGATCAGCTCATCTTCGGAAGCGGCGCGGGTAGCGGTGACGGTCGAGAGGATGCCGCCGCCGGCGCGGGCGATCTCTTCGTAAGAGGCGCCATCGAGTCGTAGTTTGAACTCATGGGCGCGGTTGCCGGCGAAGACGAGGTGGGTGTGGCAATCGATCAGGCCGGGCGTCACCAATCGGCCGCCGAGGTCTATAGTCGGGGCGTCGAAATCAGCCGCAGGTCCGGCATAGACGATGTGGCCATCTTTAGCGGCGATCATGCCGTTATCGATCAGCGGCTGGCCGGCGAGGGCCATCAGGCGGCAATTCGTCCAGACGGTATTGCATTGCATGATTGCAGCCTTCACAGACTCGATTAATATGTCTATACATAAGGCATAATGTATAGACATATTGAACGCAAGGCTCCAAATTCGCAAAATGTCGTCACTTTGGTTTGAAAAAGCGCTGCTTAAGTCCGGCTGGCAATCGGGCGTATTGCTGGCCATCAGCGATGGCCGGATTGCAAACATCGAAACCGATGTGTCGCCGCAAGGGGAGCGCCACGCCATCGGCATTCCGGGCATGCCCAATCTGCACAGCCACGCCTTCCAGCGCGTCATCGCTGGCCTGAGTGAGCGACGGACATCCGAGCAAGACAGCTTCTGGTCGTGGCGAGAGCAGATGTACAAATATCAGGTCCAGATTGGCCCGGAAGAACTACAAACCATCGCCTCACTGGCCTACATGGAAATGCTGGAGGTCGGTTTTACCTGCGTCGGTGAGTTCCACTATCTGCATCATGCGCAAGATGGCCAGCCTTTCGACGATCCGGCCGAGATGGCCGCGCGCATTGCCGCCGCCGCCTCGGAAACAGGCATCGGCCTGACGCTTTTGCCAGTCTTTTACGCGCACAGCGGCTTTGGCGGACAGGCGCCCAATGCCGGTCAGGCGCGTTTTATCCATGATCTCGATGGCTTCCAGAAGCTGCTCGACTCCAGCCGCCGTCATGTCGTCACGCTGGATGACGCCATCGTCGGCATCGCGCCGCATAGTTTGCGCGCTGTCACCGAAGCGGAACTGACCGCCCTGATCCCGATGGCCGAGGGCGCACCGATCCATATCCATATCGCGGAGCAGATGCGCGAGGTCGAGGATTGCCAGGTCTTGACCGGCCAGCGTCCGGTCGAATGGCTGTTCGATCACGCGCCGGTCGATACGCAATGGTGCCTCGTCCATGCCACTCATATGACTTCGGAAGAGACGACGCAGCTGGCAAAATCGGGTGCTATCGCCGGTTTGTGTCCAATCACCGAAGCCAATCTGGGGGATGGGCTTTTTCCGGCGCGTGACTATCTGAAACAGGGCGGCCGCTTTGGTATCGGCTCGGATTCCAATGTCCTGATCAGCGCCGCCGAGGAACTGCGCCTGCTCGAATACGGCCAGCGCCTGATCCACCGCGAACGAAATGTATTGGATAACCTCTATGTTCGTGCGCTCGATGGCGGGCAGGCGCTGGGCGTTGAGAGCGGTATTTCTGCAGGACAACCGGCCGACCTGATCAGCCTCGATTGCGACCTTGACAGCTTCGTCTTCGCCTCGGCGCGATCGCCGATCGACTGCGTCTGGCGTTATGGCCGCAAACAGGTTGCAGGTGGGCGGCATATCAAACGCGACGCCCTGCTTGCCGACTACCGCCGGCTGATGCAAAAGCTGTCGGCATGAAACCGCTCCATCAGAAGATTCGTGACGATATCGAACAGCAGATCCGTTCCGGCGCGCTGAAGCCCGGTGACCGCATTCCGTTCGAGCATGAGCTGATGACGCAGTACGGCGTCTCGCGCATGACGGTCAACAAGGCCCTGACGCCCCTGGACGAGGCCGGTCTGATCGAACGCCGCAAGCGCGCCGGCTCGTTTGTGCGCCTGCCGCGGCTGGATTCGACGGTGCTCGATATTCCCGATATCCAGCATGAAATCACGGCGCGTGGGGAAGCCTACCGGTTCGAGCTGCTGTCCTATACTCTTCATAAGGCCAATACCGACGAGGAAAGGGAACTGGCCGGGGACGGCAAGGTGCTGGTGCTGACCGGCCTGCATTTCGCCTCGGCCAAGCCGCTGGCCTATGAGCGTCGGCTGATCAATCTCGAAGCAGTGCCGCAGGCCGAAGTCGTTGATTTTACTCGCCAGTCACCCGGTCATTGGCTGCTTGGCGTCGTGCCCTGGACACATGTTGAAAATCAGATCAGTGCTCAAGCTGCAGAGGGGCAGACCGCCGCCCATCTGCGGCTGGACGAAGGCGCGGCCTGTCTGGTGGTCGAGCGCAAGACCTGGCGGGGAACGGAACGCATCACCACGGTCCGGCAGGTGTTCGATGGCGGCGCCTACCGGCTGGTCGCCCGTTTCGATCAGGGGTGATATGCCATAAGTTTGATCCATTCGGATGGCAGGTCATATTGCATTAACCGGCATATTGAATAGTCTCGGCCAAGCCGAAGTGGAGTCTGGTGATGCGATTTTGGATTTTGGGTGCCATGTGTCTGGTCCTTGCGGGCCTGACCTCACCGGCACAGGCCACGCTGGGCGGCAAGGCGGCCAGCATCGATACGGATCGCGCGCGGCTCAATGCCCGCATCGCCTCGCGGCTCGATCACACGACCTACAGCGTGCATGAAATGACCCTGGACAGCGGCACGACGGCGCGTGAATTCATCCGGCCGGACGGTACGGTTTTCGCGGTAAGCTGGCAGGGACCACAGCGGCCGAACCTCAGACAGCTTTTCGGCGACAGTTATTTCAGCCGCTTCCAGGCGGATAACAAACCCAATCCGCGCATCCGTATGCGTCGGGCCCTGGCCTCGACGCACGGCGATTTCGTGGTGCGCACCGGCGGCCACAGCGGGGCCTTCTGGGGCTTCGCCTATCTGCCGCAGACCGCGCCCGGCGATTTCCCGGTCCAGGCCCTGCAGGGAGGCGCCCAATGAAGCCGCATATCCTCTTCGTCGGGTTTCTGCTCCTGCTCGCCGCCTGCGGTGGCGGAGGGGGCGGCGGCGGGTTCAGCAGTTCCAGCAGTTCGTCGTCGTCGTCCTCGTCTTCAAGTAGCGTAACCCTTGCCAACTTCACCACCATCTCGGTTGATCCGGGCCCGACCGGCGTGGCCGGCAATGTCAATATCGGCTTCGTGACGGTGAAGATCTGCGCGCCGGGCACCGCTACCTGCCAGACCATC
Organism: Asticcacaulis sp.; assembly: GCA_024707255.1. Taxonomy (NCBI): domain Bacteria; kingdom Pseudomonadati; phylum Pseudomonadota; class Alphaproteobacteria; order Caulobacterales; family Caulobacteraceae; genus Asticcacaulis; species Asticcacaulis sp. The sequence goes on along the minus strand of JANQAC010000001.1, from coordinate 526,635 downwards.
GACCACATCATCATGGATACCGGCTCGGTCGGCCTGCGCATTGAAAACGAAGCCCTGAGCACGGCCATGCGCGCCGCCCTGCCGCACACCATGACCGGCGGCAAGGGTGTCGGCGAATGCTACCAGTATGTTGACGGTTACGTCTTCGGTTCGGTACGCACGGCGGATTTCACCATCGGCGGTGAATCCGTGAGCAATCTGCCCATGTTGGTGATCGGCGACAGCGGCGATTACGCCACTGTGCCGACGGACTGTTCGTCCGGCGGCGGCACCAGCCACGACACTATTGCCGATTTCGGCGCCAACGGCATTATCGGCATCGGCATGGGTGTGAGCGATTGCGGCAGCTACTGCGCCAGTACGACGAACAACGGCTATTACTACACCTGCGTTTCGGCCACCTGCACGGGCACGATACTGGCCACCTCGTCTCAGGTGCCGAATCCGGTGGCGCGGATGGCGGTCAATAACAACGGCACGGTGATCGACCTGCCGGCCGTGGCCCATCCGGGCGTGGTCGGCCTGACAGGCAAACTTTATTTTGGTATCGGCACCCAGACCAATAACCAGCTTGGCAGCCAGACCATACTGACAGCCAACAATTACGGTCTGATCACGGCGACCTACAAGGGCGTCAGCCTGACCCAGAGCTTTATCGACAGCGGCACCAATTTCTACGGTTTCAGCGACAGCGCCATTACCGGTTGTACCGGCAACCTGGCGGGCTTCTACTGCCCGACCTCCTCGCTTGATCTGACTGCCACCCTGGCGGGCAGTAACGGCGCCAGCAAGGTGGTCAATTTCACCATCGACAATACCGATCAACTGGTCCAGGGGCCGAACTATGTGCTACCGGGCCTGGGCGGCGATCCGAACGGGTTTGACAATCTCCAGCCCTACAGCAACAGCTTCGATTTCGGCCTGCCGTTCTTTTACGGGCGCAAGGTTTATACGGCCATTGCCGGTCGCAATGCCGGCGGCACGCTGGGGCCCTATGTCGCTTTTTAAAGAGGACTGTGCGTGACCGGCTATTCTGATGTGTTTTACGACAGCCATGACCTGCGTGTGAAACTTTATGCCCGCGACTATAAGCGTTCTGGGGGCGGCGACGGAATGCCGGTCATCTGTATGCACGGCCTGAGCCGTAATTCAGCCGATTTCGAGGTGATTGCGCCGCGTCTGGCCGAACGTTATCGGGTGATCACGGTCGATCAGCGCGGGCGCGGCCGGTCGGGCTGGGACGCGGAACCGGCCAACTATACGCCGGCGCTCTATGTGCAGGATATGTTCAAGCTGATGGGGGATATGGGCATTGCCCGCGCCGCCCTGATCGGCACCTCCATGGGCGGCATCATGGCGATGATCATGGGCATGATCGCCCCGCAGGCCGTGATCGGCATGGTGATCAACGATGTCGGGCCGGAAATCGACGTGGCCGGGCTGGAGCGCATCAAGTCCTATGTCGGCAAGTCGCCGCCGATCCGTTCATGGGCTGATGCGGCGGCGCGGGCGAAACAGACCAATGACGTCGCTTTCCCGGACTATACGGATGATGACTGGCTGGCCTTCGCGCGCCGGACCTATCACGAACGGGAGGGTATTCCGGTATCCGCCTACGATCCGGGTATTTCCGGCGCCTTCGATCCGGATGGGCCTGTGGTGGCGCCGCCGGATATGTGGGGCATCTGGGAGGCGCTGAAGGAAATACCGGTGCTGGGCGTGCGCGGGGCCTTGTCTGACCTGTTGTCGGAAGCGACCTTTGGCCGGATGCTGGAGACACATCCCGGTATGCGCGCGGTGACGGTGGCCAATCGCGGCCATGCGCCGATGCTGGATGAACCGGAAGCCCTGACGGCGATTGAGGCGTTTCTGGCGGATTTGGAAGCAGCAGAGACGTAAAAGCAGTTCTCCCCCTGTAGCGAAGCGTACGGGGGAGGTGTCAGCGCGAGGCTCGTAGAGCCGATGTCGCTGACGGAGGGGGCCTGTCAACACTGGAACGCCCCCTCCGTCGCGGACTGCGCCGCGACACCTCCCCCGCTGCGCAGGGGAGGAGAAAGTGACTTAGTAGTCTTTTGAATAGCGCACGCTCGCGCCTGTGCCGGCATTGCCGGTGGTGGAGAGGATGCTTAAGGAACGCGACAGGGCGACCTCAAGCTGGGTAGCGGTGAAGCCCTTGGCGTCGGTGACAATCTCAACATAGACATTGTTGGTCAGGTATTTACCCGCCGCCACCGAGGTGCCGCGGCCCGTGGATGTATCGGCGCCGACCACGCGCAGGCGGTCTATGCCGGTGGCCGAACGCAGGGCGCCGAGCGGATTGAGATAGTCGGTGCCGCCGTTGAGTCCATTGACCGCCGAGGCCAGTTGCAGGGCTTCGGTGGGGGAAATATTGGCGACGCTTTCGCCGAACAGCATCCGCGACAGGATTTCATCCTGCGGCAGGGCCGGGGTGGAGGAGAAGGCGATATTGGGGCGCTGGGCCGAGCCGGTGACCTTGATGATGCCGGTGACATCCTCGACATCGGCGCTGGCGGTCAGGTTGATTTCGGGATCGGTCACCGGGCCGCCGTCGAAGGTGATGGTGCCGGTATCGATATCGAAGGAGCGGCCGGCGAAGGTATAGTTGCCGCGCACCACCTTCATGTCGCCGACGATGCGCGGGTCTTTCGTGGTGCCGGTGACGCGCAGGCGGGCCGACCATTCCGATTCAAGACCCATGCCGGAGACAAAGATCTGGTTATCGGCACGGGCGCGGATATCGAGCCGCCAGAAGGCCGGCAGGGCGATGGCCGATTGGGTGATGGTGTCCTCGCCCTTGCGCCGCACGCCATCGAGCACGGCCACCTCGGCGGCGGCCTGCTTGACGATGACATATCTGAGCAGGGGCAGGCGCAGATCGCCCTTGATCAGCCCGCCATCGGCCTCGCTGTTGGTGACGTCGATCGTGCCGGAAACGGTGGAGTTGATGGCATCGCTGCGCGCCAGGCGGGCATTGTTCATTTCCATATGGATCAGCATGGGGAATTTCTGCGCGGCGGCCAGGCTGACCCAGCCATTCCCGGTTACCGTGCCGTCTCCGGCGCGACCGGTGAAGCTCGTCAGTTCCAGGCGGTCACTGGTAAAGCGGCCATCCAGCGCGATATTGGTGATGCGTGTGCCGATGCTTTCATTGTCATAGGTCAGGCTGGTGGCCTTGACCACACCGTTGAGTCGCGGCGCATTGAGCTGGCCGGAAATATCGGCCGCCAGGGCCACGGCACCGGAGAGCTGCTGGCGCGGCAGGCCGGCGAGCGAGAAGGGCATACCGGCGGGGCCATTATAACGTACGCCGCCACTGACCCCGCCGCTGTTGATATCGGCAATCCAGTCGCCGCCATTGGCGGGCGAAAGCGCCAGTTGCGCGCGGCCGACCACCGATCCACCTTGCCGGATAATGGCGTGGACATAGTTATTGGCCGGGCTGCGGTCGGGATTAAGCTGGGCATCGAGCGCGATATCGACCGGCGTGGAGACGACGGCGGCGCTGGCGCGTGAGAAGTGGCTGATCTTGAGGTTGGCGCGGGCGGCCGGGAAGCCGTTGCCGGCCTGGGAAAAATCGATGGCGCCGTCGGCGGTGCCGGTGAGGCCCAGATCCTTTTGCACCATATTGGCCAGGCTGAGATCGAGATTGTTCAGGCGCGCCTGGGCCTTCAGGTTTTCGCCAAAGCGGCCGGAGAGATCGATATCACCTTGCGCCATGACCACCTTGACCGGCTGGAGCACCCAGTCAGCGGCGCTCTTGCGGATGACCGCCGGATGATTGAGCCTGAAGGGAATGTCATTAGCGGAGCCTTGCGCCGCTAAGGTGTAGGTATCCGGCGCGATGGTGCCATTAACGGCGAGATTGAACGGCACATCCTTTTTGCCGGTGGCGACGGCCTGGAGGGTGCCGTGCTCGCCGGTCATCCGGATTTTGGCGCGGCTGGTGGCCAGTACGAAATCCTGATAGCGCATGTCGGCCATCTGGACATCGGCATTGAGCGACATCTGGTCATGCAGCACGATATTGGCGGTGAGGAGGGTACGACCGACATAGATTTTCACATCACCGGGGATAGTGACGGCGCTGCCGGTGGCAGTAACCGCCACGGCCTGATCGCCAGCTTGTGCCGAGAGCATGGCCGTGCCCTTGAGACCGGAACCGCTGATAGCCAGAGCGCCGGTGAAAGGACCGGCGTCGCTTTGGGTCAGCAGGCCTGCGGCATCCACACCCGCGAAGGTCGCCTTGTGGATATCGATGCGCAGAGGCTTGCCCTCGGTGGTGATCAGGGCATCGGCGTTGAACGGGCCATAGGCGCTGCCGCCATCGGCCAATAAGGTAAAGCCCTGCGGCGTGCTGGAGAGTTTTGCGGTGACATCGACCATCTGGACGCCGAGACCGGGATTGGCGGCATGGATGACCGCATTGGGGTGGTCGAGCGTGCCGGATGCCACGGCATCGAGCGGGCCATATTGGGTTGAACTGGCCTTGGCGTTCAGCGAGATGGCGCCGTTCGGGGCCAGCGAGCCGGAAGCCGAGATCAGGGTGAAATTGGGCGCCTTGCCGCTGAGATTGCGCAGGCTCACCACGCCCTGTTCGCTGTAGGCATAGGCGCCGCTCACTTTGGCATTGCCGCCGAGGAATCCTTTCAGGCCGTCTTCCAACTTTGTCGTCTGGGCGTTGGCGGTGCCGGCCACGCTGACATGGCCCTTGTTCAGTTTGACATCGGCGACGGTGGATACATTGACTGTGCCCACGCCTTCGATCGCATAGTTGTTCAGGTCGGCTTTCACCTTGGCCAGAAACAGATTGTCTTTCAGATTGCCGGTGAGGGTGCCGGTCGCCTTGACGCGGTCGGAACTGACGCGGATCGTGTTGCTGGTCAGCTTGCCATCAGCCAGGCGTGCCTCGCCATCGAGTTTCAGGTGCGTCAGCAAAGGATCGACCTGATTAGCAATGCCTGTCAGTGAGGTCAGTTGCGCATTGATGGGCACGATCACGCCGTCATCTGTGATCCGGCTTTTGCCTTTTGCGGTAAAGCCGTCGAGCCTTATACCCGCCAGGTCAAAGCGTTTGGCGGCGAGGTCATAGTCGATGCGGGGTTTATTGAAATCACCATCGACGATCAGATCGGCGCGCAGGTCGGAAGCGGTGAAGTCCTTGCCGAGCACATCGGGTTTGAGCAGGCGGGCGTGCAGTTCGAGCTTGCGGAAATGGTTATGGCCGAGATCGACTGTTCCCTTGGAGTCGATACGCAGGGCGTCGGTAGTAAGGGCCAGCACACTATCAAACACGCGGTCCTTCATCTTCGAGGTCAGGTCGATCATCACCGCCGGTTTAAAGAGAACCGCCGTATCACCGGCCAGGATCAGGTCTGGATGGGTGGCGCCGGTGACGTGGAAAGTACCACTCTGGGCGGTGACATTGAGATTGAGCAGGTTGTCCGGGCCGAAATCGGCGACGGCGCGACCATTCCACTGCTTCCAGGTGCCTTTGCCGCCAACACTGGCGGTGAATGCCTTGTCGAAACCTAATAGCTTTGCCGCCACGCCATCGCCGGGGGCGTCCAGGTCGGCGCTGATATCGAGCTGGTTCTTATCGGGCATGGCATCGATCAGCACCTGGGCATGATCGCCCTTTTCGCTGATGGCGGCAGCATCAATCTTCAGGCGCTTGTGGCGCAAGTGCGCCTGGCCGTTTAGCGCGATCGTATGGGCCTCCCCCAGCACCGGCGCATCGAGCACCAGGGCATCGACCTTCAGGCGGTTGACATCGATATTGAGGTCCGGCAGCAGCGGGCCGTTGTCCTTTGGCGTTTCGCTGGGATTGAGCACAGGCTGGCGCAGCACTTCGATCTTCGACGTCGAGAAATCACGGATATCGACGTGTTTGTTGAGATAACCAAAAGGCCGCCAGTCGAGGTGAATGACCGGGCTCTGGATAAAGACGCCTTTCAGATCCTTAACCTTGACATCATGCAGGGTCATTTCGCCATAGAGCGAGCCGTCGATCTCGCCGATTTCAATCTGCAGGCCCGAATTGAGTTTGATGCCGGTGGCGAATTCGACCAGCAGACGGCGGCCCGGCGGGGTATTGAGCGCGGCCAGCGCCGCGATGAGCAGGACGGCCAGGCCGACAAAGAAAAGCGCGATATGGCGCGACACCTGCCACCAGTTGACGCGCTTCAGGTCAAAACCCGTGCGGGCCTTGACGGTCTCGACCACCTCTTCGGTGGCGGTTTCGACGCGGTCCTTCAGATGGAGATCGTCATTATGGGGTGCGGGCTGCGGCAGGGCCTCGCGCGTTTCCTGGGGCTCTACAGGTGGCTTTGGCTGTCTCGGTTTGCGCGCCATCAGAAAGTCATCCTAGAACGCCTGGCCAATGCCGACATAGAGCGCGATCTGCGGCTCGCTGTTGGTCTTGTCACGATTGACCGGTGTGGCAATATCAATGCGGATCGGTCCGAAATTGGTGTAGAGTCGCGCGCCTATGCCAAAGCCGACGCGCAGGTCCGAGAAGGACGGCGTGGTCGAGGCGTAGGACTGGCCGATATCGATAAACGGCACGATGCCGATATCGCCCATGCGGTAGCGATATTCCACCGAGGCTTCGAACAGGCTCAGGCCGCCGGTCGCCGTACCTGTGGCGTCGTGCGGGCCGAGTTGCTGATACGCATAGCCGCGTACGCTGCCGCCGCCGCCGGCATAGAGGCGACGGGAGGGCGGAATCTTGTCCAGTTCGCCGCCATAGATGACGCCCAGACGGCTGCGAGCGGCGATGACCGCCTTGGCCCCCATGGGATAATAATAGCTGGCGTCAAATACGGTGCGCACACTCGATCCGCCACCGGAGAGCGAAATCAGCGGCGTCACCTCGGCGCTGGCGCGGTAGCCGGTGGCGGGGTTGAGCAGGCTGTCTGAACGGTCATAGGCGATTTTAGTCGGCAGGGCGGCGATATAGTAGTTGTCGGCGGCGTCACTGAAATTGACCACCCCGTCGGTGGCTTCGCGCGAGGCGGCCAGGTCGAAGCCATAGGACCAGGTCCAGACCTTCTGCCACAAGGGTGTCGAGACGCGGGCCACGGAGCCGGCCACATTGAAGGTGTAGGCTTCGTAGCTGTCATAAATATTGTGGGTCAGGGCCGAGGAGAGCTGGAAGGTGCGGTCGCGTTTTTTGGCGTTTGACCGCCGGAAGGTGGTGGTCAGGCCCTGTTCCTGGGTGCCGGCCGCGGCGGTGATGATCAGGGCGCCTTCGGGCGGGAATTTGTTGCGGTTCTGCCAGGAGGCTGTGGCGGTGACGCCTTCGCCGGTATTGTAACCGAATTCGCCGGCGATCGTCCGGTAGGGGCCGCGCTGCTGATGGACGAGCAAATCGACATATTCCGAGCCGTCATCGGCGAAGGTGCCGGTGGCGACGGGCTCAACCGCCACGGAGCGGAACAGGCTGGTGGAGACCAGGGCTTCACGCAGGTCATCGACCTTGCGGTTGTCGTAGAGATCGCCCTTGCTGAAACGGGTCATGACCGCGACATGATCGGCGCCGAAGGCTTCCTTGCCATCGGATTTGAAGCCGCCGAAGCGCGAGCGATGGCCGGTATCGACCTTCAGCGTATAGTCGCCGGTCAGTTTGGAACCATCGAGCAGGATATCGCGGTCGCCGACCTTGACGAACGGATAACCGGATTGCTGCATGACGACGCTGACATTGGCCTCCGCCGCCAGGACATGGGTGGCGATGATCTGTTCGCCGGGCTGAAGCGGCAGGGCATTGCGGATCAGGTCGGGCGGCAAAGTAGGCTGGGAATCGACCATGATCAGGCCGAAATGATAGGCCGGGCCGGGTGTAACGACGATATGGGCCTGGACGGGTCCGCCCGCCTCGCTCGGCTGGGCGAGGCTGGTGGTCACTGTGCCGTCGTAATAGCCCTGCGATTTGAGCAGGCGCAGGATCAGCGCCTCGTCTTCCGTGGCGCGGGCACGCACTGGGCGACGTTTGCCGCCTTACCCTTGCCGTTCATCAGGGCGGACAATGGCTTGAACTCGTCATTCAGGTGGATGTCGTGCAGACCATCGACCACGGTGACATAGCGGATTTCCGGCAGGGCCTCTTCGGCGGCGGCCATCTGATTGGGCTGGACATCATAGCCTTCCAGTGCCGGCAGGGGGGCATCCAGTTCGGGATCGTCCGTGGCGGTCACTTCGGGCAGAGCGTCAGGCGTCGTTTCCACTGGCGTGGGTTCTGGTGTGGGTTCCGCTGGCGGCGCGGCGGTAGTCTCGATCGGGGGCAGGGCAGCGTTGAAATCGTCATCCATGATGATCGGGACGTCCTGCGGATTGTCGGGCAGGGGCGGCGATTCTTCCTGGGCAGGCTTAATCGCCGGCACTTCGACCGTCGTCGCTTCCTGGGCCGTTTCCTGGGCCTGAACAGCCGTCGCTAAAAGCCCCAGACCCAGCATGACTGGGGTGGCGGTCAAGGCGAAACGGGTCATAGAGGTAGGAATAATCGGGCCCTCGGAATATGCGGCAAGGGAATGCCGCGCGCGATCTTTACGTCTGGTGCGTTAAATTTGCACAAAAAATCGATGTGGAAAGTGCATGGAATTCGCATTTTGACCCGCCTGTGCGAATTACACCGCAAGGGACGGAGTTTCGTGGCCACAGCCCTCTTCTAAACAGGAATTCACACGCCTTTTAGGAAGGAAAATGCTATGCTTGACCTCATGCCAGATACCGCCACATCGGTGACGCTCGATCCGCGCTGGGAAACCCTCACGCGCCGGGAAGCCGGTGACTTTGTCTACAGCGTCAAAACCACCGGCGTCTATTGCCGGCCGGACTGCGCCTCGCGTTTGCCCAGGCCGGAAAATATCGGTTTCTACGCCACCTGCGAGGCCGCCGAAGCCGCCGGTTTCCGCGCCTGCAAGCGCTGCCGGCCGCGCGGCCAAAGCGAACAGGCAAAACAGGCGGAAATGATCGCCGATATCTGCCGGTTTATCGAAGGGGCGGAAGAGGTGCCTTCGCTTGCGGATATGGCGGGGCGGGCGGGTTTGTCGCCGCACCATTTTCACCGCCGCTTCAAGGCGGTGACCGGCCTGACGCCGAAAGCCTATGCCGATGCGCACCGGACGAAAAAGGTGCGCGAGGGTCTGTCCGCCGGAGAGGCGGTAACGGCGGCGCTTTATGAGGCGGGCTATGGTTCCTCAAGCCGGTTTTACGAGCGCTCGGACGCGATCCTCGGCATGACGCCGAAAGCCTTCCAAAGCGGTGGCGCGGGCGATATCCGTTTTGCCGTCGGTGACTGTTCGCTGGGCGCGGTCCTGGTAGCGCAATCGGACAAGGGCATTTGCGCCATTACGCTTGGCGATGATCCGGAAGGTTTGGCGCGCGACCTTCAGGATCGTTTCCCGAACGCCAATCTGATCGGGGCTGATACGGCCTTCGAGCAGACCGTGGCGCAGGTGATCGGTCTGGTTGATCAGGGGCAGACACTGGACCTGCCGCTCGATATTCGCGGCACCGCCTTCCAGCAGCGCGTCTGGCAGGCCCTGCGCGCCATACCGGCCGGAGAAACCCGCGCCTATGCCGAGGTGGCGGAAATGATCGGCGCGCCGTCCGCTGTGCGCGCCGTCGCCGGGGCCTGCGCCGCCAATGCGCTGGCCATCGCTATTCCCTGTCATCGCGTGGTGCGAACCGATGGCGCGCTGTCCGGCTATCGCTGGGGCGTGGAACGCAAGCGCGCCCTTTTACTGAAGGAGGGCCAAAAGGTGGTAAAGCATGTTTGAAGCCGATCTCTTCCCGGACCAGATTTTTGATGAATGGCAGACCGTCGGGCGCGATCTCGATGAGCGGGGCTTTGCCGTCCTGCCGGGGCTGATTGCGCCGCAAGCCTGCCAGGCGCTGGCGGGGCTTTATGAGCAGCCTGTGTTCCGCAGCCAGGTCCATATGGCGCGGCACGGCTTCGGGCGCGGCGAGTACAAGTATTTCGCCTATCCCCTGCCGGACAAGGTGGCGGAATTGCGTGCGCGCCTTTATCCGCAACTCGTGCCGATTGCCAATCGCTGGCAGGACCGCATGGGACTGGAAACGCGCTTTCCGGCCGCGCATGACGATTTTCTCAAGCGCTGCCATGCCGCCGGGCAAACGCGCCCGACGCCGCTTTTGCTGCAATATGGCTCGGACGATTATAACTGCCTGCATCAGGATCTCTATGGCGAGCATGTTTTCCCTTTGCAGGTGGCTATCCTTTTGTCGCGGCCCGAAGAGGACTTCACCGGCGGCGAATTTGTCCTGACCGAACAGCGACCACGTATGCAGTCCGTGCCGGCGGTGGTGCCTTTGCAGCAGGGTGATGCGGTGATTTTCGCGGTATCGCAAAGACCGGTAGAGGGGACGCGCGGCAGTTATCGCGTCGCCATGCGCCACGGCGTTTCGCGCATAAGGTCGGGGCGGCGGCATACGCTGGGTATCATCTTTCATGACGCAGCCTGATCTCTTCGGAGAATCCTTTGCGCGCGAAGGCGTAGCGATCCTGCGCGGCTTTGCCCTGACTGATGATGTCGCCCTGGTGGCCGCCATTGACGCCATCGTAGCCGAGGCGCCGTTTCGTCATATGACGGTGCCGGGCGGTGGCCGGATGTCGGTGGCCATGACCAATGCCGGCATCGGCTGGGTGGCGGATACAAAAGGCTATCGTTATGATCGCGCAGACCCGCTGACCGGCCAGCCGTGGCCGGCGTTGCCGCAGGTCTTTCTCGAGCTGGCGCAACGGGCGGCGTATGAAGTCGGCTTTGATTTCACGCCGGATGGCTGCCTGATCAACCGCTATGAACCGGGCGCGAAAATGGGCCTGCATCAGGATATCAATGAAGGTGACTATTCGGCGCCGATCGTGTCGGTTTCATTGGGACTGCCGGCGACTTTCCAGTTTGGTGGTCTGAAACGGTCCGATCCGGTGGAAAAGATCACGCTCCATCACGGTGACGTCGTGGTCTGGGGCGGCCCGGCGCGTAAGGCGTTTCACGGGGTGCTGACCTTGAGGGCCGGGCATCACCCGATTGGCGGGCATCGCTATAATCTCACGTTTCGCAAGGTTATTTAGACTTTCCTCCCTACGAAGTAGGAAGGTATCGCTGACGGAAGGGCGCCCCTTCGTCAGCGGCACCGGCTCTTCGAGCCTCGCGCTGCCACTTCCCCATCGCAAGCGATAGGGAGGAGATTCTATGCCGTCTTCTTTTTCGTGGGCGCTTTTTTGGCAGCAGGCTTTTTTGCTGTTGCGGTTTTGGTCGCTGGTTTCTTGGCCGGCGCCTTCTTCGCCGGCGCCTTCTTGGCCTTGGTCGAGGCGCCGCCCTTGGCGTTGATCAGTTCGATCGCCTGTTCCAAAGTCACGGTCTCCGGCGTCACATCCTTGGGCAGGGTGGCATTGACCTTGCCGCACTTGATGTAAGGGCCGTAGCGGCCAGCCATGACCGAGATCTTGTCGCCGCCCTCGCCGAAGGTGCCCAGTTCTTTAAGCGGCGCCGCGGCCGCGCCACGGCCCTTGCCGCCGCCGCCGGCACGCTTTTCGGCGATCAGGTCAACGGCGCGATTGAGGCCCACCTCGAAAATTTCATCGAAGCTTGACAGGTTGGCATAGGTGCCGCCGGTTTCCACGAAGGGCCCGAAGCGGCCGAGGCCGGCCTTGATCGGTGTCTTGTCTTCCGGATGGATGCCGACGGTGCGCGGCAGGGATAACAGTTTCAGCGCGCGTTCGAGATCGATCGAGGCCGCCGGCCGTGCCTTGGGCAGGCTGGAGCGCGGCGGCTTGTCCTCTTTCGATCCGGCTTCACCCAACTGCACATAGGGGCCGAAGCGGCCGATCTTGAGCGCCACGGTCTTGCCGGTCTCGGGATCAACACCCAGTTCGCGGTCGCCGGAGGCGCCATTTTCAGCACCTTCCGCGTCAGGCGAACCGACGGGGCGGGTGAACTTGCATTCCGGATAGTTGGAGCAACCGATAAAGGCGCCGAACCGCGAGGTTTTCAAGCTTAGCTGGCCATTGCCGCAGACCGGGCAGGCGCGTGGATTGGAGCCATCGCCCTTATCGGGGAAGATGAGCGGCCCAAGGCTCTCATTCAGCGCATCCAGAACCTGCGTGGTGCGCAGTTCAGTCATGCCCTCGGCGGCGGCGTGGAAATCCTTCCAGAAATCGGCCAGCAGCTTTTTATAGTTCAGTTCGCCGGCCGAAACGAGATCGAGCTTTTCCTCCAGATCGGCGGTGAAATCGTACTGCACGTAGCGGTGGAAGAACTGGTCAAGGAAGGCGGTGACCAGGCGGCCCTTGTCTTCCGGGATGAAGCGGTTCTTGTCCATGCGGACATAGGCGCGGTCGCGCAACACAGTCAGGATGGAGGCATAGGTCGACGGGCGGCCAATGCCGAGTTCTTCCAGCTTCTTGACCAGGGTGGCTTCCGAATAGCGCGGGGGCGGCTCGGTGAAGTGCTGGTCGGCCTTGGACGTATGGACATCGGCGATCGTGCCGGCCTGGACGGCGGGCAGGCGGCCGCCCTCATCATCGTCGCTGTCATCCTTGCCTTCTTCATAGACGGCCATGAAGCCATCGAAGGTCACGACCTGGCCGGTGGCGCGAAGGCTCGTCTGCTTGTCGGCGGTGAAGAGGTTGATCGTGGTGTTTTCGACACGCGCCTGCTCCATCTGGGAGGCCAGGGTACGCTTCCAGATCAGCTCATATAGGCGCGCCTGATCGCCTTCGAGGCGTAGGGTTTCCGGGCGACGGAAGGCGGAGGTCGGGCGGATGGCTTCGTGGGCTTCCTGGGCGTTCTTGGCCTTGGCCTTGTAGAGGCGCGGGCTTTCGGGCACGTAAGGTGCGCCGTAACGCTCGCCGATCACCTTGCGCATCTCGTTGATGGCGCCGGGTTCGACATAGACGCCGTCGGTCCGCATATAGGTGATCAGACCGACGGTCTCGCCGCCGATATCGACGCCTTCATAGAGCTTTTGCGCCGTCTGCATGGTGCGCGACGCCGAGAAACCGAGCTTGCGCGCGGCTTCCTGTTGCAGGGTTGAGGTCGTGAAGGGCGGGGGCGGCGACTTCTTGCCCGGCTTCTGATCGACTTCGGTGATGGTGAACTGCGAGCGCTTCACCAGATCGCGCGCCGCAAAGGCCGCCGTTTCATTCGGCAGGTCGAACTTGCCCAGACGCTTGCCGTTATAGGTGAACAGCTTGGCATTGAAGGGCGGCGAATTGGCCGAAACCTCGGCATCGACCGTCCAGTATTCCTCGGTCTTGAACTTCTCGATCTCGATTTCGCGGTCAACGACGATCTTCAGCGCCACAGACTGCACGCGGCCGGCCGAACGGGCGCCCGGCAGCTTGCGCCACAGCACGGGCGACAGGGTGAAACCAACAAGATAATCGAGCGCCCGGCGGGCGAGATAGGCATCGACCAGTTCCATGTCGATATCGCGCGGGGCGGCCATGGCGGTCTGGACGGCGGATTGGGTGATGGCATTGAAGGTGACGCGCTGGACCTGCTTGTCCTTCATCAGGCCCTTTTTCTTGTTGAGCACTTCCAGCACATGCCACGAGATCGCTTCCCCTTCCCGATCCGGGTCGGTGGCCAGGATAACGCGGTCGGAGGTCTTTATGGCATCCGCGATATCGTTGAGTCGTTTCGAGGACTTCGGATCGACCTCCCAGGTCATGGCGAAGTCATCGTCCGGCTTGACCGATCCATCCTTGGAAGGCAGGTCGCGGATGTGGCCAAAGCTGGCCAGAACGGTGAAACCTTTGCCAAGATACTTGTTGATGGTCTTGGCCTTGGCCGGGCTTTCTACGATAACAACGGTCATAAAATCTCTTGTCAGGCGAAAATCGTGTCCGCGAAGGGGCTTGCGGACAAAGGAATGGGGACGACAAACGCAGCCCTTAGATCAGATGCCGCGCCGAATAATCAAGTGCCGCGGCCGGCCGGATGCTCAAGGAACAGGCGGCATACATGCTGAGCGAATTGTTTTCTGTCAACGCTAATAAAATATTTCAGAACGCAATCTAAAATTGATAGTTTTTTAAATACAATCAGTGATACATGTTAACCATGTAATCGCGGGGAGTATTTACATGTCTGTGCCTTTGGATAATAGCGCCGCCAGTCTGGTGCATCAACAAAGCGATGTGCTGGAATATATCAATGAAATCGCCCAGGAACTGGCGCAGATGGCCGAGCGCGCCGGTTGCGCTGCGCTGGGGCATGATCTCCGACGGGCCCTCACAGCTGCACATGTCAGCGGGAATGTTTCGCCTAATGAGGGAAATGTTTCAAATGGCCTGGATGCCGGGTGCAGTCAGGAACGGCTGTAAAAGCCGCCATCGCTGACTGTAAACCGTCCGGCCACCTCCAGTTCGCTGAGCGCGGCCAGGCCGATCCAGGTCTGCGCGCCGCATAAGCGCAGCAGGTCGTCACGGTGGACCGGCGTTTCGCTAACCAGATCGAGCAGGCTGCGGCTGACGCGGGCGATATCATCTTCATTTTGCGGCTGGAAGGTGATTTCCGGCAAGGTGGAGTCGGAAGCACTGGCTTCGGGGGCATTGAAGCCCATCTGGGTCTCCAGAACGCGGATGACATCCTCGGCACCTTCGCACAGGTTGGCGCCCTGGCGCAGCAGGTCGTTGGTGCCGCGACAGCGTGGATCGAGCGGCGAACCGGGGACAGCAAAGACCTCGCGGTTCTGTTCGGCGGCCAGGCGGGCGGTGATCAGCGAGCCGGAGCGCAGTTCGGCCTCGACCACGATGGTGCCGAGCGACAGGCCGGAAATGATGCGGTTGCGGCGGGGAAAGTCCGAAGCCGTGGCGCGATGCCCAACCGGGCTTTCCGAGACCAGCAGGCCATGGGCGCGGATCTGCTCGTACAGGCCGCGATTGTCCGGCGGATAGATATCGTCCACGCCGCCGCCCAGCACGGCGACCGTGCCGCTTTTCAGTGACATTTCGTGCGCTCGCGTATCGACGCCGCGCGCCAGGCCGGAAATGACATGAAAGCCGGCCTCTGCGAGTTCGTGGGCAAGGGTTTGGGCGATCTTTTGCCCGGCAGCGGAGGCATTGCGCGCACCAACAATGCCGATGGCCTTCTTTCGCGGTTTGAGCGGCCCAAGGGTCCACAGAACCGGCGGGGCGGCGTCGATTTGTTTCAGCAGGGCGGGATAATCCGGGTCGCCCAGCACGATCAGCCGGGCGCCGGCCGCCTCGGCGCGGGCCAGTTCTTCATCGAGTTTGGCAACAGGGTAAGGCGTCAGCGATCCGCCGGTACGCCTGACCACATGCGGCAGCTCTTCCAGTGCCCTGATGGCGGAGCCGAAACGCTGCATCAACTGGGCGAAATTGACCGGCCCGATGCGCTGGGTGCGCGCCAGACGCAGGCGGGCGATGCGCTCAGCTTCATCAGCGGCCGCGGCGATACGGTCAAATCCCATGGTTGTGGTCCCTCAATAATCGCGCGACGCTAACAGGCTTTTCAGGACGGCTCAAGACGGGGACTATCTTTTCAGCGCGGCCTCTATTGCCCGCTCGGCGACCGGCGCCATAAGGGCATAGGCTTCGTCGTTCGGATGGATGCCGTCACTGGTATATTCGGCTTTCAGCAGCCCCTTGTCATCGCGCAGGATCGGGCCGTAATCGATCAGGCCATAGTCGTGCGCCTGACAGAAGCCGGACAGCCAGGCATTGAGCCAGGCCACGCGCTCCGGTTTGCGGTCCGACAGCATGGTAACGGCATTGGGCGTATAGTTATTGACCGGCATCAGCAGGGTGAAGATCGGCTTGATGCCGTTGGCCTCGGCGATTTCGGCCATGGCGGTGTAGTTGGCGACGATCTGGGCCTCGGTCTCGACCTGAAGCGCGCCCTGGATATCGTTGATGCCAGCCAGAATCACCACGGCCTTCGGTTTCAGCGCCACGACATCGGCATGGAAGCGCACCAGCATCTGCGGGCTGACCTGGCCGCCGATTCCGCGATTAACATAGGGTTTGCCGGGGAAGAATTTCGTCAGGTTCCAGCGGTCGGTGATGGAATCGCCCAGAAAGATCACGCGCTGTTCATTGGTGGCTGGGGCGGGCAGGGCGGCATTCTGCGCGGCATAGATATACTGTTCGCCGAAGTCCTCGCCCATCTTGGCGACGATGCCGGCTCGGTAGGGGCCAAGCCACGGCCCCCAGTCCTTTTCCACCGCACGCTGGCGCGGGGGAGAGCTCTGGTAGTCTTCGGCCAGAGCCGGAGAAGCGCACACCAGTGCGGCAAGGCACAGCAAAAGTCTCATTTCTTATAGATATCCGGGTTGTATCGTTCCATCAGGGTATCCGGTCGCATAGGTGCATGAAAGCCGAACTTTTCATAAAGGCCATGCTTGTCACTGGTGGCCAGGGTAAAGCGGCGCAACCCTTGCAGGTCCGGATGGGCAAATACCAGTTCGAGCAGGCGGGAGGCGTAGCCATTGCCGCGATATTCCGGCACGACAAACACATCGACGAGATTGGCGAAGGTGGCGCGGTCGGTGATCACGCGGGCGAAGGCAATCTGCTCGCTCGCCAGATGGCCGGCAAAACAAAGGGCATTCCGCATCGCCCTGTCAAACAGGTCGCGCGGAATGCCCTTTACCCAGTTAGTCTCTGCGTTGAGGAAACGATAGACGGCGTCGAAATCGATCTTCGCTGTGTCGGTCGTGACCTCGAAACGCAGACCCATTACTTGCCTCTGACGTCCAGGGTTTGCGCATCGAGATGCACGGTGACGGTCTGGACGATATCGGCGGCCGAGGTCGCCAGCATCACCTTGTAATCGCCCGCGGCGATATTCCAGGTTTTGCTGGCGGAATCATAGGTGGCCAGCAGGCGCGGATCGACCGTGACCGACACCGACTGGCTCTGGCCGGGCGCGACCTCGACCTTCTGGAAGGCGCCGAGGCGCTTGGGCGCTTCCCATCCATTGCCGGACACATAGATCTGCGCCACTTCCTTGCCGGCAACCGCGCCGGTATTCTTCACCGAGAAACTGGCTTTCACACCCTTGCCTTCGGCGGCGGCCGTCAGGTCTGACAGGGCGAAGGTGGTGTAGGACAGGCCGTGGCCGAACGGGAAGAGCGGCTTATAGCCCTTCTTGTCGAACCACTTGTAGCCGATAGCGGCGCCTTCGATGTTGTAATTGCTCATCGGGTGCGAGTCGGAATCAAGCTTGGGATCGCCTTCCAGCACCGGGCGCGGCAACTGGTCGAGCGAGGCCGGGAAGGTGGCCGGCAGGTGGCCGGACGGATTGACCTCGCCGGTCAGGACGCGGGCAATGGCCTCGCCGCCGTTTGAGCCGGGATACCAGGCTTCGATCACGGCGCCGACCTTGCTGAGCCACGGCATGACAACCGGGCCGCCGGTTTCCAGCACGACCACAGTTTTCTTGTTGGCTTTCGCCACGGCTGAAATCAGGGCGTCCTGGCCATTCGGCAGGTTCAGATCGGGCACGTCAAAGCCTTCGCCGGTCCACTGTTCGCCGAAGACGACGACGACATCGGCTTTTTTCGCCGCCGCTGCGGCGGCTTTCACGTCCTTCCCATCGACATAGGTGACGGTGGCGGAAGTGCGTGCCTGGAGGCCCTTCATCGGTGAGGACGGATACCAGGTTTTCGGTCCGGGGAAGCCCTTGCCATATTCATCCGCTACCGGCGAGCCGCCCTTCGGATAGACCTGAGACGAGCCGCCGCCCGACAGCACGCCAACATCGGCATGGGCGCCGATGATCAGGATCGACTTGGCCGTCTTGCTGAGAGGCAGGAGGCCCGGCGTATTCTTCAGCAGGACCATGCCTTCTTCGGAATCGGTCTGGCTGATCTTGCCGTTCTTCTCATAGTCGATGGTGGTCGCCTGGTCGCCCTTGACCGGCGTATCGAACAGGCCGACCTCGAACATCGCCCACAGGATGCGTTTGGCCATGTCATTGGCCCGTTCCTGCGACACATAGCCGTTATTGACGGCTTCACGCAGGGCGCCGTGGAAATAGGGCGAGCGGTCGAAGGCCCAGCCGGATTGCTGGTCAAGGCCGGCATTGGCCGCCTGGGTGGTGGAGTGGGTGGCGCCCCAGTCCGACATGACATAGCCCTTGAAGCCCCAGTCGGTCTTCAGAACCTGGTTGAGCAGCCAGTCGTTTTCACAGGCATAGTGACCGTTGACGCGGTTATAGGAGCACATGACCGAGCCGGGATTGCCGGTTTCATAGGCGATCTGGAAGCCGAGCAGGTCCGATTCGCGCGCCGCCTTGTCCTCGATCTGGTGATCCATCTGGTTGCGGTTGGTTTCCTGGCCGTTGAAGGCGTAGTGCTTCAGGGTCGAGATGACGTGGTTCGACTGGATACCCTTGATCTCGTGACCGGTGATGATGCCGGCCAGCAGCGAATCTTCGCCGCCATATTCAAAATTACGGCCGTTGCGCGGCTCACGCATCAGGTTCATGCCGCCGGCGAGTTGCACATTAAAGCCGGACAGGAAGGCTTCATTGCCGATCATGGCGCCGCCGGCCTCGGCGACTTCCGGGTTCCAGGTGGCGGCGGTATTGATGCCGGAAGGCAGGGCAGTGCGGCCGCGTGGCAGGTCAGTGGTGCGGGCGGCTTCAGGCACGGTCTGGGTGGCGACACCGACGCCGGCGTCGGTTTCCCACTGGTTGGGGATGCCGAGGCGCGGAATGCCGGGCACGAAGCCGGCGGAGTAGGGCAGGCCCTCAGCCGGGAAGACGAAGTTCTTGATCGGGGTGATCGACCATTTGGCATCGGTCGAGAAGTAGCCGAAGGTCAGTTGCAGCTTTTCCGCCAGGGTCATTTCCTTGAGGATCAGGTCGGCGCGGGCTTCCGCGCTCAGGCTGGTGTCCATCCAGGGACGATCGGCCGGCACATCGGTGCGGACGGTCGGGGCGGGCGGCGGGGC
This sequence comes from Asticcacaulis sp., assembly GCA_024707255.1. NCBI lineage: Bacteria > Pseudomonadati > Pseudomonadota > Alphaproteobacteria > Caulobacterales > Caulobacteraceae > Asticcacaulis > Asticcacaulis sp. The sequence goes on along the minus strand of JANQAC010000001.1, from coordinate 507,665 downwards.
GTTGGTGGTTTGCGCCTGAGCGGCGGGGACGAGGGCAAAGGCGCCAATAAGGGCTGTGGTCGCCAGAAGTCGCAGGCCGAAGGCGGCCGGGCGGAACGAGGTCATGAGGTATCTCCCAAGATGTTAAACGCAGGGCACCTTTGGCGGCACCGCATATTTATTGCGACTGGAACAGTCGGACTGGCTTGGGATGTTTATAGACGAAATCCGCTGCGTCAAAAGCGAAAAAACAGGCTCTGCAAAAGGAAGTGGGCTGATAACGTTTGCAGTAACAACGCTCTTTTTACGGAATATTGCGCGGCAGGAATTTTGGATCGTAACCGGGGCCGAAATCGAGCAGGAAGACCGGGCCGAGCGCCACGGTCTGGGCACCGGTCGCCAGTTGCACGCTGACGCCCAGCGTACCGGCGGGGTAATCCTGGTCGGCGGTGGCGGTGACGTAATGCAGGCGCCAGTCGGGCGTCAGGGTGAGGGTTTGCTCGCCGATACGGGTATAGGGCGCGGCGGATTGCTGCACCACGGCGGGAACAGCCGCGCTGCCCGGCGTCACGGTGCGGCCCCAGAAGGCCAGCAGAACGACATCGCCTTTTTTGACCGCCTTTGAATTGGATATACCCGCCTGGATATCCCACGGATTGGCACCCTTGCCGGCCGAGGTGATTTGCAGGGCCGCGCCGCCGCGCACGGTGGTGTCCTTGACCAACTCGTGTTTTTCGCCGGTGCCATAGACGCCCCACTGGTCGGCCGCCGGATGATTGACCATGCGGCCGGCGATATCGGGCGCGGCCATTGCAGTTAAGGGGAGGGCGGCAGCTATAAGGACGGTGGTGATTGCAGTGATCGGGCGTTTCATTCAGGCGGCTCCCAACGGTTATATATTGTTTTTTTGTACCCCTATGTCTGATGAAAAGCCGGCGTGACGTCAAGGCTGTATCCGGGGCTTGCGCGCACTGAGAAAATAATACAGTCTGTAAACTGAAATAACGGGGATGACCGGATGAACCAGACAATAGCTGCAGCGGCCCCGGCCATGGACCCGAAGGACGTCCAGCGAATCATTATCGGCCTGATGGCGGTGCTGTTGCTGGCGGCGCTTGACCAGACCATTGTTTCGACCGCCCTGCCGACCATCGGGCGCGAACTGGGTGACGTGCAGCGTCTGCCGTGGATGGTCACGGCCTACCTGTTGTCATCAACCGTGGTGACACCGCTCTATGGCAAGCTGGCCGACATCATCGGCCGGCGCACGACCCTGCTGATGGCCATCGGCATCTTCCTGTTCGGCTCTCTGTTGTGCAGCCTGTCGCCCAACATGTATGTGCTGATCGCCGCGCGCGCGGTGCAGGGCTTGGGCGGCGGCGGGCTGATGTCGCTGGTCCAGACGGTGATTTCCGATATCGTCACGGCGAAGGAGCGCGGCCGCATTCAGGGCGTTTTCGCGGCGGTTTTCACCGCTTCCAGCCTGGGCGGCCCGATCCTCGGCGGCGTGCTGTCCGAACACCTGGGCTGGCAGTCGATTTTCTGGGTCAACCTGCCGGTCGGCGCCGTGGCACTGTGGATCGTCTCTCGTGGCCTGATGAAACTGCCGCGCTATGAACGCCCGCATCGCATCGACTGGCTGGGCGCGGTCCTGATGGCGGCGGCGGCCATCGTCCTTTTGCTGGCCATCAATACGCGCGGTGCGGCGGTGATGGGGCTGCCGCTCTGGGCGGTTTATGTCGTTTCGGCGGTCTTCTGGGTGCTGTTCGCCTTCCGCCTGCGCACCGCCGCCGAGCCGCTGATCCCGACCGGCATCCTCAAGGATGGCGTCATTGTGCGCGCCATACTGGTCTCCACACTGAGCATGGGCGCTCTGATGTCAGTCAGCGCCTATAACCCGCTTTACGTACAACTGATCTACCACATGGGCGCGACGCAGGCCGGCATGGTCATGACGCCCTCGGCGCTTGGTGTGGTCGGTGGATCGATCCTGTCGGGCCAACTGATGGCGCGCGGCAAGGGCACCGGCTACAAGCTCATACCGATGATCGGCCTGTTCGCGGGCGCGGTGATCTATGCGGGCATGGCCGTGATCGGGGACCGGCTAACGCTTTGGGCCTATATCGGTGGCCTGTTCTTCGCCAATGCGGCGGTGGGCTCGACCTTCCCGGTGGCGACAGTCGTGGTGCAGAATGCCGTTGAACGCCACGAGATGGGCACGGCCACAGGCGTGATGAACTTCTTCCGGTCCCTAGGCGGCGCGCTGCTGGTGGCGGTGTTCGGGGCGATTCTGTTCGGCGAGCTTTATGCCTTGCTGGGCGGTAGCTTTCATGGCGCGCTGTCGGCGGATACGTTGAGCCGTGTCAGCGATCCGGCACGCATCTACAAGCCTATATTTACGGGCGCGGCGGTATCTATGGGGCTGGCCTTTCTGGCGCTGCTGTCTATGCAGGAGCGCCCGCTGCGCTCGCACGAGATGCCAGTCGCCAAGGCCGCGGAAGAAGCGACCGGCGAAACGCTCAGCGATGCCGACTTTTCCTAACGCCTCTCCAGCCTGATCGCCTTTTCCGGACACGCACTGACGCACAGGCCGCAGGCCCGGCAGGCATCGGCGTTGACCGCGAAAGACTGCTTCCAGCCGTGGATAAAGCCCTTTACCTTCGCCAGTGTGCCAAGACCCTTGCGGTCTTCCGGCGGCAGGATATCCAGCTCGAAAACGTCATAGGGGCAGATAACCACGCAATCGGCCTTGCCTTCGCAGCGCGCCCGATCGATGACGGGGGTGAAAATGCCGGGCGCCTGTTTGCAGGCGCCGTCCGTTTTTGAGGGAGTTTCAGCCATTTTACGCAGCATCTTTATGGAAAATTTATACGCCCTTAATTGTTTTTGACTACGCTCAGGGCCAGTAGTGTATTCTATAGACTGGTGGCAAAAAGCCCCAGCTATTTCTGAGCAGAAAGTTCATTCATGCACGCGGGGGCGGCATCTTACAGTAAGTCTGGCTATAGTAAATCCGGCGGCCAGAGCGCGCGCGATGTGCGTAACCTGGCCAATCTCGGCGAGACGGCGTCAACCAGCCGGGTGCTCAATCTCTCGCAGATATTCGCCACCAGCGGCCGCAGTGCAGGCTATGCCGGCAGTCCGTTCTTCCGCAATTCGCAACTGAACAAGGCCCTGCTCGTCAAGCACACCCTGCGTCCGGCTGAACGCGAGCTTTTTGCCCATCCGCGACGCACGGCCACCAAGATCATCCTGCCCTTCGACGCCAGCGATCTGCGCCTGGGTGGCCGATCGATCTTTGTCAATCAGTCCGGCTTTGTCAATTTTACCCGCTCATATTTCAGCGACGAAAACCTGGCCAGCAATCCCGACCTGCAGATACTCCAGCATCTGGATGTCATTCCCTCGCTCGATCCGTTCCTTGTGCGTGAGCATCTGGCGCGCTTCGGCTTTCAGCCCGATCCCTGCTACCTGAAGATTTCGCCAAGCGATCTCAATGAGATGGTTGGGTTCGCCAATGCGGAAATCGAGCATCTGGTCATGACGGCCTTCGGCGCCGGCATGGAAGCCGCGGCGATAAAGCTGACCTCGAAAATCCTGGCCAATAATCTCGACAGTGACCTAGATCCGCTCAAACAGACCTTCCGCATGAGCGACGGTGATTTCGCCGAGGGCATGTTCTCATGGCGCGGATTCCTTTATTTCAAATGGCGCCAGACGCACCTCCAGGCCGACATCAAGCAGGTGATCGACGGTTTGCAGACCTACCGCACCATGGGGCCGATCGATGCCGCGACGCGCGACTACCTGGCCGAGGTCAGGCCGCGGCTGGCGAAGAAGATCATCACCGCCATCGTTTCGACCCGCAAGACGCTGAAGGTCTATGACGAAGCCTATCTGGCCCTGACGCAGGGGTCTGACCCGGCGCCTTTCCGCAAGTTCCTGCTGGCCGGTCCGAAGATGTTCTTCGAACTGGGCGAAAGCATCGGTATCCTCAGCCATATCGGTTCGTTCTGGGATTATCGCATGGGGGCGCGCATGACCCATATGCGCCTGACGCCGCAGGAATTTGCCGATATTCTCGTCGATTTCGAGGACAGCCTTTTGAATGTCGAGGCCGCGACGCCGCCCGTCCTGCCCGTGGCGGCGACCCTGCTTTAAACGAAGGTTCTTGAGTTCGCCGGGATGGCGGCCTATATAAGCCTTGGCGGGTCTTGCTGTGGCTCGCGTGGCGATCACTATTCCTTCTGACCTTAATCACTTAGAACGGGGACTGGCTCTGATCTGGACCGTGGTCCTAGTTACCTGGTTCCCACCTGACTAGTCAGGTCTGAGAGGATTTAAACGCATCGACACGGCTCTTATGGCGCCGCCACCCTGCCTCACATTCAGCCGTGCTTTTTTATGCCGGATTTGCTAAGCTTGATCAGCAAGCCGGAGAACTGACTATGCTGATGGCCGACCAGAAGCCGTTGCTGCGCAACGAAATGAAGCGCCGCCGCGCCGCTTTCGCATCAAGTTCTCCCCTGGCGGGGGACGTACTGGCCGAGGTCGCCGAGGCACATCTCGATGAGCACCGGGCGTGGCCTGACAGGGACGCCATCATCGCCGCCTACTGGCCGATCCAGAGCGAAATAAATCCCTTCCCGCTGTTACAGATTTTCGAGGCGCGCGGCTATGCGCTGGCCTTGCCCTGCCTGGTGACGGAAGGGGAAGGTTTCCGCATGATCTTCCGCAGGTTCAGCCTGGGCGATCATCTGGTCAGCGGGCCGTTCGATATCCATCAGCCGGCGGATGAGGCTGACGAAATTGCGCCGGATGTCGTGTTCATGCCCTTGCTGGCCTTTGATGACCAGGGCTGGCGGCTGGGCTATGGCGGCGGTTATTACGACCGCGTGCTGGCGCGTTTGCGGGCGCAGAAGGACGTAAAAGGCTACGGGGTCGCTTTTTCGGGGCAGCAACTTGCCGAAATACCGTTTGAGGTGCATGATCAGCCGCTTGACGGTATATTTACCGATCAGGGCGTCATTCAGGTGCGCTCCAAGGTGTAGTTCCCACCAAAGCGGAACTTAGAAACTGGACTTTTAATGCGCTTTGCTTTTTTTGGTGATGTGGTGGGCCGCGCCGGACGCGACGGACTTGCCGAGCACCTGCCGCGACTCAGGCGTGAGCTTGACCTCGAATTCGTCATTATCAACGCGGAAAACGCCTCGGCCGGCTTCGGCCTGTCGGAAAATTCGGCGCGCCAACTCTTTGACGCCGGCGCCGATTGCCTGACGCTCGGCAACCATTCGTGGGACCAGAAAGAGGCCCTGACCTATATTGTCCGCGAACCGCGCCTGATCCGGCCGATCAACTATCCGCCGCTGGCCGATGCGCCGGGGCGTGGGGCCAATCTGTTCGAGACGCAATCGGGCAAGCGCATCCTGGTCATGAATGTTCTGGGCCTGGTGCATATGGCGTCGATGGATGATCCGTTTGGCGCAGTGGACAAGCAACTGGATGCCTGTCCGCTGGGCCTGGCGGCCGATGCCATAGTGGTGGACATGCACTGCGAGGCGACGTCGGAAAAAATGGCCATGGGGCATTTCTGCGACGGCCGCGCCACCCTGGTGGTCGGTACCCATACCCATGTGCCGACAGCCGACGCGCAGATCCTGCCGAACGGCACGGCCTACCAGACCGATGCCGGGGCCTGTGCCGATTATGACAGTGTGATCGGCATGGACAAGGAAGAGCCGTTGCGCCGGTTTACCACGCGGATCGGCAAGGAACGCTATCGTCCGGCGTCCGGTCCGGCCACGGTCTGCGGCGTCTATGTCGAGAGCGATGACCGCACGGGACTGGCCACGCGTATCGAACCGATCCGCATCGGTGGGCGCCTAAGCCAGACCTTGCCTAAAGCGCTGGTTTCGGTTTAGAAACCGGCATCTTTTTCCGCTCAGGCGCCGCGGGGGCTTGCCTCGCATCGGCTCGGGCGGGCACTTGCCCTTGCCAAACGTCAGGGACGTTTGGAGGCACTACATTGACATTGAGGACCCATGGCCGGCCATAGTAAATTCAAGAATATCATGCACAAGAAGGGCCGCGCCGACGCCGCGCGCTCCAAGCTCTTCTCCAAGCTGTCGCGCGATATCACCATCGCCGCCAAGATGGGTATGCCGGACCCGGCCATGAATTCGCGTCTGCGCCTGGCGGTTTCGATGGCCAAGGCCGAATCGATGCCGAAGGACAATATCGAACGCGCCATCAAGAAGGGCGCCTCCGGTGAAGCCGACAACATGGAAGAGATCCGCTACGAAGGCCGCGGCCCCGGCGGTATCGGCCTGATCGTCGAGGCCCTGACAGACAACCGCAACCGCACCGCCGGCAATGTGCGCAGCTATTTCACCAAGTTCGGCGGTCAGATGGGGGATACCAACAGCGTCGCCTTCATGTTCGACCGCCTGGGCGAGATCAAGTATCCTCTGACGGCGGGGGACGCCGACAAGATTTTTGAAGCGGCCATCGAGGCGGGCGCCGCCGATGTCGAGACCGATCCGGGTGACGGCGACGAGGACGAGGGCGGCCACACCATCTATACCGCCTTCGAAGATCTGAACGAAGTCGCAGAGGCCGTCTCCAAGATTTTGGGCGACCCGAAGTCAACCGGCTTCGTCTGGAAGCCGCAGGCCACGACGCCAATCACCGGCGATCCGGTGCGCACCCTGATGAAGCTGATCGACGCCCTGAACGACGATGACGACGTGCAGAATGTCTATGGCAATTTCGAAATCTCGGACGAGGATTACGAAGCCCTGGGCTGAGGGACCGTGTCGTCTTTATCGCTTGCTTATAAAAGCGTTGCGCCTGGGTAACTGCGGTTATTTCAATTGTGTTCCCGCGCCGATTCAAGCCTTTGCTTGAGCCGGAAAGTGTGCGACTATGCCCCGTTAACCATCTTTAATGCCGTGGTCGGGGGATGCGATGAAGGCGTCACGTTTTATTCTTACAGGTCTGGCGTTGGGTGCGGGGCTGGCGACATCCGCCTGCGTCACCACACCGGAGCCGCGGGCCATCAATACGGCGCGTGCCGATGAAGCCTGCCGGTCCGATTTTAACGGCCAGGCGCCGGAAATCATGACCTACGATCCCTATACGCATGTCGAAACCCGCGTGACGCGGACGAGTGACCTGCCGGTTATGTCCTCCAATGCCACCCGCAATTCGGTCGGTCTCGATCCCTATGCTCAGAACCCACGCGATGGCAGCTATGTCTGTACGCGGCGCGGCGCCTATGGCGTTGATTTTGTGCGCGGCGGCCCCAATCCGGTGATCGTGGGGGCGGTAGCGGGTGCGGTTGTCGGTAGCGTGGTGACCAATAATTCCAAGGGCGCCCAGCAGGGCGCCGTGATCGGCGCCACCATGGGCTCCAGCCTGAATGCCGGCGATTCCAACGCCATTTCACTGGGCGCGGCGACAGGGGCCCTGATCGGTGGGGCAAACGGCGATACGAATGATGCGGCGGCCGGTGCTGTGGCTGGCGCCGTGCTTGGTCTCCAGGCCAAGGACAAGCAGGAAGGCGGCTGGCACTGGGGCCGTCATCATGATGACAGCGATGATAACTGACCGTTGAAATCAGGAATGTAAAAAGGCCCCGATATTAATCGGGGCTTTTTTCATTTCGGCACTGGACAATAAAAAAGCCGGACCTTCTGGTCCGGCTTTTGGTTTAATTGATCCGCGGGATAGGCGGCACCGGGTTCGGCACGGCCGGCGCATCGCGGCGCGGCGACGGATTGCGCGGCGGCGGGGCGCCCTGACTCGATTCCGGATTATCCGGCGAGTTCGGGCCGGCCACATTGGAGGTGGCCATGCGATAGGGCGGACGCGGCAGGTAGGTATCGAACAGCGGCATGAAGGTGCCGGCGTTTACCGAATAGAGGTTATTCTCATTGCTGTAGAGTTCCTGGGACAGCCATTCCTTGCCATCGGCCAGGGCCAGGTTGGTATCGTCATCCTCGAAGGGATACTGGTCGCCGCTGTTGATCTCGGCATTGGCGCTCTTGGTATAGGTATCGCAGCGCTGGCCCCAGGCCGGGTCGGCTGGTTTTTGTGTGCATATCGCCTTCAGCGCGCGGTAGGAGGCTTCCTCGATGACCGGATCGACCTTGCCACTGTCAGCCGGCAGGCGCAGCTTCTGGTAATCCTGGCACTGCTGCCACGAGACGGCGGTTACCTGGGTCATGTTGCGGCTGCATCCGGCCTTGATCAGTTCGCTGTAGGAACGATCGTCATAGGTGCGTTCCTTGTTCAGCGTCTTGAAGGTGGTGGCGTGGAAGCGGCTGCACACCGCGCCGGCGTGGCCGTCGGAGGGCGAATCCGCGCAGGCCTCGCTCAGGAGGTCGTAGATGCTCCAGTCGACGCCACCGCCGGGAATACCAAAGGCGGCCTGTTGATGCCAGGGCGTACAGTTGCGGAATTCCGGTGGGACATCGCCCCAGCTCAGATCCTCGCAGCGCTCGGTTTCGATGTGGTTATTGACCGCGCGCAGCATGGCGCCCGGCTTTTTCAGGATCGCCGCCGTGCGCACCAGCCGGATATGGTTGTTGCCGACATAAGCGGTGCCGCGTTCCAGATTGATGCCCACTTCATCGGCGAAGATGTAGTTGTTGAGTATGCGGACACGCTCCAGATTGCTGGTGATGGCGTGATCGGAATAGAACAGGGAGTTGGAGACCAGGGCCTCGCCAACACCATCGAGATAGAGGCCATTGCCATAGAACAGGGTCTTGGTCTGGTCGATGGTGATGATGCTGCGGTTGGTTTCCAGGCTGAGATCGATCGCCTTGGCGTTTTCGCCGCGCTCGAAGCCCTGCCAGTCACCCAGTTGCAGCACGGTCACGCCCAGCAGGCGGCTGTCATTGGTGATGTCTCCGCGGATGCCGTTATAGGTGCTGGCGACGCGGCTGTTATAGATATAGAGGGACGCGTGGTTGATCTCCAGCGCGGCGTCTTCCGTGCGGGCGATCAGGTTGGTGTCCGACATGTTGAAGCGGCCGGCCTCGATGGCCACGGCGGAGCGTTCGCCATCATAACGCAGGTTGGCGTTTTCCAGGGTAAATTCGCCGCCGGAGGCCGAAATACACGACTGGCTGGCACCGCGCGTCGACATCAGGGTCAGGTTGCGGACGATGACCATGTCGGCCGTCGGCTCGACGCGGATGCAGTTTTCGCCCTGAGGCGCCTTCAGCACCAGCGGATGGTTGTCATAGCCCGGTCCGGTTTCGGGCTGGATGATGATGGATTTGCGCAGGCGCAGGCTGACTTCGCAGACGCTGTAATTGGCATAGGCTTCCGGCAGGTCGGCAGCGCCCAGGCCATTGGAGGTGCGCCAGCCGCGGGAGCCGCGCAGGTAAAGCGTGCTTCCCGAAGGCAGGCGTGCCAGCAGGCGATCGAGCGCGTAGGGGCCTTCGCTGCAATCGAAATGGGCGACCGTGCCGTTGCGGAAGCGGCGGTTCCAGTCGTCATAGCCGTACCCGTACCCATTGCCGTATCCATAGCGCTGCTGCGAGCGGCAGGTGCGCAGTTCGGGATCGAGCAGGACGCCAAAGCACGGACGGATGGTGGCATTGACGCGGGCGGCGACATTGGAGCCGGCAACAGCGCCTTGCGGCACGGACAGACACATGACGGCGGTCACAAGCAGGAGCGTCAGGCTCAGCACAAGGCCTTGCCCCCTTTGCGAACGTGTTTGACGGTCCTTACGCATCCACATCTTCGTTTTTCCTTAAATCGCCGCCCCGGTAAACGAGGGGCCGCGCCGTATTAATTTTCAGGCGTACGCGATACTTGCGCCAGCACGGCTTGCAGGCGGCCGGCCGAAGGCTTGAAGCCGGCCAGGGCCGCATCAAGCTGCATGACGACGGACTCGGCCTTGTTCTGATCGGCCACGCCCTTCATGCCCAGGTCGAAATAGGTCGACATGGCGTAGCGGGCCTCGGGCGACCCCTGGCTTTCGGCCTTCTGATACCAGTAGAAGGCGCGGGCATAATCAACCTCAACCCCGACGCCTTCGGAATACATGACCGCCAGGACGAGCTGCGAACGGGAATCGCCGTTCACGGCCGCCAACTGGATGGCGCGGACACGATCGAGATAGGTCAGGCGCTCGCCGCCCGGCATGCCAATCATCGACCGCAGGCCGTCAATCGTCTGCTTCGGCACGTCTTTCGGCTCGAAACAGGCGACATTGAGAAGGTTCAGGTAGTCAAGCGCACGGACCACATGGATAAAGGGCAGTTCTTCCATGCGCGACAGGGCATAGGATGCGGCGTCATCCGGACGGCTTTCATCCGAATGCGGCACGCCGCCCTGCGGGGCTTCGGGCGGATAGAACTCATAGGGTGCCACCCATCGGCGGGCCTTGGATTCGACGAAGGACGAATATTTCGCGCGGGTTGGCGCCGATTTCTCGAAATCCTTCAAAAGGACGTAGGCCCCGACATCGCCGGTTTCCGACGCTTTGTAATTATAGAGATAGGCGTCGACATCCGAGCGCTCGAACAGGGTGCGGACATTGGACATGCCGTAATTGCGGCCCCGCATCATGGCGCGGATAGCCTGCGGATTATCGGCCGGTTCGCCCATCGGGCCGTATTGATCGTCATACAGCCGGCCCAGTGTGCGGAAACCGTCGGCGCCTAATGATGCCTGGATATAGATGACGCGGTCGCGCACCTTGTCGCGCTCACCCGAATCCATCATCGACAGCTCGTTATCGAGCATCCGGTAGGCGCGCTCGCGCTCGAAGGCGCGGCACTTGTCGTAACGCGAGGCCAGGACGCCGCCGCGCGGGTCCATGGCGCGGCTGGCCGGGGCATAGCCCTGCTGGTTGGCCAGGGCCATCACCAGCCAGACCGACGATTCGATATGGTCTTCGAGATTTTTGTCGGAAGCATCTATGGCCGCATAGCGATTGGCCAGTTCGAGCTGCGCGAAGAAATCATTGGCAAAGCCGAGGTGGCGATAATAGCGGATTTCGCGTTCCTGGCCGTTGAACCCTTGAGTCTGGAAGGGATCGGGCGGACGCGGGCAGGCATAGGTGCCATCGATGCCTACCTTGCGGTTGAACCACCGCCAGTCACGCATGTCGCAGCCGGAGAGGGACATGCTGACGCACAGACCCGCCATCAGCGTTGCCCCTATGCGGACAAACACCTTCCGGCCCCTGGAGATTCCGCCGCTATCCTTTTTCAGGGATGCTTTGGCTAACCTCGCCTGATCACATTCTGACATCAGTCATCGCTCCGACAGCGTCGGCATAAATATGGTTAATACATCTTTTGTAAGGATTACGAAGAGTGTCAAGCTTTGGCCCCCCAATGCAGCTAGTGACTGACTTAATCTTGTTGAGCGTTGCCGGATTGTCGCGCCGGAAATGCGCGGAACCCCCTCATAACCCATACCCCACTTACGCCTGAACGCGCGCATAGTCATCATGCGTCAAAAGCGGTGCCTTGGCCAGAAAAAAGTGTTAATAAGCCCGACCCGACGCCGATTTCGCGTTTTGCGCGCCCAAGCCCGCAAACCCCGTCCCGAAATGCCCGCGAGAGGGGAAAAATCAGGAGACAATATTGAGTTATATGGTTAACGACGCTTTGGCAATGATGTCCAAAGGCGAAAAATATCAAGAAGTTATAAGGGACGCGGTGGCCGTGCTCGAAGGCGAGCCCGACGTGACGGCGCGCATGGCGACCGTGGTTTCGCTGCTCGATCAGGCATTCGATTCCTGGTTCTGGACTGGCTTCTATGTCGTGGATAAGGTTAAGAAATCCGCCGGAATTAATGAACTGGTGGTGGGGCCCTATAACGGCACGTTGGGGTGTCTGCGCATTGCCTTCGGGCGGGGGGTCTGCGGCGCGGCCGCGGCCACGGGCCAGACCCAGGTGGTGCCGGATGTCCATGCCTTCTCCGATCATATCGCCTGCGATTCGCGCTCCAATTCGGAGATCGTGGTGCCGGTGTTCGATGCGGCGGGCGAGTTGATCGCGGTGTTCGATTCCGACTCGGAAAGCTTCGGCACCTATGACGACGAAGACGCGGAAAACCTGGAAAAGCTGATGAAGGCGGTGTTTGCGGGTTAGGGGAAAAGTAACAATCCACCATCAGTTAGCAGTGTGTGCCACGGGAGAATAGTTGCAAAAAAATTTGCTATTTCTTTACTTTCACCCCTTGAAGTTGTGTTGTATGGCCTTATTTCTTCTTAGCCTCATGGGATTGGCCATGTGGTTGTATCGTTGAGAGCGTCAAGTTGAAATTTGACCTCGGCCCGAATAACGCAACACGTTACTCGGACTATGGCCAGATGATATGAGACATAGAGCATAGCTCGGACCTCCTCGGTTACACTATTATACCGCATCTCGTTTTTAGACCCGCGTTGGAGATGCGTTCGGGTTGAGACACACGAACGATAACCGGCGGATTGCGGCGTGCGTTCGGGGGGCGTCCACAGCCATTCTGCAGAATGGTTGTGGGGCACAGGGTCAGTGCTAGCCCCCCGAACTCTGCGAATTGGGGGGGGGCGCATGGGCGAACCGGACTGGTACAAGCCGAGAGGCTATAAGCACTTTGACCGCGCGGTATCGGCCAAGTTCTTATCGAATGTTATAATGCCTAGTTTCGTTCAGGCACATTCCTTTTCGCCACTCATCCACTATATTAAAGAAACTAAGCGATATAAGCCGCTCAAAGGCACAACCGAGATTAAGAAGCGCGATATTATGTATGCGTCGCACAGGGATGCGTGCATTCTGTCGTACTATACTCATCAGCTAAACGCCCGACTAGATGCATATTATCAAGCCCAAGGCTTGGGGGATACTGTCATCGCCTATCGATCTTTGGGGCGTTCGAACTATGATTTCTCGGCTGAAGTCTATAGTTATGCGCGTGAACATTTGCCCTGCGTCATTCTTGCATTTGATGTAACAGGATTTTTCGACAACCTTGATCATGGATTGCTAAAGGCCCGATTGAAACGGATCCTAGATGTGGGAAGCTTGCCGGAAGATTGGCTTCAAGTCTTGCGTACGGTGACACGGTTTCATTACGTAAAAACGGATGAACTTAAAGCCCATCCAATTTTCACGGAACGTTTAAAGCCAAACGGACCGAGAATGATTGGCACGGTGGCGGAGCTCAAGAAGCATGGCATCCAGTTTCACGCCAACCCTAAAGTCGATGTGGGAATTCCGCAGGGCACACCGATCAGTGCCGTCTTTTCCAATCTTTACATGATGGACTTTGATAAGAGTGTGGGAGATGCCTGCGCTTTGTTAGGAGCGCTTTATCGTCGGTATTCGGACGACATTTTAGTTGTATGTCGTGCTAAGGATGCCGACGCATTGGAGAAGAAGATACTTGATTTGATCAAGGTCGAGAAGCTTGAAATCAGCACGGACAAAACTGAACGTACGGCCTTCGATGCGACGACCATTAGTAGCACCAAAAGTGCGCAATATCTTGGGTTTTCCTACTATCCTGGCGGTGCCGGTATTCGGCCAGGCTCATTGTCGCGCCAGTGGCGTAAGATGAAACGCGCCATTCGTCGAACCAAAGCCGCCGCGAAGGCGGCAGGCAAAAAAGGCAAAGATGCGAAGCCCTACACAAAGAAATTGCGTCGGAAATTCGCCCCGCTGCAATTTCGCAATTTCTCATCCTATGGGCGCCGTAGCGCGAAGGCTTTTGGTTATGGAGAAAAAATCACCGCCCAGTTAAAGCGACTGGAAAGACGTTTTGAGCAAACTTTGGGAAGTTAGTCCGTCCTGGGCAGTTCGCGGATTTCCACGATTCCGCCGGCTTCGTAAACCGGATTGCCGGCCAAAAGGGTTTGCGCGGCGGCAAGGCTTTCGGCCTCGATACGGATAAAGCCCGTCAGGTGGGCGGTAATCGAAGGGGCGGCGCCGTCCTTGCGAAAGGCGGCGCCATTGCCGATAGCGCTGCCGCCGCGCAAATGGCCGCCGCGTGCCAGGGTGTCAAGATAGGCAGGCCAGGTGTTCGCTTCGTTAGGCGTTTCGTTCGGCGTGTCGTGCATCAAAAATATGAAATCGGCCATTATCTCGTCCCCTTAGCAGTGCTGCATCTAATTATTGCGCTTTTGCGCCTAAGCCGCTAAACGACAGCATCCTTAAAAACGCATTCTTTTGAGAAGGGCGCAAGCTCCCCATGGCGCAACAATATATCTTCCAGATGCAGGGCCTGACCAAGCATTACCCCGGCGGTAAAAAGGTCTTCGAAAACATCTGGCTCTCCTTCTATTCCGACGCCAAGATCGGCGTTGTCGGCGTCAACGGCTCGGGTAAGTCCACCCTGCTGAAGATCATGGCCGGCATCGACAAGGAATTCTCCGGTGAGGCCAAGGCCGCCGAAGGCACCAAGATGGGCTACCTGGAGCAGGAGCCACACCTCGACGAGACGAAGACCGTCTGGGAAAACGTCATCGACTGGTGCGAGGAGAAGAAGACGTTTGACCGCTTCAACAAGGTGGCCGAACTCATGGGCGAGGAATATTCCGACGAGCTCATGGAAGAAATGAACGCCCTGCAGGAAAAGATCGACGCGGGCGACCTGTGGGACATCGACTCGCGCATCGAAATGGCCATGGACGCCCTGCGCTGCCCGCCGAACGATTCAGGCGTGACCAAGCTTTCCGGCGGTGAAAAGCGCCGCGTGGCCCTGGCCCGCCTGCTGCTTAGCAAGCCCGACATGCTGTTGCTCGACGAACCGACCAACCACCTTGATGCGGAATCGGTGGCCTGGCTCCAGCACCACTTGGAAAATTTCCCCGGCTGCGTCATCCTCGTCACCCACGATCGTTACTTCCTCGACCAGGTGACCAAGTGGACCCTCGAACTCGATCGCGGCAAGGGCGTCCCCTATGAAGGCAACTATTCCGGCTGGCTGGAGCAGAAGCAGAAGCGCGTCGTGCAGGAGCAGTCGGAATCAGAAGCCCGTCAGCGCGCCCTTACCAAGGAACTGGAATGGGTGCGTTCCGGCGCCAAGGCCCGCCAGGCCAAGTCCAAGGCTCGTCTGGCTGCTTATGAGGACATGGTGCGCGAACAGGAAAATTCGCGTCAGGCGCAAAGCTTTGCCACCATCCAGATCCCGCCTGGCCCGCGCCTCGGCAATGTCGTGCTCGAAGTCACGGGTCTGGAAAAGGAATTCGGCGAAAAGGTTCTGTTCAAGGACCTGACCTTCCGCCTGCCGCCCAACGGCATCGTCGGCATTATCGGTCCGAACGGCGCCGGCAAGTCGACCCTGTTCAAGCTGATCACCGGCCGAGGAAAAGCCCGACGCCGGCACGATCAAGCTCGGCGAAACGGTCAAGCTGGCCTATGTCGATCAGTCGCGCGACGACCTAGATCCGAACCATACCGTCTGGCAGGCCATTTCCGGCGGCACCGACATCATGGTGGTCGGCAAGAAGGAAATCAATTCGCGCGCCTATGTCGGCGGGTTTAACTTCAAGGGCGGCGACCAGCAGAAGAAGGTCGGCTTGCTCTCCGGCGGTGAGCGCAACCGCGTCCACCTGGCCAAGACCCCGGCCGCCGGCGGCAATGTCATCCTGCTCGACGAACCGACCAACGATCTGGATATCGAAACCTTGCAGGCGCTCGAAGAGGCGCTGGAAGAATTCGCCGGCTGCGCCGTGGTTATTTCCCACGACCGCTGGTTCCTCGATCGCCTGGCCACGCACATTCTCGCGTTTGAGGGCGACAGCCATGTGGAGTGGTTCGAAGGCAATTTCGAAATGTACGAGGAAGACAAGAAGCGTCGCCTGGGTACAGACAGCCTGATCCCGCACCGGATCAAGTTCCAGAAATTTAGTCGTTAAGACGCAGGGACACGGTCCCTGCACCCGTTAATCAAAGAAAAAGCGCCGGCGGAAAACGGCGGCGCTTTTTCTTTATCGATCTACTCGACTTATTGAGCCGGGGCCGGTTCGGCATTCGACGGCGGGGTCGTGTTGGCCGGGTTGTTGGTGGTGGCGTTATCGACCGCATTGCCAACAGCGGCCGGGGCCTTTTCGATACGGGTGATGGTCCGGTCCACCGTATTGGTGTGGGTGGATCTCGATCGGCCCATAGGTTGTGAAGTACCAGATGCCGCCGATCACGGCGGCCAGGATCACCACGGCCAGAATGATCAGGCCGGCATTGCTGCTGTTATTGACCTGGGCCGGCGGTTGGGAATTGTTGATGGTTACCATTTTCGCACTCTCTTCGTCTGCGTGTCGGGGAATGACAGGGGCAAAGATAACGGCATGGGTGCAAAAGCGCCGTAGGAGGCTTCAGGCCAACTGGTAAGAATAACGTCACTGGGGAACATTACTCTGCGCTGTCTCAGCATGGGCAAAAGCCGATTGTATTCTTATATGGCTATGCGGACAAAAAAAGCGCCGGCTCATGCGAACCGGCGCCTTGGGCAGGCTGACGTCAGCCCTTAATTGTCGCTGGCATCCTCGCCATTATCCACCGTGCCGGAGCCTGAGATCGTGGTGTCGATCTTGGCCGGCTTGGTAGCCAGATCGACATTGCCGGAGCCGGAAATATCGATCTTGGCCTGGCCGGTGGCATGGATGGTGGCGTCGCCGGAGCCATTGACGCTGACATCGGCGTCCTTCGTTTCCAGGGCCGCCAGGTCGGCGCTGCCGCTGCCGGAGACGTTCAGTTTCAGGGCCTGGGTGCGGCCCACGGCATGGACCGAGCCGGAGCCGGCGATACTGATATCGATGGACGGCTGGTCATAGCCGCGCAGGTCGAGATCGCCGCTGCCGGTCATCTCGAAGCGCTTGACGTTCGGCGCGGTGACGGTGATGCGCGCGCCCTGGTGGCTGGTGCGGGCCTCGAAGCCATCTTTGCCCCAGGTGAAATTGATGCTTTCGCGGTGTTCCGGGCCATCGGCAATCGACAAGCGGCCATTATCGAGCGTGATGCGGTTGACGAGCGACTGCGGGCCAGTGACGGTGACCGAAGCAGCCGGGCCCTGCGTATAGACAACATCGGCGGGCAGATCGACGGCCAGCAGGTCGCCGCCGGTCCAGGCGATGGTCTTGCTGGTGCTCGGTTCCGGCTTGCCAGCCTCGCCCCGGCCAATGCGCACATGGTCGCCGTCCTTGATCAGGCCGATATTCCAGCCCTTGGTGCCGACTTCGTTGGAGACCAGGGCGGCGGCCCCGGCCGTGCAGACCAGCGCCACCAGGAAGGCGCCGCCGGAGAAGAGAAACAGTTTGCGGATCATGATGGTGTTTCCTTAGGCTTCGAGGGCGGGTTTGAGCACGCGGTAGTGCAGGCGGGCGTACCAGACGAGGCCGTTGACCAGCCAGATGGTCAGGGCCGGGTGATGGCGCCGATGGTGGCCGCCAGCGCCATGACGCCGAAGCCGCCCATAAGCGCCGCCGCTATTCCGCCGGGCAACCCCATGAACGGGCCGGCGGCGAACAGCACGCCACCGCCGATGAAGGCGCCGATGGCCGCGGCGAAGATGCCGATCAGGGTGCCGACCACGCCGCCGGCCAGCGGCAGCAGGATCAGGATATCGATGGCGCCGAGGCCCAGTATGCCGATTATGGCGGAGCTGGCGTTGGAAGGCGTCTTGGCCTCGTCCCAGCTTTTGACGCCGGCTTCGGCGCGCAGTTCGCGGGCGAGGCGGTCGGGGTCACCGAGGGCTTCAGCCACTTCGGATTCGGCGCGGCCTTCGGCGGCAGCGTCCTTGAAATGGGCCTCATAGTCGGCCATGATTTCCTTGAGGGTGGCAGGCGGCAGGCCCTTCAGGCCCTTGCACAGCCGGTCCAGAAATTCGATACGGGTCATGATCTCAGGCCTCTTCTAAAGATTCGGGCGTAGCGGGGAGGGGCTCAAGCAGGGCATCGACGGCGGTGGCGAAGCCGCGCCATTCGTCGCGCTGGGCTTCGAGCGCGGCGCGGCCGGCATCGGTGAGCTTGTAATATTTGCGCGAGGGGCCGGCGGGCGATTCCACCATATAGGTAGCGACCAGGCCGTCGGTCTGCATCCGGCGCATCAGCGGGTAGATCGTGCCCTCGCTCATGCCGATGGCATCGGAGAGATGGCTGGCGATCTCATAGGCGTAGCTTTCGTTGCGCGCCAGCACCGCCAGCACGCACAGGCCAAGCACGCCTTTTTTCAGTTGGATATCAATGGTTTCAGGCATCTCTGTTTCCTTTGAGGCGCTGGGTGTCGCAACCGGGGAGGCGGTGGCTTGATCATTGAATATGACAAGCTACCTGTTGATGCAAGGTATATATCATTAAATAGTAGTAAGGTTGGCAACCCCAACCCTCTAAAGGAAAAAGGCGCCGGAGTTGCCTCCAGCGCCCCATCAGGTGAAGAAATCGATAGGGGTTACGATCCGAAAACGATCGTCGTGACGCTGTAGGCCGGCAGGCTCATAGAGAAACTGTTGCCGGACACCACGACCGTGCCCTTGTCTTGCGGTGTCGAGGTCGTACCTTCCAGTCGCCAGACATGGCCGGTGTCATAGGCCGTGGTCTGCCACAGCCGGGCATTGGTGGTGACGGTCGTGCCGCCACGATTGACCAGCACGATGACCGTGCGTTCGGGATGGGCGGCGTCGATCGAGGCATAGATGGCCGTATTGGCGCCATCCGTGGTGGTGGCCTTGATCGAGGTATCGCCGAAGGCGGCCCCTGCGCCATCGAAATTGCGATACATGTCAAAGCCGCCGAAGATGAATGAATTATCGCTCAGCAGAGGCCACATATTGGCGGAATACACCCCTTCACGACCGAATATGCCGAGTACGTCGGCCTCGGCCACGCCGCCGGAAATATGATTGCCGCCGCCGTAATTATACTCGCTGAAGGACAGCTTCGTATTGGGATAGTGAGCGGCGATCTTGTCCTTCATGAGCGGGATCAGCCGGATGACGCCGCCCGCCGCCGAATACTGGCTGATCCAGCTATTCTCGACATAGGCGGTATCGTAAAGCGAGCGGGGCGCCTGGAGGCGCGCGGTCACCACGGCTGCAGAATTGTCATTATCGGTAATGCGCACGCCGGTGCTCGACTGGGCTTCGGGATACCAGTGCAGGTCCAGCACATCTAGGATGCGCTGACCGTTGGCTGTCTCATAGCTCTTCATTTCATCGAGATAGGTATTGATGAAATCACGGCTGGCGGCGTCCGGCGCGCCCTGGAAATCGACATAGCCGCCCCAGCCATAGCTGGCTGGACCATAGACCAGCGCGTTCGGCGCCACCGCCTTGATCGCCTTGGCATAGTCCTTGGTCAGTTGAAATATCTCGGCATAGGTCGCCTTGGTGCCTTCCGCCGAGGTGCTGGAGCCGCGCAGGCGGCGGTGGGTCGAGGCCCACAGGTCGGGCTCATTGTCGAGCATGAAGCTGGTGCGCGCCGTCGTACCGCTGAAGGCGGTCGGAAACTTGGTTTTCAGGAAGGAAACGAACTCATCCTGATAGACCTTGCCGTCCGTCAGGTCAGGCGTGGTGGTGAAGGCTGCGCCCTTGGCCGGCAGCGAGACGTTGAAGCGCGTATGGATGAAATCGGTTGTCTGGTTGACATCGCCGCCGCCGTTCTTGTCGGCCGCCACATAGCCGATCATCGGCAGGCTCATGACGTAATCGCCACCGGCATTCAGCGTGTCCTGGATCTGGCTGGTGAAGGCAGCGCCGGGCGTATTGCTGGCGCTCAGGAAGTCGTCATTCTGGTTGAAATAGTCATTGCCGGCGTTGGAGGCGTTGGTCTCCCAGTTATAGGCGGTAATGCGGTTGCCGCCGGCGCGGTTGAAGGTCATGTGGCGCAGGCGGGCATTGGTGAAGTCGCCGGAATTGGTGCCGTAAATCAGGGGCGAAATAGCCTTGCGGTCCTGGTCGCTGTGAATTTCGAAGCTGACCGCAGCGGCTGCCGGGATTGAGGGCTCGATAAGCGCGCCGGACGAGGACGAACTGCTGGATGAGGATGAACTGCTTGAAGACGAACTGGATGAGCCACCTCCGCCACCGCCGGAACTCCCTCCCGAGCCCCCGCCACCGCAGGCGGTAATGAGCATGGTCAGTCCGAGCGCCGTGAGCGCGGAATATATCGGCTTCATGATGGTTCTTCCCGTTGTCTTTTCTGGCCGCGAGTTGTTTGTGCGGCTGTATTGATGACAGCGTTATCATGAAGCTTTCAGATTGTCACACAATTCAGGCGTGAGGTGAATTCACGGCTTGTAGAAGACGAAGCCGGCGCCGCAGGCGATCAGGGTGAAGCCGACCGCAGTCTGCCATTTCAGGGGTTCGCCGAGATAGACCGCCGAGAAGATGACGAAGACCGTCAGGGTGATGACTTCCTGGATCGTCTTGAGCTGTGCCGCGGAAAAGGTGCCATAGCCGATGCGGTTTGCCGGCACCTGGAAGCAGTATTCGAAGAAGGCGATGCCCCAGCTTACCAGAATGACCACCCACAGCTTTTCCATCTTGAACTTGAGGTGGCCATACCACGCCAGGGTCATGAACAGGTTGGAACAGATCAGCAGGCCAATGGTGGCGAAGGCAGGGGAGATTTTGAGCACGACAAACTCCGGAAGATGGAGCGTCCTGCTTCCGGGCTGCCGTGCAAAGTGTCAATAGGGATCAGGCAATATTGAAGCGCTGGGCGTCGCGCAGGGCATTATCCGCCATGGCGCGCAGGCCGGGATGCTCTGGCTTCAGAGCCGAAAGATCAGCAAAAACCTTGTGGGCCTTGCGATACAGCGGGCCGGCTTCTTCAAAGGCGCCCTGCATTTCGCGCGCCTGTGCCAGGCGGGCCACGGTAATGGCCAGGGTGGAGCGGACGCCGACATCATCCGGCCGCAGATAGGCTTCGGTTTCGTGCAAACGGCTCAGTTCCTCGAAGGCATCGCCGGCGGCCCCGGCATCGCCGGCTTTCAGCTTGAGATCGGCATAGGGCGCCAGCAGTTCGGCGCGGATGGCCGGATCGCTGATCACGCCAAGCGCACGGGCGATGACGGCGGGCTGGCGGGCGGTATCGCCGGCCATCTGGTAGCGGCGCGCCAGATAGAGATGAATATTGGCGTCGTTCGGATCTAGTTCCGAGACATGCTCGTATGCGGCCATGGCCTTGCTGTCGTCACGGCCCATATGCAGGGCACCGGAGACGCGCCACAATTCGGCGGCGGCGGCATGATTGCCGGCCTCGGCCAGGGCGTCCGCCTGGGCGGCGAGGGCGGCGGCGGCGGCGGACAGGTCACCGGAGGCGATGAGCTGGAAGGCTTTCTGGCTGGCCGGGGACTTGTCATAATATAGATGCGATATCCGCACGCTCAGTTCATCGGCGGCGATGGCGCGGGTCGAATCCGGCCAGACAGACAATGCGGTACGAGCCGCTTGGCGGATTTCGGCTTCGTCATCAAGTGGTTCGGGCATGGGCGCCGGCACGACATCGGGGATGATTTCGGCAGCGGGCGCGGCAATGGTTTCGGCGACGGCCTCAACGGGATGAACTATCGCTTCCGGCTGCGGCTCGCTTTGCGGCGCGAACCGCATGGCCGAGCTGATCACGGCGTTGATATCGCCTTGCGGGGCATGGGTAACGACATCCGGCGTTTCGGCCAGCAGGGCAGCGGCCAGTGGATCATGTTCGGCTTCCGCCGGCAGGACAATATCCGGGCGAATCGGCACTATTTCGGCCGTCGGCGTGTGGATGTGCAGGCCGTGCGTCTCGGAAAGGGCAGCGGTGGCATCAAAGGCGGGGACTTCGCCGGGGGCCTGGAGTGGGGCCTGGGTAGGGGCTTCGATGGCAGCTTCGACTGGTGCTTCCGGCATCCGCGTCATGAAGCTGTCGGAGGCGTTATCGGAAAAGGCGCCGTGATCGCTGAAAATGGCCGGTTCGAGCGACTGGACCTCCAGGGAGGGAGCGGCAACGGTTTCCAGATGATCGCCGGACAGGCCGAGGGCGGCGACATTCTGTGCATTGAAGCGCAGATTGCCCCGGCTTTCACTATTCCGGCTCTCACTGGCACGCGTGGCAGTCTGGAGATCGACGGCGGGTGCGGCGGCCAGTTCGATTTCGGCCGGCATGGCCTTAGGGTGCGTCTTGCGCGCCGGACGGGCCGCACTGAAAAGGTTGACGACCAGGCCGATGACGCCGATCAGCAGCACGACCACACCGACGGCCAGGGCCCCGGCCCAGGTGGCGGTGCCGCGGGCCCAGATGATCCAGTCTTCCGGAAAGGGGGTGCGCACAGGCGCCTGGCCCTTGTAAAGCGCGAAAGCCGCCAGGGCGACAGCCAGGGCGATCAGCACGAAAAAACCCGCCGGACTGCTCCGGCGCGTCCCGCTTACGGCACCCATTGTCGGATTCGAACTGCTCATACGGCCCCCGCAACGCTTATCTTCATAAAACATTAACCCCAGCTTTGGCTTTATGGCAAAGGTAAATTCCAAAACCTGTGCCAAAAGGCGAATTAAGCGGCTTTTCGCGGCAGTCTTGCAACTTTCTGGCCATAGAGCTTCGGCGGGCTTGCGCGAGTCAGCCGTTGCGGATACAAGCGAACATATGAAGAACGTTGTGCGCATATTGGGGCTTGATCCGGGACTGAGGCGTCTGGGGTGGGGGCTGATCGATGTCGAAGGCGCACGGCTCTCATGGGTGGCGCATGGCGTTATCGAGCCACCGACCGATCTCGACCTGTCGGTGCGCCTGCTGCACCTGTTTGAGAGCCTGGGGCGGTCATTGCCGAATGGACGCCGGACGAGGCGGCCATAGAGGAAACCTTCGTCAATATGAACCCGTCATCGACCCTGAAACTGGGCCATGCGCGCGCGGCCGCCATGCTGGCGCCGGCCAAGGCGGGGATGCCGGTGGCGGAATATGCCGCGCTGGATATCAAGAAATCGGTGGTTGGGGCCGGCAAGGCCGACAAGGACCAGGTGTTGTTCATGATCAAACGCCTGCTCCCCAAGGCGGACGCGAGCATGAAGGCGGATGCCGCCGATGCCCTGGCCTGCGCCATTACACACGCGCACAAACGCAAGATGAACACTCTGAAAAGGATGCTCGCGTGATCGGTCGTCTGCGCGGTCTGCTGCTGGAAACCACCGACGAGGAGGTGCTGATCGAATGCGCCGGCGTCGGCTATGTCGTGCGCTGTGGCATACGCACGATCGCCGCCCTGCCGGACCTGGGCGCCGAGGTGATCCTGCATATCGAAAGCCAGACGCGCGAGGACGGCACACGGCTCTATGGCTTCCTCAATAAGGATGAGCGCAAGGCGTTTGAAGCCTTGCAAAGTGTGCAGGGTGTAGGGCCGAAGGCGGCTCTGGCCGTGCTCGATGTGCTTACACCGCAACAACTGGCCCAGGCGGTGGCGCACGAGGACAAGACGGCCGTGGTGCGCGCCTCCGGTGTGGGCCCCAAGCTGGCGCAGCGTATCGTGATCGAGCTGAAGGGCAAGGTACTGACCACGGCCGATTTCGGGCCGGTGATCCATGCCCCGGTGGGCGTGGTCGTCAAAACCACGGTCAATGGCGAAGCGGTGGCGGGACTGATGGGGCTGGGCGTTGCCGAACAGAATGCGCGGCTGGCGGTGGAAACAGCTTTGGCGCAGCTTGGGGCTGATGCCGAACTGCCGGCGGTAATCCGCGCCGCGTTGAAGGCGTTGAGTAAATAGCATGGCTAGATTAATCTCCGGTGAATCTGACACTGATTACGAAGAGCGCGCGCAGGACCGTGCCCTGCGGCCGCAGACCTTTGACGATTTCGTCGGCCAGGCGCCGCTCAAGGCCAATCTGAAGGTCTTCGTGACCGCCGCCGCGCAGCGCAAGGAAGCGCTGGACCA
The DNA here is from genome assembly GCA_024707255.1 of Asticcacaulis sp. NCBI lineage: Bacteria > Pseudomonadati > Pseudomonadota > Alphaproteobacteria > Caulobacterales > Caulobacteraceae > Asticcacaulis > Asticcacaulis sp. Next base: position 483,828 of record JANQAC010000001.1, on the reverse strand, counting down.
TGTGCTGTTCTATGGTCCGCCGGGGCTGGGAAAGACGACCCTGGCGCAGATCGTGGCGCGAGAACTGGGCGTCGGTTTTCGCGCCACGTCCGGGCCGGTTCTGGCTAAGGCGGGCGACCTGGCGGCGATCCTCTCCAATCTGGAACCGAACGACGTCCTGTTTATCGACGAAATCCACCGGCTTAATCCGGCGGTCGAGGAAATCCTCTATCCGGCGATGGAAGACTATGTGCTCGACTTGATTATCGGTGACGGGCCGGCGGCGCGCACGGTGCGCATCGACCTGGCGCCCTTTACCCTGGTGGGCGCGACGACGCGGGCGGGGTTACTGTCTACCCCCTTGCGCGACCGTTTCGGCATTCCGCTGCGGCTGGAATTCTACACGCCGGAGGAACTGGTACGTGTGGTCATGGGGGCGGGGCGCAAGATGGGCGCGCCGCTATCCGAAGATGGTGCGCTGGAGATTGCCTCGCGCTCGCGCGGCACGCCGCGTGTGGCGGGGCGTCTGCTGCGGCGGGTGCGTGACTTTGCCCATGCCGAAGGGGCAGAAATTATAGATAAAAAGGCCGCGTCCAAGGCGCTGGCACGGCTGGAGGTCGATCCGGTGGGGCTGGATCACTCCGACCGCCGCTATCTCAAGGCGCTGATCGAAAACTATGGCGGCGGGCCTGTGGGGCTGGAAACGCTGTCAGCGGCCATCGCCGAGGCGCGCGACGCGGTGGAGGACATGATCGAGCCTTACTTGCTCCAGCAGGGCTTTATCCAGCGGACCCAGCGCGGACGGACGGCCTGCGCGCGGGCCTACCTGCACCTGGGCCTGACACCGCCGCCCTCGCCCCCCATTGCGCCGGACCTGTTCGACGGTTAATAACAAGCACCTCAACCGCGGAACGTAACCTTAACGCGCATGGCCTCGTATAATATCAGTGAATGGCAGGCTTTGATGCGCCGGGCGCAGGGCGGTGACGCTGCGGCATACCGTGCCCTGCTGGAAGCCCTGAGACCCTGGCTGGTGGCCTATTTCCGGCGGCGCCTGATGGGCAGCGATGGTGAAGATTTAGTACAGATGACGCTTTTGAGTTTGCATGAGAAACGCCACACCTACGATCCCGGATCGCCTTTCCTGCCGTGGATCTCGGCGGTGGCGCGTCACAAGCTGATCGATTTTGTGCGCAAGAGCGGCCGTCATGTCCATGTCGAACTGAACGAGGAACTGGGCCTGGAAGACGGGATGCAGCCCGACCTGGCGGCGCGCGACGTGGCGGTTCTGCTGGCGCAGTTGCCGAAGGACCAGGCGCGGATCATCAAGCTGCACAAGCTGGACGGCCTGAGCGTCGAGGAGGTGGCGGGGCAGACCGGCAAGAGCGCTTCGGCGGTCAAGGTCACCGTCCATCGCGGGCTGAAAAAGCTGCAATCGCTCGTGGGTATCAAGGAGAGGCGTCAATGAGTGACCTTATTGACAGTCTGACCCATGATCTGAAGCCGGTGAAGCCGTTGCGCAGCCGGCCATTGTGGCTGGGGGCTCTGGCCGGTCTGGTCGTGGCCGTGTTCTACATCTGGTTTTTCTATGGTCCTCGCCCGGAGTTGACGGCGCTGATGGGCGGCGAGTGGCCACGCAGCCATATGCCGGTCGTCAAACCCCTGATGTTCCTGGCGCTTGGTATCAGCGCCCTTCTGGGGGCGTCCGGCCTGGTCCGTCCGGAAGGACGGCCGAAACTGCGCTATCTGATGCCGGTGCTGATCATCGGCGCGATCGTATTCGGCGCCCTGCTGGTGGAATTTCAGCATGACGGCTGGGACAGCACCATGGCCAATCTCAGCGATGGCGTGCTGATCTGCTACATGACCATCCTGTGCGGCGGTATGGCCGGGCTGATCGTGCTGTGGCGCCTATGGTTGCGGCGCTCGGCGACCTCGCATCCCGTAAGTCTGGGTGCCCTGAGTGGCCTGGCGACGGCCTCGCTGATGGCGGCGGCCTATGCCCTGCATTGCCAGGGGGATGCGCCGGTCTATCTGCTGCTGGTCTACGGCATGGCCGTGGCGATCCTTACCGGGATTGCGGCATTGCTGGGCGGGAAACTGCTGCGCTGGTAGCTACTGCGCATATAGCCATGCCAGAATGGCTATGAAGATGCAGGTCACCCCCACAAAAGTCAGGAGTATTGACATCAGTAATCTTCCCATGATCAGCCGGTCTTCATCAAGGCTTCGCGGATCGGCAGGAAGCGGTCGTTGAACGGCAGGATGCCGGCGCCGCGCGCTGCCGCATCGACGGCCAGATCGGCGCGCATGACGGGCGGCAGCGTCTTGATGCGGCCCTGATAGGCGGCGAATTTGCGGTTCAGGCGGATGCAAAGCTGTTCGATATAGGCCGCGGGCAGGCGACCGCCGATGAAATGGGCTTCCGGATTGATGGCGCAACTCATGACCAGGAAAGGTTCGAACAGCTTGTCGGTGGCGCGATCAAGCCAGGCGTCCACGCGGGCCTGCGCGGAGGCGCCTAAGGATTCGAGGTCTTCGGGCGTGGAGGCATTGATGCCGGCCTTGCGCAGGTAATCGTACAGCGAATAGAGCGAGACCATGTCTTCCAGGGTTTGCGGCTGGCCGTTTTCATCGGTCACGGGCAGAAAACCGATCTCGCCCGAACGCCCATCGGCGCCGCGATAATAGTGTCCGTCTATCACCAGTCCGCCGCCAAGGCCCGCGCTGATAATGGTGTAGATAAAGCTGCGATGCCTCAGGCCATGGCCGAACTGCATTTCACCGATCGACGCGGCGGCGGCGTCGTTTTCAACATAGACCGGCACGGGCAGGACTTCGGCGAACAGGGCGGCGACATCGATTTCGGACCAGATGTGGTAGGCGTCGGGGCGATTGGCCACGGGTACACGGCCGAGATCGTCAGGGATGCCGATACCAATGCCGATCAGGCGGGACATATCGATGGCCTTGTCGGCCACGATCCGGTCGACCTCGGCCTTGAAGAAGGCGACGACTTCATCGGGCATGGCGAAGTGGACTTCGCGGCAGACGCGGGCGCGCACATTGCCGACGAAATCAAGCGCCACGATGGCAATGTGGTCGCGGTCGATATTCAGCCCGATGGAGAAGGCGCCATCCGGATTGACCACCAGCTTGGTGGCCGGCTGGCCGCGTCCGCCCAACTGGCGACCGGCTTTCAGGATCATGCCGTCATTCAGCAGGCGTTTGGTGATATTGGCGATGGCGGGGGCGGTAAGGCCGGTCAGGTCTGTGATATCGGCGCGGGTGATCGGACCGCCGGCGGCGCGGATGGCCTGAAGGGTGACGCGCTGGTTGTGATCGCCGGCCCGTTCGAGATTGGTGCCGGAGAGCGAGTCGCCGAGCGCGTGTCCCCTGGGCTCTGGCCGGCCAGTGCCCACCCGCTCATCCACGCCCCTTTGATCCGCACCCATAAGCAACCCCTCCGGGGTAAGTATATTGTCTTACCCGCGCTGGTATTTCCGCTGCGGGTTTGTTTTTATCACGCCTTGAACGGCGCTTGATAAGGAGGTTTTGCCAGTCATTTCCCTCAACCGGCAGGCGTCCTGATTCACTTTTAGTCTATAAGGCTTATCGTTTGAAATTGTAAGATCAATCTTGAGGGGCTGGGCACCGGGCTTCATCAGGGAACGAAGGATTCCCTGAACGCCCGATGATCAGCCCGGCAGTCCTTTTCGTCCATCAAATTCATGGCCGTGATCTTTACGCATACGCCGTGATCGCTTCGAGACGAGTGGATGGCAAATCCGCTAATTTTTGAAATAGGACTCATAGATCGCTTCATCGACCAGATTCAGATTGGCCTGGAAGATATCGATGAACTCATGTAGGCCGGCCGAAATGATGTGGCTGGTGTCGGAACGATGCAGGGTCTTGCAAAGCGTCTCCATTTCGCGCGTGGCCTGGCTGGGTTCGTCCATGTCCGGCGTCAGGGTATCCAGAGCCGCGGCGGCGTTTTCCAGACAGAACTGCACCGAACGCGGGAAGGCTTTCGAGAACAGCAGGAACTGGGTCACGTCCTTGTAGTTGATGGTGTGAAACTGCTGGCGGTACATTTCCAGCGCATTGACCGATTTCAGCACCGCGCCCCACTGGACGGCGTCATAGGCGCTGTCCTTCCAGACATCGTTGTGGGGCAGCAGCAGGAAGTATTTCACATCGAGCAGACGGGCCGTCTTGTCGGCGCGTTCCAGCATCTGGCCCATATGGGCGAACTGCCAGCCCATGTCGCGGCTCATGGTGTTGTGCATCAGGCCGGTAAACAGGTGTCCCGACTGGCGGATTTCGCGGTAATAGTCCTGAAGATCGGCCACTGAGCGCTTGCGGCTCTGGCTCTGGGTCAGGTGATAGATTTCGTTTATCTTTTCCCACATCTCGACCGGAATGACCTCGCGCACCGTGCGGGCGTTCTCGCGGGCGCGGAAGATACATTGCAGGATCGAATTGGGGTTGCTCTGGTCGAAGGTCATGAACCTGACCACGGCGCGCTCATCCGCCTGCCTGTAACGCCGGGTGAAGTCCTCGTCATCGCCGGAGGTGGCGACCAGCGGATACCATTGCGCCGCGTTCTGATCGAGGGCGAGGTCAAGCATCAGGTGGGTATTGACATCGATGAAGCGCGCCACGCAGTCGGCGCGTTCGAGGTAGCGGGCCATCCAGTAGATGGAGTTGGCGACACGGCTCAGCATCAATTGGCCTCCCCTTCGTCTTCCAGCACCCAGGTATCCTTCGAGCCACCGCCCTCGCTGGAATTGACCACCAGCGAGCCCTTCTTGAGCGCCACGCGCGTCAGGCCGCCGGGGAGGGTGAATATCTCCTCGCCATAGAGCGAGTAGGGCCGGAAATCGACATGACGGCCTTCGATGCTGTTGCCGATCAGAGTGGGCGCGCGGGACAGCGACAGGGTCGGCTGGGCGATATAGTCGCGCGGTTTGGCCTTGATCAGGGCGGCGAATTCCTTCTGTTCGGCCTTGGTGGATTTGGGGCCGATCAGCATTCCGTAGCCGCCGGAAAGATTGACCGCCTTGACCACCAGCTTGTCGAGATTGGCCAGCACGTATTCGCGGTCGGTGTCGTCTTCGCAGATATAGGTCGGCACATTGTTGGCGATGGCGTCCTCGCCGAGATAGTATTTGATGATCTTCGGCACATAGGCATAGATCGCCTTGTCGTCGGCAATGCCGGTGCCAGGTGCATTGGCGAGCGCCACATTGCCCTTGCGGTAGGCGCCCATAATGCCGGGAACGCCAAGCAGCGACTCTTTGCGGAAAATCTGCGGGTCAAGGAATTCGTCGTCGATACGGCGATAGATGACATCGACCTGTTTCAAGCCTTCGGTGGTGCGCATGTAGACGATATCGTCCTCGACCACGAGATCGGAACCCTGCGCCAGCGGCACACCCATCTGCTGCGCGAGATAGGCGTGCTCAAAATAGGCGGAATTATAGATACCGGGCGTCAGCACGATGATATTGGGATCATCTTTCCCGTGCGGCGCGATGTGCTTCAGCGTCTTGTATAGATGATCACCGTAGTCCGACACCGGGCGGATCTTCAGCGTGTGAAAGGCCGCCGGCAGTATGCGCTTGAGCACGGCCCGGTTTTCAAGCACGTAGGAAATGCCTGACGGACAACGCAGATTGTCTTCCAGCACATAGAACTCGCCGTCGCCGTCACGCACGAAGTCCGTGCCGGAAATATGCGTCCAGACGCCTTTCGGCGGCTTCAAACCTTCGCAGGGCTTGAGGTAGCAGGCCGAGGAGAAGATCAGTTCGGCCGGAATCACCTTGTCCTTGAGGATTTTCTGGTCGTTGTAGATGTCCTGGATGAAGAGATTCAATGCCGTGATGCGCTGGGCGATGCCGCGTTCCAGCTTCGCCCAGTCGGCGCCCGAGACCATGCGCGGGATGATATCGAAAGGCAGGATCTTCTCGGTGCCCTTCTTGTCGCCATAGACATTGAAGGTGTTGCCGGACTGATAAAGGATGTCCTCGGCCAGTTTCTGCCGCCGTTTTAGTTCGGCGCGGCTGAGCGTATCCAGTTGCGCCACCAGCGGGCGGGCGCCCGGATGGGCCACGCCGTTATCGGCAAAAAGCTCGTCATAGAAGCCATCGGTCTTGTAGGTTTCCAGCGCCACGTTTTAATCCGGTAATAAAATCGCCTCAGGACCAGATACGCGGGCATGAGGCAGGGTGCTTACTCTTTGCCTTGTCGCGCTTTTTAATCCGAAAAGTGCGTCACACTTTTTGGAAAGCGCTCATCCAAAAACCTCATTCATCGTGACCTGGACCCGCAAGGTTTCCTTGCCGCCGCCGCGGTAGATCGTGCCCGCCGTGGGGGTGGCATCCAGGTAGTTCCGGCCGCAGGCGACGCGGATATGGTCCTGCGTCACCAATATGCCGTTAGTAGGGTCGAAGCCGCGCCAGCCGAGATAGGGGATATAGATTTCCACCCAGGCGTGGCTGGCGTCGGACTGCATCTTGTTTTCATAGTCGGCGCCGGTGAAGACGTAGCCGACCCGATAGCGCGCCGGGATGCCGAGCAGACGCGCCAGGCAGATGAACAGGTTGGCGAAATCCTGACAGACACCCTCGCGCGAGGCATAGACATCGAACGGCGTCGTCTTCAGCGAGGTCGAACCCGGTACGTAACGGAAATCGCGGTAGATGGTCTGGTTGATGTCGTTAAGCGTGTCAATCAGATGGCGGCCGTTGCGTTCGGCGAAGCTCATGGCGTAGACTAGGAGTTCGGAAATCTGGGTCTCCGGCAGTTCGGGCGAGCGCAGATAGGGCTCCATCATCACCTGCTGCCACGGCATAAGCGACAGCGGAATGAAATGCTGGCGCTTTTCCGGTGACAGATCGTCAGCGGACCGGCCATAGATCTTGACCAGCGAGCGGCAGGAAATGGTCAGCTTCTTGTACGGCTTGATGATGCTGTAATGGATGGTCTGGTTGCCGAAGACATCTTCGAAACGCATGTCCTCGCCCTCGGCGGAAATGCTGAGCGTGGAATTGACCACTTCCTGCAGCGCGTCCTCCATCGGCATCAGGCGGAAGCTGTGCGTCGAGTGCTCGACCTCCTGTTCGTAGGTATATTCGGTCGAGTGGGTGACGTCGTACAGCCGGTAGGTGAGGGGCGAGCCGTCCGGCGCGTGGGTGAGCGAACGCGCATTGAGGATGTTGTGCTGCACCGCCTTCATCTGTTGCAGGGATTGCAGGATGGAGAGCTGCTGGGCCTGGGCCTGCTGGTCGGCGAACAGGTTGGGCTGGATCGTGCGCGCGCCCTGCAGGTGGCCTTCCTGCTCATGCACCGGCTGCTGGGCGGGCTGGGTCTTGCTGTCCTTCTTGTTGGTCCAGACCATAGCGCCGCGGCGGGCGATGATCAGTTGCCCCTTCTGCATCGGCTTCCAGTCGCCTTCGCGGAACGGCGAGGAGCAGAAGACCAGGCCGGTACGGAAGGTGTCGCGCGGATTGTTGAGCGCGAAGGAGGCGGAGTCTGAATGATAGCCCCGCTCGTCATGCGGCGGCGTCAGGCGGCCGTAATACAGGTTGCTTTCTGACTGGGAGCCGTAGAAGGCGGCGACGCTGGTTCCATCCGAGATCACCATGTCGGCGCTGCCCATGTCATCCAGTTGCAGGAACCAGCTCAAAAGCACCTGATGATCGACGTCGGCAAGCGTCCGGGCGCCGTAATCCTGCACCTTGCCGAGCAGGAAGCAAAAGGCCAGCTCTGAATCCGTGCGGCCCATCGGTTCGAGGAAGATCGACTTGTTGAAATGCAGTTTCTGCATGGCGGTCTTGTCGAGATCGCCATTGTGCATGAACACCCAGTCCTGACCGGCAAAGCTGCGCGAGAACGGCTGGGTCTCTAAATGGGTATAGCCGGAAGCGGCGCCGCGCACCTTGCAGAAGAAGACGGTGGAACGGAAGCTGTCCCAGTCGTGCATGGCGCCGTGCAGGGATTTGGTGTCGCGCGCCGAGGGGTCTTTCGCCACAATGGCGGCCTTGGTGTCACCCGGATACCAGGTCAGGCCCCAGCCCAGTGTGTGCTCGCCCTTCACGTCCGCCTTGCGGAACTTGAGGTCGATCGCCGGCGAACTCAAACCGTCGAAACTGAAAGCCAGGATGTCACTCGAAATCGCGCTCAAAGAAATTGCTTCCCATGCTGCCCCAGTGAAAAAGCGTCTTTTTCACGTATTGTTGCATTGCAACTAGACTTTTTTAATTTGCGGCTGTCTAGTCCCTAAAGACTTGTAGATGACACTTTTTTTGCGATTCCGTAACTGTGTTGTTACGGCTTCACCGGAAGGATTCGATGAGTATTCTGGCTGCGCTGCATCATGTATCGGATTATCGCTATGATCGACCGATCAGTCTCGGCCCCCAGGTCATTCGTCTGCGTCCCGCGCCGCATACCCGTGCGCATGTGCAGTCCTACGCGCTCAAGGTCGAGCCGGCCAACCACTTCATCAACTGGCAGCAGGACCCTTTCGGCAACTGGCTGGCCCGCATCATCTTTCCGGAAAAGACCTCGTCCTTCAAGGTGACGGTCGATCTGGTGCTGGAGATCAAGGTCTTCAATCCGTTTGACTTTTTTCTTGAAGATACGGCGATGACCTTCCCCTTCGCCTATTCCGACGCGCTGAAGGAAGAACTGGCGCCCTATCTGGAGGTCAAGGAAAGCGATCCGGTCCTGATGGACTATGTGGCGTCCATTTCCGACGAGACGATGGGCACGGTCGATTTCCTCGTCGCCTTCAACCAGAAGCTCAATGCCGACCTGAAATATACCCTGCGTATGGAAGCCGGGGTACAGGCGCCGGCCGAGACGCTGAACCTGTTGCAGGGCTCTTGCCGTGATATGGCTTGGCTGGCCTGCCAGGTGCTGCGCCACAAGGGGCTGGCGACGCGTTTTGTCTCCGGCTATTCGATCCAGCTCAAGGCCGATGTGGAGTCGCTCGATGGGCCTTCCGGCGTATCGGAGGATGTCACCGACCTGCACGCCTGGTACGAGGTCTATCTGCCGGGCGCCGGCTGGATCGGGCTTGACGCCACATCCGGCATGTTCACCGGCGAAGGCCATATTCCGCTGTGCTGCGCGCCGAACCCAACCTCGGCCGCGCCAATCAGCGGGGCGCACGAACAGGCGGAGTCGACATTCGCGCACGAGATGAGCGTGACGCGTATCTATGAGAGCCGTCGCGTGACGCGGCCCTATTCGGAAGCCGAATGGGCCGATATCGACACGCTGGGTGGCAAGGTCGATGAAAAGCTTGTGGCGCAGGATGTGCGCCTGACCATGGGTGGTGAGCCGACTTTTGTCAGTCTCGATGACCGGTTGGGGGATGAGTGGCACTTCTCGGCGCTTTCCGATGCCAAGAAGAAGCTGGGCTATGACCTGTTCCAGCGGTTATCTGGGCGCTTCGCTAACGGCGCACTGGCGCAGCACGCGCAAGGGAAGTGGTATCCGGGTGAAATCCTGCCGCGCTGGGCGATGAATATGTACTGGCGTAATGACGGGCAGCCGATCTGGCTCGATCAGTCGTTATTGGCCGATCCGGAAGTGAAGGGCGATGCCACACCGGACATGGCGGGCGTGTTTCTGCGCCATCTGGCCAGCGCCTTGGCTGTCGGTGGAGACTATGTGCTGCCCGCCTATGAGGATATTCCGTACCTGCTCTGGAAGGAGCAGCGTATCCCGCTGGAAGGCGAAATGCTCAAGGCGGACGTATTCGAGGCCGCCGAACGCAAACGCCTGCAAGCCAGGCTGGATGAGAATGTCGGCAAGCCCACGGGCTATGTCCTGCCTCTGGCCTTTTCGGCCAAGACGGATAGCTGGCTGAGCAATGCGTGGAAGTTCCGTACTGACAAGATGATGCTGCTACCGGGGGATTCGCCGGTCGGCCTGCGCCTGCCTCTGGGGGCGCTGCCGTTTGTCGATCAGGCTCTGGTGGATGAGCATCTGTTTCCACCGCGTTCGCCTTTTGCCGAGACGGAACCGCTGGCGGATGCTGAGAAGGTGGTTGAGACGTATAAAGCCATTCTTTTTTCTCCTCCCCCGCTTCGCCAAGAGGCTCGCAAGGGAGGAGAAATTGATCCTAACGGCCTGATCCGCTCCGCCATCTGCGCCGAGATGCGCAACGGCACTCTGTTCCTCTTCCTGCCGCCGCTCAGCTATATCGAACATTATCTCGACCTGATCCACGCCATCGAAGCCGTGGCGTCAGTGCTGAAAACCCCGGTTATCATCGAAGGGTATTCGCCGCCGCGCGACCATCGCGTCGAAAGCATGTCGGTCACGCCCGACCCCGGCGTGATCGAGGTCAATATCCAGCCGGCACGCTCCTGGCCGGAGTTGAAATCGATCATCACCACGGTCTACGAGGAGGCGACGCAGGCTCGCCTGGTCGCCGACAAGTTCATGATCGACGGCAAGCGTGTCGGCACCGGTGGCGGCAACCATATTGTCATGGGGGCGTCTAAGCCGGAAGATAGCCCCTTTCTGCGCCGGCCGGATGTGCTGGCCTCGATGATACGCTTCTGGCAGAACCATCCCTCGCTCAGCTATCTCTTTTCCGGCCTCTATATCGGGCCGACCTCGCAGGCGCCGCGCATCGACGAGGCGCGCCACGAGAGCCTCTACGAACTGGAAATCGCGCTTAAATCCATTCCGATTGGCGGGGAGGTTTCGCCCTGGCTGGTTGATCGCCTGCTGCGCAACCTGCTGGTCGACCTGACCGGCAATACCCACCGCGCCGAGTTCTGCATCGACAAGCTTTACTCGCCGGACAGCGATCGCGGCCGTCTGGGGTTGTTAGAGATGCGCGGCTTCGAGATGTCGCCGCATCCGCAGATGAACCTGATCCAGGCCCTGCTGATTCGTGCTCTGGTGGCGGCCTTCTGGCAGACACCCTACACTGCGCCGCTGGTGCGCTGGGGCACGCAACTGCACGACCGTTTCATGCTCGGCCACTATGTCCACGAAGACATGATGGAGGTGCTGCCTTATCTGCGCGGCAGCGGGTTCAGTTTCTCGCCGGACTGGTTCATTCCCTTCTTCGACTTTCGTTTCCCTACGGTCGGCACCGTGCAGATCGGCGACATTACGCTGGAACTGAAAAACGCGCTGGAGCCCTGGCCGGTGATGGGGGAGGAACAGAGCGGGGGCGGCACCTCGCGTGGCGTGGATTCCTCGGTCGAGCGCATGGAAATCCGGCTGAAGGGAGCGGTCTCCTCCCAGCATGTCGTCACCTGCAACGGCCTGCGCCTGCCGCTTTCAGCGACGCGCGACGGCAATATCCAGGTGGCCGGCATCCGCTACAAGGCGTGGAATCCGTGGTCTTCCCTACATCCCAACCTGCCGGTCAATACGCCGCTGAAGTTCGATGTGCTCGATACGCGGCTGGCCCGGTCACTCGGCGGCTGCAAATACCACGTCATGCACCCCGGCGGGCGCAATTACGACACTCTGCCGCTGAACGAGAACGAGGCCGAGGGCCGCCGGCTGTCGCGCTTCGAGGCCCCGACCCATACGGCTGGCAGGGTAAAGATCCCGCCGCTGGTCATTAATCCGGACTATCCGCATACGCTTGATCTGAGGTGGAAACCTTAGGCCGGCTTCCAGTCTTGCAGCCGCTCCTGCACCTCACGCAGGTGTTTCGGTGACCAGTTCTCCGAGACGCGGCGCAGCTTGTCGCGGGCGGTGTCGCGCCCCTTGCGCACGGCCTGGGCGTACCAAAAATAGGCGTTCTCCCGGCTGTGGGCTTCGCCGGCGCTGCCGAAATAGCTGTCGCCGACTCTTTCCAGCGCCTCCGTATCGCCTTTCAGTGCCGCCTGACGGTAAAGCTGTGCGGCCCTGACCGGCTCCGGCTTGCCCTTGAAGCCCAGCAGATAGAGATCGCCCAAATGTTTCATGGCGCCCGCATGACCGCCTCGCGCCGCCGCTTCGAAATAGTCCGCGGCCCGGTCGAGATCGGCCGTGATGCCCATGCCGTAGCGGTATTGGTAGCCGGCATAGAACAGGGCGTCCAGGTTGCCTTCCGCCGCCTGCCGGACATGCAGTTTCCATGCCTTGTGATAGGCGCGGTCGGCCTTGTCGGCGAAGCCGTAGCCCTTGTGATGACGGTTATGGATTTCCGCCATCTTGAGCCAGGCATAGCCGTTGTTGTTGCGGGCATCGCGGCGGTAGATATCCAGCGCCCGATGCACGAACTGACGCGCCCGGCCGGGATCATGCGAGGCGCCGCCCGTGCCTTTTTCGAGCATGTCGGCGCAATCAATACAGGCCCGGGCATTGCCTTTGCGCGCCTTGCGCCATGCCAACAGGTAAGGGGTGGGCTTACGAGAAAACTGGAGGCGTTCCGGCCACAGGTCGCGGATTGCCAGAACCAGGGTAACCACACACACAAGCATCAGCCCGGCGTAAAAAAGCGTCGGATTGATGCCGTCAAATAGACCGTGGCTGAAGGGATCGGACATGCGGCAGGCTAATCACCTCGCGCGGTAAATTTCGATGGATTTGTCACGCGTCATCTATAAGAAATGACTAAACGGTCGGCGGTCTCAGTTTTGCCGCAAGGCGCCGGTTTAGTGTCGGGATTGACATATTTGGGAGGGTGATATGCGTAAAATCTTACTTATGACCGTTGTGGCGGGCCTGGCCCTGGCGGGTACTGCTTCTGCCCAGACGGTGGCGCCGCAAGCCTCGCCCTATGACCGCGCACCGTGGTGGATGAAGGAAAGCGTCATTACCCAGACGGGTTACGTCTTTACCGAAATCCCCGCCAACCGCGCCAATTTTTCCGCCACCTTCCTGACGGTGGCCGATACGGCCGAAAAGGCGCAGAACCTGGCCATTGCCCAGACCAAGGGCCTCAATCAGGCGCTGGACAAGCTCGGCAAGGACAAGGTGCGGATCAGCACCAGCTTCTCCATGCGCGCGCTTTATGAGCAGTACCGCGACAAGAACGGCAACCGCATCGAGGATCAGCGCGGCGACAAGATCGAAAAGTATCAGGTGTCGCTGAACCTTTCGGTCGAGGTGCGCGATACCGCCCTGCTGGAACGCGCCTATGCGCTGGTTCTGGCGGCGGCGCCGACCTCATCGACCCCGATCAATTTCAATCTCCAGCCCGATAACGAGACCAATACCTGGCTCTATACCGAAGCGGTGAAGGACGCCCATACCCGCGCCCTGCAATCGGCGGCGGCGGCGGGCGGCAAGCTGAGCGGTATCAAGGTGATTGATCCGACCGGTCGCGCCTGTGAGACGGATATCCTGGCGCGGGCACCGGATGGTTCATACGATAACACGCAGGCGCAGGAAGTTGCTTATGAGAGCCGCGCTTATGCGTCTGCACCGCCACCACCGCCTATGGTAGCCCCTGCCGCCATGGCCGATATGGGAGGATATGCGCCGGGCTCCGCCGAATATTTGGAAGCCAAGGCCCTGCAAAATCCATTTATCCAGACACCGCCGCTGCAAAGGCTGGAGGCGAAAGCCTGCGTGGTCTACGGCCTGAACTGATCCAGTCTTGAAATAAACCTATTGCGGCGCAATATAAGTCCCGGTTTCATTTGTGAGGTCGGGATTTTGTGTCATGTCGTTTGAAAAAGTCTCCCCCGCACCCGCTGCCCTGACCGCCGCCTATGACCAGACCGTCCTGGTCCTTCAGGGCGGCGGCGCGCTTGGCGCCTACCAGGCCGGCGCCTATGAAGTGCTGCATGAAAATGGCGTCGAGCCGGACTGGGTGGCCGGTATCTCGATCGGCGCCATAAACGCCGCCATCATCGCCGGCAATGCGCCGGAAAACCGCATTTCCCACCTGCGGCAGTTCTGGAAGGATATCGCCACCGTCATGCCGGGTGAAAGCCTGGCCCGCACGCACGATATCAGTGACTTCACCTTCCGGCAGATGAGCGGATTTCTGGGCCTGACGGCCGGCGTGCAGAATTTCTACCGGCCGTGGTTTCTGCCACCCTGGTTCAACAGGCCCGGCACGCCGGAAGCGACCAGCTTTTATGACACGGCGCCTCTGCGCGAAAGCCTTGAGCGTCATGTCGATTTCGACCGCATCAATTCAGGCCCCATGCGCCTGAGTCTTGGGGCGGTCCATATCAAGTCGGGTAACTTCGTCTATTTCGACAGCGGCGACCGCCGGATCGGCCCGGAGCATGTCATGGCCAGCGCCGCCCTGCCGCCGGGCTTTCCGGCCGTGCATATCGATGGTGAAGCCTACTGGGATGGCGGACTGGTCTCTAATACGCCGCTGTCCTATGTGCTTGATGCCGGGGTGGCCAAGGACACGCTGATCTTCCAGATCGACCTCTTCAGCGCCGAAGGGCCGGAACCGGCCACCATGGACGAGGTGCAGGAGCGGATGAAGGACATCACCTATTCCAGCCGGACGCGCCTCAATACCGACGCCTTCCTGGAGAAATACCGCCTGCGCCAGGCGGTGCGCGAACTGGCGAAATATGTGCCGGCGGACGTGCTGGAAAGCCTGTGCGGCAGCGACGAACCGACCGATCTCTACAGCGGGCGGGTCAGCCTGGTCCACATCATCAACCGGGCCAACCGCCGCGAGATCCAGTCGAAGGACTATGAGTTCTGGCGTGCCTCACTGGAGGAGCACTGGCATGACGGCCGCCATGACGCCGGTATCGCCGTGGCCGAAACAAGCTGGCGGACCTTCAGCGATCCTGATGCCGGCCTTGCGATTTATGACTATATCCGACCGGAATCGCACAAAAAGCGCGTCAAACTGTGGCCATGATGCCGCAGGTGCGTGGCAATGGTGTTGCAATGCGATAATATGGTTCGCTCCATACTGGCAGAATTTGGCCTGACGATCCATATACTCGCCATAACGAACGGCGAGATACGTCATGAAACCTTATCCTCTTGTCAGCCTTGCGGCCCTGCTGGTCTTTTCATCGCCTGTGTTGGCGCAGACCTCCGGCATATTGCCGCCGCAAGCCGTGGCCGATCAGAATAAAAAGGCCGAAACCGCCGATATCGCCACCTTGCAGATTCAGGCGCAGGCCGGAGATGTGAAAGCCCAGGTGCAACTGGCCGACGACTATTTCACCGGTAATGGCATAGGTCAGGATTATGCCAAGGCGTTCGACTGGTACAAGAAGGCGGCCAATGCCGGAAATCCGGAAGCCCAGACCGAACTGGGGCTGATGTATGCCAAGGGCTATGATGTCACGCCAGTCGATTACAAGGAAGCCCTCCACTGGACGCGCATCGCCGCCGAGCAGGGCTATGTCGGGGCGCAGTATAATCTGGGCGTCGCCTATGATAACGGCCTGGGGGTCGAGGCCGATCTGAAAACCGCCTTCGACTGGTATCTGAAGGCGGCGCGGCAGGGCTATGATATCGCCCAGTTCAATGTCGCTACCATGTTCGAGGCGGGGCAGGGCGTGCTTCAGGATCTCGCTTCGGCGCGTGACTGGTATCAAAAGGCCGCCGACCAGGGCAATGCACCGGCGCGCTACAATCTCGGCAACATGTACCTGACCGGGCATGGCGTCGACAAGGATACGGCCAAAGGGCTGGGCCTGGTGGAAGCCTCGGCGAAACAGGGCTTCCCCTTGGCGCAAAGCCGCATGGCCGGTCTCTACTATGTCGGCGAAATCGTGCCGCAGGACAGGGTGAAAGCCTATGCCTGGGCGCTGCTGGCGGCCGGTGACGGCGATCCCGACGGGCAGAACCTGATGAAGACCATAGACGGCAGCCACCTGCTGAATGAGGCCGATATGCGCCAGGCCTCGGCTTTGGCCGATACCTACGCTTCGGCGCAGTAAGCGAAGTTATCCGATATCCGCAATTGCCCCTTTCCGGACTCGCGGAAACAGCGTACATCCTTATGCGGGCGTGCGGTGTTATCTGGTGGATTCGGCAGGTTGAACTCGCCCCTGTCGTGCGTCATCCGCCGGTGCAGGGAGCTTCCTCATGAAAAAGGCATTCGCCGAACTGATCGGCACATTCGTACTCGTATTCTTCGGTTGCGGTTCGGCGGTCTTCGCCGGTGACCAGGCGGGCATGTTGCCGCTGGGGATCGCCTTCGCCTTTGGCCTGGCCATCGTTGCCATGGCCTATGGCATCGGGCCGGTGTCCGGCTGTCATGTCAATCCGGCGGTGTCGCTGGGGGCTTTCATCGCCGGGCGCATGACCGTCAAAGATCTGCTGGTTTATGTGATTTCACAATGCGTCGGCGCCATTCTTGGCGCGGCGGTACTATACGCCATCCTCTCCGGCAAGCTGGGTGGCTATGATGTCGCTGTCAGCGGCCTGGGGCAAAACGGCTGGGGCGCGGGATATCAGGGAGGTTATGGCGTCGGCGCGGCCTTTACGTTTGAGGTGGTGGCAACCTTTATCTTCCTGGTCGTCATACTGGGCTCGACCCATAAGCTGGCGCCGGTCGGTTTTGCCGGACTGGCCATCGGCCTGACGCTTACGGTCATTCATATCGTCGGTATTCGCATCACCGGTGTGTCGGTCAATCCGGCGCGCAGCTTAGGCCCGGCGCTGTTTGTCGGCGGACAGGCGCTTTCGCAGTTGTGGCTGTTTATCGTGGCCCCACTGATCGGCGCGGCGGTGGCGGGGCTTCTGTTCCGCTTCGGCATATTGGAAGGCAAGGCCTGAAGACACGAAATGGTAAAACAAAAAGCGCCGGCCCTTGGCGGGTCCGGCGCTTTTTCGTTTCGGGAATGGTGGGCGCTACAGGGATTGAACCTGTGACCCCTACCATGTCAAGGTAGTGCTCTCCCGCTGAGCTAAGCGCCCATTCCCGAAGAGACCGGGTGTATAGCCAAGCCCTTGCCGCTTAGCAAGCGCCGAAATCCCTTTTTTCGGGGAAAAGTGAAAAACCGCATTTAAGCGGCAATAAGCCTTTCGACTTCCGTTACGATTTCCCTGAGATGCACGGGCTTTTCCAGCACCTTGGCGTTTGGGGAGGCTTTCTGGGCATTAAGTGCCACGGCCGCGAAGCCGGTGATGAACATGATCTTGAGATCGGGCTGCAACTGGGCGGCGCGCTTGGCCACTTCGATGCCATCGGCGCCGGGCATGACGATGTCGGTCAGCAGAAGATCGTAAGGGCCCTGGTCAAGGGCCAGGATAGCGGTGTCGCCGTCAGGGCAACTCACCACCTCATAGCCGGCGCGCTGCAGGGCACGCGACAGGAAGCTGCGGACGGAATCCTCATCTTCGGCAAGGAGAATCTTCTTCATCGGATCGGTCATGTAAAACCCCCAAGGCGCCCTTATCATATGCGCCTTGGCGCAGAAGTCACCATGTTTGCAGGTGGAATGTAAATTAGGGGTGAAGACGTGGCAGGAATGTCCTACTAAAGTGCTAATATGAGCGATCTCCTCCCGACACCCTGGCATCTTGTGCACAGTCCCGATCATGCGCCGATCGTGGTCAGGCCGCGCGAGGCCAGCCGGCTGGTCTACAGCCTGCCGCACAGTGGGCGCTATTATCCACAAAGCTTTATCGCCGAGGCAAGGCAATCGCCGCAAGGCCTGCGTGTCAGCGAGGATGCTTTTGTCGATGACCTGGTGGGTATCACGCCCGAACTCGGCGTCTACGGACTGACCAGCCGGTATGCGCGCGCCTTCTGCGATGTCAATCGCAATGCGCTGGAACTCGATGCCCGGCTGATACGTGGTGAGCTGCCCAGGGCAGCGCTTGCCTTGAGCGCGCGCGTCAAGGCCGGTTTCGGCGTTATCGCCCGCCGCCTGAGCGCGGAAGAGGACATTTATCGCCAGCCGCTCAATATGGAAGAGGTTAATCGCCGGCTCGATCTGATCCACCGGCCTTATCACGAGGCGCTGAAAGGTTTGCTGGCGGAGGCGCGCCGAACCGGACCGGCCATACTGATCGACTGGCACTCCATGCCGAGCGCCGCCCTCAATCAGTTTCGCAATGGGGAGCCAAAGCCGGATATCGTGCTGGGAAACCGTCACGGTGAAACCTGTTCCGAAAGTCTGGTCCGGCGCGTTCGGGGCGTCCTGGAGGGGGCGGGACTGCGTGTCGGGCTCAATAAACCCTTCGCCGGCGGCTATATTGTTGAAACCTACGGCCGGCCCGCGGCGGGAATCGAAGCCCTGCAGATCGAGATCAACCGCGCCATCTATATGGATGAAGACCGGCTCGAACCACACGCGGGCGCCATCCGTCTGCGGACGATTTTCCGCAAGCTGACGGACACGCTCAAAAGCCTGTAGGGTAACGGTTTTGTGATGACACCGGTTTCTGTTTTTGGCCAAAAAAAGCCGCGCTCTACGGCGCGGCCAAGTTTACAGGGAGGAAACGCCCAGGAAGGGCATCAGCGCCAGGAAGGCGCCGAACGGGTTCAATTTAGTTTGCGGTGCGAAAGAATACAAGTCGAAATGTAACATAATATGATCACATATCGTTACAATTCGAGCCGGTGCCGGGGTTTGCGCGTGAGGCACTAAGTTAATAGCCGCCTTGCGCATTGTGCGGTGCCGCATTTTTATCCTTGGTCTGGAGTTCCGCGGCGATGGGGCGCGGCGGGGTCGGGTAGGGATGTTCTTCCAGCAGTTCACGCAATTGCCGCAGGCCCCGCGCCGATTGCGAGCGCGACTGCCGCCAGCCGAGCAGAGCGACGGCGCCTATGCTGGCAAGGGCGAGATAGATCGGTCCCCACAACCAGGCGGTGGCGGCCAGGGAAAAGTAATAGGCGCGCACGCCCTGCGAGAAACTGGTCATCGCCGGTTCGAGCACATTGGTAATGGCATTAGTGAACTTGGCGGCCGTATCGACATCCATGTTTTCCGGCAGGGAGCCCATGGCGGCGGCGCAGTAATTCATCTGGCGCAGGGCCCAGATGAAATCGAGCAGGCCGCGCGACAGGCAGATGAGCACAAGGGCCATCTTGATCTGGAAAAGCTGGGTAGAGGAGACATCGAGGCCGAGGGTCGTCAGCGACTTCAGCGGCAGGTGCCCGCCGAACAGGACGCCGGCGACCGCCGCGATCAGCAGCAGGTTGGCCGACGAAAAATTGGTGGCCGAATTGACCGCGTGGGCCATCAGGTTGGAATCGTAGAGCTTGACCTCGCGCACGGTCATTTCCCTCATCCAGGCCCGGCGCACCACGCTCAGATCCTTGGTGATGAGGCCGCGGCTTTTGGATATCCGGCGCAGGAAAGGTTCATAGCCCAGCCAGCAGAACATGAAGATGACAAGGCCGGCTATATCGAGCGGGCTGTCCTGCGCGGCGCGTACCAGGGTATTCAGGATGGACATTGGAATGCCTGTGAAGCGAAGATGTGGCTTTTAATGACACTTTATAAGTGTCTTTGCCGGGCTTCGTCATGTGATTTGTCAGAAAGATTGGTGAATTTACTTTTCTTCGCTTGTGCGAACAGGGGGCAACGCTTATGAAAGCGCACCTTTTTGGCTCCAAATCAAAGTCACGCAATGAATATTGATAAAATCTCCGTAGGTCCGAACGCGCCGTGGGACGTCCACGCGGTCATCGAAATCCCGCAGGGCGGTATGCCGGTGAAGTACGAGATGGACAAGGATTCCGGCGCCCTGTTCGTCGATCGCTTCCTCTATACCTCGATGTATTATCCGGGCAATTACGGTTTCATCCCGCACACCCTGGCCGATGACGGTGATCCGTGTGACGTTATGGTCGTCGGCCCGACGCCGGTTTACCCTGGCGTGGTCATTCGCGTGCGCCCGATCGGCGCCCTGATCATGGAAGATGAAGCGGGCCGCGACGAGAAGATCCTGGCCGTGCCGGTCGACAAGCTGCACCCCTACTATACCAATGTGCAGAGCTATCGCCAGATGCCGTCCATCCTGATCGACCAGATCACGCACTTCTTCGCGCACTACAAGGATCTGGAAAAGAACAAGATGACCAATGTCATCGGCTGGGTCGAGCCGGAAGCGGCGGCGCAACTTATCCGCGATGGTCAGGAACGCCTGGCCCAGAAGATTGGCTAAGCCTTTAATGCTGTCTGCCTGATTGCAAAAGACCGCCATATCCGCAAAATATGGCGGTCTTTTTTATTGTCGGGGAAGCCTGGGCTATTTGCAATATTTTGCAGTAAGCGTCGGCGTTCACCGATTATGGCCTGTGGGAGACGGTTCTGGCGGAATTTGCGCAGGCGGGCGCGGATTATGGCCAGGGATTCGGCTTTCAGGCGATTTTCAGGCGTATAATTGCCGCATTTTCGCCGTTTTGTCACGAGATGTCATGATTGTGGCGGGAAAACTTCTCATAGTGTAGAATTTTTCCATGAATGTTACCGCTATCTTGAAATAAATTCGTTATTACACGCGGCTAATTGGAATTTCTCTCGCAGGTAATGCAATTATTCGATGTATTACAAAAGGATGACATTGCCGCGGCGGAAAGCGGTAACCGGCTGCAAGGCTGGTTTTAGTCACAATCTTTCGCTATATCGGGGGCAATTAAGCGTATGCGTTGTGTACGGCCTGGATGTGTCGTGTGTGTTTCAGCATCCTCTGTTCCGGCCAAGTTTGAGTTTGTGTTCACCTATGTCCAAAAAGAAAATGATGTCAAATTCCTCCCCGGATGTGGCCTCGCGTCTTTATGCCCTCGCTGTCGCCCGCGACACGGCGAACCTGGTTGACGTGGATGCCGCCCTTGCCCTGGCGCGCGCCTCAACCCGCACCCTGATGGCGCTTTCGCCGCAGGCGGCTATGCTGATGCGCCGTTTCGCCCAGGAAGAGATTGATCGCCTGTCCATGGAATGCACCGAGGAAGCTCAGGGCTCGATTGCTCTGATCCAGGATGCACTCGGCATGATGTAAGCTGAGCGCGGCCTGTCTGGGAGGCCGCGTTTTCCGGTCAGTTAATCCGTCTGGTCGTCGATTTCGGCATTAGGGCCATTTTTCAGGACCGACTCAATCGCGTTCTTGGCGGACACCTTGGAGCTGTAGCCTTCGGTCCACCAGATGCTTTCCCCATTATAGGTGAAATAGGCAACGAATTCGCCGGCCTTGTTCTTGCGGATTTCGAACTTGTGAGCCATGACGCAACTCCCTTTTATTGCGGAATATGGACGGCTATTTCGCGCCAAAGGGGAAGTCTTGTCAAGGTATTATCGCGCCTGCTTGAGGCCCAGATACCACATCAGCCCTAAGAAGGCGCCCTTGATGAAGGGCAGGGCCAGGAGGGTCAGCAGGCCGATAGAGCCGACCAGCACCGGCACCAGAACCTGCACCGGATAGGCGTAGAAAAAACCGAACATGAAGGCCGGCGCAATCACCAGGTGGCCGATCAGGATCATGGTGATATAGGCCGGGCCGTCATCGGTTGGGTAGAGGCTGAGCGGGGTTTGGCAAACGGGGCAGGCGTCGACCACCTTCAGGTAGCCGCGAAAGGCGGACGCCTTGCCGCAGCAAGGGCATTTTCGCTGCAAGCCGCGCAGCAGGGCCTTGCCGATACCAACGCCATCTCTCATAATATAACCTCGTCTGTTTCAGGATCTTATAATGGGGTATGGTGGCCCCAATTGCCATGCGCTATGCTGACGCAGCGACTATAGGTCATTCGCCGGTTTGAAAAAACACTTGCGCATCATATAAAGATATCTTTATATGATTATATGGCTGATGATTACGCATCCAAAATCCGATTTAATACGCTCCTTGAGGCCCTGAAGGCGGCGGGTGAGCCGACGCGCCTGCGCCTGCTGCGCCTGCTGGCGCGCGAAGAGCTGTCAGTTATGGAACTGGTGTCTATCCTCGACCAGAGCCAGCCGCGCATCTCGCGCCATCTCAAGCTGATGAGCGAAGCCGGGCTGATCGAACGTTTTCCGGACGGCGCCTGGGTGTTTTACCGCCTGTCGTCAGCACCGTCCATCCGCCCGCTGGTCGATGTCATTCTGGCGTCGCTGGACGATGCCTATGGCGAAGACCTGCAACAGCTCGAAGGGGTCCGCAGTCACCGGCGCAAATCGGCGGAAGGGTATTTCGAGACCATCGCGCCGAAATGGGATGAAATCCGCAGCCACTATATAGCCGAGGCGGATGTCGAGGCCGAGATCCTGCGCCTGGCCGCCCGCCAGCCCTATGCGCACCTGGTTGATCTCGGCACCGGCTCCGGGCGTATGCTGACGCTTCTGGGCGGCAGCGCGAAGACGGCCATTGGCCTGGACCTGTCGCAGCACATGCTCAATGTGGCGCGGGCGCGCTCGCATGATGCCGGGCTGAAAACCATCGATTTCCGCCATGGCGATATCTACGAAACACGATTGCCGGCGGCCTCGGCCGATTTCGTGGTGGTCCATCAGGTGTTGCACTTTCTGGCCGATCCGGGGCGTGCCATCGCCGAAGCCGCGCGGTTGTTGAAACCTGGCGGCCGTCTGCTGATTGCCGACTTCGCGCACCACGATCTCGAAATCATGCGCGAACAGTACCAGCATCGGCGGCTGGGTATGCTGGATGAGGACATGGACCACTGGTTCGAAACCGCCGGTCTTAGGCTGAATGTTACCCGTTCGCTGCCGCCGAAAGAGGCCGGCCTGACCGTCAAGATCTGGCTCGCCATCAAGAGCTGACCCCTGAATTTGCCTGAACAGGCACGCATTGAGAATTTCCCGATATGAGCCCCTCGCTGAATCCCAATCTGAAATCCGATCTCGCTCCCATTGCGCGTTCGCTCGCCGCCGGCGGGCAGAATTTGAAAGTGTCGTTTGAATTCTTCCCGCCGAAGACGGAAGAGATGGAAACGACCTTGTGGGAGTCGATCCGCCGTCTGGCGCCGTTAAACCCTGAGTTTGTCTCGGTGACCTATGGTGCTGGCGGCTCTACCCGCGAACGCACCCACCGCACGGTCAAGCGCATCCTCGACGAGACGCACCTGAAGCCCGCCGCGCACCTGACCTGCGTCGATGCCTCGCGTGAAGAGGTCGATGAGGTGATCCGCGCCTACTGGGCGGCGGGCGTGCGCCATATCGTGGCCTTGCGCGGCGATCCGCCCTCAGGGTTT
Source organism: Asticcacaulis sp. (assembly GCA_024707255.1). Lineage (NCBI taxonomy): Bacteria > Pseudomonadati > Pseudomonadota > Alphaproteobacteria > Caulobacterales > Caulobacteraceae > Asticcacaulis > Asticcacaulis sp. The sequence continues at coordinate 460,796 of JANQAC010000001.1, read as the reverse complement.
GGTGATTACAAGCCGCGCAATGACGGCTACCAGAATGCCACCGAACTGACCGCCGCCATCAAGCGGATCGGCGATTTCGAGGTCAGTGTGGGGGTCTATCCGGAGAAGCACCCGCAATCGCCATCGCTGGCCTTCGATCTCGATGTCCTGCGCCAGAAGGTCGATGCCGGCGCGACGCGTGGCATCAGCCAGTTCTTCTTCGAGCCGGCCACCTTCCTGCGCTTCCGCGATGCCGTGGCCGATGCCGGAATCCGCATCGACCTGACGCCGGGCATCATGCCGGTGACCAATTTCAAGGGCCTGCGCCGCATGGCTGCCGCCTGCGAAGCCGCCATCCCCGACTGGCTGGGTGAGCTGTTCGAGGGGCTGGATGAAGATGCTGATACGCGCAAACTGCTGGCCTCGGCCGTGGCGGTGGAGCTGTGTCTGGGGCTGGAACGCGAAGGCGTCGAAAACTTCCACTTTTATACGCTGAACCGCGCCGACCTGGTTTTTGCCATCGGCCGGATACTGGGATTGAAGGAAGCTAAGATATGACCCGTAAAGAACGTATTGCCGCGCTGAAAGCTGCCGCGAAGGAACGCATCCTGATCCTTGATGGCTCGTGGGGCGTGATGATCCAGCGCCGCGGCCTGGACGAGGCCGATTTCCTCGGGGAGCGCTTCAAGGGCCATAAAGGCCAGATGAAGGGCAATAATGATATCCTGTGCCTGACCCGGCCGGATATCATTGCCGACCTGCATAACCAGTATTATGCAGCCGGCGCCGATATTTCCGAGACCAATACCTTTTCGGCCACCACCATCGCGCAGGACGACTATCATCTCGACCTGCAATCGGTCATCGATATCAACCGCGAAGGGGCGAAGATCGCTCGCGCGAAAGCCGATGAGTGGACCGCGAGGGAACCGCACAAGCCGCGTTTTGTGGCCGGCTCAATCGGACCGCTCAACAAGATGCTGTCCATGTCATCCGACGTGAACGATCCCGGCGCACGGTTGGTGACGTTCGATCAGGTCTATCAGGCCTATCGGGAGCAGGTTGCCGCACTTTATGAAGGCGGGGTCGATCTCTACCTGATCGAGACGATCACCGACACGCTGAACTGCAAGGCGGCGATCAAGGCGATTCTCGACCTTGAGGAAGAGGGCCAGGAAACCTTGCCGATCTGGATTTCCGGCACCATCACCGATCGTTCCGGCCGCACGCTTTCGGGCCAGACCGCCGAAGCCTTCTGGAATTCGGTCAAGCACGCCAAGCCGTTCGCCATCGGCTTTAACTGCGCCTTGGGCGCAGATCTGATGCGTCCGCATATCGCTGAACTGTCGCGCGTGGCCGATTGTCTGGTGGCCGCCTATCCCAATGCCGGCCTGCCCAATGCCATGGGCCAGTATGATGAGCAACCGCACGAAACCGCCCATGAATTGCACGAATGGGCCAAGGACGGCATTGTCAATATTTTGGGAGGCTGTTGCGGCACCACGCCGGATCACATAAAGCATGTGGCTGATGAAGTCCGCGGCATCACGCCGCGCCAGATACCCAAACGCCCCAAGGCCCTGAGGCTGGCGGGCCTTGAGCCTTTCGAGCTGACATGAAAACGACTATCCTTTTCGGCGGCACCAGCCGCGAGCGCCTTGTTTCAGTAGCGTCAGCGCAAGCCTTGACGCAAGCTTTGCCGGCGGCCGACCTGTGGTTCTGGGACCTTGATGGTTCAGTGCATGTTACGTCGCAGGCGCGGCTTCTGGGGCATGAAAAGCCGTTTGAAGTGCCGTTCAAGGCCGATGGCGCGACGCTCGGCACCATGGCTGAGGCACTGGATGCGGCCGCCGCCGATGACCGCGTTCTGGTGCTGGGCCTGCATGGCGGCACCGCCGAAAACGGCCAGTTCCAGGTGCTGGCCGAGGCGCGCAACGTGCCCTTTACCGGCTCCGGTTCGGCGGCCTCGCATCTGGCCTTCGACAAGACGGCGGCCAAGCTGTTCGCCGGTCTGGCCGGCGTGTATTCGCCCTCGACCGTCACGATCGATGAAGCTGACGAGGCCCTGTCGCACTATGGCCGCCTGATCGCCAAGCCGGCTTCGGAGGGGTCTTCCTACGGCCTGATCTATGTTAATTCCTCACAGGATATCGCGGCGGTGCGACGCGAATCCGCCAGCATGGCCTATCTGATCGAGCCCTTCATCACTGGTCCGGAAGCGACCTGCGGCGTGCTGGAACAGGCTGACGGCTCGGTCATCGCCCTGCCGCCGGTCGAGATCGTGCCGGGTGACGGCGCCTTCGATTATGCCGGTAAGTATCTCAAATCGACAACGCAGGAAATCTGTCCGGCGCGTTTCGACTCTGAGATTAATGCCGAACTGCAACGCCTGGCGATCAAGGCGCACAGGGCGATGAGCTGCCGGGGATATTCGCGCTCGGACTTCATCATCTCGGACAAGGGGCCGGTCTATCTGGAGACCAACACCTTGCCGGGCCTGACCAAGGCCTCGCTCTATCCGAAGTCGCTCCAAGCGCAGGGCATCGCGTTTATCGACTTTTTGCAGGGCCAGATCGATCTGGCGGTCAAGAAAGTGAGCAAATAATGGGTGCTTGGGGCATTGGACCTTTTGACGACGATACCGGTATGGAGCTTGTCGAAGATGCGCCCGACTGGGCGACCATCCGCGAAAAGCTCACTGTCGTTGCCACTACAAGCGACTATATTGAATTTACGGAAGCTGTTCATGGTTGGACAGCAGCCGCGCTTGTTGCAAAGGCGCTTGGGGCTTCATTTGATGATGCCGATGATGAGATTGGAAACGTTGTCACGGACATGGGGGTGATGCCCCAGGATTTGTCCGCTTTGGCAATTCGTTCATTGAAACGTCTGAAAGCGGGAGATTCTCATCTCTACGAGTTATGGCAGGATAGTGATGAGTTTGAAACTTGGCTAAAGGGGCTGACGGAACTAGCTGTATTTATTGAGACACGGAGTCATTAGACTAATGGGGTCATGGGCCAGCGGACCGTTCGATAATGATGACGCCGCCGACTTCCTGATGGAGTTGGAGGCAGCGCCGTCATGGGACATGGTGCGGCTGGCCTTTGACGATGTCATGGCCAATGAGGACTATGTCGAACTGGCGGATGGCGCGCGCGGTTGCGCGGCGGCGGCCATACTGACCGTGGCGCTCGGCAAAAGTGATGTGTCGGCGCAGGATATCCATATGACGCTTGAGACCATGGGGCCGCCGCCCGAAGATCTGGCCGCCGTGGCCAAAATCGCTTTGAAGCGCCTGAGTACGGGCGATTCGGAAATCCGCGAACTCTATCTCGATAGTGGTTCCTACAATACATGGCTCGGCACAATCGCCGCCATCGATGAGGCTTTGACTTGACCCCTACCTTTATCAATATCGGCGAGCGCACCAACGTCACCGGTTCCGCCAAGTTCAAAAAGCTGATCGTCGAGGGCAACTATACCGCGGCGCTCGATGTGGCGCGTCAGCAGGTCGAGGCCGGCGCCCAGGTCATTGACGTCAATATGGACGAGGGGTTGCTGGACTCAGAAATGGCCATGCGCACCTTCCTGAACCTGATGGCGGCCGAGCCCGATATCGCCCGCGTGCCAGTGATGATCGACTCATCCAAGTGGGAGGTCATCGAGGCCGGTCTGAAATGTGTGCAAGGCAAGCCGATCGTCAATTCGATCTCGATGAAGGAAGGCGTCGATATATTCAAGGCCCACGCCCGCGCCTGTATGCGTTATGGCGCGGCGGTCGTGGTCATGGCCTTTGATGAGGCCGGGCAGGCCGATACCGCCGAGCGCAAGATCGAAATCTGTACGCGCGCCTATCATATTCTGGTCGATGAGGTCGGCTTCCCGCCGGAAGACATCATCTTCGATCCGAACATCTTTGCGGTCGCCACCGGCATCGACGAGCACAACAATTACGCGGTCGACTTCATCGAAGGCACCCGTGCCATCAAGCAGACCCTGCCTTATGCAAGGGTTTCGGGCGGCGTGTCGAACGTGTCGTTCTCGTTCCGTGGCAATGAGCCGGTGCGCCGGGCGATCCACTCGGTCTTCCTCTATCATGCCATCAAGGCAGGCATGGATATGGGCATCGTCAATGCCGGCGACCTGCCGGTCTATGACGATATTGACCCCGAACTGCGCCAGGCGGTCGAGGACGTCATTCTCAACCGACCGCAGCGCCACAATGTCAGCAATACCGAATACCTCGTCGACCTCGCGCCAAAATACAAGGGTGAAAAAGGTCAGGTGCAGGTGGCAAATCTGGCCTGGCGCGAGGGCACGGTGGCCGAACGCCTGAAGCACGCCCTGGTCCATGGCATCACCGAGTTCATCGACGCCGATACGGAAGAGGCGCGGTCACAGGCCGAACGTCCGCTGCATGTCATCGAAGGGCCACTGATGGCCGGCATGAACGTGGTCGGCGATTTGTTCGGCGCTGGCAAGATGTTCCTGCCGCAGGTGGTGAAATCGGCGCGCGTCATGAAGCAGTCCGTCGCCTATCTCATGCCCTATATGGAGGCCGAAAAGGAGGCGCACGTCGCCGGCGGCGGCACATATCAGGCAGCCGGCAAAGTGCTGATGGCGACGGTGAAGGGCGATGTCCACGATATCGGCAAGAACATCGTCGGTGTCGTGCTCCAGTGCAACAATTACGAGGTGATCGATCTCGGCGTCATGGTGCCGGCCGATCGCATCCTGGCGGAAGCGAAAGCGCACAAGGTCGATATGATCGGGCTTTCCGGCCTGATCACGCCGTCGCTCGACGAGATGGTCTTCGTGGCGCGCGAAATGCAGCGCCAGGGCTTTGATATTCCTCTGCTGATCGGTGGGGCCACCACCTCCAAGACGCACACAGCGGTCAAGATTGAGCCGGGCTATTCAAATAATCAGGTCGTCTATGTGCTCGACGCCTCGCGCGCGGTGGGCGTGGTGTCGAACCTGCTGGGTGATGAAAAAGAAACCTTCAAGGCTGAGGCTAAGGCAGACTACGAGAAGGTGCGCCTGGCCTATGGCAAGGGCAATTCGCAGCCGCGATCCTCACTGGAAGAGGCGCGGGCGAACAGGTTCAGGATCGACTTCGCCGCCGAACCGCCTGTGGCGCCATCCTTTCTTGGTCTGAAGACCTTCAGCCCTTACGATCTGCATGACCTGGCCGATCATATCGACTGGACGCCCTTCTTCGCCACCGGGAACTGGCCGGCAAGTTCCCGGCCATCCTGGAGGATGAGATTGTCGGCGAGGCGGCGACCAGCCTCTACAAGGACGCCCGCGAAATGCTGGCGCAGATCCTTGAAGAGAAGTGGTTCGAGGCGCGCGGCACGATCGGTTTCTGGCCGGCCAATGCCACCGAAGACGACGATATCGAGGTTTACGAAGACGAGACACGCTCGAAGGTCATTGCGCGCTTCCAGACTCTGCGCCAGCAGATGAAGAAGACCCGCGAGGGGCAGTCGAATACCGCGCTTTCGGACTTCATTGCCCCGAAAGGGACGCCAGACTGGATCGGTGGCTTTGCCGTCACCGCCGGTCATGGTGAAATGGAGATCGCCAGGGCGTTCAAGGCCAAGGGTGACGACTACAACGCCATTCTCTCCACCGCCCTGGCCGACCGCTTGGCCGAAGCTTTCGCCGAAGCGCTCCATGCCCGCGTTCGCCGCGAACTGTGGGGCTATGCCGCGGATGAAAAGTTGTCGATCGAAGAGCTGATCGCCGAGAAGTACAAAGGCATTCGTCCGGCGCCGGGCTATCCGGCCCAGCCGGATCACACCGAGAAATGGACCCTCTTCAACCTGCTCGATGCCCGCGCCCGCACCGGCATGGAATTGACGGAATCCCCGGCCATGACCCCGCCGGCCTCGGTTTCGGGCCTGTATTTCGCCCATCCCAAGGCGCATTATTTCGGCGTCGGCAAGATCGAGAAGGATCAGGTGGCGGACTATGCCCGCCGCAAGGGCTGGCAGGTTGAAGAGGCCGAGCGCTGGCTGTCGCCCATCCTGAACTATGTGCCTTGAGCCAGCTCTGATCAGGCGGGCTGAGGTATTTTTATGCCCGTTTCAACGGGTGTCATCAGGGGCTGGCGGTTGCGCAGTCTGAGAAGGGTTTTGCGCAGCCAGCTATGGGCGTGGGGATCGACGTAATGGAAAAGGGCGGTCGCCCTGATCTTGTCTGGATCACAGGGTTCATTGGTGTGAACCGAGCGGCAACCCCAGAAAAAATAGACGTTTCCGGGCGTCATGCGAATCTTTTCAGGCTTTATGCGGCCCGTTTGCACACCCTTGCGCAAAAGAAACTGTGTCAGAGCGTTATCGAGCAGAATCTTGTCAATGAGATTGCCAAGATAGGTTTTGCGTATCGGGCGCGTATTGGGAAACAGGATCAGGTCGCCGGGTTGCCCCTCTGTCGGGATCAGGATCGGCACAAGTACGGTCAGGACGTAGGAATCGTAATGGAAGAACCAGGCATTTTGCTGGCCTGTTTTGCCCGCCAGGCAGCGCAGGAGCTGATAAAAGGATACAGGTGGCGCGGATTTATGTGTGCCGATACGGTAAAGGTCGCGGCAAAGGGCCTGGAAATTGGCGGAGCGGGCCATTTCCTGCAGGAAGGTGCCGCGCAAGGCGTCGGGGCCGCCAAAAGCGATATATTCACCGCCGGTCTGGCTGACGCTGTCCTGGACGTGACGGCGAAGGCTCGCCAGGGCGTCAGGCGAAATGCAGTTTTCGGCGACGCCATAACCACGCGTATTCATGTCGCCGACAAGGGCGATCGCCGTCTCTGACGGCAATGAGGGGAACACTTCCAAGATGCACCTGAGTCTTCGGGGAGGAGACGTGTAGAATCAGCTTTCAGATGATAAGCGTCCCGCAGAGTCGCAGCAACGGAAAAGGGAGTCCGTAACACAAAGCCACCGAAGAATTTACGTCAGTTAATCTTCTTTTTAGGTGTATTGGTCCAGCCCAGGCGATAGCCGAGTCCCTCCGACCAGCTACGCTTTTCGACATGGTTCGGATCGGGCGGCTGTTGCGTCGCGTAGGTGGTTTCGGCGTCCGTCGTCGGGGTATCGGTTTTCGGCACGGCGGGCAGGGCGCGCGACGCCGTGGCGCGGCGCGCCAGGGTATTTGTGGCCAGCGGGCCATCGCCATCGACTGGCGCCGTGGATGCGGTCAGGACCGGTTTCGGCTTTTCGTTGTAATCATGCGGGCCGCCGGAATTGAGCGCCAGGGCAATGGCGTCGAGTTCGTCCTCGGTCGCCATTTCGGCAAACAGGTTGGGGTGACCGGACAGGCGCACGGCGGCGTGCTCGCAATCACCCGGTAGCTGCCAGTTGGCGTAGGCCATGGCGGCTTCCTTCGTGGGCGCGGAGCGAGTGGCGGCCCATTCATTGTATCCGAAGTCACGGACCTCTTCGGCTTTTTTGTGGGCCGCCTCGTCCTTGCCCTTACCGGAGAGGGTGAGCGCTGCCTCGTAGGCGCGCAGGTAGGACATGCCGATCATCTGGATCTGGTCATCAACCGGCATGACGGAATCGACCAGTTCGGCCACTTCCATATTGCCGGAGAGCACGCCATGGCACCAAGCCACGCGCAGGAAGTCATCCTTTGGCGCGTCATCGAGATTGGGCGCGTGCAGGCTGCCGTCAGCATTGCGGCCGGTCAGGGCGGGATCGGTCGCGGCGGGGATCGCCGGTTTGGCGGTTGTCTTTTTCGCCGCTGTCCGCGCGGCAGCCGGGCGCTTTTTGACGGCGGCATCGGCCGGCAGGGCAACGGATACGGCGAAGGCGCAAACGGACAGGGAAAGAACAGACGATTTCAGCAGGCGCAAATTCGGCTCCGGGCGGCGGTTAGGGTGGGTTTGAACCCTGAATATATTGCGGCAAAAGCGCACATGGCTTTGGCCAGACAGCTAATCTATACAGCAAGTAAGGCATAAAATCGCCATTAGGTATGTTTTTTTGCGAGTCTTACAGAAACTTAAGCACATCTTGCGCCGTATTTAAGCTAAGATCGCTCTCCATAATCAGTGGGTAATGATGTCGTTCTGGAAAAACCTGGCTCAGTTGGCGGTGCGTAAATTCGATGCCGCCGAATGCACCGAATGCCCCAAAGGGCCGCCGGGCGCCGATCCGGCGTTCGCCACGGCGGTGACGGCGCTGGGCGCCAAGCTCGCCATGGCCGATGGCCTGGCGCACGATGTCGAGCAGACCGCCTTTCTGCATGTCTTCCAGCCCGACGAAAAGGCGATGCGCGATGTCATGCGCCTCTACGATCTGGCGCGCCAGACCAGCCTGGGTTTTGAATCCTATGCCCGCCGGCTGGCCAAGCGCTACAGCAATTGCCCGCAGATCCTGGAGGACGTGCTGGAGGGGCTGTTTCATATTGCCGTTTCCGATGGTCACCTCAGCCATCAGGAAGAGACCTATCTGGAAACCGTGGCCGAGCTTTTCGGCATCAAGGCGCCGGCCTATCGCCGCATCCGCGCCGGTTACGTGCCGCTGGGCGAGGACGATCCCTATTATATATTGGGCCTGCAACCCGATGCCTCGGACGACGATATCCGCGTGGCCAGGCGCGCCCGACTCAATGATTTTCACCCCGATCGCATCCGCGCGCGCGGCCTGCCGATCGATTTCGAGACCCTCTATACGCAGAAGACCGCCCTTATCAATTCGGCCTATGACCAGATTGTGAAGGAGCGGGCGCTTCTGGCTTAAGTTCGCTTAACTGGCGATATTTGCGGGATTTTTATGCTCAGGCGCGATCAGAAACGCGCCCGAAATGCTAAGAAAGCCTTAATAATTTCGTCATGAAACGTTTCCGGAGGTTGACGCGGGACTTATTCGTGCCAATCTTCCCTAGTAAGAGACGCGTATTGTCTCAGTGTTTGGAGTTTGCCTTCATGACCAAGCGTGATGCTGCCTTCGCCCGTTTCGACCGTGGCTATAAGCCATGGGGAGATGTCCGCCGCAAGAACCTGATCGCCCGTATTGTCACCAACGTGGTGATGACGTTGGCGGGGCTCGCGGTTGTGGCCGGACTGGCTGTACTGGCCCTGTTCGCCGCTTCGATGGCGGTGGTCGGCGCTGCGGTTATCGGCGTCATGGGGCTGACCGCTTTCCTGACGCGCAGACACGCGAAGATCAGCATCAAGGCGGATGACGGCAAGGGCGTTTATGAAGCGCGCAAAACCGGTTCGACCTGGACGGTCTACTAAGACCACTACGTATGAGATTTCAAAAACGCCGCTGTCTCACGATGGTGGCGTTTTTATTTGGCCGGATGCGGGATTGCCGTTAAGACCAGCATATGATTGAAACCCCATCCCCCAATTTCAACGAACGCAAATCGCCGCCTGACATGGTGGTCCTGCACTATACCGGCATGAGAAGCGGCCAGGCGGCTCTCGCCCGTATGTGCGATCCGGACGCCAGGGTCTCCGCGCATTACATGGTCGAAGAGGATGGGCGGATTTTCCGGCTGGTGCCGGAAGAGCGCCGCGCCTGGCACGCCGGGGTCAGCTTCTGGAAGGGCGAGACCGATATCAATGGCTGTTCGATCGGTATCGAGATCGTCAATCCCGGCCATGAGTTCGGCTATCGTGACTTTCCGCCGGCGCAGATCGATGCGGTGATCGGCCTGCTCGATGGCATACGGGAGCGCTGGGAAATCCCCGATCATCGCATTCTGGGCCATTCCGATGTGGCGCCGGCGCGGAAAGAGGATCCGGGTGAACGCTTTCCGTGGGCCGAACTGGCGGCGCATGGTCATGGCCTGTGGGTGACGCCCGATATGCCGCCTGAAGGCGCTATGGGGCCGTCGTTGGGCGAAGGCGATACCGGCCTGGGCGTCTTTTCGCTGCAATCTGCGCTCGGCAAGCTGGGCTACGAAATCCTGGCCGGCGGTCCTTTTGATGCCGAGACTGCCACCATCATCACCGCTTTCCAGCGCCACTGGCTGCCGGAACAGATCGGCACCGACCGTGAGGGGCGAGCCGATGCGAAGCTGCGCGTCACCCTGATGGCCCTGTTGCGCCATATCACCCTGATGGAGGTTTAGATGACTGGTCAACGCATCATTCTGGCCATAGCGGCCCTGTGGGGGCTGGTGGGTGTGATCATGCTGGCGGCCGGATCGCATCCGCCGCAGACCGGCACCCCGGCAATCGGCGGCCAGTTCCTGCTGTTCCATGCCGCCGCCGTGATCGCCATTCTTGGCACCAATCTGGTTTCGGGTTGGCGCCGTGCCCTGCCTATGGCCCTGATGCTGACCGGCAGCGGCGTCTTTGCCTTCGAGATTATCATTCACGCGACCACCGGCGTGATATTGCCCGGCCTGGCGCCGATCGGTGGTGGGATCGCTATGCTCGGCTGGCTGGTGCTCGTCATTGCGCCATTGATCGAACCGAAGAACTAAACTAGAAGGCCTGTGGGCCAGATGACCGGGTGGTCGCGGGACGTCCTTCGGGGCGCCTGAGGAAAGTCCGGGCTCCACGGTAATAGGACGGCGGGTAACACCCGCCGGGGGTGACCCCAGAGAGAGCGCCACAGAGAGCAGACCGCCTCAGCCTGCTGAGGTAAGGGTGAAAAGGGTGCGGTAAGAGCGCACCGCGTTTCCGGTAACGGAAATGGCATGGCAAGCCTCGTCCGGAGCAAGACCAAATAGGAACGGCGCGCTTTTGGCAACAAAGGCAGGGCATTACCGCCCCGGACCGTTCGGGTAGGTTGCGTGAGCCGTCCAGCAATGGCCGGCCAAGAGGAATGATCGCCAAGGGGAGCAATCCCTGAACAGAACCCGGCTTACAGGTCATCTGGCCCTTTTATCCGCCTTTGCGTAACGGCGTTTTAAATATCTGTTAAGTATAATTGCCTACAACTTACGGTATTGCAATGCGGCCGCTCGTCCTCAAGGGATGATCGGTCGCATTTATGATTCCAGTATCTCCGTAGCGTACAGGCGTAAGTATAAATGTTTTTGCTTTGTTCTAAACTTATCCACTATTGGGCATTTTTATGCTCTGAATCCTCATCTGGTGTCATTCAGAGTCATTGCATCCCACTTAATCCCATGTTAACCCTATATTCGTCCCGAAGCGACCCGGCCGGGAGGGCTGGCCAGGGGTTTCGGCGGACAGGGAGCAGGCTAAAACGGTCTGAGGCGGGTGCGTGTTTCTCTCGACCCATGAGAAGCAACTGGATTCCAAGCGGCGGCTTCTGGTCCCGCAGGATTTCCGCGCCGCCGCACTGGCGCCTCATGAGGGCGTCGAGCCGTTTGAAGGGGTGTATTGTTTTGCTGCGATCAACGCCGCGTGTCTCGAATGCGGCGGGGCCGCGTTCTTTGCCATGTACCGCGACGTGATCAACGAGTATCCGCCCATGTCCCCGACCCGCACCGCCATGCAGCGCCGCTTCTATGCCTCGATGCACCGCCTGAGCTTCGATACGGCCGGCCGCATCACCCTGCCGGAAAAAACTGTGCGAGCAGTTCGGCCTGAGCGGCGATGTGGTTATTGCCGGCCTGGGCGAAAGCTTCCAGATCTGGGCGCCGCAAGCCTATGCGACTTACGCCACCGAGCAGGACCAGTTGGTCGAGGCCGCCTTTGCGAAACGCGAGGCGCTCATATGAGTCAGGATGTCCATGCTTCTGTCCTGTTGCCCGAAGTGCTGGCCGCGCTGGGCGATGTCTCCGGTAAGCTGGTGGTGGATGGCACATTCGGCGCCGGCGGCTATTCGCGCGCCATACTGGAGCGGGGCGCGCATGTTATTGCCTTTGACCGTGATGCCCGTGTCAGGCCCTATGTTGAGGCGCTCAAGGCCGATTACCCGGATCGTTTCCAGTGGGTCAACCGCTGTTTTTCCGAGATGAAGGAAGGGCTGGCGGAACTGGGGCATGAGGCGTGCGACGCCATCGTACTCGATATCGGCGTCTCCTCCATGCAGCTTGACGAAGCCGAGCGCGGCTTCTCCTTCATGCGTGATGGTCCTCTCGACATGCGCATGAGCGTCGATGGGCGCAGCGCCGCCGATATCGTCAACGAAGATGAAAAGGACGAGATCGCCCACATCATCTGGCTCTATGGCGAGGAGCACAAGTCGCGCGGCATCGCTGCCGCCATCGTCAAGCGCCGCGAAGCGCAGAAATTCGAGCGGACGCTGGACCTGGCCGAGGTGGTTGAGCGCGCCCTGGGTGGCCGTCGCGGCGCGCCGGTCCATCCGGCCACGCGCACCTTCCAGGCCCTGCGCATCGCCGTCAATGACGAACTGGGCGAACTGGAACGCGCGCTCGACGTGGCTGAGACCCTGCTGAAGCCGGACGGTATATTGGCGGTGGTGACCTTCCATTCGCTGGAAGACCGCATCGTCAAAAATTTCTTCAATGAACGCGCCGGCAAGGTCTCTTCCGGTTCGCGTTATGCGCCGCAGAAGATCGAGACGCGCCAACCGATCTATACGCTGGTGACGCCCAAGGCCGTGCAGGCATCGAAGGCCGAAATCGCCGCCAATCCGCGCGCACGGTCGGCCAAGCTGCGCGCCGTCCGCCGCACGTCCACACCTCTTGTCCAGATACCTCTCCGTCAAAAGGTCCGATCATGAACGGTTTGATGCGACTGTTTGAACAACGCGTCCGCGGTATTCGCCTGATCGAACTGGTTGGCGGCGTGCTGATGTTCGGCCTGATCTTTTGGGTGTGCCTTAGTAAGGCGAAGGAGGGCGAGGACATCCGCCGCATGAACGATCTCGACCGCCAGATCGCCGCCGAACAGACGGCCGTCGACGGCCTCAAGATCCAGGTGGCGCAACTGGAGCGCCCCGGCCGGCTGGAACAACTGGCGGTCCAGTACCTGGGCATGAAGCCGACCGATCCGAACCATGAGGCGCGTCTGGAATCCCCGGCGGAAATTTCCCGCACCGGCTCGCGTCCGGTGTCACAGGCGCCCGCCGCGGCGCCCGCTGTGCCCGCGCCTCCGCCAGCGCCGGCGGCAGGGCAAGGTGATGATCTGATCACGGTAACCCCAATCACGGCGGCTCCAGCCCGCAAGGCGCCGGAAGTCGCCGCTTCGGCCAGCGGCCGGACGGGAGGGCGCTGATGGGGATCTCGATCATCGAATCCACCCAGTCCGGCTTCCAGTGGGTCGCTGATCGGGTGTGGAAAGTCGAACATGCGTTCGAGCGCGCTAATGCCTCGGGCGTAAAGGCGTCGAGCGCGCGGATGCGCATCTTCTGTATCCTGGTGGGCATGACCGTGGCCTATGTCTGCCTGGCGGGTTTCGCGGCGCGTGGCTCATTGCAGGGGCGCGGACAGATCGCCGCCCTGACCGGCGAACCCAATGCCAGGGCGCAGCTTGTTGACCGCAACGGGCAGTTGCTGGCCACGGACGTCAATGATTACAGCCTGTTCGTCGATCCCAACGACATGACCGGCGATGACCGCAGCCTGGTGCGCCGCGCCCTGCTGCAAATCTTCCCGGACCTGCCGCGCGACCAGATCGACAAGCCGTTCAAGATGAACCGCCGGCTGCTGCTGACCAATAATATCAAGGCGGCCAAGCGCGATGAAATCCTCAACTATGGCCTGCCAGGCATCAGTTTCGAGGCCGTGCGCGTGCGCGACTATCCGCTGGCCAATACCGGTTCGGCCTATATCGGCATGACCCAGCGCGGCGGTGAAGGCATGTCCGGCGCGGAAAAGGCCCTGCAGGACCAGATCGCCGCCAATGCCGCCACCGACCAGCCGGTGACCCTGGCCATGGACCTGCGCATCCAGGGCACGCTGGAAAATGAAATGCGCGCCATGGCCGTGGCCCAGCGGGCGCAGAGCGCCATCGGCATCGTCACCAATGTGCGCACCGGCGAGGTTCTGGCCCTGGCGAGCTGGCCCGATTTCGACCTCAACCGGCCGGGCGCCTTCAGCGATGCCGACCGCCGCAACCATGCCGCCGTCGATCGCTATGAACTGGGCTCCATTTTCAAGGTCATCTCGATCTCGGTGGGCCTCGATACCGGCACGACCTCGCTGGCTTCGGTCTATGACGGCCGCCAGCCGCTGAAACTCGGCAACCGCCTGATCCATGACGAACATGCCTCCAGTGAACTGCTGAGCCTGACCGACGTCTTCATCAAGTCGTCCAATATCGGCACCTCGCGGGTGGCGCTCGATGTCGGGGCCACGGCCATGACGCGCTATTATGAAGCGCTGGGGCTGTTCCGCTCTGCCGATATCGAACTGACCGAACCGGCTTCGCCCCTGCTGCCCGGCCGCTGGTCGGACAGCTCGCTGGCGTCCTCGGCCTTCGGGCAGGGCATGGCCATCACGCCGCTCTCCTTCATCGAGGCCGCCAACGCCACGCTCAATGGCGGCTATCTGCGTCCGCTGACGATCAAGAAATATGATGGTCATTCGCCCCTGCCGGGCACGCAGGTCTTCTCGGCCGCCACCTCGCGCACCATGCTGGAACTGATGCGCCAGAACGTGCTCAAGGGTACCGGTACCCGCGCCAATGCGCCCGGCCTGCGGGTCGGCGGCAAGACCGGTACGGCGCAAAAGCCGGGCAATGGCCGTTACACCAATGAGGACGTGTCGTCCTTCCTGGCGGTCTTCCCGGTCGACGGACCTGTGGATGGCGACAGATATAGTGTTCTGGTCACCTTCGACTCGCCGCAAGGTGCGCCTGAAAGCGGCGGCTCACGCATGGGCGGCCCGGTGGCGGCGCCCGTGGCGGGCCATGTGATCGAACGCATCGCGCCCTTTGTCGGCGTGGCGCGCAAGGAAGACAAGTTCACCGGACCGGGATGGGACAAGGCGCCCGTTGCCGCCGAAGATGTAACCGGAGACCACTGATGACAGCCCTGCGCCTGTCCGACATCCTGCGGCGCGATCTCGACCAGGACCCGGTCGTGACCGGCGTGACCGCCGACAGCCGCAAGGTGGGCGAGGGCGTGCTGTTCTGCGCCCTGCCGGGCAGCGCGGCCGATGGCCGCCAGTTCATTCCGCAGGCGATCAAACAGGGTGCGGCTGCTATTCTGGCGCCGGAAGGCACCGCTGCCGAAGGCTCCGTGGTGGTCAATGTGTCCGATGTCCGCCGGGCCTATGCCCTGGCCGCCAAGGCGTTTTACGGCGTCCAGCCGAAAACCTGCGTCGCCATTACCGGCACCAACGGCAAGACATCCGTCGCCACCTTCTGCCGGCAGATTTTCGCCTCTCTGGGCCACGCCTCGGCCAGCATGGGCACGCTTGGTGTCGTCACGCAAAGCCCGGACGGTACGGAAACCGCCATAACCGGTCCCGGCCTGACCACGCCGGACGCCGCCGACCTGGCCCGCCACCTGGCCGAACTGGCGCAGGGCGGCGTTACCCACCTGGCGCTCGAAGCCTCGTCGCATGGCATTGACCAGCGCCGGCTCGACGGCGTGTCGCTTTCGGCCGCCGGATTTACCAACCTGACTCAGGATCACCTCGACTACCACACCACCATGGACGCCTACCGGACAGCCAAGCTGCGCTTGTTCGACCAGCTTTTGCCGCGCGGCAAGACGGCGGTGCTGAATGCCGATTCCGACGCCTATAACGCCTTTGCGGCCCTGTCGATCATGTCGGGTCTGAATGTCATGAGCGTTGGCGAGCGGTCGTCGCACCTGTGCCTGACCGGCCGTGACCTGACCGTCGACGGCCAGATCCTTTATCTGGAATATCACGGTAAAAAATATGAGACCAAGCTGCCGCTGGCCGGTCTTTTTCAGGCGTCGAACGCTTTGGTTGCCGCCGGACTGGCAATTGCCGCCGGTGAGGACGCCGGCCGGGTGATCGACGCCCTCTCGAAGCTGCAAGGCGCGCGCGGTCGTCTGGAACGCGCCGGCACCAAGGATAATGGCGCGGAGGTCTATGTCGATTACGCCCATACGCCTGATGGCCTGGAAACCGTGCTGCACGCCCTGCGCCCGCATACCAAGGGCAGGCTGGTCTGTGTGTTTGGCTGCGGCGGTGACCGAGACCGCGGCAAGCGGCCGAAAATGGGCGCCATTGCACAAAGGCTGGCGGATCGCGCCATTGTCACCGACGACAACCCGCGTTCGGAAGACCCGGCGGCCATTCGTGCCGAAGTGCTGGCCGGCATGGCAAAAGGCGCTGTAGAGATCGGCGATCGCAAGGCGGCCATCTTCGAGGCCGTGGCGGGGCTGAAAACCGGCGATGTGCTGGTGGTGGCCGGCAAGGGCCATGAGCAGGGCCAGATCGTGGCGGGCACCGTCCTGCCGTTCGATGATGCCAGCGTGGTACGTGAGGCCCTGAAGGCATAGGCGGCTGTTCAGCGGCCATTCATTCTCCGCGATGCAATCTCCCACTGAAACGTCGTTATGTCAGGCTTGATCCGGGCCGGCATATGGCGCTATCAAGGTGCGGGCATTTTCAGGGGCGGGCTATGAAACAAGTCACAGGATGGATTGGGCTGGCAGTCTTGGCCGCGTTTGTGCCGCTGACGGCACAGGCGCAGAGCACGCCGCCGGTATTGGTGCATGAGGCGCAGTTCGGCACGGTGCATGAGGTGCTGGGCGACGAAATCGCCGTGGCCGCGCCGCGCACCGGCTGTCCGGCGAAATTTCAGCCCCTGGCGGACGGGCCGTGTTTTGACAAGGTGACCCTCAAGCCCGCCAGCCTGGGCCCGACCCGCGTGCTTACCGTCCTCAAGCCAGGGCAGGGCGACTGGGTATCCGGCGTCTATGGCCGTGACTTCCGGCTCTATGATCTGTTTCCGGTCGCCGAAGGGCTTCATGCCGAGGCGCTGGCGTTTGAAACCTCCGGCGTCGCCGTGCCGCGCGATTGTTTTTCGCTGACCGGCGAGCCGGTGGGCTATGCCATCGAACACCGCAAGACGGGTGATGTGGCGGTCGAGCACCAGACGGTGGTCTGTGGCGGCGGGCCGCGCCAGCCGACAGGCCCCTATACGCCCGAAGGCCCGCCCCTGACGCCCGGCAATAATGGCGTTTGGCACATCACGGAGAGCCAGCGCGTGGAAGGTTCCATGCGCTACCTGGCGACGCCGGGCGCTTGTGATCCGCAATACAGCGTCAAGATAACCTGGTGCGCCCAGCCGGCAATCGCCTGGATGCAGAACAATCCCGATGAAAAGGAACTCGACCTCGTGGCCGCGCGTCATGCCGTCCAGGCCGGGGACGTGCTGACCAAGGCCGAGACCGACCAGTGGGTGTTGAAACGCAAGGGCAGCAACAAGTTCAAGGCCGACAGCCGCTGGATCGACAAGTCGTTCATGACATCAGTCGATGACTGTGCGCCGGTCGAGGCGACCGGCTGGTGGGTCACCGGCCGGCCCGACGGCCTCTATATCACTGAAAAGGCGCTGAACCGCTGCGGCGCGCCACTGGCGCCGGTGCCGACCGAAATCTGGGAAGCCTATGGCGATGATTATTTTATTGTCGATTGCGGGCATGACTGGAGAAAAGGCCGTCCGCGCGACAAAAGTGACAAAAACCAGGGTGATCAGGCGGCTGAATGTTTCGACCGTGCGGGCGATTACCTGCGCCATATTGGCCGCAACAATGCCATCGTTGTGGTTTTGAACGAACGCGCCCGTGTCGATGACCATCTCTATTCCGGCAGCTACATCAGCTATGATGTCGCCGAGGTGACGCTGAACAAGGACAGGAGCCTGTCGGCTCGCCGGCTTGACTCATTCGATCCGTCCGGTGTTTACATGAACAATTGTACGCAACTCAACGATGGGCCGCCGGAATCGAAGGGCTTCGTCATTGTCCGCTCGATGGGCGTTAGCTGGGCAAGGGCGTATCGCTGGATGACTTGCCCCGTTTATTGACGTCAGAATTCGTCCCGGTGGTCTGCAAACGGCCGTCTTTCTCCGCTTCGCTGCTCACGTACTGAAGTACGCTGTGCGGCGATGCTCGAAAGCCAATCGTTTTGGCTCCGCCGAACTTTGTTTCGACGCACCGGATACGAATTCTACTCGCCAATAAATCCTTTTAAGGCCGTTAACACACTCGCGCTTGCCTAAATCCCTGAGTCGGGTTCAATGGCGTTTTCCTTTGCTGCGCGTGTGACCTATGGCTGATACCCCCCTCTGGACCTTCGATGAACTGGCCAAGGCTACAGGCGGGACACTGACCGGCATAGGTGAGGGGGCATCACGCAGCGCCACGGGCATCAATTTCGACAGCCGTGCGCTCCAGCCGGGCGATGTTTTTCTGGCGCTGAAAGGTGTGCGCGACGGTCATGACTTCGTGCCTCAGGCGTTCCAATCGGGCGCCGCGATTGCCGTGACGCGGCGGCCAATCGAGGGCGGGCCGTGCCTGCTGGTGCCGGACGTGCAGAAGGCGCTGGAGGACATGGCGGTCTTTGCCCGCGACCGCGCGGCGAAGGCCAAACGCGGCGCGGTAACCGGCAGTGTCGGTAAGACCAGCGTGACGCAGATGGTCATGCAGGGCTTAAGCCTGGCGGGGCGGGCGCATTCGGCCATCAAGAGCTTCAACAACCATATCGGTGTGCCGCTGACCCTGGCGCGGATGCCGGCCGACACGATGCGCGCCGTCTTCGAGATCGGCATGAACCATGCCGACGAGATCACGCCGCTGTCGGAATTCGTGGCGCCCCATGCGGTGATCATCACCACGGTTGGCGGCGCCCATACCGAGAACTTCCCCGATGGCGATGCCGGCGTGGCCCGCGCCAAAGCTGAGATTTTCGACGGCTTGCTGCCCGGTGGGCTGGCTATCCTCAATGCCGATAACCAATGGTTCGATTTCCTCTGCCAGCAGGCCCGCGGCGCCGGCGCCCTGATCGCGGCCTTTGGTGAGCATAACGGCGTCGATGCGCAACTGATCGCACATCGGGTGAATGGCGACCGGGCTTCGGTGGCGGCGCGCTTCCATGGCCGAGACATCATTTTCAGCCTGGCCCATACCGGCAGGCACCAGGCGGTCAATGCCCTGGCTACCCTGCTGATGCTGGAGGCACTCGATGTCGATCTCGATACCTCGTTGCTGGCGCTGGAAAGCTTCGCCGCGCTGGATGGTCGGGGCAAGGTGACCAGGAAGGCGTTCAAAGGCGGCGAGATCACCCTGATCGACGAAAGTTATAACGCCAATCCGGTTTCCATGCGCGCCACCCTGGAGTCACTGGGAACACAGCCAAAACCCGCCGGGTCACGAAAAATTGTCGTCCTGACCGACATGCTGGAACTTGGGCCCGAAGAGCCGGCGCTTCATGCCGGACTGGTGCCGGTGATCGAGGGGCAGGATATCGACAGGGTATATCTGGCCGGACCTTTGATGAAAAACCTGTGGAACGCCTTACCGCAAGCCTTGCGCGGCGCCTGGGCCGAAACCGCCGCCGAACTGACGCCTCGCCTGATTGAGGACTTGCAAGGGGGGATGTGATTATGGTAAAGGGCTCGAACGGTTCGAAAGCCGGACTGATCGCCAAGACCCTCCTGGCTCTGGACTAAGATACAAGGCATTAAATGTTTTATCTGCTTTACGAGCACGTCACCAGCCTGCACCAGCACTGGCCCCTGATCAATCTGATGAAATATCAGACGGTGCGCATCTTCCTGGCCATGATCACGGCCATGATCGTTGCCGTCGCCATGGGAAGCCGTTTCATCCGCTGGATGCGCGCCCGCCAGGGCAAGGGGCAGCCGATCCGCGAGGATGGCCCTTCCACCCACCTGCTGACGAAAAAGGGCACGCCCACCATGGGCGGGCTGATGATCCTGGCGGGCATTGCTGTCGCCACGGTCCTGTGGGTCGATCCGCATTCGGCGGCGGCCTGGGTCGTCTTCGGCGTCACCATGGCCTATGGCCTGCTCGGCTTCATCGATGACTACGCCAAGGTGACCAAGCAGACCTCGGCCGGCCTGACCTCGATCCAGAAGCTGATCGCCCAGATCGCCATTGCCGTCGGCGCCGTGCTGGTGCTGATGTATTATTCGCCTCAGCCGGCCGATGCACCGCAATTGGCCACATCTCTGGTCGTGCCCGTGTTCAAGAACTTCATCTTCAATCTCGGGTATTTCTACATTGTCTTCGGCGCGGTAGTGATCGTGGGGGCGTCGAACGCCGTTAACCTGACCGACGGGCTGGATGGCCTGGCCATCGTTCCGGTGATGATCGCGGCGGGCGCCTTTACCCTGATCGCCTATCTGGTGGGTAACGCCAAATTCGCCGAATACCTGATCATCCATTTCGTGCCGGGCGCCGGTGAAGTGGCCGTGCTGCTGGCCGCCATCATCGGCGGCGGCATGGGCTTCCTGTGGTATAATGCGCCGCCGGCCAAGATCTTCATGGGCGATACCGGCTCACTGGCCCTGGGCGGGGGCTTAGGTGCCGTGGCCGTGGCCCTGAAACACGAGATCGTACTGGCCATCATCGGCGGCCTGTTCGTCATGGAGGCTCTGTCGGTCATGATCCAGGTAGGTTATTTCAAGCTGACCAAGAAGCGCGTCTTCCTGATGGCACCTATCCACCACCATTTCGAGAAGCTCGGCTGGGCGGAATCGACCGTCGTGATCCGCTTCTGGATCGTGGCGGCCATGCTGGCCATGGTCGGCCTGGCGACTCTCAAGCTAAGGTAAGTGTTATGATTCCGGTAAAAGGCTTTGAGGGCAAGCAGGTCGCCATCTTCGGACTGGGGCGGTCGGGGCTGTCGGCGGCGCGCGCGCTGAAGGCCGGCGGCGCCCTGCCCATCCTGTGGGATGACAAGCCGTCGAACCTGCTGCCGGCCACCAAGGAAGGCTTTACGGTCGAGAACCTGAAGACCGCCGATTGGTCGCAGTTCGCCGCTCTGGTGCTGTCTCCCGGCGTACCTCTGACCCATCCGACGCCGCACTGGACGGTAGAGATGGCCCATGCCGCGCATGTGCCGGTGATGGGCGATATCGAACTGTTTGCCCGCACGCTCGCCTGTCTGCCGGCGCATAAGCGGCCGCGCACCGTGGCGATCACCGGCACCAATGGCAAGTCGACCACCACGGCCCTGATCGGCCACATCCTGAAGAGTGCCGGCAAGGACGTCCATGTCGGCGGCAATATTGGTGTCGGCATTCTCGATCTGCCGGATATGCACGCTGGCGCCATCTATGTCATCGAAACCTCCTCCTATCAGTTGGACCTGACCCTGAGCTTTTCGCCGGATGTCTCCGTGCTGATGAATATCACCCCCGATCACCTCGACCGCCACGGCGGTATGGAAGGCTATATCAAGGCCAAGCGCCGGATCTTCATGGCACAGGGCTCGAAGCAGACGGCAGTGATCGGCGCCGACGACGACTATACGTCCGCCATTATCAGCGACATGCGCGTCAATTCGCCGGTGAAACTGGTGTCGATTTCGGCCCGCCGGACGCTCGGCCACGGCGTCTATGCGCTGAATGGTATGCTTTATGATGGCACCAATGTCCGCGCCCGCCAGGTGATCGATCTCAAGGCGGTGCGCACCCTGACCGGCCGCCACAACTGGCAGAACGCCGCCGCGGCCTATTCGGCGTGCAAGGCGCTGGGGCTGGAGATGGACGAGATTGTCACGGGAATGCGGACCTTCCCAGGTCTCGCGCACCGGATGCAGGAAATCGGCCGCATCGGCCATGTTCGCTTTATCAACGATTCCAAGGCGACCAATGCCGACGCGGCGCGCCAGGCCATGTCGTCGTTTGACAAGTTCTACTGGATCGCCGGCGGCGTGGCCAAGGCGGGCGGTATCGAAGACCTGCGCGACCTGTTCCCCCGCATCAAACACGCCTATCTGATCGGCGAGGCGGCGGAATTGTTCGAGGTGACGATCGGCAAGGCCGCGCCCTGCACGCAATCGCGCCTGCTGTTCACCGCCGTCGCGCAAGCCTATGCGGAAGCCGAGAAAAGCGGCCGCGAAGAGATCGTGCTGTTTTCCCCGGCCTGCGCCTCGTTCGACCAGTTTACCGATTTCGAGGCCCGCGGCGATGCCTTCCGCGATGCCGTCAGCGAGATCAAGCTGGGCGTGACCGGCGAGAAGGTGTGAGATTTAGTAGGCATAGAGTGAAATGTGCTCTATGGCCTCGCGTAGAGGCTGACCTTTTTAAGTTGCGGGGGGCAATATGTATCGTCAAATCCTGATTATCGGGACATTGTTCTTGCCAATGCTGGTTGTTGGCTGTGGGGGCGGTGGAGAAACCAGCTCCGGCGGTGGCCCACTACCTTCAATCAACGTAACGCTTTCAAGCGCTTCTGGTAGTGCCACGGTAACCGAAGGAGCGACTGCCGCCGATTTCAGCGCCGACGCAATAGGTGTTCCGAGCACCAAATTGACAACGACTGTGTTTGCAGACGTGAAATATGACAACGCCGTATTCTCGTCAGTAACGGCGAAAGCTGGAACTGCGGCAAATAGTTACCATCTTGTGGCAACTACGCAATCCAACCTGACTGTCGGTGATCATACGGGAGATATTACACTCAGGCTCTGCCAGGATTCGGGGTGCAACAAAGTATATGCTGGTTCAACGGTCACCTATCATTATGGGGTGACGGTCAAGTTGGGAGATTGGGCCGGGTTCCAAAGGAATGCCGCGCATTCGGGCTATGTGCCGATAACACTTGATCCGGCTAACTTCAGTAAAGCCTGGGAGTGGCAGGGTGGCCCAAACGGACGTTTGAAGCCTGTCGTTACAGGGGACGGGGCGGCGTACATTGTCCATGCAGTCTCCTACCAAGACGCTCGGATATACAGTCTGAATGAGAGTACTGGCGTTTTGAACTGGACGTATAATGTTGGCAGGAACCTGTCCCAGATAGGTACGCCCGCCACGGGCAATGGTTCGGTTTATCTGCCGTTTTATAATGATGATGCGACGACCACAGAAGGCACAATTGTCGGTGTAAACGCAGCTAGCGGGTTGTCAAATGCCGCCCTTCCTTTTGCGATACAAAACAATTTCCTTAACACCCCTGTGCTTGATGGCGACGACCTGTATTTTTCCTATGGGAAAAACTCGGGTCAGGTTTACAAATTCGGTTTGAAGGACAATACCCAGAAATGGTTGAGCGATTATGTCAAATCAATTACCTGGGTAAACCAGACTCCGGCCGTTGACGCAAATTACGTATATTATAACAGCTTCTACGGTCTGTCTGTTTTCAATAAGACAGATGGCCATCTAGCCTTCAATATAGATGATCCTAAAGCGTCGGGGGAAGGTTACAGCTATTTTGGTGCTCCGCAAATTACGGCATCGGGACATGTTATCCTATCAGACTTGCAGTTGAGCCTGAATTCAGAACTGGTTTGTTATGATATCGGGACGCGATCGATAATCTGGCGTGCACCTGGCCGGAATTTTATTGTCGCGGCCGCTAATGGTGTCATTTACAGCACGCGCAACATACCTAAAGTAATGGAAGCTCTGGATGAAAAGGATGGCAGCGTTTTGTGGTCATGGCCGATGCCTGCGTCAGCGCCTTCTATGGAACCCAACTTGTTGGTTACCGATAATCTCCTGTTCCTGAGCACAATGGATACGACCTACGCTATTGATCTGAAGACACATCAACAGGTCTGGTCTTATCCTGCACACGGCTCATTGAGTCTGTCCGCAAACTACATTTTATATATTGTGCCGCAGGAATACGGTGACCCTAACATGGTCACGGCTATAAAGCTGAAATGACCTGAGCGTCTATTTTCAGTTCAAGTGTCTACTGACCATGACTTCGCTGTGTGCTGGTCAGACGTGATCAAACGATTTGCCGTCCAGGTGGGCGTAGGCGCATTGTAGCGGTTGATATCGGGAGCATAACTGGCGACAACGGTAAAGGCGCTTCTCGTAGGGTGGATGACTGAGAGCGCGAAGACCGGCGAACCAATTTAGCGTGCTGGGGTTCTAATGCTCTCTGTCGGCGTATTGCTGATGCAGCCGTGCTTAAGATTCTCTTACGAGATCGCCTCTTTACTTAAGCCGATGTTAACTACGATTTGTTGAATCCTGTGGTTTCAGTCCCCGCTTTCAGATCGTCCAAGGTTCGTCCATGGCTCACGCTTACGCCCATCCGTTCACGCGCACCGATCGCTCGCCGACCGCCATCTGGTGGTGGACGCTCGACCGCGTCACCTTGACGCTGGCGCTGATCCTGCTGGTGCTGGGCTTCTTCTTTTCCTTCTCGTCGTCGCCGGTGGCGGCGCCGCATACCAGCCATTACGACACCTTTTACTACACCAAGCGCCATTTCGTCTTCGCCCTGCTGACGGCGGTGGTGATGATCATGGTATCCATGCTGTCGCTGAAAGGGATAAAGCGCGTCAGTGTGCTGGCCTATGGCGGCGCTATTTCGATCATGGCCATGCTGCCGCTGATCGGTCACGCGGCCAAGGGCGGGCGGCGCTGGCTCGAACTGGGGCCCGTAGCGCTCCAGCCGTCGGAATTCCTCAAGCCGGCCCTGATCGTGCTGATCGCCTGGATGTTCTGCGAAGGGCAGAAGGGCAAGGGGGTGCCTGGGGTGACGGTCGCTTTCTGCCTCTATGCCCTGGCCATTGGCCTGCTGCTGATCCAGCCGGATGTCGGGCAGTCGATCCTGATCACCATTGCTTTCGGGGCCTGTTTCTTCATTTCGGGCGTACCGTTCCGCTGGATCATCGGCATGCTGGCTGCGGCCGGCACTGGCCTGGTCGGGCTGTTCTTCATCCAGCCGCACTTCCGCAACCGCATCATGGGCTTCATTTCGCCGGACGCCGATTCCGGCTTCCAGGTAGCCCGCGCCAAGGCGGCCATCGCCAATGGCGGCCTGTTCGGCGTGGGGCTCAATGAAGGCACGATGAAGCGGCTGATCCCCGACCTGCATACCGATTTCATCTATTCGGTGGTGGCGGAAGAATATGGCCTGTGGCTGATCCTGATCATCATCGGCATTTTCGCCTTTATCATCATCCGCGGCCTGCTCAAGGCCATGGCGATGCAGGATCCGTTCCGCCAGATTGCCACCTCCGGGCTCTATATCATGCTGGGTATGCAGGTGCTGATCAATGTGTCGGTCAATCTCGGCCTGATTCCCCCCAAGGGCATGACCCTGCCGTTTATTTCCTACGGTGGTTCGTCCATGCTGGCCATGGGGCTGACCCTTGGCTTCATTCTGGCCCTGACGCGCCGGCGTCAGGAAGAAATACCGCAGGACGATCCGACAAAATGGTAAATACAGGCCAGAAACGATTTAGTTTTTTATTCAGAACCCGCTATGGTGATTTCCAGATTTGAGTACGCCGGTTCCGGGGACTAGATGGCCACCGCTAAAAAAGCCAAACCGAGACGCAAAGCGTCTTCCTTTTCCGACAAGCCTTTGGCCGTTGTGGCGGCAGGTGGCACCGGCGGGCATATGTTTCCCGCCGAGGCCCTGGCCCGCGAACTGAATGAGCGGGGCTGGGATGTGGTCCTGGCCTCGGATAAACGCGGCGCCGCCTTTGCGGCCAATTTCCCCGCCATTGAACGCCTTTCGCTGGACGCGGCCACCTTCAAAAAAAGCGATCCGATCGGCATGGCGCGCGCCGCCATCAAGATCGGCCTGGGCATCATGCAGGCACGCAAGGCTTTCAAACGCCTGAAGCCTTGGGCGGTGATCGGCTTCGGCGGCTATCCGTCCTATCCCGCCCTGATGGCGGCCCTGGGGCGCAAGGATATCACGCTCATCCACGAGCAGAATTCGGTGCTCGGTCGGTCAAACCGTCAACTGGTGAAGCAGGTGGATGCCGTGGCCTGCGCCTTCCCGGTCCTGCGCATGGCGCCAGCGGAGATGGAAGGGCGGGTGCAGGTGGTTGGCAATCCGGTGCGGCCGGATATCCGCGCGCTGTATGACGAACCCTATCCGCCTATCGATCCGACCATCCGCATCCTGGTGACGGGTGGATCGCAGGGCGCGAAGATCCTGTCCGAAACCGTGCCGCAGGCCCTGGCCCTACTGCCGGTTTCCCTGCGCATAAATCTGCATGTCGAGCAACAGACGCGCGCCGACCAGATCGACATGGCGACGAAAATTTACCGCGACGCCGAAATCGATGCCGAGGTGGCGCCGTTCTTCACCGACATGGCCGAGCGCCTGGGCCGGGCACATATCGTCATCGGCCGGGCCGGGGCCTCCACCGTCTGTGAACTGGCGGTAGCCGGCAAGCCCTCCATCCTCATTCCGCTCAAGATCGCCGCCGACGATCACCAGACCTATAATGCCGAGGTGCTGAAAGCCGCCAAGGCCGCCGTGGTCATTCGTGAGGACGATGTGACGGCGGAAAAGCTGTGCAGCGAAATCCGTGCCCTGATCGAAGGGGCTGTGCTTTTGCCGATGCGCGCCAGTGCGGCGAAATCGGTGGCACGCCCCGATGCGGCCAGATTGCTGGCCGATCTTGTCGAGCGTACCGTGAAACGAATCAAGGGATAGGGCGTGATGGAAAAGGCACTCGGCGTCGGTTTCATGCAAAGGGTGCTGTTCGTCATCCTCGCCATCGCGGCCGCCCTGCTGGTTTTCAAGCTGCTGGGGCTGTGGCTGCTGATCTTCGGGGCGATCGTTATCGCCACTGTCCTGCGCGCCCTGGCGGAGCCGCTGATCAAATACACGCCGCTGAACGACACCTTTGCTGTACTAACCGTTCTGGTGCTGGTGCTGGCCTTCATCACCGTGACCTTCACCCTGTTCGGCTATGAGCTTGTGTCACAGACGCATAACCTGACCGAACAATTGCCGGCAGCCTGGGCCGCCCTGCAAAAGCGGCTGGTATCACTGGGGCTGAATGACGAGGTGCAGAAACAGATGCAGAGCCTGGGGCAGCAGGCGGGGGGCGTGGCGTCGAAGCTGCCCAGCATCGCCGGTAATGTTTTTGGCGCCCTGGCCAATCTGCTGGTGGCGACCATTGCCGGTATCATCCTGGCCATCAACCCCGGCAAGTACCGCGATGGCGTGGTTTTCCTGATTGCCGATCCGCACAAGGAAAAGGTGCGCGACGCCATGAATGTGGCGGGCCATGCGCTGCGTCTGTGGTTCGTTGGCCAGTTCATTTCCATGGTGCTTGTGGGGACGCTCACCGGCATTGGCCTGTCCGTGCTGGGCGTGCCCTCGGCCCTGGCGCTGGGACTGGTGTCCGGTCTGGCGCAGTTCGTGCCGATTGTGGGGCCTGTGATTTCGGCCGCGCCTGGGCTGCTGCTGGCGGCGGTCTCCGGATGGCAGACCTTCATCTGGGCGCTGGTCATCTACGTCGGTGTATCGCAAATGGAGAGCAATTTCATCACACCCATGGTTCAGCGCAGCATCGCCTCCATTCCGGTGATCGTCACCCTGTTCGCGGTGATCGGCTTCGCCGGACTTCTGGGGCCGATGGGCGTGCTGTTCGCCATGCCGCTGACGGTGATCATATATACCCTGATCCGCCGACTCTATACGGGCGAGGATGTGACGCAGGGAAAGGGCGAAAAGCCGTTCAAGGGGATGCTGAAGCGGAAAGTGGATTAAAGATGACGAAGTGGGTCTTGCGACTGATGCAGGATACGGCGAACAAAAATCTGAGACAGGGTCACGCGATAATAAATAATATGTGAACCGTGCACGAGGCGGCGGGTATCTGGAAATATGTGAGTGAGGGATGCGCCAATTTCGGGATGTGCAGAGATGCGAATAAAAGCATCAAGCAATCCATCACGATAGGTTCTTGCCTGCGCGATGCCGAAAGTGTCCACAGTAAAGGCGGCTATAGCGCGCAGATCGGCTTCAGCCTTACGGCTAAGCTTGTAATCAGCCATGTCGCGCCAGATGTTCGGCCTCTGTCTCTGCCCAGATACCCTCTATTGTGGCTTCGCTGTCGCCGCTGCTATCAGCTTCTTCAAGCATCCGTCTTAACTCGGCTTCCGCCGCCTTGCGGCGCTGATCCTGATGGATCAGCGCATTGACATAGGTCTCCGCGTCTCCGGCTTGTTCTTCAAGCCACGACCAGGATTGTTCATCCAGCGATACCGACATCTTGCCCATGTGCGCACCTTGTTTTGCGGTCCGGATTATGCCCGTGAACCGGCATGGCGTCAAAGGTTGAAATGGATAAGTGACACGTCGTTGCGGATGGTCTAAAGCCGAATCCCACCTCAATTCTGTCTGCGAAAAACGCCCATGACCCTCCATTCCAGGCGCCCGACGCCTTTCGATCTCGGCCCCGTCCATTTTGTCGGCATCGGCGGCATCGGCATGAGCGGCATCGCCGAAATCATGATCAAGATCGGCTACAAGGTGCAGGGTTCCGACGCCAAGGCCTCGGCCAATACGGAGCGCCTGGAAAAGCTCGGTGCGCAGATATTCATCGGCCACGAGGCGGCGCACGTTTCGGAAGGGGTTTGTGCCCTGGTCTATTCGACGGCGGTGAAACAGGATAACCCGGAAATGGTCGAGGCGCGCCGCCGCCGCATCCCGCTGGTGCGCCGCGCTGAAATGCTGGCCGAACTGATGCGTCTGCAATTCTCCATTGCCGTAGGGGGCACACATGGCAAGACGACGACCACGTCGATGGTGGCGGCTCTGCTCGATGCCGGCGGCCTGGACCCAACGGTCGTCAATGGCGGCATCATCAACAATTACGGCACCAATGCCAAGGTGGGCGACGGCGACTGGATCGTGGTCGAGGCCGATGAATCCGATGGCTCCTTCCTGCGCCTGAAATCGACCCTGGCCATCGTCACCAATATCGATGCCGAACACCTCGACCATTGGGGCGATTTTGACGCGGTGAAGAAGGGGTTCTGCGACTTCATCGAGAATATCCCCTTCTATGGGTTCGCCGCCGTCTGCATCGATCATCCGGAAGTCCAGGCCCTGGCCGCGAAGATCGATAACCGCCGCCTGATCCCCTATGGTGTCAGTCCGCAGGCCGAGGTGCGTTGCGCCAATATTGAATTTGGTCCGGAAGGCGCGTGTTTCGACGTCATTTTCCAGCCGACCGGTGCGGAAGCCTTTGCGTGGGAGAAACTGAAACTGCCGATGACAGGCAACCACAATGTTTCCAACGCCACGGCCGCCATCGCCATCGCCCGTGAACTGGGTATCGGCGAAGACGATATCCGCAAAGGCCTGGCCGGCTTCGGCGGGGTCAAGCGCCGCTTCACGACCACGGGCGTGGTCGATGGTATCCGCGTCATCGATGATTACGGTCACCATCCGGTCGAGATCGCCGCCGTGTTGAAAGCCGCGCGTCAGGTTACCACGGGCCGTGTTATCGCCGTGGTCCAGCCGCACCGCTATACGCGTCTGCGCGACCTGATGAACGAGTTCTCCTCCTGCTTCCATGATGCCGATATGGTGATCGTGGCCGATGTCTATTCCGCCGGCGAACAGCCGATCGAGGGTGTAGACAAGGCGCATCTGGTCGAGGGGCTGCACCGCTTCGGTCATCGTCATGCCGTGGCACTCGATACCCCGACGCATTTGGCGGGTCTGGTCGCGGCGGAAGCCAGGCCGGGCGATCTGGTGGTATGCCTGGGCGCCGGCGACATCACCCAGTGGGCTTATGCCCTGCCGGGCCAGCTTGAGGCGTTGAAAGCATGACTTGGGTGGAGGCGGGAAGTATTGCGGCAATAAAATCAGTTGTCGATAGTCTGCCTAAGCCACTTCATGAATGGGACAGTCCGCTCAACATTTTAAGCGAAGAGTCATCGCCTCGGCTCGCTTTAGCTCACCAGCAACTTTCCTGCCCCGTTTTGGTAAATTATCGTGGTGGTTGGTTCTTGGCTGAACGGTTCGACCCTGAAAGCGCAGATAGATGGTTTGAACAGGACAAGGCCAGTGTGGCGTCTGTTGAAGCGATGCTGAACCATATACACTTGCAAAACTATACTTTTGGAGATGGAAGACCAGACATGCTTTATATGACCGAGCAAGAGGCTATGGCATGTGGGCATCGGCTTGCTTATCAATGGAAGAATTGGGCTAGGGATATTTATAATTTAAGTATCAAGGTTTTTTTGATTAAAAATTCAGATGAGAATCCAGACATTCAAATATGGTTTGAATCACAAGGATTGCTCTCATGAGTTGGATCGCCGACCTGCCGCTGGTGCGCGGCAAGATCATGACCCGCGCCGCGCTGGCGCCTTTTACCTGGTTCCGCGTCGGCGGGCCGGCCGATGTTATCTTTCTGCCGGAAGATGCCGCTGATCTCAGCGAATTCCTGAAAAATCTCGATCCCGGCATCCCGGTCCTGACCATCGGCGTCGGTTCCAACCTGCTGGTGCGTGACGGTGGTATCGACGGCGTGGTGATCCGTCTGGGCCGCAACTTTGCTGATGTCACGCCGCGCGGCGATGCCCGCATCGAGGCGGGCGCGGCGGCGCTGGATGCCAATGTCGCCAAGGTAGCGGCGCAAAACGGCATTGCCGGCTTGGAATTCTATCGCGGCGTACCGGGCACCATCGGCGGCGCCCTGACCATGAATGCCGGCTGCTATGGTTCCGAAACCAAGGACGTGCTGGTCGAGGCCTACGCCATCACCCGCGCCGGTGAACGCATTACCATTTCTAATGCCGATATGGGTTTCCGCTATCGCCATTCCGAACCGGAAGGCGTGATCTACACAGGGGCCCTTTTCCAGGGCACGCCGGATGATGTCGCCGCCGTTACCGAACGCATGGAGGCCATCACCGCCCGCCGCGAGCAGACCCAGCCGATCCGTGAAAAGACCGGGGGTTCGACCTTCAAGAACCCGGAAGGCAAGAGCGCCTGGCAATGCGTCGATGAGGCCGGCTGGCGCGGAAAACTCTTCGGCGCGGCCAAGTTCTCGGAACTACATTCCAATTTCATGATCAATACCGGCGACGCCACCGCTGCCGAGCTGGAAGGTTTGGGCGAGGCCGTGCGCGCCGATGTGATGACCAAGCTGGGCATAGACCTGCACTGGGAAATCAAGCGGATTGGCAAGCCGCGGACTTGACGGAAGTTCGCCGTGGAGGGGCTGGTGGAATATCAAAAATCTGTCTGGATAACGGGACCGCAGGATGACGCGTACATTTGGTATAGTGAATTAGACGCCGAACGTTGGGAACACCGGGTCATCGTCGAATTTCGTGATGGCTACATGGAATATTCCAGTCTAGCCACGGAGCCGAGTTATAGTTGGATATCCGAAAAGCCGTGGCCGAAGCTGGAGACAACAGTGAACTTTGATCAACAAGTGTTGAGCCAAAACGAGTTCGAGGATTTGTGGTTACTAGCCCTTAAAATGGGGCAGCATGGCATCACGAGACAACGAATATAGGAGACACACCATGAAGGTTGGTTTTATCGGTTTGGGCAGTATGGGGGCGGCGATTGCGCCGAATCTGATCCGGGCGGGGCACGAGGTTTCGGTGTGGAATCGTTCGCCGGAAAAGGCCGACCCGCTGGTCGCCGGCGGTGCGCTCCGCGCCGTCACACCGGCCGAGGCCAGCCGGGGCGATGCCGTCTTTACCATGCTGGCGGATGACGCGGCGGTCGAAGGTGTGTCAGAGGCCATCTTGTCCAGTCTGTCGGCCGGTGGTGTCCATATATCTCTCAGCACGATCAGCGTGGCCCTGGCCGACAAGCTGACTGAGGCCCATGCCGCCAAGGGGCAGCATTTTGTCTCGGCGCCGGTATTTGGTCGTCCGCCCGTGGCGGCGGAAGGCAAGCTGTTTATCGCGGCCGCCGGAAGCGACATGGCCATCAAAGAAGCCATGCCGCTGCTGGAGGTGATCGGCCAGAAGGTGCAGGTTTTTGGTGATAAACCCTCGGCTGCCAATCTGGTCAAGCTGGCGGGCAATTTCCTGATCGTCAATGTCACGGAAGCGTTGGGGGAGGCCATGGCGCTGGTGGCCAAGGGGGAGTCGAAAAGGCCGACCTGCTCGACTTCCTGACCTCGACCCTGTTTGGCGCACCGATCTACAAAAACTATGGCGCGCTGATCGTCTCGGAAAAATTCGAGCCGGCCGGTTTCGCCGCCGTACTGGCCGCCAAGGATATGCGTCTGGCGGGCGAGGTAGCAGACAGTTTGGGCGTTGCCATGCCGCTCAATGACCTGCTGCGGGCACGTCTGGGCCGGCTGGTCGATGGCGGCGAAGGCCATCTCGACCTGACCGGCCTGTCCCTGCTGGCCAGCCGGGATGCCGGCCTGAAATGACCTTGCTCAGCCGCGTCGCCAAAGGCCCGTTGATCATGGGCATTATCAACGTAACGCCCGACAGCTTTTCCGATGGCGGCACCTATGACGCGCTCGAACAGGCGCGGCGGCTGATCGCGGAAGGCGTCGATGTGCTCGATATCGGCGGGGAATCCACGCGGCCGGGGGCTGAACCGGTCAGCGCCGAAGCGGAAATCGCCCGCGTTGTGCCGGTCATCGCTGCCATTGCCGCCGAATGGCCGGGCGCGATCAGTGTTGATACACTCAAGCCCGAAGTGGCGCGCGCGGCTTTTCAGACCGGCGCCAGCGTCTGGAATGATGTCACGGCGCTTACACATACGCCGGAAAGCCTCGACGTGGCGGCGGAACTGGGTGGCGATATTATCCTGATGCACATGCAGGGCGAGCCGCGCACCATGCAGGCCGCACCGCACTATGATGACGTGGTGGCGGAGGTGGAAGCCTGGCTGCTGGCGCGTGCCGAGGCCGCCATACGGGCAGGCGTGTCGCCTGACCGTATCTGGCTCGATCCGGGCATCGGTTTCGGCAAGACGCTCGATCACAACCTGGCCCTGATCCGCGCCACGGACCGGCTGGCCTCGCACGGTTTTCCGCTGTTGATGGCGGCCTCGCGCAAGCGCTTTATCGCCGCTCTGGAAGAACGGGAAGGGGGCGTGGCTTCGGCTGCCCAGAACCGCATCGGCGGCACCTTGGCGGTGCATTTGCACGCCATTGCCAATGGCGCTAAAATGGTGCGAGTCCATGATGTGCTTGCCATGAGGCAGGCCATGCGGGTATGGAGCGCGCTCCAAGGACATTCTTGTTGACGCACTTTTTAATCCGAAAAGTGCGTGACACTTTTCGGAAAGTGCTCGAATTGAATTATCGCACGCGCGCCATCATCTATCTGATCCTGCTGCCGATCTGCCTGATCGGTGCGCTGGGCGATACCGCGCCGCTGGCCTTCTCCTTCGCCTTCCTTGGCATTGCCATCTCGCAGTTCTTCTTTCTGTGCCCGCGCTGCGGCAAGCATGTCGATACCAAGGGCGCCGATCGCGGCAATTTTTTCTACGGCGTGTTCGAGCCGCACGAAACCGACTGCCCCCGTTGCGGGCGCTCGCGTGAAAACGTCTGGCCGCTGCAGTATGTGGTCAAACGCGAACCCTGGGACGGTGTCCGCCAGGATGAGGCATGATTTAGCTCAAACGCCGCGTGGCTCGCCGCATCAGCGGCGGCGGGCGTCGCCCTTACCATAACACTATGTGTTATGGATCTCTGTTCCGCAGTTTCTGCACCAGCATCAGCAGGGCGATGGCGATAAACAGGCCGCCGCAGATCAGCAGAAACGGATCATGAAGCATCTTGTCGATCATGAGGGCCTGTATACGTCGAAGGCGCCGAGAAAAACCGGGTTTTCGATGACCGAGCCGCAACTCAGCATATATTGCCCCGGCGGTTGCAGGTTGAAGGCCGCCGGCACCAGCGGCAGGAACAGTTCCTGACCGGATTTCTTGCCGACGAGTGAAAGCACGAAGCCTTCGGAACGGTTGGCGCGGATCAGTTGCCCCGCCAATATCTCATAACTGGTCATCTCGTCATTGGCGTCGATCTGATTGAGGCGGACAAGGATCAGCGTCCCGCGCATGGCGCGCAGGATCGGATGACCATTATCGGCGAACGCCTCCGGTTCCAGTTCTATCCACCTGTCGGACTCGCTCAATTGTCGCCTTCCGTAAAATCAGGGAAGGCTTCCACAAAGGCAAAGCGCGGCACAGGGCCGGTTCCAGTCATGACCGTTTCCGTAAACATGCCCATCGGTCTTACCCAAAGGCGGGCCTCGCCGGCGGTCTGGCCGAGCGGCGCGTAAAGCACCAGATCTTCCTCGGTTTCCGAATGGGTCACGGTGCCAAAGACGCGATAGAGCTTGTTCTTGTAATGGCGATAGGTGCCGCGCGGAATGGCGCTTTTATAAAACGAGGTTGTCAGGGGCATCCACCCCTCCTATGTGAGAGCTCAAGCGCCGCATGGCTCGCCGCATCTGCGGCGGCGGCCAAAAAACCGTAATGTGGCGCCCTTGCCGGCCGGAGAATCGGCCGGAAGTCCGTTTTCATCTATGAGCCTATTCGGCCATTAAGGACAAGTATGCAGCGCGTTTTAATCATTGCCGGCTCCGATTCATCGGGCGGCGCCGGTATCCAGGCCGATATCAAGGCGGTGACCTGCCTGGGTGGTTATGCCATGACCGCGATCACGGCCCTGACCGTGCAGAATACGCTGGGTGTCTCCGATGTCATGGCTGTGCCGCCGGCGATCATCACGGCCCAGGCTCTGGCCTGCCTCGATGATATCGGCGCTGACGCCATCAAGACCGGAATGCTGGCTGATATTGCCGTCATGGAGGCGGTGTCATTGGTGATTGAAGGCGCAAAAGTCTTCACCGTCATCGATCCGGTGATGGTGGCTAAAGGCGGTCATGCCCTGATGAACCATCATGCGGTAGACGCAATGAAGGCGCTGATGCTGCCGTTGGCTGACCTGCTCACCCCCAATGCGCCTGAAGCGGCGGCGCTGACCGGCCTGAAGGTCGAAACGGAAGACGATATGCGCAAGGCGGGCGAGGCCCTGCTGGCCATGGGCGCCAAAAATGTGCTGATCAAGGGCGGCCATATCGAGACACCGGATGTGGTCGATTTGCTGATCACGCGCCAGGGCGAGCATCGCTTTACCTCGGAACGCATCAATACCCGGCATACGCACGGCACGGGCTGTACTCTGGCGTCGGCTTGCGCGGCCCTGACGCGCGAAGCGCGGCCGCTTGAGGAAACGGTCGGGCTGGCGAGGGATTATGTTGGCGGGGCGATCCTGATGGCGCCCGGCTTGGGGGAAGGCCACGGGCCGCTGCGCCATAACTGGTTGCTCTGAACGCTTAACGCCGGTTGCCGTCATGCGCCTGAACCCGGATCTTGCCGGACAGGGTGTCGAGCTTTGTGTTCAGGGTATTGATCTCCGGCTGGCTGAGGCCGCGACCTGACCGTTCATATTGGCGTTTCAGCGAAACAATACTATTCAGCGAAGTCGCCAGACGACTGCCTTCGGAGCGGCTGATGCGGACGGAACGCCTGCCATCGGCGAGGCGGCCCTTCAGTTCCTGAATGCGGGCTTCGATCTTACGGCCGGCGTCGATACCGTATTGGGCGTGGGCAGCCGCTGCCGGGGCATGGCCTTGCGGCGACGCCTGGGCCGGCAGGCTTGTCGTGGCCAGGCCGGCGCTCATGACGATCATGGCGATTAGGGCTTTAGCGGATGTGAATGTGGTTTTCATTGTCATGTTCCTTTTTGAGTCTCTCGCTGCTCTTCAGCGATGACCTCAATCTACGTCCGTGAAACTGAGGCTCGCCTGAACGCGGCGTTTCAGGCGGTATTCATGTAGGGGGCCGGTTTTGGCCGGAATTGGCGGTGCCGGCACTTTGATCGTGGATTTGTAAGGGCTGGCGAAGGCGGCAATATGTCGGGTTTAATATATTCAGACAGCCGGGGAATTTAACGGCTGGGATGAAAAATAATTAATTTTCACAATAGCTTAAGTCGGACAGCCAAAGGGCGCAGAACCATAGGTCTGCGCCCTGAGGGATAAGAGACGTGGTTGGCTGTTTAGCCGCGACGATTGTCGAAATCATGCTTCTCGTAACGGATCTGACCTTGCAGACGGTCGAGGCGATTATCCAGTGTACTGATCTCATTGAGGCTCAGGCCGCGGCCCGAACGCTCAAAGCTGCGCTTTTGCGAGGAAATGAGGTTCAGTTCGTTATTGAGGCGGCGGCCTTCGCGGTAGCTGATCTGACCGGTACGGCGGCGTTGGTCGATGCGGGCATCCAGTCGGGCAATGCGGCTGTTGAGTTGTGCCGAGGCGCGGTCGTCGCGGTGGTTCCAGTCGGGGCCGCGATGGTCGGTGACGACCACGACATGCGCCGGGCGGGCGCTGGCAATGGCGGGGGCGGACAGGGTGGTCAGGACGGCTGCAACGGCGGCCAGGGTAATCAGGGTCTTTTTCATCGTCTTTCTCCTTAACTGTTTTCGCTGTTCCATCAGCGATGAACCCATATAAACACGCGACCCCTGAGCCTGACCTGAACGGCGCGGTTCATATTCGGTTCATGGCGAAAGAAAATTATCCACGAAATCAGGAGGATAAATTTCAGGCTCTACAAAGAGCCTAATGCACGAGCCAGAAAAATACGATTTTGTTCGATCACGCGGATTGTTAAGGGAGGATAGCCACCCCGACTGAAAAAAGGCTTGCCCTGACAGGCCCGAAAGCGCAAAGAGCGAGGGAAAATGTACCGTATAGTGGGGTCCGCATGTCGACTTTTTCCGCCAATAAACCCGCCCGCGCCCCTGAGCGTCCGTGGTTTTCGTCGGGCCCGACAAGCAAGCGCCCCGGCTGGAGCGTTCAGGCGCTTGCGGGCGCGCCGGTGGGCCGCTCGAACCGCTCGAAGGTGACGGTGGGACGGCTCAACCAAGCGATCGACCTGACGCGCTCGATCCTGCAAATTCCGGCGGATTATCAGGTGCTGGTTATGCCGGCTTCGGATACCGGCGCCTTCGAAGCTGCCATGTGGAACCTGCTGGGCCAACGCAAGGTGCAGCTGCTCGCCTTTGAAAGTTTCGGCCAGTTGTGGGCCGATGACGCGGTGAGCCATCTGAAGCTTGATTGCGAGGTACTAAGCTCGCCCTATGGCCAGTTGCCCGACCTGTCGAAGATTGATCCGCAGGCTGATCTGGTGTTCCCCTGGAACGGCACTACGTCGGGCGTGCGCGTGCCCAATTCGGATTTCCTCAATGGCCATGAAGGACTCGTGCTGTGCGATGCCACATCAGCGGCCTTCTGCATGGAACTGCCGTGGGAAAAACTGGATGTCGCCACCTTCTCCTTCCAGAAGGCGCTG
This sequence comes from Asticcacaulis sp., assembly GCA_024707255.1. Taxonomy (NCBI): domain Bacteria; kingdom Pseudomonadati; phylum Pseudomonadota; class Alphaproteobacteria; order Caulobacterales; family Caulobacteraceae; genus Asticcacaulis; species Asticcacaulis sp. The sequence continues at coordinate 423,709 of JANQAC010000001.1, read as the reverse complement.
GGCGGCGAGGCGGGCTTCGGTGTGCTGGTGCTGTCGCCCAAGGCGCTTGACCGCCTGAACACCTGGGAGTCGGGCCGCCCGATCCCCAAGGTGCTGCGCCTGAAGGCCAAGGGTGCCGCTGACATGAAGATTATTGGCGGCGATGCCATCAACACCTATTCCTTCCTGGTGATCGAGGACTATCTCGATGCCCTGCGCTGGGCCTCGCTGGAAGGCGGGCTGGAAGGGCTAATCAATCGCTGCAATCACAATTTCAATGTCTTGCGCGAATGGGTTGGGGCCACTTCGTGGATCGATTTTGTTGCCGAAGTGCCGGAAACGCGTTCGACCACTTCGGTGTGCCTGAAGTTTGTCGATCCGGCGGTGCAATCACAGCCGGCCGATGTCCAGGCCAAGCTGGCGGCCAAGATGGCGTCACTGCTGGAGATCGAGGGGGTGGCCTTTGATATCAACGGCTATCGCGCCGCCCCGCCGGGCCTGCGTATCTGGTGCGGCTGCACGGTCGAAGCGGACGACATCGATTCCCTGCTGCCGTGGCTGGAATGGGCTTATGCTGAGGCGCTTGCGGCGCTGGAAGTGGCATGATCAAGAGGATCACGGACAGGCACGGAAAAAAGACAGAAAGACACGGAAGGTGTATGTAATGCCTATCGCGCGAAAGCGCTTCATACCGTGTATGATTGGGCAGACGAAGACCACGATATTCAGACTTCCGTGTCTTTCCGTCTTTTTTCCGTGCCTGTCCGTGATCTTTTTCCCCTCCTAAATCTGACATCAGTGACCATGCAAAATTAGAGGGTTACAAGCCCTGATTCATCCTCTATAGGGTGCCACCGGCTAACACGCGCATGGCCCGAAAAAATGATCTGTGCCTGCGCTGCAATATTCTGTGACCGGAGCAATCATCTTGGCAAACGTAACCGTAATTGGCGCTCAGTGGGGCGACGAGGGCAAGGGCAAGCTTGTCGACTGGCTCTCAAATCGCGCCGACGTTGTCGTTCGTTTCCAGGGCGGGCATAATGCGGGCCATACGCTCGTGGTTGATGGCAAGGTTTACAAGCTCTCCCTGCTGCCCTCCGGCGTGGTCCAGGGCAAACTCTCGATCGTCGGTAATGGCGTGGTCATCGATCCGTGGGCGCTGTTCGATGAAATCGCCCGTGTTGAAGCGCAAGGCTTGAGCATCACGCCTGACCTGCTGGTGATTGCCGACAATGCCTGCCTCATCCTGCCGATCCATTCCGAACTCGACCTGGCGCGCGAAGCCGCCGCCGGCACCGGCAAGATCGGCACCACGGGCCGCGGCATCGGCCCGGCCTATGAGGACAAGGTGGGGCGCCGGGCTATCCGCGTCGCCGACCTGGCCGATTTCGACGCCCTGGACGCCAAGATTGACCGCCTGCTGGCGCATCACAATCCGCTGCGCGCCGGTCTGGGACTCGCGCCGGTCGATGTTGCCGCCCTGACCGAAAAGCTGAAAGCCATCGCGCCGCGCCTGCTGTCGCACGTCAAGCCGGCCTGGTATGTGCTCGATAAGGCCAAGACGGAAGGCAAGCGCATCCTGTTTGAAGGGGCGCAGGGCGCCTTGCTCGATATCGACCACGGCACCTATCCCTTCGTCACCTCGTCCAACACGGTGGCCGGTCAGGCCGCTGCCGGTTCCGGCATGGGGCCGAAGAGCGTGGGCTATGTGCTGGGCATCCTGAAAGCCTATACCACCCGCGTCGGTTCCGGCCCGTTCCCGACCGAACTATTTGACGAAATCGGCCAGGGCATCGCCACGCGCGGTCATGAATTCGGTACGGTCACCGGTCGCGCCCGTCGCGTCGGCTGGCTGGATGCGGTGCTGGCCCGCCAGTCGATTGCCATCAATGGCATTGACGGCATCGCCCTGACCAAGCTCGATATTCTTGACGGCATCGAAACCATCAAGGTTTGCGTCGGCTACAAGGTCGGTGACCAGGTGCTCGATTATCTGCCGGCCGGCTTCAAGGACCAGCAAGGCATCGAGCCGGTCTACGAAGAGATCGAAGGCTGGAGCGAAAGCACGCAAGGCGCGCGTTCATGGAAAGACCTGCCGGGCAATGCGGTGAAATATGTCCGCCGTATCGAGGAACTGATCGGCGCGCCGGTGGCCTTGCTGTCGACCAGCCCTGAGCGAGAAGACACCATTCTGATGCGTGACCCGTTTCAGGACTAAGCCCGATACGCGTTGCTTTTTTAAATGTTGTGAAATTGCAGTGCGTCATAAAATCTATTTTTACTAATCGGGCATAGGATCGCGGCACAATATCAGCAGAGTGTCCTCGTGTTTTCGCTCGATCCCAAACTGGAAGCCAAACTGAAACCGCATCTGAAGCGGGTAATGGTGCTTGAAGGCAATCCTGCCTATGCGCGCATCCTGATGGATATGCTGCGTGTCCTGGGTGCCGAAAAGGTCCAGGTCGAAACGGATGACCGCCGCGCCACGATGATCTGCCAGGATTTCGATCCGCAAATCATTTTCTGCGATCTCAAGGGGCCGAATATCGAAGGCGCGTCCTTCGTGACGGGGCTTCGCCGTTCGGATATGAAGTGCCGCAAGATTCCGGTGATCATGATGGCGCCGAACGACCTGCCGGAAACCCTGAAGCAGGCACGCGACTGCGGCAGTGATGAGATCATGAAGAAGCCGTTTGCTTCGGGTGATCTGCTGCAACGCCTTAATCACGTTGTCACCAAGTCGCGGCCGTGGATCGAGGCGGTCATGTATGTCGGCCCTGATCGCCGGCGCTTCAATTCCGGCTTGGGCGGGGCGACGACACGGCCGCCGGAAAACATGTCGGACGGCATGAAGCGGCTTGAGCAGAGCGTGCGTATTCTGCGCGCCGCCGCCGATCAGTTTGATAATGACCGCAAACAGGCGAGGCGGGCCATTACGGCCCAGCTTGAAGTCCTGGTGCCGGCCTGCAAGGCAATCACGGACCCGAAGTTTAAAGCCGCCGTGACGGAAATCTTCACCGCCTACAAGTCCAATGAAATGACGGGTGAGATGCTCAAGGCGCCGGTAGCGGCCCTGGCCAAGCTCTTCCGCATAGACGACGCCAAAAAAGAAAACGCGGCATAATGCCCGCGGTCATAAATGACCGCGGGCATTATCTTGCTTTAAGCTCAATCGCCGCAGGGGCTTTCGCGCAAACATGCGCGGCGGGCGCTTGCCCTTGCCAGGCTGTATACAGCCTGGAGTTTCAGTCGTCAGGCCGGAACCGGTGTCGCTGCCTGAGAGGCGGCGATCATGGCCTTTTGCAGTTTTTCAAACGCCCGTACCTCGATCTGGCGGACGCGTTCGCGTGAAACACCAAAGCGCTCCGCCAGGTCTTCCAGGGTCGTGGGCGAATCCTTGAGCCGGCGTTCGGTCAGGATTTCCTTTTCACGATCATTCAGTTCGCCCATGGCGGCCTGAAGCAGGTCCATGCGCTGGCCGTACTCTTCATTGTCGGCCAGGACGGTTTCCTGCGACTGCTGAGTGTCATCGACCAGCCAGTCCTGCCATTCCGACTCGCCTTCGGCGGCGCGCAGGGGCGCGTTCAACGACGAATCGGCCGAGGACATGCGGCGGTTCATGCTGACGACATCAGCCTCGGAAACGCCGAGCTTGGTGGCGATCTGTTCGACATGTTCGTGGCGCAGGTCACCGTCTTCCAGGGCGGAAATTTCCGACTTCACCTTGCGCAGATTGAAGAACAGCTTCTTCTGCGCGGCGGTGGTGCCCATCTTGACCAGCGACCACGAGCGCAGGACATATTCCTGGATCGACGCCTTGATCCACCACATGGCGTAGGTGGCCGGGCGGAAGCCACGATCGGGGTCGAATTTCTTGACCGCCTGCATCAGGCCGACATTGCCTTCCGAAATCACTTCACCCACAGGCAGGCCATAGCCGCGATAACCCATGGCGATCTTGGCGACGAGGCGCAGGTGCGAGGTAACCAGCTTGTGAGCGGCCTTGGGATCCTGATGCTCGGTCCAGCGCTTGGCCAGCATGAACTCTTCATCCTTGGCCAGCATGGGGAACTTGCGAATTTCCGACAGATAGCGATTGAGGCCGCCGTCCGGCGTCAGGGCCGGCAGGCTGGCACCGTCGCGGGTTGCGAGGTTCGAAGAGGAGGAGGTCAGGGCAAGAGAACTCATCGGCGCGTCGCTTTCTGTAGAATTTTCTGTTTCTGGTCGGGATTCTGACGAACGGTCAGAGAAAGAAGGTGTGTCGGACATGAGACCCGCGCCTTATCAGTGAGGGGAGCACAGACGAAGGGGATATCCTGCCCGACAACTGCGCCTAGATTTAGGAAGCCTTTCGGCGAAAAAAAGACCCATAAACTGCGAAATCGCAAAAAAATGGCATCAAGCTGCGAATTTGTTGCAGAAAGGTATCACACCGGCCGCTGTTACATGATCACACTTAGGTGAGTGCGGTGCAGCAGAGCCGCATGGCGGCTTTCTGCTGCTTTTTTGCCGCTCAAGCGCCGGACTAGGCGTCCCCCTTGGCTCCTCGCAACAGCTCGGGCGGGCAGTTGCCCTTGCCGGATGCACGGCATCCGGAAATCAGGTAAACATATCCGCCAGCGCATCGGCGAGTTCCTGCATGTCGTCGGGCAGGGGGGCTTTGAACTTCAGTTTCTGGCCGGTGATCGGGTGGACGAAACCGAGCAATCCGGCGTGAAGGGCCTGACGGTTGAAATCCAGTTCCTTCAGAATGGCCTGAACCTCCTTTGCCGGCGCACCGGAACCATAGACCGGATCGCCGAGGCAGGGGCAGCCGAGATGCGCCATGTGAACCCTGATCTGGTGGGTACGGCCGGTTTCCAACCGGCAGGTCAGAAGCGCGGCTAAAGGCTTGGTGTCTCCATAGACCTCTTCCAACTGGTAATGCGTTATGGCCTCACGGCCGCCGGCGCGCAGCACAGCCATTTTCTTGCGGTCATGGTGCGAACGGCCGATCCGCGTGGTTACCGTGCCGGACATATAGCGCGGGGCGCCGCGTACAATCGCCTTGTATTCCCGGTCAATATCGTGGCGGGAGAACAACTCGCTCAAGGCGCGGTGGGCCACGTCTGATTTAGCGGCGACCAGAATGCCGGACGTATCCTTGTCGAGCCGGTGGACAATGCCGGGGCGGAGCACGCCGCCGATTCCTGATAAGGTGTCTCCGCAATGGAAAAGCAGCGCATTGACCAGGGTGCCGTCGCGTGTGCCGGGGGCCGGGTGCGCCGCCATGCCGACGGGCTTGTTGACCACGATCAGGTGTTCGTCCTCGAACAGAATATCGAGCGGAATGTTCTGCGGCTCAGGTTTGGCGGCGACGGGTGCGGGGATGGAGAGCGTATAGGTGCCGGCGCGCGCCTTGTGCTTGCCGTCGGCGATCACCTTGCCGTCGATGCTCAGGCGGCCTTCGGCGATCAGGGCCTGCAGGCGGGCGCGGGAGAGATCGTTGAAATGGCCGGCCAGGACGCGATCCAGCCGCTCGCCCGATCTCGCCGGGTTCAATATCCGCTGTCAGGATCTGGCTGTCACCGGCCTCGTCTTCAGGGGCGCTATCATCGTCATCAATGTCGTCAGAGGTGTTGGTCATGGATACTTGTGGCCGTCAAAAAGTAAGAAACCCCACCACCATCCGCCTTCGCCTAAAGGCTGCGCCGGACGGTCCCCCTTCCCAGTAAACTGGGGAGGTATAAAACAAAAACACCGGAAACCAGTGGTCTCCGGTGTTTCTTATAACTGTAGCAAACAATCCGAAGACTATTCGATGTCTTCGTTGATCAGGCCGATCTTGAGATAGCCGTTTTGTTGCAGTTCGTTGATCACCTTGACGAAGTCGGCATAGGTGATGTCCTTGTCGCCGCGGACCAAGACGCGCTGTTCGCTGAGCGGGGTGTTCGGGTCGGTGACGCGCAGGGCAGCGGCCACATCGCCGATCAGGCGGTCCATGCTGGTCTTTTGTGGCCCGATATAGATGTCATCGGGGCCCATGATCGAGATAAACACCGGGTCAGGGCGCTTTTCGTTCGTGGGGGGCGCCTTCGCGGGCGGCAGGTCGAGCTTGATCGACACTGTGGCGGCCGGGATGGACACCATGAAGATGATGAGCAGAACGAGCATGACGTCGACGAAAGGCGTGACGTTGATGTCCGAATTCTGTGCGATGGTATACCGGCTACCGCCGCCGCCGCCGAGCTTTGCGCCCATAGTCTAACTCCCTTTATGCCACCGCAGGCGAACAGCCCGCAGGGGAAGAACATTATGCCATCGGCTCAGCGACCGCGCATCGAGTGCGCCGCCTTTTGCCGGTCGGAAGCGATTTAGGACAACTCCCGGATAAAAGTAAAGCCTGAAAGGCACTCAAACCGGCCCATCATTAAGAATATTTCATGTCCGGCGCCTCTGTAGAAGCCAAAACACCGGAAATCAGGAAGCAGCCGATGTTATCCCAAATCATGGGAGGCGCTATTCGATGTCTTCGTTGATCAGGCCAATCTTGAGATAACCGTTCTGCTGCAACTGGTTGATCACCTGTACGAAGTCGGCATAGGCGATGTCCTTGTCGCCGCGCACTAGCACGCGTTGCTCGCTCAAAGGCGTGTCCGGGTCTGAAGTGCGCAGGGCGGCCGCCACGTCGCTGATCAGGTTCGTCATGCTGGTTTTTTGCGCGCCGATATAGATATCGTCCGGTCCCATGACCGATATAAACACCGGATCGGGGCGCTTGGGGCCTGCCTGCGGTTGGGCCGGCGGCAGGTCTAGCTTGATCGAGACGGTGGCGGCCGGTATCGACACCATGAAGATGATCAGCAGCACCAGCATGACATCCACGAACGGCGTGACATTGATGTCGGCATTCTGCGCGATGGTGTAGCGGCTGCCGCCGCTGGCTCCGATTTTGATAGCCATGATTGCCTCTCCTTTTCACATTGCGTGACCATAATTTATGCCTTACATTATACTTTGTAAAGCAAGGTATGTGAAAAATATGCAGACTGAAGTTCAGGCAATAAAAAAGCGGCCCTGCCGGAGCGGGGCCGCTTTTTGATAATGAGGGGGAGTCTTACTTATGCGTCAGGCGCATAAAACGTTCCTGCAGGGCGATATCAGTCTTGAAGACGCCGGTGAAGCGGGTGGTGACCGTGGTGACGTTCTTGTGGTGAACGCCACGGGTGCTCATGCACTGATGCTCCGCGTCGATCATCACGGCCACGCCGAGCGGGGCCAGCGATTCCTCGATGGCATCGGCCACCTGCTTGGTCATGGTTTCCTGGGTTTGCAGGCGCTTGGCGAAGATTTCGACCACGCGGGCGATCTTGGAGATGCCGACCACCTTGGAAGTCGGCATATAGGCGACCCAAGCCTTGCCGAGGAAGGGCGCCATATGGTGTTCGCAGTGCGATTCGACATCGATCTCGCGCAGCATGACCATATCATCATAGCCCTGCACGTCCTCGAAGGTGCGCGACAGTTCCTTTTTGGGGTCGGCCTGATAGCCCTGGAACCATTCCTCATAGGCATCGACCACGCGCTTGGGCGTATCGATCAGGCCCTCGCGTTCGGGGTCGTCACCGGCCCAGGCGAGCAGGGTCTTAACGGCCTTCATCGCTTCCTCGCGCGACGGGCGGTTGGTGAAGGTGACGACGCTCTTGGGCTTGGAGGTGTTGAGCAGGCTGTTTTCAGAGGCGGTCAGGTTCGACACAGGATCAAGGCTATCCATTATAAATACAGTTCCCCGAGGGCCGAGTGGCGCCGGAACGACGGTTCCGGAATGACGCGTGACATCCCTCATTTGGCCTTATGCTTGACGCTTTCACCAGACGATGGCAGCAGCCGAAACACGCAGCAGACAGTCCCTTATACTACACATAGACCGAAATTGGATCATTCCGGCCGAGATTTTCCGTGGTGCAAAGGTTCGCCGGTGTCTATATGGGAGGGAGCCCTTTGATTACAACCGAAAACCTCCAAAAAGCGCCTATGACACTGTACATACACGATACGCTGAGCGGCCAGAAAGTCCCGTTTGAACCGACAAATCCCGATCGCGTGACCATGTATGTTTGTGGCCCGACCGTATATAATTACGCTCATATCGGCAATGCGCGGCCGGTCGTGGTGTTCGACGTGCTGTTCCGGCTGCTGCGCCATCTCTATGGCGAGGACAAGGTCGTTTATGCGCGGAACATCACCGACGTGGACGACAAGATCAACAAGAAGGCGATCGACGAAGGCGTCGATATCTCCGTCATCACCAATAGGTTCGCCGATATCTATAATGCCGATATGGCGGCGCTGAATGCCCTGCCGCCGACCTATCAGCCGCGCGCCACGGAGCACATGCCCGATATGGTGGCGATGATCGAAGACCTGATTGCGCGGGGCGCGGCCTATGTCACCGACGACGGCGAAGTCCTGTTCCGCGTGACGGATTATGACGGCGGATCAGGCCGCTATGGCAAGCTGGCCAAGCGCTCGCTTGACGATATGATCGCCGGCGCGCGAGTGGAAGTAGCGGAAAACAAGGATGCCGCGGCCGATTTCGTGCTGTGGAAACCGTCCAAGCCGGGGGAGCCGGTGTGGCCGGGGCCAAAGGGTCTGCCGGGCCGTCCGGGCTGGCATATCGAATGCTCTGCCATGAGCGAGGCGGTTTTGCAGTTGCCGATCGATATTCACGGCGGTGGCCAGGATCTGATCTTCCCGCACCATACCAATGAGATAGCGCAATCCTGCGCCGCGCACGGCCATTCTGATCCGGCAGCTTATGCCAAATACTGGATGCACAATGGTTTTCTCGACTTCTCCGGTGAGAAGATGTCGAAGTCACTGGGTAATGTCGTGCTGGTTCACGACCTGATCAAGGACTATCCGGGGGAAGTTATCCGCTGGGCCTTGCTGAGCGGACATTACCGGTCGCCACTCAACTGGACGCCGGAACTGCTGGAGCAGAGCAAGAAAGAACTCGACTATCTTTATGGCGTAAAGCTTAGAACAAAAGATGTTGTGCCATGGGACAGGCGCGGTGATCAAATTCTGGACGTTCTGATGGACGACCTGAATACACCGGCCGCACGGGCTAAGCTTTATGAGAGTGCGACCAGTCTGGCACGCAATCTTGAGCACTTCGCGGACCCAGATGTTCCGCGAGCTCCTGATGCTGCCGAGGTTGCTCCAACCGCGGCATCACTCGTAAAACATGATTTCTTGTTGTTGACCAACATCCTCGGCATTCTCCAAGAAGACCCCGAAGTCTGGTTCAAGCAGGGGGCTTCCGATGACCTGACCGCTCAGGTAGAGACTCTGCTGGTCGAGCGTGCCGCCGCCCGTGCCGCCAAGAATTGGCCGGAATCGGACCGCATCCGTGATGCGCTCAATGCGCTCAATGTCGAGGTTATGGACGGGCCGCAGGGCGCGACCTGGAAACTGAAAGGCAAGGCATAATGGCGCTCAAAATCGAAAAACGCGTAGGCATCGCCGCGCCCATTGACGATGTTTATGAGGTCATCGCCGATATCAATGCCTGGCCGGAATGGAGCCCCATCCACAAAAAGGCCGAAGGCGAAGTGCATTTCGGCGCTGCGGTGCATCTGGAAGAATATTTCGAGGGTCTCGGCACCTGGGAAACCGATGGCATCATCGCCGACTGGACGCCCCTGTCGCATATCCATATCACCGTGCCGAAGCCCTTCTATGCCGGCAGCCTGATCCGTTATTTCGAGTTCGATGCCCTGTCGGAATATGGCAGCAGTTTCTCAATCGGCGCGCTGTTCACTGGCTTCCTGTCGGAACGTGAAGGAAAAGCCTACCGCGAGCATATCCGCACGGGCTTTGCCGCTTTCGGCGAGGCCCTGAAGGCGCGGGCCGAGGCCAGATCTGCCTCTAATCCGCACGCCTCTTCGGTCATTGTGCCGCCGGTGCCGAAGGAAGACCCGCTGCACAAGCCAAGGCCGAAATGGCTCAACACCCATTTCTGGGGCAAGAAGAAATAAGCCTTGCTACTCTCCCCTTCTTGGAGGGGGAGGTGGCGCGCAGCGCCGGAGGGGGTATGGGCCGCAGTCTTTTATCCATCTTGGAGGGAATCATTTAGGATACCCCGGTCACTTGCGTTTCCCTGTATCCTCCGCCATCTACACACAATGATCGACGACCTTTATTCCCGCGAAATTCTGCGCCGCACGACCCAGCTCCAGCATGTCGGTCATCTGGACCAACCTCAAGCCGTGGCCGACAAGGTGGCGAAGCTGTGCGGCAGCACCATCCATGTGGAACTGAACATGGAGGGCGATGTGGTGACGGATTTTGCCCAGCAGGTTCAGGCCTGTGCGCTGGGCCAGGCCAGCGCGGCGATCTTGAGCCAGCATGTCATCGGCGCCACGGGTGATGAGGTGCTGGCTGCCTGTGATGCGTTGCGGAATCTACTCAAGGGTGAGCCGGGAATTTTCCCGGCACGCTTCTCCGATTTGCAAATTCTTGAATCTGTAAAGGATTTCCCCGCGCGCCACGCCTCGACGCTTTTGGCCTTCGAGGCAACCAGTGCGGCTATTTCATCACTGAAATAAACTAAAACTGATATGGGCTTGCTTATGGCTTGCCAACCGGGGCGAATGTCTTTTCAATATGTGAGACGAGGGGGCTTGTCGCGGGGGTTGACGCCGTCAGGCTTTTTCTTCATTCGGTTGCGCATGACCGCTCTTTATAAACGTTCCGTGCGCGCGGCCTTGCGGGCTTACAAGCTCACATTGTCGCCCTATATCGGACAGGCGTGCCGCTTTCGGCCCACCTGTTCCGAATATATGGCCGAAGCCTTGATAACACACGGACCCGTCAGAGGTTCGTGGCTGGGTATAAAACGTATCTGTCGCTGCCGTCCGGGGGGAGGCACAGGCTATGATCCGGTTCCGGGAAGGGAAACTTAGAGCGCATCCCGAACAGTGTAACCCACTTTTCGGACTTAAATGCGCGTGAGGGCAAGAGTAAGGTCAGTGTGTTTTTGATGGCACACGACGCCGGATTTGGTGTGGCTTTTTAAAGGCAACATCGAATCCTTATTTAAATTATTGCGCGATGAAGCCCGCCGTAAGGGCTACAGGTCGCCAGCTACAAAGTGACTAAGATGATGATAGACTTGACGTTCCCCGATGGCGCCGTTCGCAGCTTTGATAAGGGGACCACCGGCAGGGCCATTGCCGAAAGCCTGTCAAAATCACTGGCGAAGAAGGCAGTCCTTATCAAACTCGACGGAGTGTTGCTGGACTTGGATCGACCGCTTGAAGAGGGGGGGCATTGGAAATCTTGACGCGCGACGCCCCCGAGGCGCTCGAAGTGATCCGTCACGACACGGCCCACATCCTGGCCGAGGCGGTGCAGGAACTGTTTCCGGGCACGCAGGTCACTATCGGGCCATCGATCGAGGACGGCTTCTATTACGATTTTGCCCGCGATGAGCCGTTCTCGACGGACGACTTCGCCAAAATCGAAGCCAAGATGAAGGAAATCGTCGACCGCGACGAAAAGATCGTGCGCGAGGTCTGGGACCGCGATGACGCCATCAAGCATTTTGAAGGTATCGGCGAAGCCTACAAGGCCGAGATCATTCGTGACCTGCCGGGCACCGAAACCATCACGGTCTATCGTCACGGCGATGCCTGGAAGGATCTGTGTCGCGGGCCGCACCTGCCGTCCTCGAAATTCATAGGCAAAGCGTTCAAGCTGACCAAACTGGCCGGCGCTTACTGGCGGGGCGACCACAATAACGCCCAGCTTCAGCGCATCTACGGTACAGCCTGGGCTACGGAAGCCGATCTCGAAGCCTATATCCACCGCATCGAAGAAGCCGAGAAGCGCGATCACCGCAAGCTTGGTCGCGCCATGGACCTCTTCCATATGCAGGAAGAAGGCCGCGGCATGGTCTTCTGGCATCCCAAGGGCTGGCAGCTGTGGCGCACGCTGGAAGCCTATATGCGCCGCCGTCTCGATGCCTCCGGTTATGTCGAGGTCAAGACGCCGCAGGTGCTCGACCGGACCTTCTGGGAAAAGTCGGGCCATTGGGAAAAGTACCGCCCGAACATGTTCGTCTGCGAGACGGTCGAAGGCGAAACCCTGTCGCTCAAGCCGATGAACTGCCCCGGCCATGTCCAAATATTCAAGGTGGGGCTGCGGTCGTATAAAGAACTGCCGATGCGCATGGCCGAATTCGGTGCCTGCCACCGCTATGAGCCGTCCGGTTCGCTGCATGGCCTGATGCGCGTGCGTGGCTTTACCCAGGATGACGCCCACATCTTCTGCCGCGAGGACCAGATCGTCGAGGAAACGGAGAAGTTCGTCCGCCTGACCAAGATGATTCACGCCGATCTCGGCATGGAAACCGCCTATATCAACCTGGCCACGCGGCCTGAAACGCGCGCCGGCTCTGATGAATTCTGGGATAAGGCCGAGGGGATGCTGGCCGAGGCCGCCCGCGCCGCCGGCGTGGAACCGGTGATTGCTGAGGGGGATGGGGCCTTCTACGCGCCGAAGCTCGACTTCATCGTCAAGGACGCCATCGGTCGTGAATGGACCTGCGGCACGCTCCAGCTCGACTATGTGCTGCCTGAGCGCTTGGAAGCCGAATATGTGGCGGAAGACGGCTCGCGCCAGCGCCCGGTCATGCTTCACCGCGCCATCCTGGGCTCGTTCGAGCGCTTTATCGGCATCATGATCGAAAACTATGCCGGCCGTTTCCCCCTGTGGCTGGCCCCGGTCCAGGTCGTGGTCGCGCCGATCACCTCTGACGCCAACCCGTATGCGGAGACTGTCGTCGAGGCGCTGCGCAAGGCGGGTCTGCGCGTCGAGGCCGATCTGCGTAACGAGAAGATCAACTACAAGGTTCGTGAACATTCTCTGGCCAAGGTGCCGGTGATCGCCGTTGTCGGCCGTAAGGAAGCCGAAACCGGCGAGGTGGCCCTGCGCTTCCTCGGTTCCGAAGGCCAGACCATTCTCAGCATTACTGATGCTGTGAAGAAGCTGGCTGAAGACGCCACGCCGCCCGATCTAAAGGAAGCCTGATGACCGCACTGCCGCCGTCCATCATCGAAATGCTGAAAGAACGCAAGCTGGCCACCAGCGAAGCGCAGTACTTCATGCAGCATAACGAGATCGCGCCCTGCGATGAAAAGGACGGAATCACGGTCATCATGATCGTTTTCCATACCGGCCGTGTGCTGTTCGACAGTATCGGCCGGGTGCTGAATGATCCGTGTGTCAGGCAGTTCATCCTGATCGATAACGGCAGTTCCGAAAAAGTGGAGCAATGGCTGCGCGACCTGAAGGAAGAGCATGATCATATTCTGCTGATTCAGGGACAGGGCAATATTGGCTTCGCGAAAGCGGCCAATCTGGGGGCGCATCTGGCTACCCAGCCGTGGCTGGTGTTCCTCAATCCGGACGCCTTGCTGCAACCGGATTGCCCGCGCAAGCTTGTCACGGCGGTCAGTGCACAGAAAAAGCTGTCGCCAGACGGTCCCTGTATTGTTGGCGCCCGTTTGCTTAATCCGGACCTGACAGAGCAGCGTGGTGCGCGGCGCGGGGAGGTCACGCCCTTCACCACTTTGGTATCCCTTCTCCAACTGCACAAATATGTGCCGGCTTGGCGAAAGTACGAAATCCACCAGGAGGATCAGCCCCTGCCGTCAGCTCCGGAAGCCGTCCCGACCATTTCGGGGGCCTGTTTCGCTGTTTCGCGGTCGGATTTCAGCCGCCTGAAGGGCTTTGACAGCAACTTCTTCCTGCATGTCGAAGATGTTGACCTGTGCTGGCGCGCGCGGGAAATGGGGGGGGCTGTACTTTTTCATCCGACCGCCGAGGTGGTTCACGAAGGTCATACTTCGCGGGTTGAGCCGGTGTTCGTCGAGCGCAACAAGGGCAACGGCCTGATCTATTATTTTAATAAGCGCGCCAGGGGCAAGGGTTTTTGGCGCATGGCCTATGTGCGACTTTTGGCACCGCTGATTATCGGTGTATCCGTCACGCGCGCCATGTTCCGTGATCGCCTGCGTGATGAGGAAGACGAACTGCCGGCCGAATAGGCTTTTTCTGCTCAAACGCCGCCTGGCTAACGCGCCAACAGGCGCGACGGTCGGTCATCCTTGCCAAATGCAGGCATTTGGAATCACTGTGTGGGCGGATTATCGTAAAGCGTCAGGGTTTGATCGCGACCATTGTAATTGTGCCCCCTGACCTGGGTGACAGCATGGGGGGAAAGACCTTGCGCTGCCGCTTCGCTCTGGAAGGCTTTTTCAAATTGCGATTCCACGAACAGCGGCCGCCCTTCGCGCAGGGCCCGGACGGCACCTTTCACGTCATCATTGAGTAACTGGGTCTTGGTGCCCATGGCGAAGACGAAGCTGGGTTCGGAATAGCCGATGATGGCCACCGGGCCGGGCGTGCGCAGGTCGTGGCGCGGATCGAGGTGATTGGAAACCAGGGCGGCTTCCAGTTGCTTTGATATCCACAGGGGCTTTAACTGGGCCAGTTCGCTGACAAAGCTGAGGTGGGCCAGTATGCCAGCGGCCAGGATGAAGGCGAAGCCGGTACGCTGGCGGTTGATCCACATCAGCCAGCCGCCCAGCCCGCCCAGAACACCAGCCGACAGGATAACCGCGATCATGAAGACGAAAGCGGCACTATTACCATAAAGTACATATCCGGCGATTGCCAGAGCGCTCAAAACCAGCCCACCGATGATGCCCAGGACCACATTGACGATCCGCGCCCACAGTTTCAGCGGCACGTCGAGCGACAGGGCGCACAGCCAGGCCAGGGCCGCGAAGGTCGGCAGAGTATAGTGCGGCAGCTTGGTTGGGGATAATTCGAAGATCAGGAAGGCCGGCACGAACCAGGCGATGGCGAAGCGGATGGCGGCTTCATGACGGCGGGAAATCGCCGTCTGCAGGGCGCCGCCCAGGAACCAGGCTGCTGGGAACATGGTCACCGGTAAAAGCGCCAGGTGATAGCCGGGCCACATGAAATGGCCTTCTGAGCCGCCTTTCAGCTTGTCGGCGAAGTCCTTGCCGACCGCGCCGACCCAGAACTGACCATCAGTAGTGACGGTGATAGCCATGATCCATGGACCACAAATCAGGGCGACCAGGATCAATCCCCAGCCCCACCCGAGATTGCGTGCCCAGCGGATGCGGCGGTCCAGGGCCCAGAGGGTGAGCAGGGTGGTAGCCAGTATCATCGGGCCGATGATGAACTTAATCATGATACTGCCGGCCAGCCCCAGCCAGAAGACCAGCTTGACCCAGGGCATTTTCGGGCGCGGATCGTCCTTGCCGAGATCTCGCGTCCGCAGGTAGATCTGCGCCAGTGCCGCCATCATCAGGGTTATGAAACCGCACTGTACGGCGTCGGTCTTGGCGATGAAGGCTTCGGTCGACAGCATGAAGGTGACGGCGAATATGATGCCGGCCTTGGTGCCGACGCGCGTGCCGAAGGCATAGGAAGCTCCCCAGGCGCAGGCGAAGGCGGCCAGGGCCGCCCCAAGGATTGACGGCCAGCGGAACGCCAGCACATCGCGTTTGGCCACACTGGAGGTCAGCTTGACCGCCGCCACCTGAAGCCAGTGGATACCCACCGGCTTCTTATAGCGCGGCACGTCTTGGACATTGATATTGATGTAGTCGTGCGTCTCGATCATCTGGGCCGAGGCCTGGATGAAACGCGATTCGTCACGGTCGAGCGGCGGCATCATCACGGCGCAGGGCAGGGCGACGGCGATGGCCAGCAGGGCGGCGATCAGCGGCCCCCGGCGGCCTTTTGAGACCAGTTGCGCGAAGTGACTCTGGATAAACTGAAACACAGTTTGTGTCGTTGCCGATATCGAAGCCATCGCCGTCCCTATTTACGCAATATGGCAAACGGTCTATGAGGCATAAAACCCAATGGGTTTCAATCCCTTGCCCACACTATAGCGAGCCAGTCAGATCATGCCCTTAACCGTCTCTGCCGTGGTGCCCGTCTATAATGAAGAAGGGGCGGCCGTACAAGTCGCCAGGGAGATAGAGACGGCTTTCACGACAGCTTTCGGGGGCGATGGTTTCGAGATCATCTTTGTCGATGACCGCAGTTCGGACGATACTCACGCGCGCCTTATTGCAGCACAGGCTGATATCCCGTCCCTGCGCGTGTTGCGACATGAGAACAATGTCGGTAAGAGCGGTGCCATGCGTACCGGTGTCTTCGCCGCCAGGGCACCGTTGATAGTGACGCTCGACGGCGATGGTCAGAACCCGGCTGCCGATGCCGCCCGCATGTCGCAGATCCTGCGTGACGCACCGGAAACCGTGGGCATGGTGGCCGGCCAGCGCCGTAACCGCCAGGATACATCCTCCAAGCGCGTGGCCTCTCGCTGGGCCAATCGCATCCGTAAGGCCCTGCTGAATGACAAGGCCGACGATACCGGCTGCGGTCTGAAAGCCTTACGCCGCGAGGCTTTTCTACGCCTGCCTTATTTCGACCAGATGCACCGCTACCTGCCTTCCCTGGTGACGCGGGAGGGCTTTGAAATCTTATTCGAGCCGGTGGATGATCGCCTGCGTACCACAGGTCACTCCAAATATACCAATATCGGACGTTTAGCTGTAGCGCTTTCCGACCTCCCCGGTGTAATGTGGTTAAACAGTCGTTTACGCCAGCCCGGCAAGGTGACCGAAAGCGAGCGATAGGCGACAGCTCAGGAGCGGGTTTTTCATGGCTATCGATCGTGATCTTATCGCCAAGGAAGCGGCCATCGGCATGTACGACCAGCAGCCTGCTGATAATCATCAAAGGGGGTTCAGTGTGATTACCGCGTTTCCGCTACTCGTCATACCCTTCATCGTTTACAACATCCTGGCCCTGTTTTCGCTCGGCGGCAGTGATGAAGCGGCCTATAATGCCGTCACGCAGGTATTGTTCAACCTGCCCATGCCTTCGGCCGGCACGCACTGGTCGGTCAATGTGGGTGATGTCATCCTGTTCGGCGCCCTGATCTGCCTGTTCTTCGAACTGCTGAAATCGACCAAGTCAGACAAGGTGGCCATCGTCAATCATTCGCTGTCGATGGTTTTGTTCATCGTCTGCCTGGTCGAGTTCCTGCTGTTCCGCCCCTTCGCCACCTCGGCCTTCTTCCTGCTGACCTTCATGACGCTCATGGATGTGCTGGCTGGCTTTATCGTTACGGCGGTTTCGGCCCGCAAGGATATCGACTTCGGACATTGATACCGCTTTGCGGTATAAATGCTTTGTTTCAGCTCAGGCCGCATGGCCCGCGCAAACCTGCGCGACGGGCGGTCGCCCTTGCCACGGCTCAGTTTGAAGTGAACATTGAGCCGTGGAGAATTTGAATTGCATTTTTCAGGCTGGTTGAATTACCCAAACACCGCGAAAATCAGCGTTACCGCGAAAATATCGAAGGCGCGGGTGGCGTAGCGTGTCCAGGCCGGACGGGTTTTATGGGCTTTGACAAGAGACAGCACGCAAGGCTCCGCAGTAAGGGAACCAGATCGGCTGCAATAAGCGTGCCGCGAATTTTCTGTTAGAGCACTTTCCGAAAAGTGTGACGCACTTTTCGGATTAAAAAGTGCGTAAAAGCAAAAAACTAGAGCGCCGATCTGATCCAATCAGATCGGAAAACGCTCTAAATTTCAGTCTTTGTCATGCGGCCGGGCGCCGGCCTGCGGTCGTTTGGACCCGAATATTCCGACTTGAGGTAGGTCGATTTTGCCCGATCCAGGGTTTCCGACCCGCCGCGCAGACCGCGCTTTTCACCGCCGCTCAGAAGCTGGGCGGCATAGGTGGCGTCATTGGCTTCCGTCGAAGTTTTCCGCCTGCGGTGCGGTGCCTCCTTCGTCCCCTGGTCGATGACGGGGCCGGCGGGCACGGGCAGGTTATTGGGAGGCAGGTTTCCGCTCATGGCGGCAATATAACCCGCATGGGTTAAAACAATAGAAAGCCGGGCGGCCACCGTCCAGATAACCGCCCGGTTCTTTTATCCCTTTTGAGCCAGGCGGTCGATCTGGGCCTTCATGGCTTCCATCTGTTCGCGGAGTTCGCGGACCTGGTCGGTTTCCGGCTTGCCTGTCGGCTCAGTGGGTTCGGGCGCCGGCGCGGCAGTGCCGGCCGCAGCGGTATTGGCAAACGAGAAGGGTGAGAACATGCGCATGGCGCGATCGAACATGGCCAGGTTTTGCGATACCTGCTCGTCGAAGAAGCCGATGCCTGGTGCTGCGCCGAAGGCTTGGGAAAACTGTGAGCGGAAGCGCTCCTGCTGCTTGGCGAAGCCATCGAGCGACATTTCCAGATAGGTGGGCAGCAGGTTCTGCATACTGTCGCCGTAGAAGCCAATGAGTTGACGCAGGAACTGGATCGGCAGCAGGTTCTGACCGCGGCTCTCTTCTTCAAAAATGATCTGGGCCAGGACGCCGCGGGTAATGTCATCACCGGACTTGGCATCAAAGACCACGAAATCGACGCCTTCCCGCACCATGTCGCTGAGATTGTCGAGCGTGACATAGGAACTGGTGGCCGTATTGTACAAACGCCGGTTGGCGTATTTCTTGATGATGACGCGATCGCCCTCACCGCGCTTTGCCCGTGTTTTTGTTTCGGCCATCTGAGCAGTTTCTCCTGTACTCTATCCTTGAGATTAGTGCGCCCGATTGATCGGGTCTGCGTTTATTTCGCACCTACAACATAAGCGCTTTTTTGCCTTTGCGTAAAGAGGGGGTGTGAAAATGGCACAAATCCTTTCTTTTCAAGGCTTTCATTATTGTGTCCTGCGCAATTTCCGCGCAAGTCCTATTGCAGGTGATGCTGCGCACAAAAAGTTGAATAGCCAGGGGCGGCCGCACCGGATTTTGGGCGTGACGCGGTCATCACGATAGGGCACGAATGCCGTCATAAACTGAAACCAGTGTTCAGGCGCAAGGATAACAGCGTAACTTGATTTCGCCCCTCAGGTGCCTTAAGTCGCGGTTACACAAGTCTTTTTTGGTGTATACAGTCTACAAGGGAAGTCCGACATGTCCGTCAATGAAGTGGTTATCGTCTCCGCCGCCCGCACGCCGGTCGGTTCTTTCCTCGGCAGCTTAGGCACCGTACCCGCGCATGATCTGGGCGCCCACGCCATCAAGGCGGCCGTCGAGCGGGCCGGTTTGCAGGCGTCTGACGTCAACGAAGTTATTCTCGGTCAGGTGCTCCAGGCGGCCCAAGGGCAGGGACCGGCGCGCCAGGCATCGGTGAAGGCCGGCATTCCTTACGATTCCCCCGCCTGGTCGATCAACCAGATCTGCGGCTCCGGCCTGCGCGCGGTTGCCCTTGGGGCCCAGCAGGTAGCGTTGGGTGACAGCGCCATTGTCGTGGCCGGTGGTCAGGAAAGCATGTCCATGGCCACCCACGCGGCCTATATCCGCGCCGGCCAGAAGATGGGCGACCTCTCTATGGTCGACACCATGATCAAGGACGGCCTGTGGGACGCTTTCAATAACTACCATATGGGTACCACGGCCGAGAACATCGCCACAAAGTTCGGCATTTCGCGTCAGGAGCAGGATGAGTTCGCGGTCGCCTCGCAGAACAAGGCCGAGGCTGCCCAGAAGGCCGGCAAGTTCGATGCCGAAATCGCCCCCTATACCATCAAGGGCCGCAAGGGCGACATGGTGTTCGACAAGGACGAATTCATCCGTCATGGCGTGACCATCGATGGCATTTCCGGTCTGCGCCCGGCCTTTTCCAAGGAAGGCACTGTCACCGCCGCCAATGCGTCCGGCCTCAACGATGGCGCGGCCGCCGTGGTGCTGATGTCGCGCGCCGAAGCGGACAAGCGCGGCCTCAAGCCGCTGGCCCGCATCGTTTCCTCCGGCATTGCCGGTGTCGATCCTGCGATCATGGGCACCGGCCCGATCCAGGCGGTGCAGAAGGCGCTGAAGAAGGCCAACTGGTCGATTGGCGATCTCGACCTGATTGAGGCCAATGAAGCCTTTGCCGCTCAGGCTATTTCGGTCAACCGTGAACTCGGCTGGGATCTCAGCAAGGTGAACGTCAATGGCGGCGCCATTGCCATCGGTCACCCGATTGGTGCCTCCGGCGCGCGCATCCTGACCACCCTGCTGTTTGAAATGCAGCGTTCCGGCGCAAAAAAGGGCGTCGCCACGCTGTGTATTGGTGGCGGTATGGGGGTCGCCCTCTGCGTCGAGGCCGTCAGCTAAGGCGCTCCGGAGGTCTGCAAATCTTCATCTCGCTGCGAGACGGTGCTCACGTACTAGAGTACGCTCCGCTCCGTTTCTCACGAGCTAATAATTTTCGACTCACCGGATCGCCTTAGCGGTGTTGTGAGAGTTTCTGAGAAATTTCGAGGGAGAATATCTATGAGCAGAGTTGCACTGGTGACCGGTGGTACGCGCGGTATTGGTAAGGCCATTGTCAAGCGTCTGAAGGATGCTGGCCTGACGGTTGCCGCCGGTTATGCCGGCAATGAGGAAAACGCCAAGCGCGTCGCCGAGGAACTGGGCGTTTTCATCGTCAAGGGCAGCGTCGATAACTTCTATGACTGCAAGCGTTGCGCGCAGGAAGTCGAGGCCGCGCTGGGACCGATCGATGTGCTGGTCAATAATGCCGGCATCACGCGTGACGGCTTCTTCCACAAGATGTCGCTGGAGCAGTGGCAGGAAGTCATCCACACCAATATGGACAGCGTCTTCAATATGACGCGCCAGGTGATCGAAGGTATGCGCGAGCGCGGTTACGGCCGTATCATCAATATCTCCTCGATCAACGGCCAGAAGGGCCAGGCCGGCCAGACCAACTATTCCGCTGCCAAGGCCGGCATGATCGGCTTCACCAAGGCCCTGGCGATGGAATCGGCCAACAAGGGCATTACGGTCAACTGCGTGGCGCCGGGCTATACGTCGACGGAAATGGTCTCGGCCATTGCGCCGGCCGTTCTCGACAAGATCGTGGCCGGTATCCCCGTAGGTCGTCTCGGCACGCCGGAAGAAGTCGCCGAAATCTGCGCCTTCCTGGCATCGGACATGGCCAGCTTCATTACGGGGGCGACGATCGCCGTCAATGGCGGGCAACACATGCTTTGATCGGATCTAAGCTCGGTTCGATGGCCTGCAAATCGTCATCTTTTGAGCTTCCGTTGCTCACGTACCCAAAAGTACGCTGCGCTACGGGTCTCGAAAGCTAACAATTTTCGCCACATCGAGCCGGCTTATCTCTCGATCAAAGTGCTTCCTGATCAAGATTCAAAAGGCGCGGATGGTGGTATCCGCGCCTTTTTTGCACCTGCATTGGGGCGGTCTAAATTGGTTTGGCGTCTTAAATCTGCCCAAGTCGGTCGGTAAATCTGCGCCCAATGAACAAGACCCTGGCACATCCTTTGGCCCGATCTCTGGCACAGCTTCTGGCCGCATTGATGCTTCTGTTCTGCCTGGCGGAAGCCGGGACGGCGCTGGCCGACGGGCCGCGCTCGCTCAAGGAAGCCATGTTCGGCAAGAAGGCCGATGACAACCGTTCTGCCGCCCGCCCGCCCGTGGCGCATTTCACTTCCGAAGACGGGCAGGGCTTTATTCTCGATGAATCGGGCAGCCGCAGCCTGATGCGCTTCGATGGCGATGACGAGGTCTGGCTGCTGACGCCGACGCAAGGGCCGAAAGGCGATGTCATCTACAAGAACGATGTCGGCGAATCCGTCCTGAAATCGACCCGCTGGGGCGGCATGATCCTGTTCAGCGATGACCGGCCAATGGGCGACCCCGCCGCCGTCACCGGCAAGGCTGATGCCTTTACGCCGGGACGCATGTCGCCCAGCCTGCTGTTCCAGTCCCTGGTCCATGCCAGCCGCCGCGTCAGTCTGGCGGTCGGCCGCACCATCGGTTTCGATGCCCCTGATGTGACGCCGGGCGCTGATTTTCTCTATGCCGATGCGGCCGGCGTGGCTGCCGAAGCCCTCGTTCAGGCGTCCCAGCAGCCGCGCGGCAAGCAGATCATGGCGCCCTTACGCGGGGTGCAGTTCATCGAAGGCCGTCCGCCCAGCGCCACCGTGCAAAACGGCGTGCTGGTGCTCAAGCTTGATGTCTCGCGCGGCGACTGGAGCGGCCGGCCATCTTCGCGCCGCATCCTCAATGTCGTTGTGACATCTGTTCCGGTCGGCAGCACAGCCAGACGCTGATATCACCGTTAGAAGTTATCCTTCGCCTGGCGCAATTCGCCGAATTTCGCGGCCTGGGATGCGAAATCCTTTTCCTGTAACGGATAGATCAGGAATGGATTGGTCGCTTTTTCCTCGGCCACGGTCGATGGCACGGTTGCTTCGCCGCGCTCGCGTTTTTCCCGGATAAGCCTGGCCCGTGCCTCAAGTGCCGGATATCTTCCCAAACTCTCGGCGAATTTCAAATTGGACAGCGTGTATTCGTGGGCGCTGTAGAGGATGGTATCGTCCGATAGCTCGGCAATGCGTTGCAGCGCGCCCCACATCTGCTCTTGCGTGCCCTCGAACAGGCGGCCGCACCCCAGCGGAAAGAGGGTATCGGCCACAAATGCCTGACCGCCGGCGCGATCATAGTAGCCGATATGTCCGAGCGTATGGCCGTTGAGATCGATCACCTCCAGCACGGCCTCACCCAACCGGAATACATCGCCGGGTTTCAGCACATGATCCAGCGGCGCGATCCGCGTCACTTCCTGCGGCCCGTAAATCTCAGCGCCATAACGCTTTTTCAGCAGGGCATTGCCGCCGGCGTGGTCCGGGTGCCAGTGGGTGTTGAGGATATAGTCGAGCCGTTCCAGCCCCAGAGCGGACAGCCTTTCCGTGATGGCGCGCGGTTCCGGCGCGTCTATAATGGCGACCTGACCTGACGCCTCATCCTGGAGGATAAAGCCGTAATTGTCCTGCAGTGCCGGGAAGATATCGACCTTTAGGCCCATCTTAGAGTCGCCCTGATAAACTGGATGTTCTAACCTATATAGGACTTGCCAGAGCCAAAGGAACCCCGTTGCGTCGTCCGGTCGAAGATCTCAACCGCTTTTACCAGTCGCCGGAAGGCGCTGCGGCCAGGCGTTTGATCGATCGCAAACTGGGGGAAGCCTGGCCGGATGTGCGGGGGCTGGATGTGCTCGGCATCGGTTACTGCACGCCCTATCTCGACCGGTTCAACGAGGCCCGGCGCGTGCTTTCGGCCATGCCAGCCTCGCAAGGCGCGGAAATCTGGCCGGCGGATATGCGCGTCCGCTCGGTTCTGGTCGAGGAAGAGGCCCTGCCGTTTCCGACCGCCCTGTTTGACCGCATTCTGATGGTCCATGCGCTCGAAGAATCACCGGTGCCGCAGGGGCTGCTGCTGGAAGCCTCGCGCCTGCTGGCGCCCAATGGCCGCTTGATCCTGGGCGTGGCGGCGCGTGGCGGCTTCTGGGCCCATGCCGAAAAAACGCCCTTCGGCTATGGCCAGCCCTATAGCCGGATGCAGCTTGAATCCGCGCTGCGCGATGCCGAACTGGAACCGCTGGCCTGGTCCTATGCCCTGTATGCGCCGCCTTTCAGTCCGTTCCTGCGCTGGTCGGGGGCGCTGGAAAATATCCTGCCGCGGGTCTGGCCGATCACCGGCGGTCTGATCCTGATGGAGGCCGGGCGCCGGCCATTCATCGCCCATACGGCGCGGCCGCAGAAGTCGATCCTGCAGGAACTGCGGGGGTGCTGGCTCCGGCGCAGCAGCCGGTGCCGACCTCGCGTGATCAAGCGCCGGTGACGCGTGAGCTGGCTTGACCCTCGGTCAGATTCTGCGCCATAGGGAAAGCATGAAACAACTGATCATCATGCGCCACGGCAAGGCGGAAAAAGACGCCGAATCCGGTGAGGATTTCGACCGCACGCTGGCGGATCGCGGCCGGGCGGAGGCCAAAAGCGTCGCCGAAGCGCTGAAAGCCTATGGTTTGAAGCCCGATTTTGCCCTGGTTTCCAGCGCCGCGCGCACGCTGGGCACGTTTGAAGCCGTGAAGGCCGTGATGGGCGATATTCCGGCTCTTGTCTCGAAGGATTTCTATAATGCCGGCTCCGAGGCGCTGCGCCGGGCCATCGAGACGCACGAGGAGGACGGGCATTGTATCCTGGTCGTCGGGCATAATCCTGGTGTGCAGTATCTGGTGGCTGAGTATCTGTTTGAAGGCGCGGCAGGACCGGAGATTACCGACAAGGTGCGTGGAAATTTCCCGACGGCGACGGCGGCGGTCTTCGAGATCGATGCCGCCGGCCGGCCGATATATGATGGATTATATTTAGCCAAATGATTTACGGTCTTGCCACGCGCGCCCTGCATATTTTGCCGCCCGAAGACGCGCACAGCCTGACCATCCTGCTGCTCAAGGCCGGTCTGGGACCGGTATCGAGTCTCAATACCCCGCAACTGGCTGTCGATGTGCCTTTTGAGGGCGGAACCTTACATTTCCCCAACTGTATCGGCCTGGCGGCTGGGTTCGATAAAAATGCCGACGTCCCCCTGGCCATGGTGCGCGCCGGCTTCGGGTTTGCCGAATGCGGCACGGTCACGCCGCTGCCGCAGGATGGCAATCCGAAGCCGCGCCTGTTCCGCCTGAGTGAAGACCAGGCGGTGATCAACCGCATGGGGTTCAATAACAAGGGGCTGGATGTTTTCCTGCGTCATCTGGAGCATATCAATGCGCACCGGAAGGGGGCGGTGATCGGGCTTAATATCGGCGCCAACAAGGACGCCACCGACCGGATGGCCGACTATGTCACCGGGCTCAAACGCCTGTGGGGCCAAGGTAGTTACTTCACCATCAATATTTCCTCGCCCAATACGCCTGGCCTGCGCGCACTTCAGGGCAAGTCTTATCTCGACGACCTGCTGGGCCAGATGGCGGAAACCCGTGCGGCCTTGGTGAAGGTTTCCGCCAGCAATTGCCCGATCTTCCTCAAGATCGCGCCGGACCTGACCGAGGCGGAAATTATCGATACCGTCACCTCAACGCTGGATCACAAACTCGATGGCCTGATCGTTTCCAATACCACCCTGTCACGTGACGGGCTGGTTTCCGCGCAGGCGGCGGAAGCGGGCGGCCTGTCCGGTGCGCCCCTGTTCGATCTGTCAACGCGCGCGCTTAAGGTCGCACGGGCGGCCTCCGGCGGCAAACTGACCCTGATCGGCGCCGGCGGCGTCTCGAATGGTGCGCAAGCCTATGCCAAGATCAGGGCCGGGGCTTCGCTGGTCCAGCTCTATTCGGCATTGGTTTACAAGGGGCCGGGCCTGGCTGACGCCATTCGCCGCGATCTGGTGGGGCGTCTCAAGGCCGATGGTTTCCGCTCGGTAACTGAAGCGGCCGGCACGGATAGCTAGTTTTCGATCTCGTTGGCTGTCAGCCGGGCCAGGGCGCAGACGAACAGGGCCCAGATCAGCGAATTCTGCGACAGGATAAAGCTTTCCGACAGAATGAGAAAGCTGAACAGCAGCAGGATCAGCACCGAAAAGAAGCCATCCTTAACACGCGCAAAGCGGAACAGGGCGCAGAAGACGCCGATCGCCAGTACCGCACCGAACAGGATCACGCCGACCCAGCCCAACTGGATCAGCAGGTCGAGCCAGCCATTATGCGCCGAAGGCACGTCCCAGTGGGTTTCGGCGCGCACGACCGAGGCCGGCACCGAGGTCGGCGTCCAGAACGCCTTGTAGCCATAACCCAGCCAAGGATGCTTGTCGGACAGGCGCATCAGCGATGCCCAGATTTCGGTACGGCCGGTCAGGGTCGGGTCCTTGCCGAGCATCTTGAAGATCATATCCGGCGCGATATAAAACAAAGCGCCGCCGATGAGGGCCGCCGTCGCCGCCAGCCAGGTAAAGACGATGCTGCGCACGCCGCCGCGCTGCAGGGCGGTCAGCACGGGGAAGGCACCGGCGCTGGCCATACAGGCCAGAAGCGAAGTCTTGGAGCGAGACAGAACGACCAGGAGAAAGATGGCTATGGCCAGCCCGATCCACAGTTTCCGGCGGTCCGGCGCGATATAGGCGGAGGCGCAGGACGCGATGAAGCCCAGCACCATCATGGCGGCCATCTGGTTCTTTTCGTACCACAGGCCCTTCCAGGCGCCGGCATTGATGTCGTCATGGATGCCGAGATGCGGTACGAAGAGGCAGACGAAATAGCTGCCCAAGGCGAGCATCGCAAAACTCAGGGCAATGATCTGCACCAGTTCCTCGCCTGTATAGCGCGCGGCCAGATAAAGCCCGAACAGCGAGGTGACGGCCACGGCGATGGTGCGCCGGGTGGTGATGTCCGGCGCGATCGACCAGTAGCTGGAAGCAAAGCACAAGCCGACCAGAAGGCCGGTCATGAACAGGGCGGGCAGGATGTGCATCAGGCGGGTTACGCGCAGGCCGATCAGGAGCAGCGTCACCGCATAGACCGGCAGCCACATCACGCGCAGGATGGCGGAATCGCTCTCGGCCGCTGCAGCGTCAAGCGTCTGCGGCGCGAACAGCGGGCCGATCAGGGCATTGGAGAACATCAGAAGGCAGAAGACGGTTAGCGCTACTTCGGCATACATAATCCATTGCGCCGGGCTGGCGGCGCCGTCGGCCCGCATTTTGGGGCGGGCGTCCTTCAGGCTGGAAGACGAAGCGGGCATAAGACCTTGTGGCGATCAGGGAACCTGACCGCCACTTCTAGCCTATAAGTCTCAATATATGGTCAAGGCGATGAATTCCAATCCTCATGCTCTTTCATGAGGATTGGCAAGGGCGAGGCCCGCCGCTGCCGATGCAGCGAGCCCTCGCGGCGCTTGAGCGACTAAAATGGCGAATATTTTTCCATCAGGGCCTGGGTGGCGGGCGGCTTCTGCATGTTGGTGATGTCGCCGCGGCCGCCGTAGGAGATGCGCGCCTCGGCAAGCTGGGTGTGCTTGATGGCGTTAGTGGAGGAAATATCTTCCGGGCGGGCAATGCCGGAAACCGTCAGGACGCGCACCTCGCGGTTGGTGCGGACTTCCTGCGTACCCTGGATGATCAGATTGCCATTGGGCAGCACGCCGGTGACGATGGCGGCGACGGTGACGGAAATTTTTTCCGCCCGCTTGACCGAGCCAGATCCGGTCGAACTGGAATCGCTTGAATTGCCGAGCGCCTTGGCGGGATTATAGGCACCGGGGAGAATCTTGCCGAGCGAGGATTCAAGGCCGAAGATCGATGGCGTGGCGGCATTGAAATCGTTGGTACGCGAGCGGTCGGTTGCGTTGCTGGTCTGGGCACTGTCATTGATATCGACCTGGACGGTGACGATATCGCCCACGGCGCGGGCGCGCTGGTCATTGAAGAAGGTGCGGGCGCCGACGCGCCACAGCGAATTGCTGGAGGCCGGCGTATTGTTGGCCGGCGGATAGGCGATGGCCTGTTCGGAAGGCACCAGGGCAGAGGGATAGGCCATCGGCGTCAGGTTCGGGCCGTTGACGGCTTCGCGGACGGAGCCGCAGCCGCTGAGAACGACAAGACCGGTGAGCAGGGCAGGAGCGGCAAGAAGGAGTCTGGACATGTGAAGACCTTCAAAACTAACGCGAAGAGAGGAATGTTTGGTTGCGGATCTGGGCGGCGGCCTGGCCGGAAACGGCGCGGCCGGGGCCGGTCACAACGGCGTCGATCATCTTTTTCGATGATGGGTTCTGTATCTGGATCACATCGCCGACCGCGCCATCCTTTTGCGCCGGACCGGAGAGGGTGAGGCTGAGGCCGTTCTGCGTCCAGGTGACGGCGACCATTTCAGAACGTTTTACAGCGATTGGGCCGCTGACCGAGGGCTGACCCCAGTTCACCGGGCTTTGCGGGCCGGTGATGGTGGCCAGTTGCGGAGCATTTCCGGAGCCGGTTTCCGGACCGGCGGCCACAATGATGCGGCGCAGGCCACGGGCATTATCCCAGTAAACGCCGTTGCGCGCGGCGATCGACTGCACGATGGCGGCGTCGAGCACGGCCGTTGAGCCCTGGCGGTAGCCCAGCAGAACGTCCGACGCCTGGCCGGCATTGTCGAACACGTCGCCGAGCGTGATGCGGCCGTCGCCATCGGTGACGCTGGATTTCAGGACCAGTGGATTGGGCGAGGTCTGGGCATTTGCGATGGCGGGAACTGCCAACAAAATCACGGAAAGGGCGGCTAAAACTTTCATTTACTTACGCCCTCGCCAGTTGGCTGGTGGTTTGCAGCATTTCGTCTGCCGTGGTGATGACCTTGGAGTTCATCTCGTAGGCGCGCTGGGCCACGATCAGGGCGGTGATTTCCGAGACCGCATCGACGTTCGACGATTCCGTATAGCCCTGCAACAGGGTGCCGTAACCGGTGTCGCCCGGAGTTGACACATTGGGCGCGCCCGAAGCGCCGCTTTCGAGGAAGAGGTTATCACCCTGGGCATCGAGGCCGGCGGGATTGGCGAAGGTCGCCAGTTGCAGTTGGCCGACCACGGTAGGGGCCGTTACACCGGCCGTGGTGACGGAAACCTCGCCGGCCTTGGAGATGCTGACACCTGTTGTTCCCTGAGGAATGGTGATGCTGGGCTGAACGAGATAGCCGTCCGTGGTGACAAGACGGCCCTGGTCATCGAGCGAGAAATTACCGGCACGCGTATAGGCGGTTTCGCCGGAAGGCAGTTCGATCTGGAAATAGCCCTTGCCCTGGATCATGACGTCGTAATCATTCCCCGTCTGGGTGGCGCTGCCATCTTCCATAATACGATAAACGCTGCCGGTCTTTACACCGGAACCGACCTGAATACCGGTAGGGACAACTGTGCCGGCATCGGAAGACTGCGCGCCCATGCGCTCGACGTTTTGGTAGAGCAGATCCTGGAACTCGGCCCGCTGCTTCTTGAAGCCGATCGTGTTCATGTTGGCGATGTTGTTGGAGATGACTTCAACATTCATCTGCTGGGCGGACATGCCCGTTGTCGCGGTTCTTAAGGCGCGCATATGACTATGCTCCCAAATTCAAATTGATAGTGACTTCCGGATCGTGACGCGATCCGGCAAGCGCGACTGCGCGCCCGAGCCGTTGCGAGGCTAAGCCTGCGTGGCGTTTGAACGCAAAAGATGAAGTGATGGCGATGCCCGTCATCGTCATCATGCAACTCTGCCCAGGCGCTCTACGGCGCTGCGGTTCAGTTGGCTGTTCTGGTCGACGATATTGGCGAGGGTGGTGTAGGCGCGGTTGATGCGCACCAGGTTGGTAATCTCGGTCATCGGATTGACATTGGACGATTCGAGGAAACCCTGGCGGACTTGGGCGTCGGTGGCGGTGATCGGCGTCTGGTTGCTGGTCAGGGTGTAGGTGCCGTCGCCCTGCTTGGAGAGGTCGCTCATATTTGCGATGCGGACCACATTGAGCTTGCCAACCCGTTCGGCCTGGCCCTGGTAGCTCTGGGTGATGATGCCGTCGGCCGAGATGCTGGGCTCGCCCTTCTTGGGGTCCAGCGTGATCGGGCCGCCATCGCCCTGGACGACATAGCCCTGGGCGGTGACAAGCGTGCCTTCACCATTGAGGGTAAAGGCGCCATCGCGGGTATAGGCGGTCTGGCCGTTCTTGCCGGCCACCGTGAAGAAGGTGCCTTCGCCATTCAGGGCCAGATCGAGCGGCGCGCCGGTCTGGTTCATCGTGCCCTGGGTGAAGTTACGGCCGACGCCGTTGTCATAGGCAAAATTGGCCGGTGTACGGATGGGGGCGTTGACGGCCGGGGCGCCCGGCTCGGCATTGACCAGCAATTCCTCGAACTTGTAGCCCGTCGTGTTCATGTTGGCGAGGTTATTGGCGCTGATATCCAGCTCCCGTTGCAGGGTGATCTGGCGCGACAAGGCGACGTAGTTGGCATTATCCATGTCAGCGGCTCCCGATTAAAGGTTCAAATTCAGGGTCTTACCGGAAAACGTCGCCAATCCTCAGATGCGCCGTTAACCATGTTTTTGTAAGATGCAAGCGCCGTGCCACGGATGGTTAATTTTGCCAAAGCCTTGTTTTAAAAGGAAGTTGACGGTTTGCGCCGAATCCCGACACATGGAGGGGCGGCAAAAAGTGCCGTGCGGGGCGCGGATAACAAGCAATCGTTAACCATGTTTGGCGATAGTGATCTTAACACTTGAAGGCGGGTGCTTAAGGTTTGTTTAAGAGTTGGGCCTAGACTTCGGCTTTCAGCTCTGTCGCGTCTTTAAGGCGCGTATTATCGATGGGTGGGCAGTTTGGCCAAGAAAGAGAAGAAGTCCAAGGATGCGGAAGCGCCCCCGGTGGATGGCGCCGAAGGTGGTGAAGGCGAAGCCGCGCCCAAGAAGAAGTTTCCCCTGCTGATCGTCATTATCGCCGCGGCCGTGCTGCTGCTGGGCGGTGGCGGAGCCGCGGCCTATTTCCTTTTCCTGGCGCCCAAGCCGCCGGCGGATGCCGCGAAGGCGGGTGAGCATGGCAAGGGTGAAAAGGCCGGCCATGGCGAGAAAAAGGACGCCAAGAAGGACAAGAAGAAGGAAGGCGGCGAACACGGCGGCGGGGCAGATGCCAAGCTCGATCCGGCTACACAGCCTGTGCCTTCGGAAGGCCCTAACGGCACGACCTATCTTTCCCTGCCGAACATGGTGGCCAATATCCAGTCGCCGGATGGCCGCGCCAGTTATCTGAAGCTCAAGCTGACCCTGGAATGTCCGGATGACGAGACAGTTGAGGCCCTGACCGAGAACATGCCGCGTATCAATGACGTGATGCAGGGTTTCCTGCGTGAACTGCGCCCGGACGACCTCAGCGGTTCGCAGGGCAATTACCAGTTACGCCTGGAAATCCTGCGCCGGATCAATCTGGTTCTGGCGCCCCACAAGATCAATGCCGTTCTTATTGAAGAAATGTTGATTACCTAATGGCGGAAGAAGTCGATCAGGAAGCCATGATGGCGGCTTGGGAGGCGGAACTTGCCGCCGAAGCCGAAGCTGCCTCCGGGGGATCAGGTGGCGGCGGTGGCGGCGATGGTGACGCCGGCGGCGACCTGGCGGCCGAATGGGAAGCCATGGTCGGCGGTGGCGGCATGGGAGAGCGCTTCAATGTGCCCGCCGGCGCAGAACGCATCCTCAACCAGGACGAAATCGACAGCCTTCTCGGCTTCGACCTGTCGGAAGACGACTATAATGAACGCTCCGGCATCCGGGCGATCATCAATTCGGCCATGGTGTCTTACGAGCGCCTGCCGATGCTCGAAATCGTCTTCGACCGGCTGGTGCGGCTGATGACGACGAGTTTGCGGAACTTCACCTCCGATAACGTTGAAGTGTCGCTCGATAATATTTCCTCGATCCGGTTTGGCGACTACCTGAACTCGATCCCACTGCCGGCCATCCTCGCCGTCTTCCGTGCCGAAGAGCTTGATAATTATGGTCTGCTGACGGTCGATTCCAACCTGATCTATTCGATCGTCGATGTGCTTTTAGGCGGTCGTCGCGGCACGGCGGCGCTGCGGATCGAAGGCCGGCCCTACACCACGATCGAGCGCGTGCTGGTGCAGCGGATGGTTGAGGTGATCCTCAATGACGCCAAGGCCGCCTTCGAGCCGCTGACGCCGGTCAATTTCAATCTCGACCGCCTGGAAACCAATCCGCGCTTTGCCGCCATTGCCCGTCCGGCCAATGCGGCGATCCTGGTCAAGCTGCGCATCGATATGGAAGACCGCGGCGGACGCGTCGAGCTGCTGCTGCCCTATGCTACACTGGAACCGATCCGCAAGATGCTGCTCCAGCAGTTCATGGGGGAAAAGTTCGGCCGCGACAATATCTGGGAAAGCCACCTGGCCACCGAAATCTGGACCACCCAGATGGAGGTGCGCGCCGTGCTCGATGAGCAGCAGATGCCGCTGTCCAAAGTGCTTAACCTTGAGGTGGGCGAAACCCTCATCCTCAACGCCAATGCGGAATCGCCGGTGCAGATCAAGTGCGGTGCCATTCCGCTGACCACGGGACGGATGGGCCGCAAGGGGCACTCGATCGCTGTGCGGGTTGATTCACCGCTCGCCTCGGCGGCCAAGCGCCGGCTGATGCAGGTGAAGAAATAGGGTGCCGCAATGAGCCTGACGAACATTATCATGGATGTGATCCTGATGGCGCTGCTGGTGGCGGCGCTGGTGTTCGGTATGCGTCTCGACAAGCGCCTGAAAGCGCTGCGCGCCGCCCATGAAGGCTTCGCCAAGGCAGTGCATGATCTCGATGACGCGGCCATCCGGGCTCATGCCTCGCTGAAGGAACTGCGTGGCCATGCCGATGAATCGCAGGATCTGCTGCATGGCCGGATTCTGGCGGCGCGCGATGTGCTGCAAAAGCTCGACATGCAGGTGACGCGCGCCGAACGGGTTCAGGCCGAACTGGACAAGGGACTGGTCAGTTATGAGGCGATCCGCAGCCAGACCGTGACACGCCCGGCCGCGAACGAGGTCATTCGCCCGGCGCACCATGAGGCCGAAGCGGTGGCGCGGCCGCGTGATCGCTCGGCCTTCATGAATGAGGTCCGGCCAGATCGGACGCCCTATGTCCGCACGGCTAACAATCGTACGGGCCGCAGCCTGTTGCCCGATATCGAGCCGGAAGACGAGAGCGAGATCATCGACAAGGTCCAGATGTCCGAACTGGTGGTCGCCAATCTCAACGAAATGATCCGCACGCTCAACCTGCCTGCCCGACAGGTTGCTTCCGTTGAAGACGACCTGTTCGCCAGGGGACGCGGCCGGGGACTTCGCCAAGGACGTGGCAGGCGACAAAGCGGCAGCACCGGTGGAAGCGCCGAAAGGCCGTCCGCGTCAGTTCCATATCAAGAGATAGTATTTTTAGATGGCCTTACCCCGTTTCCTGCCGCTTATCGCCGTCGCCGCCGGTGGTGTGCTTGCCCTCAAGGCGATCACCAGCCTGGAAGTGATGCCGGATGTATTTCATGCGGCCTCCGCCTTTGCCGCCGACGGCAAAAAGGCGGAAAAGCCGGCGGCCAAGACGGTGGCGCCGAAAGCAAGCGGCAAGGGCGAGGTCGATCGTGCCGACGACCCGACGCAGAGCTACGGCGTTGATCCCGCGCTCAAGGCGGCAGACGCGGCGTCGCAAGCCAAGGACGCCGCCGCTACGGCCCCCATGACGCCGATCTGCGCCACATCTGTAAACGATCTGGCCAAGCAGGCGGGCATATCGCCCAATGAACTGAATATCCTGCAAAGCCTTGGCCAGCGCCGGGTCCAGCTCGATCAGCGCGAGCAACAGCTTAATTCGCGCGTCCAGTTGATCGAGGCCGCCGATTCCAAGCTCGATGCCCGCATCACGCAACTGGCCGATCTGAAAACCCAGATACAGGGATTGCTCGATCAGGCCACCAAGGTGCAGGATGACGATACAACGCGTCTGGTTGCCGTCTATTCGGCCATGAAGCCAAAGGACGCGGCCGCCGCCATGACCATCATGAGCGACGATGTCCGCCTGCCGATTGCGTCCAAGATGAAGGATCGCGCGCTGGCGGCTATTCTCGGCGCCATGTCGGCCGATGCCGCCAAAGACCTCACGGAAAAGCTGGCCAAGCGGATGCAGCGCGCCGACGGCCTGCAACAGCAACTTAACAAGACCACGGCCGGTGGTCCGGCTGCGCCCGGACCTGCTGGTGCCAAACCGGCAACGCCCGCGAAGAAGGGCTGACTATGCCTGTCCTGTACCTCCTCATTCATGGGGAGGGGGACCGAGCCATTCTTCACGGCGTGGTGGTGGGGCCTTGATTTGCCTCAAGACTGAAGAGAGCGAATTTCTGCACGATCAGCCTTATAGCCCCCCACCACCCCTTCGCCTTTGGCTCGCGGTCCCATGGCTTTCGAAAGCTATACTTTCGCTGACGCCAAACTCCGCAGGCGGGAAGCTACAGGACAGGTAATCTAAGGCGGGCCGCGAAACGGTGGGCGCGGAACTTGTGACGATTGCGTCGCTAAGCGTTTTTTCAAGGCCAGTTCGGCGCGCGCTTGCTCGATACAATCGGTGTAATCGACATAGGTGACTTTTGGCTCAGACGGCATGATATGTTCAGGCGCAATAGCCATTTGCGGCGCCGGTGTTGCAAGCTGAGCCTCCTGAGTGACCGTCTTTGTGACGTTCTGGGCCGCCTCCCACCATTGGCCCAGATCGCGCCGGCGCTCATTGCTCCATCTCAGCGTACTGGCCAGGGACACCTGCGCCTTGATTGCCGCTTCCTCATGAGTGGCGCGTTCGGCTTCGACCCTGCGAGGCTCCGGTTTCTGGCGCTCGGCACGGTCACAGCGGCTATAAAGGCGTTCGATGACGGCGGCTGTCCGTACAGCCTTTTCGATGCCCGGCATATCTGCGGGATCATCCATGGCGGTGACCTTAAGCAGCATCCGGTCGGCAAAGGCGCGCAAAAGCGCACGCCGCTCTTCCGGGGTCAGTTTTTCCTGTGCTGTGCGGTCATCGAGGGACATCCGCATAAGATGCACCGGGAAAATAGCAGGGGGATAAGTTGGGTAAATATGCGAGTATTCAGTTCAGGGGGATTGTGTAATTGATTTCCTATCGTCGTAATTTTTGGTTCTCCATTCTGTTGTAAACATCCATCGACAAAATGGAGAAGAAAATTTGATCGTAGGTGACGGACATTTTTCTACCTCACAAAATCTATAGTGTATAATTCAGACGAAAGCCTGTTATCCGAAATATTGTTTTCACCGCTTAGAGCATAACGTCCCAAAGAATAAATCCACGGTATGTATTTTTTTAATTTTCCGCGGCTCACGAGAGAAAACGCATTCTCAATTACCACGGATTTTAACTGGACTTCGGCCCCAAATGTATCTTTCAGAGCGGCTGGATTAACGGCCTTTACGGATTTAGGGTCCATTAAATTGTCAAACGTGACCATTTTTGGCATTTGCGCTAGCGAAAGCGCCCATGCCCCTTCTCTGCGCCCTACCGTCAAAGAATGTGCTTCAGACGTAACATCGCCGTGAGGCCCTTTAAACAAAAGGAACAAGGGTCTGTTGCCAGGAAGATCGACTACGACTGCTTCACCTTTCGCCGTACACCCTCCCGCGTTCATATTTCCCCAAAATCCGCCACTTGGGCGGCAATGGAACGTTTGCACGGACGAACCCGTGTAGACTTTACCGTTAACCTCGACGTTTGCAGTTATCCGAAGCCTGTAATCTCGGGCATTATAATCGCACCCTGACAACGGCAGGCTTAACAGACATAACAAGACCACCAAATATGTAGTATTCAGAATCTTAAATACCGTACGGCTCTGGAACGGAAATATAAAAGGCATAGTGCCACTCGGTAACGCTACGCTTCCTGCAGCGACCGAAGGTAACCCGACCGATTTGGCACCAAAGCTTCTTAACGGTGACACTTTAATTCCCCTCCCGAACGCCTGCCCGCCCGCCATTTGTGCGAACAATTTGCATAGACAGCCAGATGCCCTACCACCCCGCCACATAGGTGGCGCGATCCCGCTCTCCGCCATAGGTGCGGAGGTATAGGCGGATTTAGATCGGCATTCGCATGATTTCCTGATAGGCGCTGATCACCTGATCGCGGATGGCGATGACGGTTTGCAGGCTGGTTTCAGCGCTCGACACGGCGGTGACGGCGTCGATCAGTTCCGCCTTGCCCTGCGACTGCTGGACCATCATGTTTTCGGCGCCCTGGGTCGTCTTCATCGTGTGTTCGAGCGCACCCTGGAGCATCTTGCCGAAGTCGGGCGCCGAGGTGGCGCCGGCTTCATTACTTGAGTCCTTGACGGCATTCTGCGCCTGTTTGACGGCGGCGCCATAGGCGCGGGCGGCGGATAAGGGGTCCATGATTTACGCCTTATTTTTCAAGAATATCGAGTGTTTTCTGGGTCATGGCGCGCGCCGTCTCGATGACGTTCAAATTGGCTTCGTAAGACCGCTGGGCCTCGCGCATGTCCATGGTTTCGATCAGCGGGTTGACGTTGGGCTTCTTGACGTAACCGCTGGCGTCCGCCGCCGGATGCGTCGGGTCATATTCCTGCTGGAAGGCGCTCATGTCCTGCACCACATTGGCCAGCTTGACGCCGGTGGCGCCATCGACGGGCGCCGATGTAAAGACCGGAGTCTGGCGGCGATAGGGATCGGCGCCCGGCGTGCGGCCAGTCGAATCGGAGTTGGCTATATTTTCGGCGATGACCCGCATCCGCGCCTGCTGCGCCTTGAGCGCGCTGGCGGCGACCGCCATGGTCTGGCTGGATTGAGGAGGCTTGTCATTATTGATCATAAATCACCTATTTACCCGGCGCCTTGGCTGCCATGCGCAGCATGGACATCGATTTTTCATAGAAGGAGACCGCTGCCTGAAATTGCATCCGGCTTTCGGCCATTTTGAGCATCTGTTCTTCGAGGACGACGCTGTTACCGTCCATGGTGGTTTCCGAATCGAGCGAGACGATCTCCCTGGCGCGGGTGGCGCCGCCATCGGGTGAGGGCAGGTGCATGGCGTTGGTCATGGTCATTCCGAGGCCATTGGCCGCCTCATCCTGCCCGGCCATCAGCTTGCCGAAGTCCTGGCCCATCAGGTCACGCGGCTTGAAACCGGGCGTCGAGGCATTGGCGACGTTCTGCGCCACGACCTTCTGACGGTCGTTCAGCCAGCTCATGCGCGATTGCAGCGCGTTTAAAAACCCGATGCCCTGATTAGCCATATTTGTTGTCATGCTCTGGCCTTTCCGAAATCCCGCGACTCAATCTAATGAAGGTTATGCCACAGATACGGGGCAAATTATGCCCACCTTTTGGTTAACGAAGGCTTTAAGTAAACGGCGCGTTAACTGGCGCGGGCGCAGAAGGATGAGATGAGTCTGGTAGAAATCCTGCGGGCCTTTTTTGGCCTGTCCATCGTTATCGGGCTGATCCTCGGCCTGGCCTATGTGTTGCGCCGCTATGCGCCGGCGCTGATGGCGAAACTGCAGGCGCAGCGCGGTACGAAACGCCTGGAAGTGATCGAAACACTCGTACTCGATCCCGCCCGCCGGCTGGTGCTGGTGCGGCTCGATAAAACCGAACGCCTGATTCTGCTGGGAGAAGGACGCGAACTCGATGCGCCCGGCTCTGTTTCAGCGAAGCCCGTTCCTGTTTCCTCAAAAGCGCCTCTGGACCCCAATGATGACCTGTTCTGACGCGCGTACTACTGAGAGCGAGCCCAAGGTTCGCAAACCCTTAGGGCCGAAAACGATGAATTTCATCGTTCTTGTGGTATTCATTCTCGGCTTCACCATGATGATCATGCCGTACAGTGCGCTGGCACAGTCGGTGAATGTCGATCTCGGCAAGGGCGGTTCCCTGAGTGCCCGCGTGGTGCAACTGATTGGCCTGATGACGGTGCTTTCGCTGGCGCCGTCGATCGTCATCATGACGACCTCGTTCATCCGGATCGTGGTCGTGCTGTCCCTCCTGCGGACGGCGCTCGGCCTGCAGCAAAGCCCGCCCAATGCGGTGATCATCTCTTTGGCCCTGTTTCTTTCCGCGATCGTCATGGCGCCGACCTATGAGGCCGCCTACAGCCAGGGCATCCGGCCGCTGATGGATCAGGAAATGGAACTGCCGCAAGCCTTCGATGCCGCCAGCCAGCCCGTGAAAGCCTTCATGCTGGCCCAGGTTGATCAGAAGGATCTGGGCCTGTTTGTGGGCTTGTCCAAGCTCGAAATGCCGGCCGACAAGATGGACCTGCCGGTGCGCGTGGTGACGCCGGCCTTCATGATTTCCGAACTGAAAAAGGCGTTCGAGATCGGCTTCATGCTGTTCGTGCCGTTCCTGGTGATCGACCTTGTCGTCGCTTCGGTGCTGATGTCGATGGGCATGATGATGCTGCCGCCGGTGGTGATATCCCTGCCGTTCAAGCTGATCTTCTTTGTGCTGGTGGATGGCTGGCATCTGGTCGCCGGCTCGCTGGTGCAGAGCTTCCACCCGGTGGCCGGAAGCGGGTAAAAAGGAGGCTGCCAATGCAACCTCCCTCTTGGTTTAGCGCTTGCTGATATCAATAAACGGCACAGCGCCGCCGGTCGTGGTGGGCAGCTTGCCGTCCCACTTTTCGATGGCGCGCAACTGCACCACTTCCGGCGAAGAGGCGATCGACTGCGCCAGAAGGCGGTTCGATTCGGCCTGGCCGCGCGCCTGCTCGATCAGGGCGTCGGCCTGGGCCTTGGCCACGGCCACCTGCGCCTGGGCGGCAGAGGCGTCGGCGTCAGCCTTGGTCTTGGCCTGAATCGAATCGAGGATTACCTGCGGGTAGCGGATGGTGCCGATCCAGTCGAGCTGGCTGATATTGACGCCCTGCGCCTCCCACTTGCGGTTGACGCGCGCCAGGGCCTTCTGGATCACCTGCTGGCGGCCGCCGCGATAGAGGTATTCGACGCTGACCAGTTCGGTTTCCGCCGCGATGCTTGAGCGCACATCATTGCGGATCGGCCCTTCAAAGAGCTGGTCGAAGGTCAGGCGATAACGCGTATAAAGCGCCGGTGCCTTGGATGGATCGATGCGCATCACCAGTTGGACATCGGCGGTCATCGGCAGGGCGTTGTTGTCCGAGAAGGTGACCTCCTCGTTTTCCGGGCCGCGCTCATCCTGTTCGCGCGTATAGGTATAGGTGCGTTGGATCACCGGAAATTCGGCAATACGCTCGCCAGGCAGGTTCAGATGCCAGCCGGAAGGCAGTGGCGTCTTGTCGACGCCGGCATTGGGGCCAAGTGTGCGGATCTTGACGCCGACATTGCCGGGCTGGATGGTTTGACCGCACGAAACCAGCGACACCAGCAGCAAGACGGCCGCCGCTCCGGTGGGGATCAGCACTTTCCACTTGCCGGGAATGGAGATGCCATTGGGACGGATGTTGTTCATATTCATGTATTTTGTTTCAAGGGCTGCGGCCATTACGAACGCGGCTCAGGTCCCCCGACCTTTCATAAGTTGAGTTAACAAGTAAACAGAACAAGCGAATGCGCGCTCTCGGATTTGAGAGTGACTATAGTCTTGGTTTCGGGGAGGGCTTGATCGCGTAAGAGCAAATATGGGCTGGTGCCGAGATTTCGACGAATGGCCGCGCATTAGACTTGCGGCTATGCCTGACTTAACTGACGATCATTTTCCTTCATTTGGTTCACATCCCCCAAACCTTGGGGACCTGCATATGTTACAGGTTCATTCGCTGTCCTTAAAGCGAAACACGACATCGATCACATGGATGTGACTTTGCGCACGAAAGTGCGAAGAACGCGCAAACATGCGCGGCGGGCGTTTGCCCTTGCCAAATCTCACGAAGAAATTTGGAAGCATGAAATAATTGTGAAGGTCGGCGTTACGCCGCCTTACCCTTTGGCGCATTGGCGGCGGCTTTTGCCGCGGCGTCGTCCCGCTCGCGGAACTTCTTCTTCATGCCCGTAACCCAGCCGGCGAAACTGTCGGTGGCGGCGGTCGAGGCGGCGAAATCCTTGGCGCTCAATGTGCCGCCATCGAGCGGGGCCAGAGCCACGCGGATGGCATCGGAGGAAGAAGCGGTATCGGAGAACTTACTATAGCGCGTAGACAGACGCGTCAGCGACGGCTGGTCTTTTTGCAGGCTGTAGGCGATGGCGGCACGCAGCAGTCGGCCTTCGTCGGCCAGGGTCAGGGGCGCGTCGCTTTTCCAGCGGTCGCCGAGGCGCTTTTCAAGAATCGCGCCGGCATGGGCATAGTCCTGCTTGTTCCAGAAGATATCGGCGCGGATATCCTGTGCGTCCGGCGAATTGTCATTGCCCAGTACGTCCAGCGCCTTGTCCGGTTCATTCAGTTCGTTGAGCGCACGGGCTTCCAGCACGCGGCGTTCGGCCATCACCGCCTTCGGCAGCAGGGTGGTGCGGGTGTTCCACAGGGCCGCCAGGGCCTTTTGTGGATTGTGGTCCATCAGGTAGATGGCGGCGAGATCGGCGGCCACCGTGGACTTGGCCACGCCATCCAGGCGGTGGCTGACCTGGTATTCCAGCAGGTCGGCGGCCTGATCGAGCAGGTCGACATCGACGAGGCGGCGCACGATCCGGCGCACCATTTCATCGCCGTCAGAACCGATGGGGGTCAGTTCCTTGAAGTCGTTGAACAGGCCGAGCGCCTCGACCGGTTGCAGGCCGTCGGCCATGCCGCCGAGGAACAGGCCGCGGAACGCCTGGTTGAGCGTCGCCTGGATCTGGATTGACTGCGGATCATTCATGAAGGTCTGGCCGCCGCTCTTGAGCACCATCAGGGCCTCGCGGTAGCGGCCTTCGCTGAGATAGATGCTGCCCATGTCATTGATCAGCTTCATCTCGGTGTCGCCGCCGCGCCAGCGGAAGCGCAGGGAATCGAGCGTGGCCAGGGTCTCGGCCGAAGTCGCCTTCTTGAGATCGTAGCTCAGCATGGCGGCGTGCATGGCGGCCGGGGCGGCAATGCTGTCGTCCGTGGCGCGCGCCACCGCCTGATAGACCTTCAGAGCGCGGGCCTTGTCGCCCTGGGCCTCGATGATCTGAGCGTCGATCAGATAGGCATGAAGCTTTTG
Organism: Asticcacaulis sp.; assembly: GCA_024707255.1. Lineage (NCBI taxonomy): Bacteria > Pseudomonadati > Pseudomonadota > Alphaproteobacteria > Caulobacterales > Caulobacteraceae > Asticcacaulis > Asticcacaulis sp. Next base: position 383,126 of record JANQAC010000001.1, on the reverse strand, counting down.
CAGCGGCGTTACCGCCTGGGCGAGGCTGTAGCCGATCATGGCTTCGGCGGTGGCCAGGTCGTTCTGTTGCAGGGCGGAATAGGCATAGGCCGAACCGATCTTGACGCGCCATTCCGGCGGAAACTGATCGAGCGCCTTGAGGCCGAACTTGAAATCCTTGACGGCATCGGCGTGGTGGCCCGACTGCATTTCACCATAGCCGGCCCACAGGCGAGAGGCCGGGTCGTTGACGAGTTGCGAAGAGGACAGGTCGCCGGTGGCGTCGCTAAAACGTCCTGACAACATGCGGGCGACGACGCGCAGGCCGCGGACCTGCGGATTATCCTGGGCGCGCGGGCTTTCCTTGATCAGCAGGTCGAGGACACCCTGCGCCTCGAAATTGAGATTCTGCCCGACCAGAAACCGCGCCAAGGCCAGGCGCGCCTTGGTGGCGGCGGCCGGACCCAGGCTGGCCTCATCGGCGGCGGCGGCCTGGAGGGCATTATAACGCACGAGGAAGCCTTCGGCCGGTGCGGCCGACCAGTCGGCGTTCATCAGGGCAGGATAAAGGGCATTCTTGTAGGCCAGGGTCGGATCGCTGGGTGACGCATTGGGATCGAGGGTAGACAGTGTCAGGCCGCCCGGCCGCGATATCTCGACCAGGTCCCCGGAGACATCGACCTTTACGTCCGGCGTCATGTGCACGACCGCCGCGCCTTGCGCCGTCGAGGCCAGGGTGGCTTCCAGCACCGTACGGGCGGTGGTCAGGTTTTTCACCGGGCCGCGCGCCGGAACCACCGCCATGCGGTCGCCGACGCTGGGGTCACGGATCCAGGCAATGCGGGTGGCGCCGGCCAGATTGATGTTCAGGCCGGCACGCCCGCGCTGTCGTCGCGGATGACGCTGGCCTCGACCGCCTTGTTGTCCAGTGGCCGGCCGCCCAGCCGGACCCGCCACACCAGCCCGTCATTGATGGCCGACAGGGCACCGATGGTCGGGGCCTTGAGGCGCAGGGCGGTGAAGCCGTCATTGCGCGTCCACTGGGCGTCCTGAACGATGGCGCCGTCCTTCAGCTCCGGCGGCAGGCGCAGGTCGGCTTCGGAATCGAAGACGATCCATACCGATTCCCCGCGGCGGAAAACGGCGCTGGCAACGGGGCCTTCAAACGGGAAGGCGATATCCTTGCCGCCATCGATGGCCTCGACTTCCAGCGCCACGACCGGCACCTTGGCTGCCTTGTTGACACGGGCGTCATTCGGGGTAGCGGGTCTGGTCTCTTCGCCCCTGATGATGTCCTGGAGATTGACCGTGACCTGGCCGTCCTTTTTGCCGTCATCAGGCCTGGCATTGTCTTCGGCGGTCGGATCGATCTGGACGAAAACGGCGCCATCCTCCCGGCCGAAATGGGTCTCGAAACCGTCATTGACCGTGAGCCATAACTCGCTGGCGCGGGCATCGGACTTGAGATCGACGCCCTTGATGCCGACGGGCGGATTTGAGCGGATATCGCCGAGATCCGGCTTTTTCTGGCCAGGCAGGCGGATGACCACCTGTCCTTTCTCGCGGCGGACCGAGGCGCGGCTGCCGATGGCGCCGTAGATTTCGATGCGGCCCGAGGACTTGTTGCGGCCGACGCGGATATCGATATCCGATCGCGGCGCCACCTGGGGCGGGGCAATGGTATCCCCCAGCGCCAATGTGGCCATGCCCATGCACAGGGTGGCGGCGAAGATGGCGGTGGTGCGCAGGGCGGCCTGACGGGAAGAGGGGGGCGGTGACGGTGTGTCGAGTAAAACGCGCGCACGCTCAAGCGCCGGCTCAGGTGAGGGCGCGATGCCGGCAGGGCCGGCATTCGTTACAGACGGTTTACGGTCTCGACTCATTTCCCGTTAACTTGCCTGAACGGGGTTTAACCATAGTTAATGCCGCGATAATTTTCCCCGTCATTTCGGGCTTTAAGGCGAATGAGAATCTCATCATAGGTTAAGGGCAAATTAACCGTTCGCGCGGCAAATATTGCCGGGTTGTGTTTTGATTTAACGGGTAAAACGAATGACGGGTGCCGAGGTTCTGGGAATTGGGCGTGACGCCATCTGGCTGACCATCCAGCTATGCCTGCCGATTCTCCTGGTCGGGCTGGTGGTGGGCGTGGTGATCGGCCTCTTTCAGGCCCTGACACAGATTCAGGAAGCCACGCTGATCTATGCCCCGAAGATCATTTCGGTCTTTCTTGCCCTGCTGCTGCTGCTGCCCCTGATGGGATCGCTGCTGGCCACATTCATGCACGAAATCATCAACAAGATCGCGGCCATCTAGGCCATGCTTCTGTTGCAGGCCGTACAACTGCGCTCAAGTCTTCCGGATACGGGCGGCGATGATTTTGCCTCCTTTTTCGGCACCTCGGCGCAATTGTGGGTGGTGGGGCTGATCTTTATCCGCCTGGCCAGCATCGTTCTGCTGGTGCCGGGGCTGGGCGACCCGGCCGTGCCGCCGCGCCTGCGCCTGTGCTTCGCCCTGCTGCTGGCCATGATGATCACGCCGATTGTCGGGCCCTATATTCCGGCCATGCCGCCGACGCTCGGCGCCCTGACCGGCATTGTGCTGCACGAAACGATCATCGGCCTGATGCTGGGCAGCCTGATGCGTGTCTTGCTGTTCACCCTGGTGACGACAGGCGAAATCCTGTCGTTGCAAACCACGCTCTCGTTTGCCCAGACCGCCAATCCGACCGAAGCGCAATCCAGCACCAGCCTGGGTGCCTTTCTCGCCATTTTTGGCCTGGTGATGATCTGGGTGACCAATACCCACCATTTGTTCATCCGGGCCATGGTCGATTCCTACCAGATATTCTCTCCGGTCAAAAACGTCATGATCGGCGATGCCGGCTCCCTGATGGTCAAGACTCTGGGGGAAAGCTTTGTTCTGGCGCTTCAGCTTTCGGCACCGGTGATTGTGTTCGCTTTGGTCTTCAATATCGCCACCGGCTTCATCGGGCGCATGATGCCCAATTTTCCGATCTTTTTTGCCGCCACGCCCGTCAGCGTCCTTGCGGGCCTGGCCTTGCTGGCCCTCTCGCTCGGCACCATCGGAATGGTCTTCATCGACCATTATCAGCAGTATCTTGGGGTGTTCCTGAAGGGAGCCCGCAGTGGCTGACGAAGCGGATGGCGAAGATAAAACAGAAGAGGCGTCCGGGCGGAAACTCCAGCAGGCGCGGGACAAGGGCGATGTCGCCAAGTCCGGCGACCTGCCGCAAGCCCTCTCCCTGATCGGCGCCTGCGCCATCGTGGCCATGAAAGGCCCCGAACTGGCGCGCACCCTGACCGGTGACCTCTTGCCCTTCCTGGCCCATCCGGAGCAGTTGCTGGGGTCTCTGGAAGGCGACGGCGGCATGGGAATCGCCCGTGCCGTGGTGATGGATATCATCCCCATCCTGCTAATGGTCATGGGGGCCTCCATTGCGCTGGGTGTCTTCGGCAACGTCATGCAGACCGGCCTGATGTTCACGCCGTCGAAACTGGCGCCGGATTTCAGCAAGCTTAATCCGATGAACGGCCTGAAAAAGCTGTTTGGCGTTGATGCCCTCATCCAGTTCGGCAAAACCCTGCTCAAGCTGACCATCACCGGCGTCATTGTCTGGATGGTGGTCAAGAACCGCCTGACGGATATTCTGGCCCTGACCGCCGCCTCGCCGATGCTGATCCTGCCCTATGTGCATGAGGCGGTCATTGCCCTGGCGATTGCCGTCTGCATCTTCCTGTTCGTCGAGGGCGTGGCCGATTTTGCCCTGCAGAAGTTCCGTTTCCTGCAACGCATGAAGATGTCGAAACAGGAGCAGAAGGAAGAATACAAGCAGACCGAAGGCGACCCGCATATCAAGGCCAAGCTGCGCCAGTTGCGCATGGAAAAAAGCCGCCGGCGCATGATGTCCAATGTGAAAAATGCCACGGTCGTTGTCACCAACCCGACCCACTATGCCGTGGCCCTGCAATATGAAATGGGCGAGATGGCGGCACCGGTCTGCGTCGCCAAGGGCATGGATAATGTGGCGCTGAAAATCCGTGAAGAGGCCGGCAAGCACAATGTGCCGATTATCGAAGATCCGCCCCTGGCGCGCGCCCTGTTCGCCAGCATGGAGGTGGATGACGTGATCCCCGAGCAGCACTTCGCTGCCGTCGCCAAGCTGATCAGCTTCGTCATGGCGAAAAAGAAGCGTGCCTTCTAAGATCAGTGCCTTGAAAACGCACGGTTTTGTTAACCTGCGCACGGAATGCAAAATGGTCTAGTATTCAGGAAGTGATTCGCTTGCACAACAGGCGTTCAGCATCCGCATTTCGTGTAGAGAGGTTGTCTCTTGTCCGCAGCGCCTATTGCCCCGCCGGTATCCGCACCGGAAAACACCGCGACCTCGCTGATCAGCCGGCTGCGTGATCTCGTCAATCCGCTGACGGCGGGCATTGTCGCCGTGATCGTGGTTTGCGCCTGCGTGGCGGTGTGGCTTGTTTCCGGACATCTGCCGGTGGGTATCGTGCTGGGCATCCTGATCGCGGCGGTAGCCGGTGTGGCCCTGCTGGGCCTGTTCGCCTTTACGGGCGAGACGGATATATTGAGCGGCGAAGGCTTCCGGGCGTCCGATATTGTCGGCGCCTTGAGCGAGCCGGCCGCGGTGGCGGCTTTTGACGGCCATGTGCTGGCGGTCAATCCGGCCTGGAGCGATGCCGGCGGCGGCATGAAACGTTTGCCGCAGGGCGAACATGCGCCGGCGCTTTTCGTCGCCCTGCGCGAAGCGAAAGCACAGGGCACCGGCCGCGCCCTGGTCCGGCTCGGTGGCTTCGATTATGAAATGGTGGTGTCGCGCCTAGGCGAAGACCTGGTGCTGGTGCGCGCGGCCTCCCAGGGCGTGCTCGGCAACGGCCTGATGCTGAAACATGAAAATCCGCCGGCAGTGCAGGACGACGCCTTCCTGCCGGATGTAACCGAAAACCATAAGACTGACCTGCCGGAGGCCGTGATGGACGCCTTCGCCGAGGCGGCACCCTTCGGTGCGGCACTGGTAGCGGGCAATGATCTTTTCGCCGCGCGCATCACCGATTTCAACACGGTCTTCGCCGCGTTGACCGAGCTGGCGCCGGATAAGCTGACCGGCATGGTGTTCGGCGACCTGGTGACCGAAAACTCCCGCGCGGCCCTGGCCGAGAAACTGGCAACCCATAAGAGCGGGCCGTTCGATATCAGTCTGAACGTCAAGTCCGACCGAGCCCTGCAAATCTATGTGTCGCAGGTCTCCGGCGGCTACAGCCTTTATCTGTTCGATGTCTCCGAGCAGAAGAAGCTGGAACAGACCCTGGTGCAATCGCAGAAGATGCAGGCCATCGGCCAGGTGGCCGGCGGCATGGCGCACGATTTCAACAATCTTCTGACCGGCTTCAAGTTCCGTAATGACCAGTTGCTGGTCAATCACCCGCTTGGCGATCCTTCCTATGAAGACCTGAACGGCATCCGCCAGATCATTGCCCGCGCCGAGGATCTGGTGCGCAACCTGCTGGCCTTCGCCCGCAAGCAGACGGTCAAGCGCGTCACGCTCAATGTCGGCGAGATGGTTTCGGAGGCCGAGGTTCTGCTGCGCCGACTGGTGCGGGAGGATGTCAAGCTGGAAACCGAATATGGCCGCAACCTGCCCAATGTCCATGTCGACAAGGGGCAGATGGAAATGGTCATGATGAACCTGGTGGTCAATGCGCGCGATGCCATGCGCGGCCAGGGCGGCGGCAAGGTCAATATCCGCGCCGCCAGCCTGACCCAGGATGAAGCAAAGGACTACGGCTGGCCGGAAGCGCCGGCACAGGGATCGGCCCTGATCGAGGTTTCCGATACCGGCCCCGGCATTCCGCCGGAGATCCTTGCCCAGGTGTTCGAGCCGTTCTTCACGACCAAACCTCTGGGTGAGGGCACGGGGCTGGGCCTTTCAACTGTCCACGGCATCATTGCGCAGGCCGGCGGCCATATCCAGATCGTCTCGCCGCCGGGCAAGGGCGCGACCTTCCGCATCTTCCTGCCGGTATGGATCGAGGTGGAAAAGCCTGAGGCCGAAGCGAAGCCCGAAGCCGTCGCCAAGCCGGTGCCGAAGGATCTGTCGGGCGTCGGCCGCATCCTGTTCGTCGAGGACGAGCAGATCGTGCGCGGTATCGCAGCGCACCTGCTGCGCCAGCGCGGTTACGAGGTGCTGGAAGCCGAGGATGGCGAGGAAGCCCTGGCCATCATTGAAGCGGAAAATGGCCGCTTCGACCTGCTGATCTCGGATGTCATTATGCCAGGTATGGACGGACCGTCGATGCTGAAACTGGCGCGGCCGATCCTGGGCAATGTGCCGGTGATGTTCATTTCAGGCTATGCCGAATCGGAGTTCTCCGACCTGCTGGAAGCCGAGCAGAATATCTCCTTCCTGCCCAAGCCGCTGGATATCAAGACGCTGGCGGAGAGGGTCAAGGAACAACTGGCCGCTTAGAAAAGCCTTGATTTTGGCGATCTGCGTCGCAGTCGTCGCTTGCAGGTACAAGCGTACCTGCAGCGCTAGCCGGCTAGCATCTCATCCAAACTGAAGGCTTTTCTCCGTTTGTGCATAAGGAAGAATAGTTTTATGGCGCATCGATGCAGTTGCGGGCGCCGCCTATGGCTATGGTCTGGGTGTCGCCCTTCCAGGTAACGATCAGTTGGCCGGTCAGCGGACGCACCGTCTGACCGGGGACGGCGTCCTTGATATCGTAGGATTCGACCACGGACAGGGTGTTCGAGGCGTCGACAAAGCTGCGGACGCTGTGAATGCTGTCCGAGCCACCAGAGATCATGCTAATCTTCGTCAATCGGCCGTTGATGCGGATGTAGCCAGTAGCGCCGCCCTGCAGCGAATCCTCGATCAGGATGTACGAAGGCTTGGCAACGGCGCGGGCGATCTTGGTGATGCAGCCGGTCAGGTCGGCGCCATCGCCCTGTTGCAGCGGACTAACGGTAAAAGCGGCGGCGGCCTGTTCTTCGGGCGTCGGCTTGTGGCAGGCGCCTAAAAGCATCAGCAAAACAACAGGCCAAAGCGTCTTTGTCATGAGAAGTCCCGCGCGGATTTGCGCTAAAGCTATCATGGCGATTTGTAAGCAAACAATGCGAGGGTCAGCGGCTGGCTATGGCTTCGAGGTGCGTAATCAGGCGGTCGCGTTCCAGCGTCAGGCCCTTGTAGTCAAGCTGGGCCGGCGTATAGGCTTGAAGCTGGCTGATCAGGGCACGGGCCAGTTCGTCGGCATTGGGCTGCTGCTCCAATGCCGCCAGCGGATCGAGATAGATGCGGATGGTGAAGAGGATGTCGCCGCTTTCGGGCAGACGGCGCAGGGTCTGGCGTTCAAGGCGGAAATAAAGGCTGTCGATCTTTTCATCACCAAAGCGCCATTGCCCGGCGGAATGAGGGTGATGCAGGGTGTCGTCGGCGTGCAGCGACCAGTTCCAGCGCATTACCGGCTGTTCAGTGCGCAGATTGTCGAACATGCGCTCGATGATGGTGGCGTTGCGGGTGTCGCGGCCGAAATCCGGCACCGGGGCGTGGATGTCCTGCAGGGCCCTGCCGAATTTTTCGTGCAGCCGCCATGAGGACGGGAAGCACAGATGTGCTGCCGCCAGCCGCCAGCCATCCTCGCCACGCCGCATCAGCACCAGGTCTTCCTGCACCAGCCCGCCGGCCACGAGCAGGGGCGGATAGGGGGTATCGAGCCGGACGCGGCGGAAGGCTGGAATAATATCGATCTGTGGGCCGATGCGTTGATAGATGTCGGGGAAACGTTCGGGCAGATGATCGGCCAGCAAGGTCAGGACTTCGTCTTGCGCATCCTCGGTGCCCGGCTCGGCCACGAAGATTTTCTCCGGCACACGCTCGGCCAGCCGATCTTTTTCATCGAGATAACCCAGCAGCCTGTCATCGACATCGATCCAGTCAGCCGGATCGAGCGGCTTTACGCCGATGGTGAAAAGCTTGTGGGAACCGTCGTAGGGCGTGTGCATAGGCTGGTTCTAGCATGGGAAAGGCAGAAAGTAAGATACCCCACCACCACATCTCGTCGCTTCGCGTCTCGTGCGGTCCCCCTCCCCACCAGAGGTGGGGAGGTACAAGAAAGATACTTTCCCGACCAAAGAAAAATCCGGTCCAGGGCGATCCCCGGACCGGATTTCCAAACTCTGACAAGTGACCGCAGCGGGGCGGCCCCGCCTTACTTCTTGAGGAAGCCGGCGAACTTGTTGTTGAAGCGCGAAACGCGGCCGCCGCGGTCGAGCAGGGTGCCGGTGCCGCCGGTCCAGGCCGGATGGGTGCGCGGATCGATGTCGAGGTTCAGCACGGCGTCTTCCTTGCCGTAGGTCGAACGGGTGCGGTAGGTCGAACCGTCGGTCAGGGTGACGGTGATCCAGTGATAGTCGGGGTGACCTTCTTTTTCATCGATCTGTTCCTTTATACGTCCGGCCAGCAGCGTGCGGACGCCATAAAAAGTGTGAGGCATGAGTGCCGAAGGTGCGGCTCTTACAGGAAGCTTCCTTGCGAGGCAAGTCCTGACTGTATAAAGCTCAGGTCCATGGCTGATTCAACTCCCGCACAAACAGACACCGCCGAAGGGCGCCCCGGCACGGGCGCCGAACTGGTGGCCGATATCCGTCAGGCCGCCGGCACACGCGGCAAGACGCGCAATTTGAGGCCGCTGGCAAGGCTCATTCCCTATCTGTGGAAGCAGAAAGGCCTTGGGGCGGCGATGATTCTGTTCCTGCTGTTGTCGGCGGCGGCGACGCCTGCCATGACCTTCGTCGCCAAGCAACTGATCGATAAAGGCTTCGGTTCGCGTAATATCGCCGTGCTGAACCAGTGGTTTCTGGTGCTGGGGGCGGTTGCGCTCGTCATGGCCATAGCCACCGCTCTGCGTTACTACTGCATCACCCGCATGGGCGAGCGCGTCGTGGCCGATCTGCGCGAGGATGTCTTCGCCCACATCCTGAAGCTCGATCCGGGCTATTTCCTGAAGATCCGCACAGGCGAGGTGATTTCGCGCCTGACCGCCGATATCCAGATCATCGAAACACTAGTCGCTTCGTCCATCTCCATCGCCCTGCGCAACCTGTTGACCTTCCTGGCCGGGCTGGTGATGATGAGCTTTGTAAGTCCGAAACTGACCCTGATGGTCTTCTGCACCTTCCCCTTCGTGCTGGTGCCGCTGATCGTCTTCGGCCGCCAGGTCGGCAAGGCGACGCGCGAGACGCAGGACCGCTTCGCCCGTGCTGTTGGGTTCGCCTCCGAATCGCTGGATGCGCTGGAAACGGTTCAGGCCTTTGTGCGTGAGGCCTTTACGCGTAAGCGCTTCGATGAGGCAGTAGAAGAAACCTACCGCACCTCGGTCGGGCGCATGGCCACGCGCGCCACCATGACCGCCATGGTGATCACGCTGGTCTTTGGCGGCATCGCCTTCGTGCTGTGGCTGGGCGCGCAGGATGTGCTGCATGGCCGGATGTCGAACGGCACCCTGGTCCAGTTCGTCATGCTGGCCATCCTGACCGGCGGTTCGGTTGCCAATCTGAATGAGACCTGGGGCGATGTGCAGAAGGCGGCGGGTGCCATGATGCGGATCGATGAACTTCTGGGATCGCGGCCGACCATTACCGTGCCGGAAGCGCCGGTAGCGTTGCCGGCGCTGGCGCGGGGCGAGATACGTTTTCAGGATATCCATTTCGCCTATCCCTCGCGGCCGGGTCAAAAGGTGCTTGATGGCTTCTCGCTGATTGTGCAGCCGGGCGAAACCGTAGCCCTGGTCGGGCCTTCGGGCGCCGGCAAGTCGACCGTCTTCAAGCTTCTGCTGCGCTATTATGACTATGCGAGCGGACGCATCGAGATCGATGGCGTCGATATCCGCTCTGCCGATCCCGGGGAGGTCCGTGAACGTCTGTCGCTGGTGGCGCAGGATACGGCGCTGTTCTCCGGCTCGGCGGAGGACAATATCCGTTTCGGACGTGAGAATGCCAGCGATACCGAAATCCGCATCGCCGCCGACAAGGCCCAGGCCCGCGCCTTTATCGAGGCCCTGCCGGAAGGCTTCAAACAGCCGCTGGGCGAGCGCGCCAAGTCGCTCTCCGGCGGGCAGAAGCAGCGCCTGAGCATTGCCCGTGCCCTTGTGCGCCAGGCGCCGATTCTGCTGCTCGATGAGGCGACTTCGGCGCTCGATGCCGAAAATGAGCGCCTGGTGCAGATGGCGCTCAATGAAGCCATGTCTGAGCGCACCACCCTGGTGATCGCCCATCGTTTGGCCACAGTGCTCAAGGCCGACCGGATCGTGGTGATGGAGGCCGGCCGTGTCGTCGATGTCGGCACGCACGATGAACTGGTATCCCGCGGCGGCCTTTATGCCCGCCTGGCACAGTTGCAATTCAACAGCCAATTTAAATAATTTCAGTTACTTATATTGATGTCACGGCCTGCTTCAGCCTGTGAATAAAAATGTGATAGCGATACCAATTGTAAATACTGAACGTATAGTATATATATTGTCCATCATTCAGACCCCGCCGTGGTTGAGGCATCGGGCCTGAGCCCGTCAGATGGAAGGTCTGAAGCGAATGTCATCTTTTGCGAGTGCGGCCTCTGCGCCGGCTGAATCTATGCCTGCGCCAAAGCCCAGGGTCTGGTTCATTTCCAACCTGACGCGCGGCTTTGGCCTCGAACTGGTGCGCCAGGTTCTGGCGCGCGGCGACAAGGTTGTGGCCACCGCCGCCAATATCGACAAGGTGATCGAGGCGTTTCCAGATGGCGATGCCAGCCTGCTGGTACTCTCGCTCGATCTCGCCGATGCCGGCCAGGTGTCGTATGCCGTGGATCAGGCCGTGGCGCATTTTGGCGGCATCGATCTCCTGATCAATAATGCCAGCATGGGGGTTCTGGGTGCCATCGAAGAGGTTTCCGATGCGGAAGTGCTTCAGGCCGTCGAAGGCAATCTGCTGGGTGTTGTGCGCATGACTCGTGCTATTTTGCCGCAGATGCGCCGGCAGAGATCGGGCCAGATCGTCAATATGTCGACCTTCGCCATCACGGGCGAGGGGCCGGGCTGGGGCATTTACGCCGCCACCAAGTCGGCGATTGATGGCTTGTCGGAAGTGCTGGCCGAAGAGGTCGGGCCGCTCGGTATCGGCGTCACCCTGCTGGAGCCGGTGCCGTTTCGTTCGGATTTCATGATCGACTCGCTGATCGTGGGCCAGCGGGTGATCGACGACTATTATGACACCTCCGGCCGGACGCGCCGGCGCCAGGGTGTGCCGCTTGGCAATCCCGCCTGGTATCCGCTGGCCGGGGTCAGTTCGGTGATCGAGGCCCTGACGGCCGAAAAACCACCCCTGCGTCTGGTCTTGGGCCACAAGGGCTATTACAAGGCGTTGAAAAAGCTTGAAAGCCTGCGCCAGGAACATATGGCCTGGCACGATGTTTCCCTGGCGATGGACCATATTCTGTGACGACACCCGCGGCAAATGAACCGAAACGTAAACCCGGCCGCCCGCGCAGCCAGGCGGTGGAAGAGGCGGTGCTCCAGACCACGATCGATCTGCTGATCGAGGTGGGGCTCAAGGATATGACCATGGATGCCATCGCGGCGCGCGCCGGTGTCAGCAAGGCCACCCTCTATAAATGGTGGCCCAGCAAGCTCCACCTGGGACTGGATGCCTTGCTGAGTCGCGGCAAGGTGCAGGCCGTAGTGCCAGATACCGGTTCGGCGGTGGAAGATTTCGTCCTGAACGCCCAGGGGATTTCGCGCTTCTATACCGATCCAAAGATCGGCCCCTGCATCATGCAGCTTTGGGGGGAGTGCCTGAACTCGCCGGACCTGCTGGCGCTTTACCGGGAAAGGTTCCTCAGCCGGCGGCGTGCCGGCCTGCATGTCATCCACGAACGCGGCGTGGCGCGCGGCGATATAGACGGTTGCTATGGCGTCGAACTGGCGCTGGATATTATTTATGGCCCGCTTATCATGCGGCTCCTGACCGGGCACGGCCTGGTCAATGACCATGAGGTCGAGCAACTCGTCCGGGCGTCCTTTGCGGGCCTGATCCCGCGTTAAATCCATTCGACTGAAAATATTCATCCAAATGGTTGACTAATTCATTGCGTTCATATATTCAACTAAATGGGTGAATAAATGAACGACGATGATCTGTCACGCATACTGAAGGCCGTTGGCGATACCACGCGACGGCACATCCTCACGCTCCTTGTTCAGGAAGGGGCGATGAGAGTGACCGCGCTCGCCGCGCATTTCGACATGTCCCTCAATGCCGTCTCCAAGCACATCAAGGTGCTGGAGGAGGCCGGGCTTGTCACTCGCCAGACCTTGGGCCGCGAGCATTTCCTCACCGCGGCGCTCGAACCGCTGCGGCTGACTGAGAGCTGGTTCGGGCAACTGAAGTCGATCTGGGACCTGCGCCTGGCTGCGCTGGAAAACATACTCTTATCTAAGGAGAAACCTGATGAGTGAGCTTGAACTAACCGTAAACCGTACCATTGCCGCCCCGCGCGAGGCCGTATTCAATGCCTGGCTGTCGCCGGCGACCCTGGCGAAATTCATGCGCACGGCCGCCGATGGCGTGGAAGCTGCCCATGTCACGACCGATCCGGTCAAGGGCGGGCGTTTCAGGATCGTGATGGTCACGCCGGAGCGCGAAATCCCGCATTCCGGCACCTATCTGGAGGTATCGCCCCATACGCGGCTGTCCTTCACCTGGGAATCGCCGCATTCGCTCGATGACAGCGTGGTGACGATCGATTTCGCCGAGCCGGCGCCGGGCCAGACCGAGATTACGCTGAAACAGGTCAAGTTCCGCAGTGAAGACGCCCGCGACGGCCATATCAAGGGCTGGACAGCGATCCTCGGCTATCTGGCGGCGGACCTCGTTCCGGCCTGACCCCTTGGCCTGCCGGCAAGCGCACCATCTATATATCGATGATGACCTTGCCGGCCGGTTTGCCGGTGACGGCGGCATGGGCGGCGGTAACGTCCGCCAATCCAAACCGGCGCGGATCGAGGCGCGGTATTATCTGGCCCGCATTGACCAGTTGGGCGATGTCACGCAGGATATCGCCATGGTGTTTGCGGCCCTTGCCTGTCAGCAGGGGCAGCAGGGTGAAGACTGCCGAATAGGTGGCGGCCCGGAGGGAGAGCGGCGCCAGATTGTGCGCCTCGCGTCCCAGGGCGCTGGTGACGTGGCCGCGAACCTTCACCGCCTCGAAGGCCATGTCGATGGCCGGGCCGCCGACGGTATCATAGACGATATCGAAGCCTTCGCCGCCGGAATATTGCGCGACCAGGTCAGCGACCGGCATATCACGGTCAATCGGCGTGGCGCCGATCGAGGCCGGTAGTCGAAGTCCTTTCGGGAGGCCGTGGCGAACACCTTCGCGCCCATTGCCCGGGCGATTTGCACCGTCACATGGCCGACTCCGCCGGCGCCGCCCAGAACCAGGACCGTCTGGCCCGGCTGGAGGCGGGCGTGATCCACCAGCCCCTCCCAGGCCGTAATGACCACCAGAGGCAGGGCAGCGGCCTGACGAAAATCAAGCGCGGCGGGCTTCAGCGCCAGAAAATCCGCGTCGACGGCGGCATATTCCGCCTGGGAACCTTGAAGGCCGCCAATGCCCGTGGCCATGCCGTAAACCTCATCACCGGGCTTGAAGGCGGTGACGCCGTCACCGACGGTTTCCACCACGCCGGCCAGATCCATGCCGAGCACGGCCGGCAAGGGCTGGCGCGCATGGGCCGCGACTCCGGCGCGTATCTTGGTATCGAGTGGATTGACGCCGCTGGCTTTGATGCGCACGCGCACCTCTCCAGCTTTTGGTTCGGGCTTGGGCAAATCGGCAAGGGTGAAATCGGCCTGGGCTGCGGTGAGGAGGGCGGCGCGCATGACAGTATCCTTTCGTGAATGACGCCACTTTAATTCATGCAAATTTGATTTGAAATCGCTATTCATGCATAGTCGTCGTGCAAAATTGATTGAGGCGTCATGGACTGGAGTGACCTGAAAATCTTTCTGGCGGTTGCGCGCGCGGGCACGCTTGGCGCGGCCGCGCGACAAATCGGTCAGACCCAACCGACCCTGGGGCGTCGCCTGCGGGCGCTTGAAGGGGCTCTGGGGCAGAGCCTCTTTCAGCGCACGTCCGGCGGATTTGTCCTGACCGATGAAGGTCAGGCCGTGCTGGCTCATGCGGAACGGATGGAAGAGGAAGCGCTGGGCATAGCGCGCCAGGTCAGCGGCAAGCCGGATCGCCTGAGTGGCTTTCTGCGTTTGTCGGCTTCGGAATGGTTCGGCACCTATGTGCTCACGCCGATTCTGGCTGAATTCAGCCGCCGGCATCCCGATGTAACGATCGAACTGGTAACCGATACGCGGCTTTACAGCCTGTCGCGGCGCGAAGCCGACCTGGTTTTCCGCATCGGCGCGTTTGATGAGCCCGACATCAGGCAACGCCGGCTGCTGGTCCAGACCTATGACGTCTACAAAAAAGCGGGCAGCGATCACCGCGACATGGGGCTGATCCTGATGGATACGGCTCTGGACCATATGCCTGATGTCGCCTGGCTCAAGGCGAGGCGACCAGACGCGCCGGTCATATTCCGCAGTAACAACCGCGAAGCCCAGGCACGTATGTGCCGGATGGGAGCCGGGCTTGCGGTCCTGCCGCGCCGTCTCGCGGCGCAAATCGAGGGGCTGGAGACGGTTGACCTGGGCGAGGTGCCACCGCCACGAAACCTGTATTTCGGCTATCACCGCGACCTGGGGAAACTGGCGCGGCTGCGGGCGCTGGTGCAACTTGTGACCGAGCGTTTAAGCGATTAGCCCGCGAAAGCGTTGGTCGGCGCGCCCTTGTGGCCGCGCAGCAGCGCCACAGGCACCTCGAACAGCGTGCCGGCCAGCCGGTCATCGGCAGCCACGGGGGGCTGGGCGGCGGTGGTGATGAACATTCGGTCGAGATTCGGACCGGCGAAGGTCAGGCTGGTAACCTGTTTCGCCGGCACCCTGATATCGAAATCAAGCTGGCCATCCGGCGTATAGCGGCTGACCCGGCCGCCGCCATAATGTGCCACCCACAGGCCGTTATCGGCGTCCACCCTCATGCCGTCGGGCAGGCCGGCATCTTCGGAAAACCGGGTGAAAATACGTTTGCCGGAAAGCGATCCGTCCGTAGCCAGATCAAAAACGTAGATGATGCGTTCACCGGTTTCGTTGTGATACATATGCCGGCCGTCGTGCGAGAATGCCGGGCCATTGGTGCAGATATAGGGGGCGTCCATCAGGCGAACGCTCAGGTCGGTATCGATGCGATAGAGAGCGGCATCCCTTTTCTTGAAGGGCATGTGCATGGTGCCGGTCCATATTCTGCCCTTGGCGTCGACCTTGGCGTCATTCAGCCGGTTTTCTGTTTTATCGGCCTCGATCGTGAAAAGCGGCGTCAGCAGAAAGGGGTTAAGCGTAAGGGTGTAGACCGTGCGCAGAATAGCGACCAGGAAACCGCCTTTTTCCCGCAATACGACCCAGTCCATCAGGCCCGGCATTGTCCAGGACTTTGTGCTGGCATCCGTCAATGACAGGGCGTGAAGCGTTTTGCCGCGAATATCGACCCAGTAAAGGGTGTTATCCCGTGCCGACCACAAGGGTTCATCCGCGAGGATCGCGCCTGGCGGGGAACGGCGAATGAGCGCGGGCGCATTGTCCAGTGTGGGCAAGGCGAGGGCAGTCAATCCAATGGCGCCTCCGGCGGCTGCGCCCGAAATCAATACGCTACGACGGGTAATCTTCATCATTTCATCATTCTGCAACGCGAATGAATTGGCACTTTACCAACTGAGTCGGCAAGCTGTTTCCCCAATCAGGAATGAGGTTTCCGCCTGATCTATCCCGCGAAGGCGTTGGTCGGCAGCCCCTTATGGCCGCGCAGAAGGGCTTTCGGAATTTCCCACAATGTGCCGGCGTGCGGGTCATCGGTATCGACTGGCGGCTGGGCTGCGGAGGTGATGAACAGGCGGTCGAGATCCGGGCCGGCGAAGGTTAGGCTGGTGACCTGTTTTGCCGGGATCATGATATCGAAATCGAGCTGGCCATCAGGCGTATAGCGGCTGATGCGGCTGCCGCCGTAATGCGCCACCCAGACACCGTCATCGGCGTCGGTGGTAATGCCGTCCGGCAAGCCGACGCCTTCGGCAAATTTCGCAAAAACATGGCGGTTGGAAAGGGATCCATCCGCCAGCACATCGAAAGCATAGACGAAGCCTTCGCTGGTTTCGTTATGGTAAAGCGTCCGACCGTCCTTCGAGAAAGCTGGGCCATTGGTGCAGAGGTAGGGGGCATCGACTTGATGGATGCTCAGGTCGGTATCGATGCGATAGAAGGCGGCGGTCTTTTCCTTGAACGGCATATGCATGGTGCCGGTCCACAGCCGACCTTTCGCATCCACCTTGGCGTCGTTCAGACGGTTGTCGGTCTTGTCGGCTTCGATGGTAAACAGCGGGGTCAGGCTGAAGGGATCGAGCGTCAGGGCATGGACGGTACGCAGGATGGCGACCAGGAAGCCGCCTGATTTCCGCAGCACGATCCAGTCGATCAGGTCGGGCATGTCCCAGCTTTGAGCGCTGTTGTCGCTCAGTCTCAGGGCATTCAGTTTCTTGCCCCGGATATCGACCCAGTAAACGGTATTGTCAGCCGCGGACCACAGGGGGCCTTCGCCGAGAATGGCGCCCCCGGAAGAGCGGGCAATCGGCGTGTCTTCGGCATGTGCCAAGGTGGGGAGAGCAAAGGCAGGCAGGGCAAAGGCGGCCGCGCCGGCGGCCAAAGCAAAACGGCGGGTGATTCCCATGGTATCCTCTCTGTTTTTGCAGAGTAGTTGCCGGAAATCGTCCGCCGTCAAGTTATTTCATTTGTAATATCAATAGGCTATTTGGCCAGGTGCAGCTTTTCCAGCAGCAGCGGATAAAGCTCCAGATTGCCGCAGATAAGGTCGCCGGTGAGGAGCGGGCTGCGCTCGTCATTGTCGATCGCGCCGAACTTGCCGCCGGCTTCATGGATGAACAGCAGGCCGGCCGCCATGTCCCACGGCTTCAGGCCGCGTTCCCAGAACGCGTCAAGCTGACCCGCCGCTACCCAGGCGAGATCCAGAGAGGCGGCGCCGTTGCGGCGGATGCCGACCGTGCGCTGCATGATCTGGTGCAGTTCCTTGAGCGCCTGGGCATGGCCTGCCTTGCCAATAAAGGGCAGGCCGGTGCCGATCAGGGCATCATCCAGCGTTTTGCGGCCGGAGACGCGCAGGCGGCGGTCGTTGTGATAGGCGCCCTTGCCCTTTTCGGCCCAGTAGAGGTCGTTGGTCACCGGATTGAAGGTGACGCCGGCGACGATTTCGTTTTCACGTTCCAGGGCGATGGTGCAGGCGAAATGCGGAATGCCGTGCATGAAATTGGTGGTGCCGTCGATGGGATCGACGATCCAGCGGTGGGTCTTGTCGGTGCCGATGACCTCGCCGGATTCTTCGCCCAGGAAACCATAGCCGGGGCGAACGCGCAGCAGTTCTTCCTTAAGGGCGGCCTCGACACGCTTGTCGGCGGCGGTGACGAAATCACCGGGGCCCTTCTTCGAGACCTGCAATTCGGTGATCTCACCGAAGTCGCGGGCCACGCCCTTGCAGGCCTTGCGCACGGCGCCGACCATAACCTGAATGAGAGAGGATTGAAGTACGGTCACCATGGGAAGGGCCTTTAAAGGGGATTTACAATTTAATCTCCTCCCCATTTCTCAAATGGGGAGGTGGCACGGCGCTCGCCCTCTTGAGCGAAGTCCGCGACGGAGGGGTAATAATGCCGAATTCAAAAAGCCCCCTCCGTCAGCGACACCAGCCCTCCGGGCTTCGCGCTGTCACCTCCCCCGCTTTGCAGGGGAGGATAAAGGGGGCGCAATCTGTATTAATCAGCTCTTTTCATATATTCGCCGGTCTCGGTCGAGACGACGATGCGTTCGCCCACGCCCATGAACGGCGGGATCATGACGCGCATACCGTTGCTGGCCTTGGCCGGCTTGTAGGAGGAAGAGGCGGTCTGGCCCTTGATGGTCGGCTCGGTTTCCATCACTTCCAGAACGACCGTATCCGGCAGGGTCATGCCGATGGCGCGTTCTTCGTGGAATTCGATGGTGACGATCATGCCGTCGTGCAGGTACTGGACCTGGTCTTCACCAACCCAGTCCTTGCTGAGGCTGATCTGCTCGTAATTGTTCTGGTCCATGAAAACGAGCATGTCGCCGTCTTCGTAGAGGTAGGAGTGCTCGCGCTGTTCCAGCGTGACGCGCTCGACGGTTTCTTCCGAACGCAGGCGCTCGTTGAGCTTGGTGCCGGTGATCAGGTTCTTCAGTTCGACCTGCGCGAAGGCGCCGCCCTTGCCGGGCTTGACGTGTTCGGTCTTGACCACGGTCCACAGACCGTTCTGATATTCGAGCACCTGACCGGGCTTGATCTGGTTGGCGTTGATTTTCGGCATGGATACAACTTGTCAATTTCGTTTGAGTTGGCGGCGTTCCTACTCGGAATGGCGGTCAAAGGCAAGGGGGGCGGCCATCCCGTCTCTTTTGACAATTATATAATCATATAAAGATATCTTTATATCTTTATTGACTCTGTCAAAATGAGGCGCTAACCTCCCTATGACTGAGGTCTGCCGTCGCATTCGTGTGCCGGGAGCTAAGAGGGAAGCCGGTTTAAATCCGGCGCTGTTCCCGCAACTGTAAGCGCGGAGTTCCGAGCCAAAATCCACTGGGTGACAGCCTGGGAAGGTGGTTCGGCGCATTGAGGCGCAAGCCAGGAGACCTGCCCCAGTTCTCATATTCACCACGGGCGGGGTTTCCAGTGGGCGCAGGCGACGGGTTCAGGCCTGGCTGTATCCTTGTGCCCGATAAACCCTTGCTCCCTGTTTTCGGGATCAAGACATGACCATCATCCAAACCGCCAATCTCGGTTTTCCGCGGATCGGCAAGCGGCGCGAACTGAAGACCGCGCTGGAAGCCTTCTGGTCGGGCAAGAGCGACCAGGCCGCCCTGCTTGAAACGGCGGCGACTTTGCGGGCGCGCAATTGGCAACGCCAGAAAGACCTTGGCATCGATATCCTGCCGTCGAACGACTTCTCGCTTTATGATCATCTGCTCGATACGGCCTTTATGGTTGGGGCCATTCCGGAGACCTACAGGGCAGGCAGTGATCTTGATACTTATTTCCGCATGGCGCGCGGCGCCGGCGAGGTCTCGGCCTGCGGGCATAATCACAGCAGTGTCACGGCGCTGGAAATGACCAAGTGGTTCAATACCAACTATCATGTACTGGTTAGCGAACTGAAGCCGAACCAGAGTTTTGAACTGACGCATAACAAACCACTGGCTGACTATAACGAAGCGAAGGCGCTGGGCCACCAGACCCGCCCGGTGCTGGTCGGACCGGTGACCTTCCTGGCCTTGTCCAAGCCGGCGATCGGCGGATTCAATACGCTCAGCCTGTTGCCGCGTCTTCTGCCGGTCTATGCCGAGGTGTTGCGGTCCCTGCGCGATGCCGGCGCCGGCTGGGCGCAGATCGATGAGCCGGTGCTGGCGAATGCGCCGGGTGGCCAGGTAGCCCTGGCCCTCACGGAAGCCTATGCCCATCTGGCGCGTGAAGTGCCGGGGCTCAAGCTGATGCTGACCAGCTATTTCGATGTCCATGATGCCAACCTCGACCTGGCCTTTTCCCTGCCGGTGACGGGGGTGCATGTCGATCTGACCGTCCGCCCGGACGTTCTGGAAAAGCTGCCGGTGCTGGCGGGCGACAAGACGGTGTCTTTGGGTGTGATCGATGGCCGCAACATCTGGAGAACCGATCTGAATGCGCTGTTGGCGCGCCTGAAACCGGTGGTGAGCCAGCTTGAACGGGTAATCCTGGCGCCGTCCTGTTCGCTGCTGCATGTGCCGATTGACCTGGCACAGGAAGAAAAGCTGGATGCCGACCTTAAATCCTGGCTGGCCTTTGCCGAGCAAAAGCTGGAGGAGTTGGCAGTTCTGAAAGCTGCGCTGTCGGGCGAAAATGTCGGCGCGCAACTCGCGGAAAACGCCGCCGCCATCGCCGCGCGCAAGACCTCCCCGCGCATCCATAATCTGGCGGTGGCCGGACGCGTGGCCAGCCTGACGCCGCCGATGTCGGAACGCCAAAGCCCGTTTGCTGAGCGCATTCTGAAACAGCGCAAGCGCCTGAGCCTGCCGCTTTACCCGACCACGACCATCGGTTCCTTTCCGCAGACGGCCGAGGTCCGCGCCGCGCGTTTGCAGCACGGCAAGGGACAACTCAGCGATACCGATTATGATGCCTTCCTGAAAACAGAGACCGAAAAAGCCATACGCTGGCAGGAAGAGATCGGGCTTGATGTGCTGGTGCATGGCGAATTCGAGCGCAACGACATGGTGCAGTATTTTGCCGAACAGCTTGAGGGCTATGCCTTTACGCAAGCCGGCTGGGTGCAGTCCTACGGATCGCGCTATGTCCGGCCGCCGGTCATTTTCGGCGATGTGTCGCGCCCCAGGCCGATGACGGTGGCGTGGGCGGTTTATGCCCAATCTATTACTTCCAAGGTGGTGAAGGGGATGCTGACCGGCCCGGTGACCATGCTGCAATGGGCTTTTGTGCGCGATGACCTGCCGCGCGGAACGGTGTGCCGCCAGATCGCGCTCGCCATCCGCGATGAGGTGCTAGATCTCGAAGCCGCTGGTATCCGCATCATTCAGATCGACGAGGCCGCCTTCCGCGAGGGCCTGCCGATCGATCCGGCGGGGTGGCCGTCCTATCTCGACTGGGCGGTGGAGTGCTTCCGCATCGCCTCCGCCGGCGTGGCGGACGAGACCCAGATCCACACCCACATGTGTTATTCGGAATTCAATGATATCATCCGGGCGATCGCCGCCATGGATGCCGATGTAATCTCGATCGAGACTTCGCGCTCGAACATGGAACTGCTGGAAGCCTTTATCGACTTCAAATACCCGAACGAGGTCGGGCCCGGCGTCTATGACATCCACAGCCCGCGCGTGCCGGAAACCGAAGAGATGGTGCGCCTGCTGGCCAGGGCGGCGCAACGCCTGAAGCCGGAACAGATCTGGGTCAATCCCGATTGCGGCCTCAAGACGCGCGGCTGGGCCGAAACGAGGCCCGCGCTGGAGCGCCTGGTGGAAGCCGCGAAAGCCATGCGCGCCACCCAGCCGGTTTGGGTGTAACGGAAAGTGTAAGGGGAGCCACAGATTTCACAGATGGGCATAGATATTCATTGCGTGGATAGATATTTCAATTGTCGTAACATAGGGGCGCGCAGCGCCATCTGTGGTCATCTGTGAAATCTGTGGCTCCCCTTCAAACTTTTGGGTCCAAACGCAGATAGACGCCGGGCTCGCTCGACGTTAAGCTGTTAAGGAACAGGGGAGGGCATCATGAAATCGAAGATCGTAGTGGCCAGTCTGGCGGTGATCATGCTGGCGGGCTGTTCGCCGCGTGGCCCGTCTGAAACGCCCGCCTCATCTGAAGCGGCATCTGAGGCAATGGCAGTCTCAAGCCTGGCGCCGGCGGACTATACGTCTCTGGCCAATGTCATGACCTGCGACTGGCCGGTGAAGAAGACGGACACCGCAGAAAGCCTGCTGGCCACCTACAAAAGCTATGCCCAGGTGACCGATATTCCAGGCGCCGAAGGCATCACGCAAAAAGGCGTGGTGCTTTATGGTAATGACCCGCGCCGCCGCGTGGAGGTTTTCTTCTATGATGATGCCTTAACCGAGGTGTCAACCGTGCTGATCCGCAGCGACTCGCAATGGTCTGGCCCTGGCGGCCTGCATCTCGACAGCAGCCTGGCTGAGGTCGAAGCGGCGAACGAAAAGCCGTTCAAGCTCGGTGGTTTTGACTGGGATTATGGCGGTTATGTCAGCGACTTCAATCGCGGCAAGCTGGCGAAAATCAAGGGGAAATGCACCTTTGGTGTGCGCTTCGGAATCCCGGATAATGGCGGGCCCGTGGCGGAGTCGATTGAAGGGGAGAAGACGCTGGTTTCGACCGATCCGGCGGTTATTGCGGCAAGGCCTGTCGTGCAGGCATTATCTATCGGTTGGCCGAAGCCTGAGGCGCCGACAGAGGACGATACCGATCAGTAGGACAGCAGGCCGGCCGCCAGCACCAGGCCGGCGACAAAGAAAAAGCCCAGGGCCGCGAAGGCGACCGTATATTTGAGTTTGTAATCCATTCATGGCCCCCACCAGTTCGGGCGCACCATGCCATATTTCCGGAATATGCCAAGTTACAACCCTGTCAGGTTGCAGAAATCGCCGCCAGAAGCGCTTTTACACCTGCCGCCGCGCCTTGCGGATGGTTCCACACCGCGCCAGAGACCGCGATGAAATCTGCACCGGCTGCAGCCACTTCACCGGCATTTTCCGCTGTGATGCCGCCGATGGCGACGCAGGGAATTTCGACCATTTCCTGCCATATGGTCAGGGTTTCCAGATCGGCCATGTGCTCGACCGTCTTGGTCGTGGTCGGGTAAAAGGCACCAAAGGCGACATAGTCGGCGCCGGCCTCGGCGGCATCCATGGCCAGGTCGCGGCTGTTATGGCAGGTGACGCCGATCATGGCCTCCTTGCCCAGCAGGGCGCGGGCCTCCTTCAGCGGCATGTCCGACTGGCCGATATGGGCGCCATCAAGCTTCAGTGATTTCACCAGTTGCACGCGATCGTTCATCAGTACGGCCACGCCCCGGCTTTGCGCGATCGGCGCGATGACCTTTGTCGCCGCGATCAGATCGTAGTCATTGATATCCTTCAGGCGGATCTGCAGGGCGGCGACATCCCCGGCATCGAGCGCTGCTTCCAGTTCGCGTACAAAGGCGTCGACATCGGGAATAACGGGCGGCGTTATGAGATAGAGGCGGGTGGTGAAGGCGTTTTCTGACATAGGCGGTGTTTGGCCGAAATTGGGCGTAAACGCAAGATTGAAGTCGGGAAAAGGCGTTTGGGAACAAGGAAAAGCTAAAGGTGACGCCTTACCTGCATTTTACGTCAGGCAATGCCTTCCAGATGGTTTTACCGCCATCGATGCCTAGAATGGCGGACATCTGGCGGGCGGCAGAAACAGGCACGAACGGAGAGTATCTTATGACCTTCAATACCAAAACAATGACGGCGGGGGCCGCGATTATCCTGGCCCTGACTGCCGGCGCGCCTTTGGCGGCGCAGGCTCAGACCCAATATGACGGTTATTGCTACGTCAAGAAAGGCTCTAACACCACGGGCACGGTGGTCGGTGCGGTTGCCGGTGGCGCGCTCGGCAGCCAGGTATCCAAGAACGAAAAGGGCCTCGGCACCATCGCCGGCGCGGTTCTGGGTGGCGTGATCGGCAACAAGGTCGACAAGAGCAACGACACCTGCCTGAACGGCGAATACTATTCCTATCAGAATGGCTCTTATTCGCCGGCCTATGCGCCGGAGGGGTATAATGTCGTCTATTACAAGTCGCGGCCGAACGCCAAGATGTACAGCACGGTCTATTATGATGCCGAGCGCCACACCAGCGCGAACTATGGCTATAACGGCAGCTACAACAATGGCGGCTATGCCTATAATTCCGGTGGCTATTCTGGTGTCCAGGGCTGGCGCGATGACAACGGCACCTGGCATGAAGGCCGTCCGGCCGCCTTTGGCTGGAAGGACAGCCGCGGCAAGTGGCATGAGGGCCAGCTTCAGACCTATGGCTACAAGGACAGCAGCGGCCGCTGGCGTGAAAGCAGTGCCCCGTCATACGGGTACAACAATAACTAAGCCGACCTCACGAGCCCTTCGGAACTTTTCGGAGGGTTCATTTTTTGCACGGATTTTGATGCGAATGACTTGCAATCGAACTGTTGGCGTGTTATTTGAGACGCATTCGCATTGTCAGCAGCCTGAGTTTACCGTGTACATCTGTAACTGTAACGCCATCCGCGAACGTGACGCCCATGCCGCCATCGAGTCGGGCGCCTGCACGGTCAAGGCGGTTTTCGACCACTGCCAGACGCGTCCACAATGCGCCAAGTGCGTCTGCGATATCCGCGAGATGATCGACAATGCTCAGATCACCATGGCCATGGCTGCGGAATAGTATTTAAATTCCATCGTTTATGTGTGCGACTAAATCCTATTTTCATTCGCACAAGTTTTTGTTTTAATTAAAAAAATGTCTTCACAGCGGTGATTTGCCGCGATAGGATGCGCGCTGATCAATCCGCAGGCAGGAGCGCGCCATGAAGGGCCAACCCGAAATCATCAAGCTGTTGAACAAGGTGCTCACCAATGAGCTGACCGCCGTCAACCAGTACTTCCTGCACGCCCGCATGATCGAAAACTGGGGCATGTATCACCTCGGTCGCATCGTCTATAAAGAGTCGATCGAGGAGATGAAGCACGCCGACCTGCTGATCAAGCGCATCCTGTTTCTCGACGGCCTGCCAAATCTGCAGGATCTCAACAAGCTGAAGATCGGCGAAAACATCACCGAATGCCTGACGGCCGACCTTGCGGTAGAGACCGGCGGCCACGCCACACTGGTAGCCGGTGTGAAATACTGTGACGATCACATGGATTATGTCAGCCGCGAACTGCTGCGCCGCATCCTGGAAGATACCGAGCACCATATCGACTTCCTGGAAACCCAGCTCGGCCTGATCAAACTGATGGGCGAGGCGAACTATATCCAGAGCGCTATGAAGGAAATCGAGGGCGAGGGTTAACAAACCCCTAAATGAGCTTTGACCTTTTCGGGTGAACCTCCTAACGTGCCGCGGCAAATCGCATTGATGAAGTGAGCGGACGGGTCTTTTGAGCGTTTATAGTCGCAGAGCCTTTACCAGGCTGGGTTTGGCCGGCGTGTTCGCGCTGGGCGGCTCAGGGCTTGCGGCCTGCGGACGCAAGCGGGACGACGATGTGGTAATAGATCCCGATGCCGATACGGCCACGCCCATAGACCCCAAGCTGGCAGCGCAGGAAGGCACGCTGGAGTGGGCGGTCAGCGGCAACTGGCGCAATGCGGTTGACAAGGGCCGCGACAAATACCGCCATCCCGTCGAGATGCTGACCTTCTTCGAGATCAAGCCGAAGGATACGGTGATCGATATGTGGCCGGGTGCCGGCTATATGACCGAAATCCTGGCGCCCTACCTAAACAAGGGCAAGGGCCAGTATATAGCCGCCCTGATCGAGGCCGGACCTGTGCCGGAAGAGGCGGCCGCTTCCCTTGAGGCCAAGTACCGGGCGCATTTCGACGCCGACAAAAAGCGTTATGGCGAATTGACCTATGCCGCCTTCGGCGAGACCAGTGGTGCGCTGGCGGAGGCCGACAGCGTTGATTGCGTCCTGTTCCTGTTGGTCATCCATGACTGGATCGCCAAGGGCATCGCCGAAAAGGCTTTCGCGGATGCCTTTGCCGCGCTCAGGCCCGGTGGTATTCTGGGGGTGGAGCAGCACCGCGCCGATATCGGCAATGTGCAGGATCCTGGCGCCACCACGGGTTATGTTCAGGAACCCCTGGTCAAGCAGATGGCGGCGGAGGCCGGCTTCCAGTTCGTGAATGAGAGCGAGATGAATGCCAACCCGAAGGACGACAAGGATCACCCGTTCGGGGTGTGGACTTTGCCGCCTCAGAGATTGACAGCACCCCGCGGACAGGCGCCTAATCCGGAATTCGACGGCAGCCTGTACGAATCGATTGGCGAGAGCGACCGCATGACGCTCAAGTTCAGGAAGCCGCAGTAACTGGATCAACCGCTTTAATGCAAGCAAAACGGTTGCTCCAAGTTTTTGTTTGTCGCGCAATTTATCCGAAAAGTGGTATCCACTTTATCGGATTGCGCTGTGTGGGGAAGTTATAACCGTGAGCCGTATCGCCGCCCTTTCAACCAGCGCACCGCTGATGTTCACGCCGGAATCGCGCGTGCCCGAAGGCGGGGTGGGCGAATGGTACCGCGGCGCCGGAGGCCTGCGTCTGCGGCTGGGCTTCTGGCAGCCGGTCAGGCCGGCGCGAGGCACGGTATTCATTTCGCCAGGACGTTCCGAACCGATTGAAAAATATTACGAAATCATCCGCGATCTGATGGCGCGCGATTTCTGCGTGGTGGCGCATGACTGGCGGGGGCAGGGCCTTTCGGCCCGGCTGCTGCCCGACCGCCTGAAATGCCATGCCCGTTCGGCGGACGAGTTCCTCGACGACTATCAGCGCCTGCTCGATACCTTTGAAGACCGGGCGCCCCGGCCCTGGCTCATGCTCGGCCATTCGATGGGGGCGGCGCTCAATCTCGCTACCCTGGCCAAGGGCGAGCAGCGCATTTCCGGCGCCTTTTTCACCAATCCGATGCTGCGCGTCAAAACCGGCAAGCATTCGCTGTGGTCGGTCAATTTCCAGGTCAACTGGCAAGTCAATCATGGTAGGGGCACGGACTATGTGCCGGAACTGTTCGATGATCCGTTCATGCACACCTTTGAGGAAGATGCCCTGACTCACGACCGCGAGCGTTACGCGGTGTGGCACGAACAGTTATTCGCCTGTCCCCATCTGGCGGTGGGTTCCCCAACCTGGGGCTGGCTGCAATTTGCCCTGAAGCTGGGCGAGGGGCTTTTGCTCGATAAGGCCAAGGTGCTGAAAAAGCTCAAGCTTCCGATCAGCATCGTGTGTTCGGGCGATGACCATGTCATCAATAAGCAGCCGTCCAAAACCTTCGCCAAGAAGCTGGGCAAGGGGCAGTATCTGGAGATCGCCGGCGCCGAGCATGAGGTGCTGATCGAGATTGATGACTACCGCCGCCAGGCAATGGCCGAGTTCGATGAACTGGCTGATTTCGCGGCGCCCCGCGGTATCAGCCACCATATGCATGTACAGGATAATCATGCCGGCGTCGGCATGGGGCTGATGGCTGCCGATATCGCCGAGGTGGCTTCGGAATTGCCCGAAGGCATTTCGCCGGAAAGCCTGATCGCGGAAGAAGAAATCCTGCCGGACGTGCCCGATCCGGAAGGCCAAAAAAGCGCTTAACTCGCTGCCGGCCTGAGGTGCGTCAAAGCCTGATCGAGCAGGGCTTGCGAGCCGGCGGCGATCACCTGGCCGGCTTCCGGTCCCACTGCCGTGCCATGCCAGTTGCTGACCGTCCCGCCGGCATTTTCGATTACCGGAATGATGGCTTCAATATCCCAGGGCTTGAGACCGGTTTCGAGCGCGATATCCATCGTGCCGGCCGCCACCATGGCGAAGGCGTAGGCGTCGCAGCCATAGCGGACCAGTTTTGTGGCCTGGCGAAGGGCCGTATAGGCGGCGACTTCATCACCGGCATAGAGATGCGGATCGGTGGTGCCGATCACCGCGTTGGCGAGGTCCGGGCAGGTGCGCACGGCTAATGATGTGCTGCCTTGTGGCGTCACCAAGCGCGATCCCAGAGGCGAGCCGAGATAGACCTCCTGAAGCACCGGCTGGGCGATCAGGCCGAGCACGGGGCGTCCCCTGGTGACGCAGGCCGATCAGGGTCGTCCATAGAGGCAGGCCCGAAATGAAGGCGCGGGTGCCATCGACCGGATCGAGCACCCAGACATAGTCGGCATCGGCGTTTTCACTGCCATATTCCTCGCCGATAATGCCGTGAGCGGGATAGTGCTGGTTTATCAGGGCGCGGACGGCGCGTTCGGCACCCTTGTCGGCCTCGGTCACCGGGTCGAAATGGACATCGGCGCGGCTGGCATTGCCCTTGTTGATTTCGCTTAAATCCCGGTGGCGGAACAGGGGGACGGCGACAGCGGCGGCGGCGGCGGCCGGTCGAGCGCGAAGGCTTCAAGGACGGCGAAATCGGGGGTGCTTTCTGACATGAAACCCGCATAGCCTGAGCAGCCATGCGGGTCCAGATGTTTGTGCGGGTATTCCAAGGAGAAGAAAGAAGCCCCACCACCACGCGCTGAAGAAGCGCGCGGTCCCCCTCCCCATCAAAGATGGGGAGGTACAAGAAAGACAGGCTCCAAAATTCATACAAGAATCAAGCCATGTAAGCCAAAGGCTTAAGCCGCCTGTTCGTTGTCACCATTGAGCGACTTCGCCAAGTCCAGCAGACGGCGGCGCGGGCGCTCCGACAGGCGGTAATAGGCCTGGATCAGGTCGAGCGTTTCCTTGCGCGAGAACACTTCGATGCCTTCGTTATTGACGGCAGCCACTTCGGTCTTGTCGTCGGACAGGCCGTCGTAGAAATAGTTGATCGGCGTTTCCAGCGCCTTGGCGAGTTGGAACAGGCGGGCGGCCGAGATGCGGTTGGCGCCGCATTCGTACTTCTGGATTTGCTGGAAGCGGATGCCGACCGCCAGCGCGAGTTGTTGTTGCGTCAAACCGAGCAGACGGCGGCGGCGACGCAGACGCTTACCCAGGTGCAGATCGATATCGGTGGCCATGATTGGAACCCCTAAACAGACGTGTGGCGCTGTCTCAGAGTGAAACAGCTCGCCTTATAGGTTTCACAACTCGTGCCACACGTTTAAACAGGGGTGTATACGCACCGGTGAAGGGAAATGCGGACTACGGCGTTGCGGTGGTGCAATCACCGGAAAGTCTTCGCTGATAAGCATCGACGAGGGCGGCATAGGGCGGGACAAAGGCGTTTGCCGCCAGTTGCTTGCCGTCGCTCGTGGTTTCGGCCTGGGCCACCCGCACCTCAAAATGCAGGTGGATGGTGGTATATTGCTGGACGCCATTGGAGACGCCCAGATTGTTCGAGACCAGTCCCAGCTTCTGGCCGCGTACCACATGGTCACCGACCGCCACCTGGACCGACGTCTTCTGCATGTGCAGATAGCGGTAGATCCGGTGCGGCGTCGCATTGCCGGTGATGGCGACCGTATAGGAGCCCACCTGGGTGACGGTGCCGTCTTCCGCCGCTATGGCCCAGTACAGGTTGGCCTTGCAGGTCGATGGCCTGATATCCTGGCCCTGATGACCGCTGCCGCTGGCGCAGACAGGGTTGGTCCAGCTTCGCGCCTCGCAGAAATTGTCATGCCAGGGATAGGCATAGTTTTTTGCATCGCACTGGCTGCCATGGTTGCTGGCGCTGGTGGTGGGGTAGTGATCTCCGCCGGGGCTGTAGACCTGGGAATTGGCATAGGCCACGCTCTGTATGGGGAAACAGATGCCTGGCGCCCAGTTGCTGACCTCGGCATAGCCGCTGCCCGAACCGCTGACCAGTTTGGTGGGGTCGTCATGCGGGAAGTCCGTCAACGCGGCTTCGGAGGCCGAGTCCGAGGCAGATGCGCTCGCCTCTGACAGATCGGCGCTGGCTTCGGCCGAAACGTCAGCCTCAGAGGCCGGGGACGAAACTTCGGTGCCGGATGATGATGATGATGGCTCGGCCGTTTGCGTGAAGCGATCGCAGCCGGCCAGGACGAAGAGAAGGCTAATGAGGACGGGCTGAAGGCGCGTGTGGGTTTGCATGATCAGCCCCCCTTCGTCAGGTCGCGGAAGCTCTTGGTGAGCTGATCCACAAGGCTGCCGGTCTGGTTGGCGTTTGCCCTGAACCTCTCGGCCTCTGCCTGTGCCCTGGCGCCCAGGCCGACATCATCAAACTGCGTAATGACCGTTTTCAGGTAGCCGTCCGTTTTGCATTCGGGCGCGGCGGCATCATCGCAACTCACATCGAGGGAATAGACCATGCCGTAGCGGGTAAAGGTTGCCGTCCAGCCGTCTTCCATCTGGGTGATGCGGATATCTTCCGCCACGTCCTTCAGCCGGGTAATGGGGCGCCGGGACACAGCCCCTGCCGGCGCGGGCAGGAAGGTGCGATTGCCATAGGCCGTGATATGGACGCCCTTGGGCTGCGGCAGGTCGAGGGCATAGGCGTCACCAAAGCTCATCAGCCTGGCCTTGGCGGTGTCCAGCACGCCTTCCCGCGGCAGCAGCACCGGCAGTTCCGTCTTGTCGAGTTCGGATTTGACGAGGCGCGCCGCGACGCCGGGCCCCTGACGGCTGGCCCTGACGCGAGCCAGACGATCGAGGACGGCCTGCCACTGGACCGGGGCCGGGGGCAGGGGACGGCGCTGGAGGACAGCCGGCGGGCCATTGTTCCCCTGAAGCGTCTGCGCCTCAGCCGCTCCCGTCATGGCGGCCATCACCGCCGCCATGCCAAAAATCCAGACAGAATGATATTTGATCATAATCAGAAGCCCCCCACAGGCCATGACAGGCGACCGCGCCGCGTATCGCTGTTAACCTTAATAAATAACAGTGAAATGTCAAAATATATAGAGGGGTGAGTTCAGGCGCCGACTTTATGTCCGCCTCGACGCAGAACAGGCGCGCATATTATGCGCGCCTGTTGAAGAAAAATTGACTTACTTGTCCGGCTTACTGGCCAGTAAAGGCTTCACCGGCGAAGGCGCTTTGCAGCATGGCCATCTGGTTCATGACCGGGTTGACGGTGATCTCTTCGGCCTCGCCATCGATGAACATGCGCTTGTCCATGTGCGAGATGCGTTCATAAAGGCGGTTTGAGCGGTCGAGCAGGTTGAGCAGGCCGCCGGGCAGGGTCTGGGGCTTTTCCGTGCCTTCGGCATTGAGGGCGGCGATGCGGTATTTTTCATCGCAGGCATCCTGGGCCGGCATATCGCCTTCGCGCACGGCGCGCTGTACCAGAAGCCAAGAGGCGATCTGCATCAGACGGGTGGTCAGGCGCATACTTTCGCCGGCATAAAGCAGGGCATCCTCGCGCGGCAGCAGACGGGAATCGCGGCGGCCGTCGCCATCCAGATAGGCGGCCGTTTCTTCTACCAGCGCCATACCTTCCTTGAAGGTGCGATCGAACAGATCGGAGGAGGCGAAATCGCGTACGATACTGACGCGGGCGTTGGAAGAGGTGCTGTCGGACATATACTGTAAGCCTTATGCTGAAATCGGGTCGGCGAAGGTCTGTTCTGACCTGCGTAAATCCGGGCGGGCACCTGACCCGGCGGACGTACCGTCATTGAAACCTGCCTTAAGCACTGCAACGCTTGTGCCATTCAGCGGGGACGCATGACGGTTAGTAATCGTTAGTTATCCTTAAAAGAGAATAAAGCATCGGCGGCGGAACGACGGTTTTTTTTGCGCTCCAGCGCCGCATTCGCCCGGCTGATCTCACCCTGCAGCATCTCTATGCGCGCTTCGAGATCCTCTACACTGTAAGGGTCCAGGTCTTCGCGGACCAGGCCATGCAACGGTCCGGCAGTCTGCCGGGCCAGGGGTTCATTGTCATCCTGTATCGCCATGCTTATCTATCCCGTATGGACATCAGGCTGCGTTCCGCGCCATCCTCCGCTCACAGATGAAACGCCTCTTGCGCGAAGAAATCAAGGAAAACGAATCAGTCATGAAAGCCATTTCGGTCCGCGGCGACGGCCAGAACCCGTCCGACTTATACCTGAATGAAACACAAAGGCCGGATGTGGCGCCCGGACATGTGCTGATCCGGACCGCTTTCGCCGGCGTGAACCGGCCGGATGTCCTTCAAAGGAAAGGCAGTTATCCGCCGCCGCCGGGTGCCTCGCCGATTCTGGGGCTGGAAGTCTCGGGTGTGATCGAAACTATCCGTCCGCCTGTGAATTTCGGGGACGATATTGGCTGGAAAGTTGGGGATGAAATCTGCGCATTGGTTAATGGCGGCGGCTATGCGGAATATGTCTCGGTCGATATCCGCCACCTGCTGCCCGTGCCGCGCGGGCTCAGCCTGGCCGAGGCGGCGTCCCTGCCGGAAAACATCCTGACCGTCTATGCCAACCTGATGGAGCATGGCGCGCTGAAGGCGGGCGAGACCGTGCTGGTGCATGGCGGCAATTCCGGTATCGGCGCCATGACGATCCAGATGGGCAAGGCGTTTGGGGCGAAGGTCATCGCCACGGCGCGGGGCGCGGACAAGTGCGCCTTTGCCCGGTCGATGGGCGCGGACCTGGTGATCGACAGCGACGCGGAGGACTTTGTGGCGGCGGTCAAGGCGTTTGGTGGTGCCGATGTAGTGCTTGATATTGTCGCCGGGGATTTCTTCGCCAAAAACCTGGCCTGCCTCAATATGGGCGGGCGCATTGTGCAGGTGGGTTTCGGCAAGGATGCAGTGGTTGAGGTCGACCTGCGCCGCATCATGGCAAAACAGGCTATCGTTACCGGTTCGATGCTGCGGCCGCGCTCGCCGGATGAAAAGGCACGGATTACGGCGAAGGTGCATGAACGCGTCTGGCCGCTAATAGAGAGCGGGCAAATCAAGCCGATCTTGGCGGCGGAATTTGCATTCGCCGATGCCGCCGGCGCCCATGCATGGATGGACAAGGGCGATCACAAGGGTAAGGTTGTGCTGCGCGTTTCATCATGATATAGAAATTTGAACGTTGTTCAATTTTGTGGTGTGCTTATGAAGAAATGGATGATCTGGCTGGGGCTGACGGTGGTGATTATTGCCGGCGCGGCTCTGGGCGTTGCCAAGGTGTTCGATCCGCATGACGCCTGCCGCAACAGCGGCGGGAAGTGGACAGAGGCACACTGCGAGTATTGAATAAGGGCCGGTTTTAATCATCGTCCTGAAGCGAAGGATGCTATTGAAAGAAAGTGGAAGGTATGATGTGCTATTCTGAATAGTGGGGAAATTGGGGGGATAAAATGATACGGCGTCACCTGCTTCTGGTATCGGCCGCCTTACTGATGACCAATGCGCTTGCGGCAACGCGTCGCGCTCATGCGGATGCCGCAGCAATGCCGCTGAAGCCCGAATTCTTCACACGTGATATGTTCATGAGTCCGCCGCAGTTATCGCCGGACAGAACACATCTGGCGTGGGTAGAGGACAACCGGATCATTGTTCATGATCTGCTCACCCATTCGGAAAAAGCCCTTGAGGCCGGGACGCACATGTTCAACGTCCTTCAGTGGGTAGGTAACGACTATCTGGTTGTCTATCTGAAGGACGACAAGATTCAGAAAAGTACAAACTGGCTCAGAGTCATCGACTATTCTCCGGCCGTCATAACTAAAGACGCCAAATTTCTGCGTCTTCTGTTCGCGCCCGAGGACCATCCCGTCGGCGCGGGCGATCTGGCGCCGATCGGCGGCTTCGTTGAAGGTCCGGCCCCCTATGCCGTCACGTTGAGCCAGACATTCAGCCATCATCTGGACGTCGCCACCGGCAAGATCACATCCGGTGAACATCTTTTACCGGCCGATTATCATTTCATCGACCGGCAGGGCCGTGAGCGCGTGGCCGTGCAAATAATGGATGGGAAGATAAGCTACGGCTCTACTTCCCTGATTTTCCACTACCGGGTTGAGCCAGGAGCGCCTCAGCAGGTCCTGCGCCTTCCTGAGCAGAATAAGGTCTATTACATCAACTTCAACTACTGCGAATACGATAACGCGATTTACTGGACGGAGTTCGACTATTCGAAAAGCCTCTGTTCGATGTACCGCTTTGATATCGCCACAAGCCAGAAGTCGCTTTATCGCAGCGGACCGAACAAGGATATGGACCTTACCTTTGATAAGTTCGGTCATATTGTCGGCATCAGCACGATCACCGACCGGATTCATACGGAATGGATCGATCCGTTTCATCTTAAGATCATCAGCGCGGTCGAAAAGCTGTTCCCCGATTCCTTTGTCGATATTGCCGACATGACGGAAGATCAAAAAGGCGTTGTTTTTCTGATTTCGGCTCCGGAGGCGCCAGACAGCTATTACTATTACAGCGCCGAAACCCACGACCTTGTGCGTATCGGCGGTAACTATCCGGAACTGGAAGGCCAGACGCTGGCGCCCATGACCTATATCACCTACAAGGCGCGCGATGGCCTGGACATTCCCGCTTATGTGACCAAACGCAAGGATACGCCGGCCCACGCGCCTTTGATTGTTTTCCCTCACGGCGGGCCGGCTTCGCGTGATATTTATTATTTCGATTACCAGGCGCAGTATCTGGCTTCGAAAGGTTATGTTGTTCTCCAGCCGCAGTATCGCGGTTCGAGCGGCTTCGGCGATGCGTTGGAACGCGCCGGGAATATTCACCTGGATCTGATGACGACCGATCTTGAAGACGGCGTGCGTTTTCTGGCTGCCCAGGGCACGATCGACCCCCGGAAGGTGTGTGTCGCGGGATGGTCGTGGGGCGGGTATCTTGCCGAAGCGGCTCTGGCCTTTACGCCCGATACCTATGCCTGCGGTATCGCTGGCGCCGGCGTTTCGGATCTCTTCAGTTCGCTCCGCGACGACGATGATGTTTGGTGGGGAGGCTACGGCAGAGAATACTGGCGCGGTGTCATTGGCAATCCGGGGCGAGATGCGGACAAGATTCACGCAACTTCACCTATCGAACATGTCAACGCTATCCGTGCGCCTCTGCTTCTGATCCACGGTGACTCGGATGACAACGTAAATGTGTCCCACAGCCGAAAGATGAATGCGGCGATGAAGGCCGCGGGGAAGGATGTGACCTATATTGAGGTCAAATCCATGCGACATGGGCCCAATGATGCGGAGCAGCGGTTGATGGCTTTGAAGGCCATGGATGATTTCATCGCCAAATCATTTGCGAAAAAAGCGTGACGAAGCTGTCCACTGTGAGTATCTAAACCCTCATCATCAGCACCGCCAAGCGCAGCCTGTAATCACGGCCATCATGGATCCAGTCGAGCGCGCAGACGGCCGCTTCCAGTTCCGGCTGGCGGTTGCCATTGTGGCGGATATCGGCATAAGGGCCGTCTTCATCGACCGAGACGCCAATGGACAGCCAGTGGATATCACCTTGCAGGGGCAGGTCTTTCAGAAATGTCTCGATGGTCCCGAACAACAGGTAAGGCAGCGGCGGGCGTTCACCGGTTTCAACCTGGCGCAGGTAGCGGCCCGTCAGGATTTGCCACGGGCCATCCGCTCGTTTGATGATCTGGCGCGTGACCTGGCCGGGATTATGCCGCCCCCAGAAGGCGCTGAGCAGAAGGGGAAGGGCGCCCTCACCGAACAGGAACAGGCCGTCATCCGCCGCATAGGTTTCGCTGACCCGCAGCTCATCCGTCAGGGCCAGGTCGATGGTCATGGCTCGGCCGGTACTCTGAACGCGGATCGCGGGATAGAGGCCGTCAATCAGCCACCAGTCGCCGCGCCGCTCGGGTGTCAGGTCGAAGGCCGAGAACAGGGGCGTCAGGTCGATGTGGGGCACGGGCAGGTCGCTCATAGTCCGTTACATAGGCATGTTCCCGCGCCTCCGCCAGGGGATGTGTCAAACAGGCTTCCCTTCGGCTTAAAATCGCTCTATACCATCCCCCACAACACCCGCGCCCGGCCGAAAAGGCCGGGCGTAGCCATTTCTGGAGGGGCATAGTCCCCTCAAATAAAGGATAAGCCTATGTCCGATATCCTGATGCCAAAGGCGACCGCCGTCTGGCTCGTCGATAACACCTCGCTGGCCTTCGACCAGATCGCCGAGTTCTGCGGGCTGCATCCGCTCGAAGTCAAGGGCATTGCCGATGGTGAAGTGGCGCGTGATATCCGCGGCGCCGATCCGATCGCCAACGGCCAGTTGACGCGCGAAGAACTGACCCGCGCCGAGGAAAATCCGAAGTACCGCATGAAGGCGCTGGTGTCGCGCCACGCCGAGTTGCTGAAGCCGTCCAAGAAGGCCCCGCGCTATACCCCCGTGTCGCGCCGCCAGGATCGCCCGGACGCCATCCTGTGGTTCGTCAAGAACCACCCGGAAATCACCGATGCGCAAATCTCCAAGCTGCTCGGCACCACCAAATCGACCATCGAACAGGTCCGTTCGCGCACGCACTGGAACTCGGCCAATATCAAGCCGGTCGATCCGGTGACGCTCGGTCTGATCGGCCAGATCGAACTTGACGCTGCTGTGCGTAAGGGCGCGGAAGCCAAGCGCAAGCAGGCGGAGAAGCTCGGCATTCCGCTCGATGATCCGTCGCTGAAGCCGGCTGTGACCGTGCAGCCCGCCTTCGAGGAAGAAGAGGACAGCCCCTACGCCAAGAAGAACGATCTGTCGGTTGAGGATGTCTTTGGGGTCGGCGGCGGCAAGCTTTCCGAGCCGGAAGAAGACGAAGATTATTGATCGTCTCTCAACGAACATAAAGAAAGCCCGCCGGATCATCCGGCGGGCTTTTGAGTTTCAGGCAGGGAACGTTTGGAAGCTGCAGTCAGGAAGAAATCTCCAAATCGTCTTTGATTTGGCAAGGGCGAGGCCCGCCACCGCCAGTGCGGTGAGCCTGCGCGGCCTATGAGCGCTTTAAGTCTTGATGTCGAGGAGGCTGCCCAGCATCTCGTCGGCGGTTTTGATGACGCTGATATTGGCCTTGAAAGCGTTGCGCGAGTCGATCTGGTCGACCAGGTCGCTCAGGATATCCTGGCCATTGGTGGAATTACGGGCCGTATTCGCGGCGGCTTTCTCGAAGCGCTGCGTGGCGGACATTATCCCGGCTGTGGCTATGCTGATCGCGGACATATCCACAGTATGCGCGCCAAAGTTTAAAGCGGATTTTAGAGATGCGGTTAACCGGGGTTAACCCATAAAGCCCAGATTATTGGTGGCGAAGTTGCCGATATTCGGCAGGACCGATGTTATTTCCGAACCCGACAGTCCGAACCACTTGCCGAGGGTGGCAGCCATCTGATCCACCGATGTCGATGGCAGAAGACGCCCCTGGCCGACCTGATCGTCGGTTTCCAGCGAGATATGCGGGGCCGTACCGTAATATTGCCCGCCCCTGACCGCGCCGCCGATGACGAAGTGGTGCGAGCCCCAGCCATGATCGGAACCATCGCCATTATAGGCCAGGGTGCGGCCGAAATCCGATGCCGTGAAGGTCGTGACCTTGTTGGCCACGCCCAGTTCGACCGTGGCATTGTAGAACGATGTCACCGCTGAGTTGAACTTGGCCATCAGCTTGGGATGGTCCGTCATCAGGCCATCGTGATTGTCAAAGCCGCCCATGGAAACGAAGAACACCTGGCGCTTGGTGCCGAGCGCGTTGCGAGCGGCGATCAGCCTGGCCACGATCTGGAACTGCTGAGCCAGATAGTTGGTCTGATCGAAAGTCGTCGTGAGGGTGATCGGGTCAAGCGCCGTATTGACGATGGTTTCCATGTTGATCGAGCGCTTGGTCACGGCATTGAAGGCGTTTTCCATGACATGGGTGCGCGGTTCGGTAATCAGTTCCTTCAGCAGATTGGAAGATTCTCCCGAACCGAAGACCCAGCCCTTGGTCGGCCAGATGGCGATCGCGCCATCCGGGCTGATCTGGTATTGCAGCGTATTGTTCCCGGAAACAAACACCGCATTGCCCGATGCCGAGATACACGTCATCAGGCTCTGGCCGTTGGATGACAGGGCGAGGTCACCCATGCGCCCGCCCCAGCCAACGGTCGAGCCTTCGGAACCGAGCGATTGCCAGACCGATGACTGGTCATTATGGGAGAACAGCTTGGGTGGCAGGGGATAGGCTTTGCTGCCGCTGTTGTACTGTGCCAGGGTCAGGGGCACCACCAAAGGGCCGACATTGAGCTGGACGGCCGCTTTGCCCGAATTGAACAGGGAGGCCACGCCAGTCAGTTCAGGGGCGAGCGCGTACCGGATGTCATTGGTCAGGGTTTGCGATGTTAGTGTGGTCAGTGCCGTGCCGTCCAGTTCACTATGGGCCAGTGCCACGCCACCGCGTTTGCGGCCAGCCGCTCCGCCGCGGATGGCGCTGTAGAGATCGTAGTTTGGCAAGTCGTAGGGAATGACGGTGTTGCCGTAATCATTGCCGCCGTAGAAGAAGCAGCAGACAATGGCCTTGTAATCGGTGGCATCCATGGCGGCGGCTTCGCTGACACTGGCGAGATTGAGCGCCATCGGGGCTGCGGCGCCCAGACCGGCAACGGCGGCCGCCCGCTTCATGAAGGCGCGACGGTTGAGATCGGGAATTCGGTTATTGTACATATGAATTCCTATTTCTGGATCAGGTATTCGGGGCAGGTCATCAGCAGCAGGACGCAGTTGCAGATGCGGTCCAGCTTGTTATCGTCCGTGCTTGTCGCTGTAATTGGCCTCGCATCGATCGCGGTCTTTATCCGGGCGATGGTGGCAGGGGAAACCTGGTTGGCGCTCAGGTGCAGGTTCATCCAGTCCAGCAGCCCTTGCGAATCCGTCACCTTGGCCAGCATGGCGGTATAGTCTGGCTTGACGTCGTAATAGCCGTCACGCATGACCGAGGTAAAGAAGTTGATGAAACCGGCGACCGTGGTTTCATTGTGAAGCTGGAATTCCGGCGCCACATCACCGGCGGTGGCTATAGCCGTCTGTGGCGGCACATAACCCGGCCTGAAGAAATTAAATACCGAGGGTGAACGCAGCGGGCTTTGGCCAAGGCCCCAGTCGGAACTCGACAGATCGTAGATGCCCCATTTGCCGGTGGTGCTGTAAATGTCAAAGGTACGGGCGAACTGCGCCAGGCGGATCATTGGCTCACGCAGCTTGCCGGCGGTGGTGTTGGTCGGCAGGGTACGGGCTTCATCGTCCAGCAGGATGGCGCGCCAGACGGCTTTCAGATCGCCGCGCACGCCGGCGCCGTTATTGTTGAACCTGTCGGCGACACGCGACACGTAGCCCGGCGAGGGATTGGAAGTGACCAGCCTCTGGATCATCTGTCTGGCGAAGAAGGGGCCGACATTCGGGTGGTTGAAAAGGGTATCGAGCGCGATTTTCAGCGCGTCCTTGCCGGGCGTATTGGCCGGAATGGTGACGCCGAGAAATGTGACCTCCAGCATGGAGTGTTCGTTCGGATCAAGCGCCATGCGGGTGCTGGCAAATTCTGTGGTTGGGATATCATAGCTCTCAAAGCCGCTCTGCCAGGTGACTTTTGAAAAATCCCAGTCGTACCCTGTAAAGACGCGCGCCAGGTTGCTGATGTCCGATTGCGTGTAGGTCTCGGTCTTGTTGCCGAGCAGGTCGGTCTTTGGCGTGCCGTCATTATTGAGCATGTACAGGCCAATGGTGAAAAGCTGCATCACCTCGCGGGCATAGTTTTCATCGGGCTCACGGCCGGTCGCCGGATCTTCCTTGAGGTTGCCCTTGGTATTCAGGAACTTGCCGATAGCGGGGTTGAGAGTCACCTCTTCCAGCAGGGTGCGGAAATTGCCGAATACATTGGCGTTCAGCATGTCCCAGTAGCCGGCAATGACATAAGGCGGCCAGAAACCGTCGATCGAATTGAGCGAGGCGACCATCATTTCCGAGACGGCCAGGGCACAGCGCTTGCGCAACTGGTCGTCGCCGGTCATCAGCATCCGCCAGGCCATAAAGTCGCCAGGGTTGCCGTCGAAATAATTGCCATTTTGATCCGGTGTGCCATGACCCTGGGCTGTCAGCCACTGGGCACCGGTCTGGCTGACTGGCGCGTTGAACTGGGCGGTCAGCCAGCCGTCATAGCCTTTTGAATTCAGCGTGGCGAGATCTGCGTCCTTGAACGCGAACTGCGCCTGCAGCAGGAAGCGGGCGGCATCAGCCGGGGCGTAGTTGTAATTGACAGGTGTGGGCGTGGTGCCGCCGCCCGTGCTGCCGCCACCGCCACCGCCTCCGCCGCCTCCACAGGCGGACAAGGCTACCGAGAGGGCGCCGAGCAGGCCCAGGCCGGGCAGGGGCGAACTTTGAACTGTATCGACTGCCGGCTCCGCTTCCAGCGAAACTACAGGCTCATCTCGGGTTTCTGGGTGTTCTACTGGGCGCGTATCCTGGAAATCCACGTCTTTACCCTCGCCAAGATGCTGTAACTGTTTCAGGTGCGAAACAAAGCTATGTTGGCCAGTTATTAACGTTTTCCTAAATAGGGGAACTGCGTTCTCCCAAAAACAGAATCGTGATCGAAAATCCGCCTGCGGGGCCTTACCCGCAAGCGGTTTGTGTTCGCTTATGCGCGTAAGGCCGCACCAAACTTGCCGGCCGCCGCGATGATTTTTGCGCTGATCGCTTCGATTTCCGGCTCGGTCAGGGTCTTGTCGGTCGGGGTGAGGGTCACCTCGATCGCCGGGGATTTCTGGCCATCGGGCACGCCGGCGCCGGTATAGACGTCGAACACCTGGGCGTCACCGATCAGGACCTTGTCGGCGCCCTTGATGGCACGGACCAGATCGCTTGAAGTCGCCTCTGCCGGCAGCAGGAAGGCGAAGTCGCGGGTTAGCGGCATCAGATTGGAGATCGACAGCGCGCCTTTTGACTTGCCGGATTTCGCCTTGGGCGAGGGGAGCAGGTCGAGGCGGATTTCGAAGCCGACATGGGCACCATCAAGGTTCAGCGCCTTGAGGACTGCCGGATGCAGTTCACCGAACTCGGCGACGATTTGCTTCGGGCCCAGTTGCAGGCGGGCCGAACGGCCGGGATGCCACCAGCCATTGTTGTTGCCCTGGACCAGTTGCAACGAGGCGACGGGGGCGCCCATAGCTTCCAGCAGTTCCATCAGGTCGCCCTTGAGCGCGAACAGGGCGTCTTCGCCGCGCGCTTGCCAGTGGCGCGACTTGTCCGGCGCCTTGATGGCGGTGA
This sequence comes from Asticcacaulis sp., assembly GCA_024707255.1. Classification (NCBI taxonomy): domain Bacteria; kingdom Pseudomonadati; phylum Pseudomonadota; class Alphaproteobacteria; order Caulobacterales; family Caulobacteraceae; genus Asticcacaulis; species Asticcacaulis sp. The sequence continues at coordinate 342,492 of JANQAC010000001.1, read as the reverse complement.
TGGTGGTCTTCTGGTCGGAAGGTTCGAGACCCTGATAGATAGGCCCGATCTCGAACAATTGCACGCCTGCAAAACCACGCGCGGCGTTGCGGCCGGCGGCTTCCAGCAGGTTCGGTAGACTGGAGGGCCTCATGCAGTTCAGTTCCGAGGCGATCGGGTTGGCAAGGACGATTGTGTCGTCACCGCCACCGAACAGCTTCGCCCAGTCCTGGCGCATGAACGACCAGGTGACGGCTTCGCTGTAGCCAAAAGCGGCCAAGGCGCGGCGGGCCGTGCGGGCCTTGGCCTGCTGGCCGGTCAGCACGCCGCCGGGACGCAGGCCGACGACTGGCAAGGGCGTGGCGGGGATGTTATTGAAACCGTAGATGCGGGCGACTTCCTCGACCAGGTCGGCCTTGCCATCCACGTCACGACGCCATGACGGCACAGTCACGGTCCAGTTTGCACCCTTGGTCACGCCGAAACCCAATGCGACGAGAATCTGTTCGATCTTGTCGGTCGGGACATCAAGGCCGGTCAATTGACCGACATAGGCCGGATCGAAGGTCACAGCGGCGCGGCCTTCAACTGGCGCACCGGCTTCTACGACTTCGGAGGCTTCGCCGCCGCACAGGTCGAGGATCAGTTGCGTTGCCAGTTCGAGACCGGGACGGGTCGATTGCGGATCGACGCCGCGCGCGAAGCGATATTGCGCATCGGAATTGAGGCTCAATGTGCGGCCGGTCTGGGCGATGCGGATCGGTTCGAACCAGGCGGATTCGAGGAAGACCTCAGTGGTGGTTTCATCCACGCCCGTGCTTTCGCCGCCCATGACGCCGCCCAGGCCGATCGGGCGCTGGCCGTCAGCATCGGCGATGACGCACATATCCGGACCGATATCATAGGTCTTGCCGTCGAGCGCGATCAGTTGTTCGTCGTGTGTGCCGTTATGGTGACCGAGGCGGGCTTCGAGGGTGTTGCCGGACAGCTTTTTGACATCATAGACGTGCAGCGGGCGGGCGCGGTCATAGGACAGGTAGTTGGTGATATCGACAAGGGTCGAGATCGGCTTCAGGCCGATGGCCTTGAGCTTGTCCTGCAACCACTTTGGCGAAGGGCCATTTTTCACCCCACGGATGACGCGGCCGGTGAAATGACGGCAGGCATCGCCATCGGTCTTGACGGTGATCGGCGATGGGAATTTGCCGGGGACCGCCGGAATGGTGGTTTCGGTGAATTTGCCAAGGCCAGTGGCGGCGAGATCACGGGCGATGCCATGGACGCCCAGCCAGTCGGGGCGGTTGGGGGTGACTTCGAAATCGATGACCGGTTCGGCGCCGAAGACTTCTGCGGCGGGGGTACCTACGGCCAGGCTGTCGGGCAGGTCGAGAATGCCGTCGGCATCGCTGTCGAGTTCCAGTTCGGCGCCGGAGCACATCATGCCGTTGGAGACGACGCCGCGCACCGGCTTTTCGACCAGGGTGACGCCAAGGCCGGGCACATAGGCGCCGATCGGGGCATAGATGGTGGTCATGCCGGCGCGGGCATTGGGGGCGCCGCAGACGATTTCCTTGCGGCCGTCGACGGTATCGACCTGGAGCACCTGGAGCTTGTCGGCATTGGGGTGACGCGCGGCTTCTATGACCTTGGCCACGGAGAAGGGCTTGAGCGCCTTGGCGGGATCGTGGATGTCTTCGACTTCGAGACCGGCCATGGTCATGCTTGCGGCCACCTCATCGATGGTGGCGTCGGTTTTGAGGTGGTCTTTGAGCCAGGAGAGCGAGAATTTCATGTGCTTGTCTTTGTTTCGAGGTCGAGGAGGCGCGCCTCCTCGTCTTAATATTTGAATTTCTGGTCAGGAGACGCGGCCGTATTTCTCAATTCGCTCGTCAATCCAGTCGCGAAGATCGGGGTGAATTTTGAAAACCGATTCCATGACATTGCCGATCTGGGCGATAGCCATTCCAATTTGTGATTTTATTTCTGCCCCTGTTTCATCAGAAGAAAAGGCTTTCACCATCGTGCCGGTTTCACCTAATTCCCGTGAGGCCCTGAAACAGGCGTTCAGGGTCATGATGGCAAATTCCCTATCCATGATGGATGTCCTTTGGATCAGCTTAAACCAGAGGCCGAATTCGGTGCGCTAAACCCACTAAAGCCATAGTGGCCGAGCCAGCGCGTATCGGCGGCGAACATGTCGCGCAAATCGGGCACGCCGTATTTCAGCATGGTCAGGCGGTCGACGCCCATGCCCCAGGCAAAGCCCTGGTATTCGTCCGGATCGACGCCGCAGGCGCGCAGCACGTTCGGATGAACCATACCGCAGCCAAGGATTTCCAGCCACGAGTCGCCGGTGCCGACCTTGAGTTCGCCCTTTTCCCACGAGCAGCGCACGTCCATCTCGGCCGAGGGCTCGGTGAAGGGAAAGTGGTGCGGGCGGAACTGGGTGGTGACGCTGTCGGTTTCAAAGAAACGCGAAATGAAGGTTTCCAGCACCCATTTCAGATGACCCATATGCGCGGTTTTGTCGATCACGAGACCTTCGATCTGGTGGAACATCGGCGTGTGGGTCTGGTCACTGTCACAGCGGAAGACGCGTCCCGGCACAATCAGGCGGAAGGGCGGCTTGCCCGAAATCATTGAGCGGATCTGTACCGGTGAGGTATGGGTGCGCAATAATTTACGCACACCGTTTTCATCCGGATTGAAAAAGAAGGTATCGTGCATTTCACGCGCCGGATGCTTTTCGGGGAAGTTCAGCGCGGTGAAGTTATGGAAGTCGTCCTCGATATCCGGACCTTCGGCGACCTCGAACCCCATATCGGCGAAGATGGCGATCATCTCGTCCATGACCTGAAGCGTCGGGTGGACGCCGCCCTTGGGGCGCGGCGCCGAGGGCAGGGAGAGATCGATGCGTTCCTTCGCCAGGCGCTCGGCCAAATGGGCGGCTTCCAGCGTTTCCTTGCGGGCATCGAGCGATGCCTGGATCGCGTCACGCACAGCATTGATGGCCGCGCCGGTGGTTTTGCGCTCTTCCGGCGGCAGGGCGCCCAGGGTCTTGAGCAGGCCGGAAATGCGGCCGGTCTTGCCCAGGGCCGAGACGCGGACGGCATCAAGCGCGCTGAGGTCAGAAGCGGCGGCGATCTCGCCTTCGATTTCGCTTTGCAGGTCGGTATAGGCGGTCATGTGCGTATCTTCAAAGAAAAGGATGCGTGTGTTTAGGCGAAAGGCCGCCGGGGATAAAGCACAAAAAACCCCGCGACCGGTAAAGGTGCGGGGTTCTTTTATTCAGGACCGATCTGCGATCAACCCAGAGCCGCGCGCACCTTTTCAGCGACGGCCTTAAAGCCGTCGGCGTCGTGCATGGCGATATCGGACAGAACCTTACGGTCCATGTCGATGCCGGCCACGTTCAGGCCGTGGATGAATTGCGAATAGGTGAAGCCTTCCAGGCGGGCAGCGGCATTGATGCGCTGGATCCACAGGGCGCGGAAGTTACGCTTGTTGACCTTGCGGTCACGGTAAGCGTACTGGCCGGCACGATCAACGGCGGCCTTGGCGGTGCGGATGGTGTTCTTACGACGGCCGTAGAAACCCTTGGCGAGCTTCAAAACCTTCTTGTGCTTGGCGTGGGAAGTTACGCCTCTTTTAACGCGAGCCATATGTGTCTGCTCCTCTTAGGCGTAAGGCATGTAGGATTTGATCTTGATGATATCCGGCTTGGACATCACTTCGGTACCCCGGTTCTGACGGATGTACTTCGCATTGTGCGAGATCAAACGGTGGCGCTTACCGGCGACGCCGGCCTTTACCTTGCCAGAGGCAGTGATGCGGAAGCGCTTTTTCGCGCCCGACTTGGTCTTCAGCTTGGGCATTTCATGTACGGCTGGATTAAAGCCGCCCTCTATAAGGATTAAGACCCGCCAAGGCATGCCTTTTGGCCCGTCGGGTCGGTAGGAAGGCGGAGCACTACAGGAAATGGCCTGTCAGTGCAAGCGGAGTCTTTAAGTCTTCTCCGCCGCGATGACCTTCTGGATTGCTTCGGCGCAGGGCTTGGTCACCTGGAACTTAGCCGTCGCCATCTGGGCGGCATTGAAATGGATGAAGCCGTGGCCATTGGTCGGCATCCAGCCATAAAAGCTGGAAATACGGGCGATCAGGTCGTTCGGCGTGGGCTGCGAGATATCGGCGCCGGCGTCATAGGGCCGGAAGACCGCGCCGGTTGCCTGGTTCATCCACATCACGTCCCATAGTTCGGTCTGGTAGACGTACAGCATCAGGCGGTTGAAACCATCCGTCCGCCAGGTGATCTCTCCGGCGCAGACCTGGTAGCTGAGATTGTCGGTGGCGTTGAAGAACGACCAGCCGGGCTGGAGGCTGTAGCGTGACTTGAACCGCTCCAGGCGCTGACCCAGCCGGCGATCCTGGTTGGGTGATTGCAGGATGATCAGCCAGCAGGGCGCGTCTTCGCCAAGCGTGGCCGTGGCGACCCGGTTGTAGCGTTCCAGAAGGCTGCGCAGTTCGTCGTGATCGGCGGCCAGGCGACGGTCATCGGGCAGGAAGTGGAATCGCGTCAGGTTCCAGCCCTCAGCATTGCGCAGCAGATGACCTACCGGCTGGGTATTACCGTGAAATCGCTGCCAGTCCGTCTGAAAATCCATTTTATCCATGCGCTTTTCGCTTCTGATACTTGCCGAGTTGCAGGGCCAGCAGGGCGGCGGGCAGGGTGGTCACCGCACCCATCCAGACAGAGGCGTTGGGCCCCCAGAGGCTGAAGACATAGCCGGCGATCATCGGGCCGGTGATGCGGGCTATGGCGCCGGTCGACATGTTGAGGCCGAGCATGGCGCCCTGCTTGTCCGGCGAGGTCGACAGCGAGATAATGGCGCAGATCGAGGAGAAGATCACTGCCTGACCGAGCGCCCCCAGCATGATGATAGGGGTGATCAGCCAGCCGATATGGTTCATGCCCTGGAGCACAAAACTCAGTCCGAAGACAAACAGCCCGGCGGCCAGCACCCGACTTTCGCCATAGCGCCGGGTGAGCGGCCGCATGAAGACCATCTGCATAAGGGCGGCTGCTATGCCGAGCGGCAGGAAGATGGCGCCGATCTCCTTTGGCCCCCAGTGGAAGCGCGCCTCCGCCCACAGGCCGAAGGTCGATTCCAGACCGGCAAAAGCCATCATGTAACAGAGGGTGGAGAGGATCAGGCGCACAAGGACCGGGCTTTGCAGGGCTTCCTGCGCGGTCTTCAGGATATGCGGTTGCGCGGCCTCGACCTTGGTGCGGCGCTCGCGGCTTTCGCGGATGAACAGCATGACGCCCAGGCAGGCAAGCGCCGACAGGAGCGCGGCCCCCATCAGGGGCAGGCGGAACTGATTGCCGCCGGCGGCGGTCTCGTGGCTCAGTATGCCGCCGATGAAAGGGCCGATAATGAAGCCGAGCGAGAAGGCGCCGCCGATCAGGCTCATGCGGCCGGAACGCTTTTCCGGCGGCGAAACATCCGACACATAACCCTGAATGGTGGAGATATTGCCGGAACTGAGACCGCTGAAGAAGCGGATCAGGATGGCGATCCAGATATTGGGCGAAAAGGCCAGCAATACGTAGAAAAGCACGCTGAGCGCCGTAGTGACGATCAGGATCGGTTTGCGGCCGATGCGATCGGACAGCCGGCCAAAATAGGGTTCGGCGAAGAACTGGCCCAGGGAATAGGTGGTGAACATTAGGGTCACCTGCCACGCCTGCGCCTGGAGGCTCTGGGCGAAGAAGGGCATCAGCGGTACGACGATGCCAAAGCCGACCAAATTGACGAAAACCACGGCGAACATGGCGGCCAGGGGGCCGTTTTCATTCAGGAAGGCGCGAACCTTGCCCAGTAGGCGGCCACGGAAAAAGGTGCGTGTGTCGCGTGGATCGTCTTCTTTGGCGTCTGCCTCGGCGGGGCGCAGGTCATCCGGTTCGGACAGCAGGGATTCGTCCGTGGACGCAATGCGGGTATCGGGTTTGGCCATGACGGCGGTTATAAATGATTTGCCATCGATTGCGACAGTTTCTTTATCGCAAGTGCGTGATGCCTGTGGCTTGACTCAGCGTTAACGTTCTTGTTATGTTCTATTTATGGCGCAGAAGGCTGACATGACGGATCTTGACCCCCGATGGAAAGACGGCGGCGATCTGCGTTGGCTTTATCTCGACATGAATTCCTATTTCGCCAGTTGCGCCCAGCAGGACGAGCCGGCGATCCGCAATCGGCCGGTGATCGTTGTGCCGGTGATGTCGGATTATACCTGCGCCATTGCCGCCAGCAAGGAAGCCAAGGCATTGGGCGTCAAGACCGGCACGCAGGTGAAGGAAGCGCGGGAGCGCATCCCTGGCCTGGTTGTCCGTGAGGCGCGGCCCGATCGCTATGTCGACCTGCACAACAAAATTCTGGCGCAGATCGATTATGTTATCCCGGTCGAGAAGGTCTGCTCGATCGACGAGGTGGCGTGCCGGCTGATGGGCCCGCAGCAACTGGAGGCGCCGGCGCGGGCCCTCGGGCATCGCATCCAGCGGCGCATTCTGGAAAATGTCGGTGAATGCCTGACCGCTTCCATCGGTATCGCCCCGTCGCGCCTGCTGGCCAAGACGGCGGCTGATATGAAAAAGCCGCTGGGCCTGACTGTGCTGCGCCAGGACGAACTGCCGGGCGCCTTGCTCGATCTGGAGATTGATGAATTTGCCGGTATCGGGCGTTCGATGAAGACGCGGTTGAATGCGGCCGGCGTCGAGACCGTCCGGCAATTGTGGGAGATGTCGCCGTCGCGGATGCGGCAGGTGTGGCGCGGCATTATGGGGGAAAATTTCTGGTATGCGCTGCATGGCACTGATCCGCCGGAGATCGAGACAACGCGCGCCAGCATCACCCATGGCCATGTGCTGGCGCAGGAACTGCGGCCGGTCGAACATGCCCGCGGTGTCGCCCGGCGGCTGACGGCCAAATGCGGCTCGCGGCTGCGGCGCATGGGCTATAAATGCGGTGGCCTGCATCTTTATCTGCGCGGCGCTGGCGGCGAACGGCTGGAGGCGGCCACCCGCTTTACCGTGACATCGGACAGTTTTCGTATGCTGGAAGCGTCAGATGATCTCTGGACGCAATGTGCGCGCAGGCTGAAAGCGCCGCGCGTCAAGCAGATCGTCGTTACCTGCCTGCATCTGGTCGAGGCCGGGGCGAAGCCGGACCTGTTCGGGTGGACACCGGACGGCGAGGAGGATGGCCGCCATATGAGCCTGCTGTCGGCGCTGGATGCGCTCAATCAAAAGTTTGGCAAGGACGCGATAACGATCGGGCCGCGCACGAAGATGCACGGTTTTGTCGGCGCCAAGATCGCCTTCAACCGTATCCCCGAACAGCCGGAATTCTGGGAGTAGGTGAGGAAAGCGCCAAATGACGCAACGATCCTGACAAATTGATCCGGGGCGCATGAAGCGGAGGGACTTCGTTCCTACCCATCGTGCATCGAGCATTCTTTGCGGCCCGCAGATAATAATGCGCCGTTTGATCGGGCTTCTGTTGAGTGCGACAACTTTGTTCGTGTCGCCACCCCCGCCGTTTTCATTCAGAATGGCCAGGTTGCGATAGGCGTCGTCGGTCTTGTGTTCGGTCTTCTCGGCAGCCCGCCGGCAGCACCTCGGCTGCGCGCCCTGAGTTAACTATGATGCCTAAACCGAAAATAGTCAAAGTACGGATGATTTTTTATGATTGAAGTGTGCAGGGATCAGGGAAACTGACCGGTATCCTCAGTTCTTATGGCTTGCGCTGGGGGGCGTTTCGCGGTTGAAGAGGATCGTATACGTCGCTGCCTTTTCGAGTGCCTGACCATGCCGACCCCACCTAAAGAAACTACCCGCCTGACCAGCGCCACGCTGGGTCGCCAGAACTCCCGCCGTGCCGTCAATACGGCCGTGGAGCGCGGCTCTACTGTGTTGTTCGAAAACGCGGAAGTGCTTTATAATGACGACATCAAGCCGACCTATGGCACGGATGGCCTCTCGACGCAGAACGAACTCTGCCGCCTGATCGCCGAGTTGGAAGGGGCGCAGGAAGCTTTTATCCTGCCTTCGGGCCTGGCGGCCCTGACCTTGCCGATATTCGCCTTCCTTTCGGCGGGTGATGAAATCCTGGTGGTCAATTCCTGCTACCGCCCGGTGCGCCGCTTTCTCGATACCCAGATGAAGCGTTTCGGCGTGATCACGCGCTACTATGAGCCGCGCCTGACGCCGGAAGAGGTGCTGGCTCTGGCCACGCCGCAGACGAAGATGATTTATGTCGAAAGCCCAGGCTCGCTGACCTTCGACATTCAGGATGTCCCCCGGCATTGCGAAACTGGCCAAGGCGCGTGGCATCCTGACCCTGTGCGACAACACTTATGGCGCTGGCGTTCTTTTCAAGCCGCTGGCGCATGGCATCGATCTTTCGATGCAGGCCCTGACCAAATATGTCGGCGGCCATTCCGACGTGCTGATCGGTTCGGTGTCGGTCAATGACCCGAAGCTGGACAAGGGGCTGCACGACGCTATCAAGGCGTGGGGCTTCTTCACTTCGGCTGATGAAAGCTATCTGGCCTCGCGCGGTATCCGCTCCCTGCACCTGCGCCTGAAGCAATCGGGCGATAGCGCTTTGAAGGTTGCAAAATGGCTGGAAAGCCGTCCGGAAGTGCTGAAGGTGGTGCATCCGGCGTTGGAAAGCCATCCGGGCCACGAGATTTTCAAACGCGACTTCACCGGCGCCAACGGCTTGTTCATGGCCCTGTTCAAGGGCAATGGCGACAGGGATTCACAAGCCTTCCTGAACAGACTCAAGCTGTTCGGCCTCGGCTTTAGCTGGGGCGGATATGAGAGCCTGGCCACCAATTCCGAACCGCAGATCCGTGGCCGTGCGCGCCTGAGCGACGAGCCTGATCCCTATCTGCAGGGCTCGGCGGTGCGGTTTTATGTCGGGCTGGAAGACCCGGATGACTTAATCAACGATATCGAGCAGGCGCTGGAAGTTTTCAGGTAAGATTTAGCCACAGATGACACAGATGGTCACAGATATTCTCAGCGCTGGCGCCGCCTGTACTGACTTTAAACGCATACCCTTGCGACCAATTCATGGAAGATGCTGACGCGCACTATCTGTGCCCGTCTGTGTCATCTGTGGCTAACGTTTAAAGATCGCACAACCGCGCCTTGGCGGCGAAGGCTTCGCTGGCGGCGTGGAACTCTGTTTTCAACCGGCTGACCAGATCGGCGGCCGGCAGAACCTTATGGATCGAACCGACACCCTGGCCGGCAGACCAGATGGTTTTCCAGGCTTTCGCTTCGATATTCAGTTCGTGGGCCATATCGATCTTGTGGTGCGGGTCTTTGGCGGCTGCCGGATCGAGGCCATTGGCGATCAGGGACGGTGTCAGAAAGTTGGCATTGATGCCGGAAATGGCGTCGGTATAGGTGATGTCTTTTGCCGTCGTCTCGATCAGCATTTCCTTGTAGTCATTGCCGGCGAGGGCCTCTTCAGTGGCGATAAAGCGCGTGCCCATATAGGCGAGATCGGCACCGGCCATCAGGGCGGCAGCCACATCACCGCCGGTCGAGATGGCGCCGGACAGCAGGATCGTGCCGCTGAAAAACTGGCGGATTTCATTGATCAGGGCAAAGGGGTGCTGGTTGCCGGCATGGCCGCCGGCGCCGGCGGCCACCAGGATCAGGCCGTCGACCCCGGCATCGGCGGCCTTTTTCGCATGGCGGGCATTGATGACATCGTGAAACACCACGCCGCCATAGGCATGGACGCCATCGACAATATCCCTGACCGCACCGAGCGAGGTGATGACCAGCGGCACCTTGTGCTGGGCGGTGATCGCCAGGTCGGCCATCAGGCGCGTATTGGTATTGTGGACGATCAGGTTGACGCCATATTGGGCGTCATCCGGGCCAAGCGCCGCCTTGATCTGCGTCAGCCATTCGGCATAGCCTTCAGAGGTGCGTTGGTTGAGGGCGGGAAAGGTGCCGATCATGCCGGATTTGCAGGTGGAGATAACGAGTTCAGGGCCGGAAACAAGGAACATCGGCGCGGCAACGGCCGGGAAGCGCAGGTTCTTGGCAAGCAGGGCGGGGACGGCCATGGTGTTTCCTCATTATTTCAGGCAATTCACCATAAATTGACGTTCGCGTAAAGTTTTTTCTCCTCCACTGCGGAGCGGGAGAGGTGGCAGCGCGAAGCCCGCAGGGCTGGTGTCGCTGACGGAGGGGGCGTTGGGCTTGCCAAAATGCCGGCAAGGTCTATATCCAGCGCATGAGCCATTATACCGATAACCTGACCCAACTGGGCGGCGATGCCCGTCCTGTCGATGATCCCGCCAAGGCCGTGCTGGAGCGCGTGCCCAATCCGCACCCGGATGTGAACTATGTGGCGCGCTTCACGGCGCCGGAATTTACCTCGCTGTGTCCGGTCACCGGCCAGCCGGATTTTGCCCATCTGGTTATCGATTATGTGCCGGAGGAGTGGCTGGTCGAGTCGAAGTCGCTCAAGCTTTTCCTGACCAGCTTCCGTAACCACGGCGCCTTCCATGAGGATTGTACAATCTATATCGCCAAGCGCCTGAACGAATTTCTGGCGCCGCGCTGGCTGCGCATCGGCGGCTTCTGGTATCCGCGCGGCGGTATTCCGATCGATGTCTTCTGGCAGACGGATGAAGCGCCGAAAGGTGTCTATGTGCCGGACTTTGGTGTGTCAACCTATCGTGGCCGAGGGTAAGGTAAAATGGGGGGGACTTTGGGGGAGGTGGTGGCTCCGTGTGCTAATAACGACAGTTGTTGGTGCATTGCTTATGAATATTGCGATCTTGACAATGAACGCTTGGGATCACGCCATCTGGGTCTATTCTAAAGGTTTTATGTTGCGGGGCCTAATAGTGGGTTTGCTTTCCAGCTTGCCGCTGGCCCTCCTTCTGGAAATTGTAAAGCTGATCAGCAGGCGCGTTGTCAATGTTTGGCACGCCATGGTCTTTATTATCGTCTTCTACGGACTTGAGCTTTCGGTAAACCGATATGGTGCTTCAAGTGATACGGGCTTTCTCGGTTTTATCGATAATATCTGGCTTCAAGCACTACTTGGCTACGGGATGAGTGTTGTCGGAGCGATCTTGGTTCTCGTCATGACCTTGGTGATTTTTGGGAAAAAGCCAGGAAAGAGCAACGCAATGGACCACTTCTGATTAGCCTTCCCACCAGCTAACGCGGCTGTTGTAATCTGGGCGTTCGCGTTCCAGCGGCGCTTCGGAAGGGGTGCCGAGGAAAATCCAGCCGGCGACATTTTCGCCCTCGGTCAGGCCGAGCAGCGCCTTTGCTTCGTCATCATAGGAATACCAGTCGGTGATCCAGTTGGCGCCGTAACCCAGGGCGCCGGCGGCGATCAGCAGGGTCTGGCAGACCGCAGCGGCGGAAAGCTGTTGTTCCCACAATGGCTTCTTATACGGAAAGACCGGGCTGGAAATTACCAGCAGGGCCTCCGGCGGGATGGAAAGCTTTTGCAGGGCGCCCACGGCCTTGCGGTCACCGCGGCTTTCGGCCAGGGTTTTAAGCCTTTCAACCAGTCTTGCCTTGCTTTCAGGCGTGAAGCGCACGACGCGCCATGGCCCCAGCTTACCGTGATCAGGCACGCGAAAGCCAATCCGGATTAGCAGGTCCATTTCTTCTTCGCTGGGTGCCGGCAGTCCGAGCGTCGGGGCCGGGGCGCTGCGACGATGGAACAGGGCATCCAGCACCTCGGCAGACTTTTTCTGCGGTACGGGCTGGCCGAATTCGATGGGAGTCTGGTCAAAAGCGGGAAGGGGCATGAGATATCCTTGCTGATTCCAAGGCCAGTATATAGGAGTTCGAAACCACGAATGCGCACGAATATTCGTGTTTATTTGTGTCCATTCGTGGTTCCGGATTTTGAAGGTACAAGAATGAGCCAAACTTTTGAGCTGCCGCCCTGGGATAATACGCGCCGCGCTGCCACCCGTCCGCACTGGCGCAGCCTGACGTCACAAACCGTGTTCGAAAATCCGTGGATACGCGTCGAAAGCCATGATGTCATCGCGCCGACGGGCAATCCGGCGCATTATGGCCTGGTGAAGTTTGCCAACCGCGCCATCGCCGTCCTGCCGCTGCATGATGATGGCACGGTTTCCCTGGTCGGTCAGGGGCGGTTTGCCGTTGACGCCTATAGCTGGGAACTGCCGGAAGGCGGCGGGCCGCATGACGAGGACCCGCGCCATGCCGCCGTACGCGAACTGCGCGAGGAAACCGGCCTGGTGGCGGCGAACCTGCGCGAAATCCTGTCCTTCGACATGTCCAATTCGGTGACCGATGAGGTGGCCGTCTGCTTTCTCGCCACCGACCTCAGCCAAAGCGACACCGCGCCGGACGAAACCGAAGCCTTCGACTATGCCCGCGTGCCGTTTAAAACCCTGCTCGAAGCCGTGATAAAAGGCCAGGTTCGTGATGGCTTAACGGTTGTCAGTGTATTGCGGGTACACCATATGGCGGTGAGCGGCGATTTGCCGCCGCATCTGCGAGATGCTATACTTGCCTGACTATTCAAGGAGGTGCTTTTCATGGCACAGGTTTTCGAGGTCATAACCCCTGACGACAAGCCGATCTGGCTGTGCCTGCGTCAGGAGGCCGGCGACGCCATCGCCGAGGAGCCCGGCCTGGCCTCGATGCTGCATTCCACCATCCTGTCGCACGACGACCTGGCCAGCGCCCTCAGCTATCAGATCGCTCGCAAGCTGGGCGATGATACCCTGCGCGGGATGACCCTGCGCGAACTGGTATCCAAGGCGTATGACGCCGATCCGTCCCTGGTCGAATTTGCACAGGCTGATTTGCAGGCGGTTTACGAACGTGACCCGGCCGCCAAGGGGTATCTGCAAACCTTCATGTTCTTCAAGGGCTTCCTCTCCCTGCAAATCCACCGCGTGGCGCATCGCCTGTGGAAGGACGGCCGCCAGACCATGGCGCATTTCCTCCAGAGCCGCGTGTCGGAACTGTTCCAGATCGACATCAATCCGGCGGCGCGCATCGGCAAGGGCGTGTTCCTTGATCACGGCACCGGCATTGTCATCGGCGAAACCGCCGTGGTGGGCGACGACTGCTCGATCCTTCAGGGCGTGACCCTGGGTGGCACCGGCGCCGAACGCGGCGACCGTCACCCGAAGATCGGCAAGGGCGTGCTGCTGGGCGCCGGGGCCAATGTACTCGGCAATATCATTATCGGCGATTATGCCAAGATCGCTTCGGGCTCGGTGGTGCTGAAACCCGTGCCGGCGCATTGCACGGCGGCTGGCGTGCCGGCCAAACTGGTCAATTGCAAGACCTGTGAAGATCCGGCTCGTCAGATGGACCACACCATGCCGGATATTGATCTGGACTATTCGATCTGATCCGATACGGCGGCCTGGACTCAAATAGTGGGGACAACAGGCTGTTTGCGTTTGCGCCGCTTTGCCGCAGCCTTTAAAGCGGGGCACACATAAATTTTATCCTCTTGTCCGGCGAATTGTGCTTAAGTTTGCGCACTGTCGGGCGCGAGGATGGCGCCACCCGTATTCTAATTTCTGAGGCCAATCATGACCCCCGCCGAAATCGCCAAGGTTCAGGACTATCTTTTCAAGACCTTCAAGACCAAGGGCCTTGAAATCAAGCCGCGCAAGCAGAAGGATTCCGCCGAGGTGTTCATCGACGAGGAGTTCGTCGGCGTGGTCTATGTCGACGAGGACGAGGCCGGTTCCTATCTCTTTGAGATGGCCATCCTCAAGGAAGACCTCTAGGTTTTCTGGTCCGCCCATTAAAAAAGCCCGGTGGTGATCCACCGGGCTTTTTTATTACATATCCGCGTAGGGATCATCATTCTTGCGGCGGCGGCGCTTGACCACCGGCTCGACATCCGGTGGTGTCGGATTGGCGGTGCGTTCATATTCAGCGCGCGCTTTCCGCACCTTCGATTCGGCGCGGCGTACCTTGTGCAGCTTGAACTCTTCACCGAGTGCGCTGACGATCTGCGAGAACATCGGCAGGTATTGCGGGAAGCGCGTCGCCATGAAACCGGCCACAATAGCCGCCACGGTCGCCAGGACCGGCGAGGTGGCCGACAGGCTGTCGATAAGGTTGGAAATGCTGCCGACGGTCGATTTCGAGAAGGCTTCGTCGATCAGCGACTGGCGGCGCTTTTCCCGGTTGTGCGGCAGGGCCTTGATGATCAGATAAATGACGATCGGCAGCAGGAAAATGGCACCCAGGGCCAACGGTCCCCACAAGTCGCCCAGCAATTTAACGGCCAGGCTGTAGAGGCCGATACTCACCCAGATCAGGCCGATAATCGCCGTGGCCAGCAGCAGCACAAGCCCGATCAGGGCCGATTTCACGTTTTCGATCTGGTTGGAGAAATTGAACATCAGGTTTCCGTTTAGAGCTGCAACACTTATGCTTTGAGCCGAATTAATGGCACAACCATATAAAGGCACAATATGAATAAAGCACCCTTTGTTGTGTGGCTAGGCGCGTGCTAGAGACAATTCCTGTTCAAAAACAAGGGTGGGGACATGCTCTTTCTGCAGGCGGTGTGGCATTCCGCCAAGGTGATATGCGCCGGACTTTACTGGCTGTTGTCCCTGGCCTTCCTGTGGGGCGGGTTGATGCAACTGGGAAAGGGCGGCGCTGTCGGCCAGATCAGCATCGGCTTTGTTATTTGCCTGTTCTGCCTGCGGTTCGTGCTGGTGAAACGCTTTGTCTCCGCAAGTGTTTTTAATGTCGCGGCTACAGTGGCCTTTTTTGTCCTGATCGTTGTGCTGGACGCGAAAGGGCTGACCGGCGCGGCTTAGGCCGTCTCTTTTAGTGCCGCGCGAATGGTCTCGACCATCTGGTCGACATGCGCCTTCTCCAGTATCAGCGGCGGCGACAGGGCGATAATGTCGCCGGTGACGCGGATCAGCAGGCCTTTGTCAAAGCAGCGGTCGAAAACCTCCAGCGCGCGGGCGGTCGGGGCGCCGGGACGGCTTTCCAGCTCGATGCCGCCGATCAGGCCGAGATTGCGGATATCGATGACATGCGGCGCATCGCGTAAGCTATGCACGGCCTCCTGCCAGTAGGGCGCCATGTCGTTGGCGCGTTTGAACAGGTCTTCCCCGGCATAGACATCAAGCGTGGCGATGCCGGCGGCGCAGGCCAGCGGGTGACCGGAATAGGTATAGCCGTGGAACAGTTCGATCGGCGCATCGGCTGTCTGCATAAAGGTGTCATAGATGCGATTGGAAACCGCGACGGCGCCCATGGGCACGGCGGCATTGGTGATGCCCTTGGCCATGGTCAGGATATCGGGCGTGACGCCGAAATAGTCGGCGCCGAAGGCTGCGCCCAGCCGGCCGAAACCGGTGATGACTTCGTCGAAGATCAGCAGGATGTCGTGCTTATCGCATAGGGCGCGCAGGCGCTGGAGATAGCCCTTCGGCGGCACCAGCACACCGGTGGAGCCGGCCACAGGCTCGACGATGACGGCGGCGATGGTCGAGGCATCATGCAAGGCCACCAGGCGTTCGAGATTATCGGCGAGGTCGGCACCGTGTTCCGGAATGCCCCTGGCGAAAAGATTGCCGGAGACGCCATGCGTATGCGGCAGGTGATCGACGCCAGTCAACAGCGAGCCGAAATACATGCGGTTGCGAACAATACCGCCCACCGAGATGCCGCCGAAGCCGACGCCATGATAAGCGCGTTCGCGGCCGATCAGGCGGGTCTTCGAGGCATGGCCGCGGGTGCGCTGGTAGGCGAGGGCGATCTTTAGCGCCGTATCGGCCGATTCCGATCCTGAATTGGTGTAGAAGATTTTCTTCAGGTCGCCAGGCAGGATACCGGCCAGCTTTTCGGCGAATTCAAAGGCGAGCGGATGCGCCATATTGAAGGTCGGGGCGAAATCCATCACCGCGGCCTGTTTCTGGATCGCTTCGGTGATTTTGGCGCGGCCATGCCCGGCATTGACGCACCACAGGCCGGAGGTGGCGTCCAGGATCTGGCGGCCGTCCACGTCGGTGTAGTGCATGTCTTTCGCACTGGCCAGCAGTTTGGGTTTCGCCTTGAACGCGCGGTTGGGCGTAAAGGGCATCCAGAAGTTTTCAAGCGTGGACGGCGTGTTCATGTCAGGTTCACACAGATATCGATAGTGGGTACGGCAGTTTCATTACGAATCCGGAATGAACTGTGTTAGGTTGGGTTTAGGGATCGCTGAAGTGTGATCACAAAATTGGGCTTCATGCAATGGGGCCGCAAAGAGGTTTTGGTAAAATGGTCGTTGTCAGTCTGGAAAGCGTATCCGGTGGCAGCCTGAACGAGGCGAAGATTCACGATCAGGTCTATGAGGCCCTGTCCGAAGCCCTGATTCAGGGCAAGATTCCGCCGCTCAAGCCGGTTTCCCTGCGCACGCTGGCGCATAATCTCGGCGTCTCGCCCATGCCGGTGCGCGAGGCGGTGCGGCGACTGATCGCCGAAAAGGCACTGGAGCTGCAGCCTTCCAACAAGCGCCTGCGGGTGCCGGACCTGACCGAAAAACGTTTGATGCAGTTGATGACGGCGCGTCAGTGGGTCGAGCCGGAACTGGCGCGACTGGCCACCCCGCATGTGACGAAAGATGTAATCAAACGCCTGCGTGAGGATGACGCCGCGGTGATGACGGCGCTCGGCAAGGGGGATGTGGCCGCCTATATGCAGGCCAATCAGGATTTTCACTACTCGATCTATCGTCTGGCCGACGCCGATCTGTTTTTCGACATGGCGCGGACCCTCTGGCTTCAGGTCGGACCGTTCATGCGCGTGGTTTTCGGCCGCATGGGCACGGTGCATCTGCCGAAGGACCACCATCAGGACATGATCCGCGCCCTGGAAACGGGTGATGCCGAAACGGTCAAGACCTCTATGGCGGCGGATATCCATGAAGGCATGGAACTGATGCTGGATGCGATCAAGGCCCATGTGGCGCCTGAACCGAAGCGTCGCCGGCGGGGCGCGTAGGTTGGACTTTCTGCCCGACACGGATCCTAGATGGCAGGAACTAGAGGGCGGTTGCAAGACACTCTACAATCCTTTGCCGGTCTTGCAAAAACTGGCCTTTAGCCCTTCTGATTCAGCATTATGGGCGCGTTTGTGGCAGGAATTATATCATCAGGGTGATATCGGTACGGCATCATATGTGGCCGTTGTTTATCTGGTTGGCCTACGGCAAGCGGGTGTGATTTTTAATTGGAATCTCTACGCATTCATTGCTGCAATCGAGGCTCAAAGGCATGTTGAATCTAATTCAGCTTTGCCGGATTGGTTGAACGGCGACTACAGTCAGGGGTGGCGCTCTATCACCTTATTTTGCATTGAAGATTTGATGGCTGAGACTAACCTTGATGTGGTTAGGGGGTATTTGTCCGTGCTGGCCTTTGCGAAGGGTAATATCGACCTGGGGCGTCTGCTCATTTCAATAGACGCCAGTGAGATCAGCGCTTACCTCGAAGAGCATTAACAGAGATACGGCCTTGACACCCGCATTGGGGGCGGTGTCTAATTGTGATCACAAAACCGCTTTGAGGCCGCCCCATGCCGATTTCCGCTCCGCTTAGCCCCGCCGATACGCTGGAAGGCGTGCTGGCCGCGTTCAAGGCCCTGAACCTGCCGGACAGGGCGGTGATCGACGGCGCTGAAGTGGAGTCTGTCTCCGGCCGTACCTTCGACAACTATTCATCGCGTGATGGCACGCTGATCAACAAAATTACCGCCTGTGACGCCGCCGATGTCGATCAGGCGGTCAAGTCGGCGCGGATGGCCTTTGAGGATGGCCGCTGGCGCGGGCTGGCGCCGAAGGTGCGCAAGAAAATCCTGCATCGCCTGGCCGATCTGATGAACGAGCACGCGGAAAACCTGGCCCTGCTGGAATGTCTCGATACCGGCAAGCCCATAGCCAATACGCGCGGTTTCGATATCGGCGCGGCCATCAATACCACGCGCTATTACGCCGAGGCGCTCGACAAGATCTATGGCGAGGTGGCGCCGACGCCGGAAGATCGCCTGTCCTATGTGCTGCACGAACCGCTGGGCGTGATCGGGGCCATCGTGCCATGGAACTTCCCGCTGCACATGGCCATGTGGAAGGTGGCGCCGGCGCTTGCCATGGGCAATTCGATCGTGCTGAAGCCGGCGGAAAATTCTTCCATGACCGCGCTCTATACGGCGCTTCTGGCCCTGGAAGCCGGTGTGCCGGCGGGCGTGTTCAATGTCGTGCCCGGCCTGGGCGGCGAGGCGGGGGACGCCCTGGCGCACCATATGGATGTCGACATGATCGCCTTTACAGGCTCCGGCCCGGTGGGGCGGATGCTGATGCGCGCCTCGGCGGACTCAAATCTCAAGCGCGTGTCGCTCGAACTCGGCGGCAAGTCGCCACAGATTGTCTTTGCCGATTGCGATGATCTCGATGGCGCGGCCGCCAATGCCGCCTGGGGCGTTTTCTATAACCAGGGGCAGGTCTGCACCGCGGCCTCGCGCCTGCTGGTCGAGGAATCGATCAAGGATGTCTTCGTCGAGAAGGTCATGGCCATAGCCAAGACGATCAAGGTCGGTGATCCCTTCGATCCGGCGACCCAGTTCGGCGCCATGATCTCGCCGCGCCAGATGAATACGGCGCTCGACTATATAGAGAAAGGTCAGGCCGAAGGCGGCAAGCTGCTGATGGGCGGCGAACGCGCCCGCGCCGAAAGCGGCGGCGCCTATGTCGAGCCGACCATGCTCGATATAGCACCCGACAATATCCTGGCGCAGGAAGAGGTGTTTGGCCCCGTCCTGTCGGTGCTGACCTTCAAGGACGAGGCAGGCGCCTACCGGATCGCCAACGATACCATCTATGGTCTCGCTTCGGGCGTCTGGACGGCCAATATCGGCAAGGCCATGCGCGCCGCCAAGGCACTGAAGGCCGGGCTGGTTTGGATCAATGGCTGGGATGCCTGCGACATCACGTCGCCTTTTGGCGGGGTAAAACAATCGGGCTTCGGTCGTGATCGCAGCCTGCACGCCCTATATAAATATGCCGACCTCAAGGCGGTTTCGATCAGTTTCAAGGCATAAATCATGCAACTCTCTGCCTCACAAAAAGCCCTGCTGAACGGGCTGATTTTTGATACGGCCGCAGCCGACCGTTTTGCAGTCCTCAATCCGGCCGACGGCTCGACCCTCTGCTACGTGCAGGCGCATGGCGCGGCGGAAACCAGGACCGCCATCGACGCTGCCGACAAGGCTTTCCCGGCCTGGTCGGGCCTGACCGCCAAGGCGCGCTCGATCATTCTGAAAAAGTGGAATGACCTGGTCCTCGCCCATGCCGAGGACATGGCCATGCTGGTGACCCTGGAGCAGGGACGGCCGATCCGCGAGACGCGCGGTGAGGTGACCTACGGCGCCTCCTTTATCGAATGGTTTGCCGAAGAGGCCAAGCGCGCCTATGGCCGCACCATTCCGGCCACCCTGCCGGGCAAGCACCTGCAGACGATCAAGCAGCCGGTGGGTGTCTGCGCCGCCATCACGCCGTGGAACTTTCCGATTTCGATGATCACCCGCAAGGTGGCGCCCGCGCTGGCTGCTGGTTGTACCGTGGTGATCAAGCCCTCCGAAGAAACGCCGCTGTCGGCCTTGGCGCTCTATGCCCTGGCGAAACAGGCGGGCTTGCCCGATGGCGTGATCAGCATCATTACCAGCGTCCACGCAAAGGAAGTGGGCGAGGTCATGACCTCCGATACGCGCGTCAAGAAGCTCAGCTTCACGGGCTCCACGCCCGTAGGCAAGCTGCTCTATGCCGCCTGCGCGCCCACCATGAAAAAGGTATCGATGGAACTGGGCGGCAATGCGCCATTCATCGTCTTTGATGATGCCGAACTGGACGCCGCCGTTGAAGGCGCGCTGGCCTCGAAATATCGTAATTCCGGCCAGACCTGCGTCTGCGCCAACCGCATTCTGGTGCAGGCCGGCATCTATGACCGCTTTGCCAAGGCCCTGGCCGACAAGGTGAAAGCGATGAAGCTGGAGCCGGGCTGGCTGGAAGAAACGACGCTGGGGCCGCTCATCAATCAGAAGGCCATCGACAAGGTGGAGCATTTGGTCAGTGACGCCGTGAAGCATGGCGCACACGTCGTGACTGGTGGGCAGGTCGATGCGCATGGACCGCTGTTCTATCAGGGCACGGTGCTGACCAATGTCACCCGCGACATGGAAATTTTCGACACGGAAATCTTCGGGCCGGTGGCACCGCTGTTCAGGTTCGAGACCGAGGAAGAGGCCATTCAACTGGCCAATGATACGCCGTTCGGCCTGGCGGCTTACGCCTATACCCGCGATATCGGCCGCGCCATGCGCGTGGCGAGTAAGCTGCAATATGGGATGGTCGGCATGAATGATGGCTTGATCTCGACCGAGGTGACGCCCTTTGGTGGCGTCAAGGAATCCGGTATCGGCCGCGAAGGCGCAATCGAGGGCATCGAGGAGTATCTCAACGTGAAATACATCTCCTATGGCGGTCTGGGGGCAATTTGACCCGATTTTTAAGGCAAGAAACCCCCTCCGTCGCCGACAGGCGCGCCACCTCCCCCGCTTCGCAGGGGAGGATAGGACCATTTCATCCTCCCCTGTGCTAGCGGGGGAGGTGGCGGGCTTGTCCCGCCGGAGGGGGCTTCTTTGACCGATCTGCAATCTTTCCTTACCCAACAGTGTGAAATCTTCACCGCCACGCATCCGAAATCGCAGGCCCTGGCCGCAAAGGCGACGGCGTGGCGCGATGGTGTGCCCATGCACTGGATGCGCGACTGGGCGGCGCCGTTCCCGATGTATGTCCAATCCGCCAAGGCCGCGACCCTGACCGATGTCGACGGTCATGCTTACGACGACTTCTGCCTCGGCGATACGCCCTCGATGTTCGGCCATGCCCGGCCGGAACTGGCGGCGGCGATCGCCAAACAGGCCGGCGAGGGCGTCGGTTTCATGCTGCCGACCCCACTGGCCAATGAGGTCGGTGACCTGCTGCGGGCGCGCTTTGGGATGGAACAGTGGCAGGTAGCGACCACGGCGTCGGACGCCAATCGCGCCGTGATCCGCTGGGCGCGCGCCATTACGAAGCGCGACAAGATACTGGTCTTTGACGGCTGCTATCACGGCATGGTCGATGACTGTTTCGTGGCGCTCTATGACGGAATGGCCGCCAATAAAAAGGGTCTGATCGGTCAGGTGCAGGACCAGACGCGCACCACGAAGGTCATTCCCTTCAATGACTTGCCCGCGCTGGCTGAGGCGCTGGCGGCTGGCGATATCGCCGCCGTTCTGGCCGAGCCGGTGATGACCAATTGCGGGATGATCCAGCCGATCGACGGTTTCAATGAGCGCTTGCGTGACCTCTGTACGCAGCATGGAGCCCTGTTGATTCTGGACGAGACCCACACCCTGTCCTCCGGGCCTTCGGGCTACACCGGCGCGCATGATCTGAAGCCGGATATGTTCGTGGTCGGCAAGGCCATTGGCGGCGGTATCCCGGCGGCCGTCTGGGGCGTGACCGCCCACATCGCTGCGCGTATGGATCAGGCGCAAGCCGAGATCGGCCCTGGACAATCCGGTATCGGCACCACGCTGTCGGGCAATGCGCTGGTGATGGCGGCGATCAAAACCATGCTGACCAATGTGATGACCGAAGAAGGCTACAAGCATATGTTGCGCGGCGCTGCCTATCTGGTCGCCGGCCTGCGCGATGTCATCAAACGCCATGATCTGCCGTGGTCGGTGGTCCATGTTGGGGCGCGGGCGGAGCTTATCTTTGCGCCGCAAGCGCCGAAAAACGCCGAGGCCATGCGCCGGCACCTCGATCATGACCTGCTCGAAGTCTTCCATCTTTATCTGATCAACAAAGGCGTGCTGATTGCGCCCTTCCACAATATGATGCTTATCTCTCCGCAGACCGGATTCGACGCCATCGACCGGCTGGTAACGGCGGTAGCTAGCTTTTCACAGGAACTGAACGCATGAGCACTTTCGGCAAATCGAGCGCACCGGCCAGGGGAAAATCAGACCGTAGCCTGCCGCTGTCCGAGCGCGTGGCGACGGTGGAGGAGGCGAAGGCCTTTCTCGATGCTAACCCGCATATCAACTATTTCGAGATCCTGTTCACCTCGATGACCGGCGTGCCGCGCGGCAAGCGTCTGCGCCGTCACGAACTGCTGCCGATCTATGAATATGGCCGCTTCCTGCCAGGCTCCATCCTGGTGGTTGATACCCTGGGCGCCGATTGCGAGGATACCGGCCTGGTCTGGGAAGATGGCGACGCCGATCGCGTGGCGCGACCCGTGCCGGGTATGCTGGTGCCGGCACCGTGGCTGGGTGATGATGTCGGCCAGGTCATGCTGTCGCTCTATGAACTGGACGGCACACCTAACGACCTCGATCCGCGCCATGTGCTGCAAGGCGTGCTCGATCGCTACAAGGCCGATGGCCTGACGCCGGTGGTCGCCTGCGAACTGGAATATTATCTCGTCGATATCGAGCGCGGTCACGACGGCCAACTGATGCCCGCCACCGGCTTCAATACCGGCGAAAACCCGAAGGGTATCCAGGTCTATGGCCTGCCGGAGATCGAGGCGCACGGCGCGTTTTTCAGGCAGCTCTGGGAAACCGCCGATGCACAGAATATCCCGCTGGAAGGGGCGATTTCCGAATTCGCACCGGGCCAGGTCGAGCTGACGCTCAAGCACAAGCCCGATGCCCTGCGCGCCGCCGATGACGCGGTGATGTACAAGCGCCTGGCCAAGGGCGTGGCGCTGTCACTTGGCATCGAGGCCACATTCATGGCAAAGCCGTGGGCGGATCGCGCTGGTTCTGGCTTCCATGTCCATATTTCGGTGGCGGACAAGGACGGCAACAATCTCTGCGCTTCGGAAGACCCGCAGGGCTCCAAGCTGCTGCATAACATGATCGGCGGCATGAAGGATCATCTGGCCGACGTCATGGGCATACTGGCGCCCGGCGCCAACAGCTATAAGCGCTTCAAGGCCAATTCCTACGCGCCGGTCGGCCTGACCTGGGGCGTCAATAACCGGACGGTTAGCTTGCGCGTCACCGCCGGCCCGGCCCATACGCGCCATGTCGAGCACCGCGTGGCCGGCGCCGACGCCAATCCGTACCTTGTGCTGGCGGCGATCCTGGCCTGTGCGCACCATGGCATCGCCCACAAGACCAATCCTGGCCCGGCAGTGGTCGGCAATGGCTATGCCGTGGCGGCGGAAAGCGGCGCCACCCTGCCGACCAACTGGTTCGCGGCCGTGGATTATCTCGATAAGTCGAAGGTCTTGCGTGACTACCTCGGCGAGCGTTTCGTTGACATGTATGTCAAGGTCAAGCGCACCGAGCAGGCACGCTTCTTTGAAGAAATTACCGAACTGGACTACGACTGGTATCTGCGCAACGCATAGGCCGCCGGCGGCTGATTGCGACGTTTGTGCGACGCAACGCCAATTATTAACAAAATGGCGACTTGTGATCACATTTTGGGATTGACAGGTGCGCAATCCCGTATTCCTCTTCACGTCCGGGGCTTTTTTACAAGACATCTTCACAGGAGACAGGCTTATGAGTTCGAAAACTTCCAGACGCTCGCTTTTGACCGCACTGGGCGCTGCCGCCGTGGGGATCAGCTTCGGTGCCGCCGGTTGCTCCAAACCCGCCGGCAAGGGGGCAGCCGCTGGGGCGGAAGCGCCCACGCTGAACTTCTATAACTGGGACACCTATATCGGCGAAACCACCCTGGCGGACTTCAAAACGGCGTCGGGTATCGATGTCAACATGACCCTGTTCGCCACCAATGACGAACTGTTCGCCAAGATGAAGACCGGCAATTCCGGCTATGATGTCATTGTGCCGTCGAACGATTTCGTGACGCGTCTGGCGGATTCCGGCCTGTTGCTGCCGCTCGATCATGCCAAGCTGCCGAACATCAAGAATATCGATCCGGCCTTCATGAACCCCGATTACGATCCGGGCCGCAAGTGGTCGGTGCCCTATACCTGGCTGGTGCTCGGTATCGGCTATCGCAAGTCCAAGATGAAGGACATGGGCGGCGGCAACAAGATTCCCGACTCGTGGAAGTGGGTGTTCGATTCCGACCTGTATAAGGGCAAGATCGCGCTCCTTTCAGAGGCCGGTGACCTGATGCGCCTGGGCGCCAAGTATCTCGGCCACAGCGTCAACGACATCACGCCGGAGACCATCGCCCAGGTCGAGAAGATGCTGACCAAACAGAAGCCGAATGTCCACGCCTTCCACAATGACGACGGCCAAGACATGCTGGTCTCCAAGGAAGTCGATATCGTCATCGAATACAATGGCGACATCGCCCAGGTCATGGCTGAGGACAAGGACCACGACATGGATTTCGTGGTGCCGAAGGAAGGTAGCCAGCTCAATTCCGACACCTGGTGCATCCCGAAGGATTCGCCGCGTCCGGACAATGCGCACAAGTTCCTCAACTACATGATGGATGCCCAGGCCGGCGCCGAAATCTACAAGACCATCATGTACCCGACGCCGAACGCGGCCGCCAAGGCGCTCATGCCGGACAGCTACAAGAACAACCCGGTCATCTTCCCGCCGGCGGATATCCTGGCCAAGTGCGAATACGCCAAATTCAATCAGGAACTGGCCTCGCAGTTCGAGGAAGCCGTCACGCGGATGCGCGCGAGCTAAGACGTACAACGCGCCCTGAGCAATCAGGGCGCGTTTTTTAATAGAAGAGTCTCCGGCATGACTTCATGCCGGCAAGGCCAAAGGCCGTCCGAGCTAATGCGAGGAGCCCCGCGGCATCTGAGCGGAGAAAATAGTGGAGCAAAGTTGGCGCCAGGCGAAAAGTATCTTCCTGACCATGATCAGCGCGCCGCTGTTCTGGCTGGTCTTCTTTTTCTTCCTGCCCCTGGGCATCGTCTGGCTCTACAGCTTCGGCGAAAACCGCGGGCTGATCGATATTGCCTTCACCGGCACCTGGGCCAACTATGCCCATGCGCTGGATGATCCCTATCCCGGCATCTTCTGGAAATCGGCCTGGATCGCCGCGCTGACCACCTTTCTATGTCTGGTCGTCGGCTTTCCGGTGGCGCTGGCCATCACCTTCGCGCCGGAAAAGGCCAAGTCTTGGCTGCTGCTAGCGGTGATGCTGCCCTTCTGGACCAATCTGCTGATCCGCACCTATGCTCTGATCGCCGTCCTGCGAACCGAGGGTTATGTCAATATGACCTATCACTGGCTGTTCGATATGGCCAACAAGGTGGTGGGGGGATCGCTTGGCGAATTCACGGCCTTGCCCCTGTTGCACAATAATTTCGCCGTCGTCTTCGGCCTCGTCTTTGTCAACCTGCCCTTCATGATCCTGCCGCTTTACTCGACGCTCGACCGCATGGACCGTTCGCTGCTGGAAGCCTCGCTCGATCTCGGCGCCGGGCATATCGGTACCCTGTTCAATGTCGTTGTGCCGCTGGCGGGGGCGGGAATCATGTCGGGTATCCTGATCACCTTCATCCCGGCGCTCGGTTCCTACCTGACGCCCGATTTGCTCGGTGGGCCGGATTCGCAAATGATCGCCAATGTGATCGAGAGCCAGTTCAAGCGCGCCAATAACTGGCCGTTCGGCGCGGCGCTCAGTTTCATTCTGGTCTATCTGACCTTTATCGGCATCGCCCTTCAGGGAATCATTGAACGCAAGGACAAGGGGAGGGCCGCCTGATGACCGTGACGACCGCACCCGCAAAGCTGAAAAAGGCGACTCCCAAGACCCCTCCGGGTCCACTGGAATATCTGCGCCGCTGGCCGCTGCAGCTATGGCTGGTTCTGGTCGGGCTGTTCCTCTATATCCCGCTGATTACCCTGATGATTTTCAGCTTCAACGACTCGAAGCGCAATATCGTCTGGCAGGGCTTCACCCTGAAATATTATGACAAGGCCCTGCATAACGACAGCTTGATCACGGCCTTTGGCAACTCCATGACCATCGCCCTGTGCTCCACCATCATTTCGGTGATCATCGGCGCCATGGCAGCCATCGTTCTGTGGCGGTTCCGCTTTGTCGGCAAGACGGCCTTCAATGCTGGCCTGGCCATTCCGATCGTCGTACCGGAAATCTGCATGGGCGTGGGGATGCTGGTCTTCTTCGCCAAGGTGCTGTCGTGGCCGCATGACCTGCCGTGGCCACTCGACCTCGGTAATATCATCATCGCCCACGTCTCCTTCTCATTCCCATTTGTTGCCGTGGTTGTGCGGGCGCGTCTGGGATCGTTCAACCGTGAACTGGAGGAGGCGGCCAAGGATCTGGGGGCCTCGGAATTCCGCGCGCTTATGGATGTGGTCATTCCGCATATCCAGCCGTCGCTGATCGCTGGCGGGCTGCTGGCCTTCACCCTGTCGCTCGATGATTTCGTCATTACCTTCTTCACCGCCGGGCCGGATACGGTCACCTTCCCGGTCAAGGTCTATTCCATGGTGCGCTTCTCGGTGACGCCGGAGGTCAATGCGGCCTCGACCATCCTGATCGTGGTCACTGTCCTGCTCACCTTCCTCGCGCTCAAGTTCCAGGGCTCCAGTGCCCTTACCGCCGGCCACGGCGCCGACGACCAATAGGGTTTCATATGTCCGCTCATCCGATCATCAGCTTTGAAAACATCACCAAGCGCTTCGGCAAGACGACGGCGGTGGATAATGTGTCCCTGACCATCAATGAAGGCGAGTTCTTCTCACTGCTGGGCCCTTCCGGCTGCGGTAAGACGACTCTGCTGCGGATGCTGGCCGGTTTTGAAATGCCGACCGAGGGCCGCATCCTGATCGACGGCAAGGATGTCTCGACCGTTTCGCCCAATCAGCGGCCGGTCAATATGGTCTTTCAGTCCTATGCCGTTTTCCCGCATATGACCGTTCTGGATAATGTCGCCTACGGCCTGAAGATGGACGGGGTCGGGGCTTCCGAGCGCCGTGACCGTGCCGAAGAGGCGCTGAAACTGGTGCAACTGGCCGGCTATGGGGTTCGCAAGCCCGATCAGCTTTCTGGCGGCCAGCGGCAACGGGTGGCCCTGGCGCGAGCTCTGGTCAAGAAACCGCGCGTGCTGCTGCTCGATGAACCGCTGTCGGCGCTGGATGCCAAGCTGCGTGACCAGATGCGCAGCGAACTGACCAGCTTGCAACAGAAGGTCGGCATTACCTTCATCATGGTGACGCACGATCAGGATGAAGCCCTGGCCATGGCCTCGCGCTGCGCCGTCATGAATCGCGGTCTGCTGCAACAGGTGGCCACGCCGTCTGATCTCTATGAATTCCCCAATTCGCGCTTCGTGGCGGATTTCATCGGCAGCGTGAACATGTTCGAGGGCATACTCGATGTCGATGCCAAGGACCACGCCATCATCAATACCCAGGAAATGGGGCCGGTCTATCTCGACCACGGGGTCACGGGGCCGGAAAAAGGCACGGTGTGGGCGGCGGTGCGGCCGGAAAAGATCGAACTGCACAAGCGCACCGACAAGGCACCGAAGGTGGATGACGCGCCGGAAGGCTATAATGTCGCTGCCGGCGTGGTGAAGCACATGGTCTATCTCGGTTCGGAAACCAATTACGAGATCGAGATTTCTGGCGGCCGCCTGATCAAGGTGGTGCGCCCCAACCTGACGCGCTGGGACCAGGAAGATTTTGAACTGGGAGAACAGGTCTGGATCAGCTTCCATGCCTGTTCGCCGGCGGTGCTGCTGAGTTAAATCTATGAAGCCCGTTGTCGGTATCATGGCGTGCAATCGCACCGTCGGCGTGGAAAATGCCCATGCCGTGATGGAGCGCTATGTCCGGTCCGCCATCACCTATGGCGACTGCCATGCCCTGCTGATCCCGCCTTTGACAGACAACTTCTCGTCTGCGGCGCTGACCGCGCGGCTGGATGGCCTGATGCTGACCGGTTCGCCCTCCAATGTACAGTCCAGCCTTTATGGCAGCGAAGGCGGCGAGGGGCCATTTGACGAAGGGCGGGATGCGGTCTCGCTCGGCATGATTGAGTGCACGATTAACCTGGGCAAGCCGGTCTTTGGCATCTGCCGCGGCTTCCAGGAAATCAATGTGGTGCTGGGCGGTTCCCTGCGACGCGATGTCGGTT
Source organism: Asticcacaulis sp. (assembly GCA_024707255.1). Classification (NCBI taxonomy): domain Bacteria; kingdom Pseudomonadati; phylum Pseudomonadota; class Alphaproteobacteria; order Caulobacterales; family Caulobacteraceae; genus Asticcacaulis; species Asticcacaulis sp. The sequence continues at coordinate 314,278 of JANQAC010000001.1, read as the reverse complement.
ATGGGGCGGCGAATGGTGCCAACGGTATCAGTCACCATGCGCCGGACGGTACTGAATTCCATGAGCAATTCGAGAATTACCACGAGGTGAGTCTGGCGGCCGGCGGTGTGCTCGATGGTGTCTATGGCCGTGATCACTTGCGGGTCAATTCCGTGCATTACCAGGGCGTAGACCGGCTGGGAGACGGGCTGGCGGTCGAGGCTACGGCCCCTGATGGCCTGATCGAAGCCTTCAGCGCCAATATCAGTGGTTCGCAGGTCCTGGGCGTGCAGTGGCATCCGGAATGGCAGGCGGACAAATACCCTGATAGCCAGGCTTATTTTCGCCTGATGGGGCAGGCCCTGCGCGGGATGCCTTTGCGTTGATGTGGGCGATGGTTAACGCAAAATTGTGATCACAATATTTGACTTTTGCGGCGATTTCGTTGAAATTGGCGACAATCACATCCGCTGTCGCCGCCAATGCAGAGCGACCTTCGAGGACACCCAGACATGAACGCGCCTGCCAAACCCACCCTGCGTAATTACGACATGGCCGAACTGAAGAAGCTCGACATGGCGCACCATTTGCCGGCGCAGTCGGATTACAAGCTCCAGCATGAACTGGGCGGCTCGCGCATCATAACCCGCGCCGAGGGCTGCGTGATCACCGACGCCGAGGGTAAGTCGCTGCTCGATGGCATGGCCGGCCTGTGGTGCGTCAATGTCGGCTATGGCCGCGAGGAACTGGCTCGCGTCGCCTATGAGCAGATGCTGGAACTGCCCTATTACAACACCTTCTTCAAGACGGCGACACCGCCGCCGGTCAGGCTGGCGGCCAAGATCGCCGAGAAGATGCATCAGTCAGATCCGGACCTGATGCACGTCTTCTTCAATTCATCGGGTTCGGAAGCCAATGACACCATCTTCCGTCTGGTGCGCTATTATTGGGAACTAAAGGGCGAGCCCAAACGCACGGTCTTTATTTCACGCAAGAACGCCTATCATGGCTCGACGGTCGCCGGCGCGTCTCTCGGCGGCATGACCTTCATGCACGCCCAGGGCGGCCTGCCTATCCCCGGCATCGAGCATGTTGATCAGCCCTATCCGTTCGGGGAAGGCTTTGGTGAAGACCCGGCCGCTTTTGGCGAGCGCGTGGCGCAGACCATCGAGGACCGCATCCTGGCCGTCGGCCCGGAAAACGTCGCCGCCTTTATCGGTGAGCCGGTGCAGGGCGCCGGCGGCGTCATCATCCCGCCGGACAGCTACTGGCCGAAGGTTGAGGCCATCTGCCGCAAATATGGCATCCTGCTGATCTGTGACGAAGTGATCTGCGGTTTCGGCCGCCTGGGCCACTGGTTCGGTCACCAGCAATGGGGCATCAAGCCGGACCTGATCGCCATGGCCAAGGGCCTGTCCTCCGGCTACCTGCCGATTTCGGCGGTCGGCGTTTCCAGAAAGATCGTCGATGTGTTGCTGGAGAAAGGCGGGGATTTCGTCCACGGCTATACCTATTCCGGTCACCCGACCTGCGCCGCCGTGGCCCTGGCCAATATCGAGATCATGGAAAACGAGAACCTGATCGAGCGCACGCGCACCGTCACCGGGCCGTACCTTTCTAAGGCATTGAAGCGACTGGATGCGCATCCATTGGTTGGTGAAGCGCGCTCCCTGGGCCTGATCGGCGCGGTCGAAATCGTGTCTGAAAAAGGCACGAACAAACGCTTCAAGGGCGCGGAAGGCACGGCCGGGCCGATCGTGCGCGACCTGTGCATCAAGAATGGCCTGATGGTGCGCGGCATCCGCGACAGTATCGTCATGTGTCCGCCGCTGATCATCACCGAAGCTGAAATCGATCAACTCGTCGATACGATAGAGAAATCGCTGAACGAGGCCGAGCCGGTCCTGCGCGCGCTCTAAACCTCGAAATGCGAAGCGTTTGGCCAGAAGCGTAAAGTATGGGGCAAGGCCCGTCGCCGCCTTTGCGGCGAGAGCCATGCTTGCTTAAGAGAATTGGCGTCGCCTGTGCTCTAAGAAGCCTTCTGTATAATTATGCCGTACCAGCCGAGGCCCGCATAGGTTTCATATCCGGGTGTGCGATGAAAGGCGGTCAATGTGCCTGACGCATCGATATAGTTGCCGGAGGCCTTGCCTTCGGTGCGTAGGCGGACATGTTCCGACAATATACCCTTGCCGTCCGATGAGGCGATGATCAGCCCTTGTGCATCGGTTAGCAGCACGCGGGTGCGCAGCCGCTCATCCGGGGCCAGGCGCACACCCTGGGTGATCGCCGCGGCCTGAGGCGCCCAGTCGAAATGAATCCCCAGAATGCCGATCAATTCGCCGTCGGCATTACCATCGCGCCTTACGCCCGTGGCATAGGTGGCAATCTGCGCATGGCCCAGAAGCGGCTCCGTGGTTATGTCGGCCACAGCGAAATCGCTGCCGGTTTTCAGGGCGACGGCGCGGCTGAACCACAGGCGGTCCGATACATTCTGGCCGATCACCGGATGTTTGCCGGGCCGGCCGTTGGCGATGATGTTACCCTGCAGATCGCACAGCCACAGGTCGATATAGACGGTATAGGAATCGAGAATGACACCCAGGCGTTCGCTGGCATAAGCGGCCCTTTGCGGCGAAGGTTCAGCCGCCTGGTTGACCAGGGCGGAATCGGTGGCCCACCAGCGCACATCGCAGGTGCGTTCGTACAGATTCCGGTCGATGATCTCGATGGCGTTCAGTGCCAGATCGGTCATGCGGGCGCCGATCGATTGCTGGGCCATGCTCTGGGTCAGGCTTTCCAGTGTCACGATCTCATTGCCGAGATCCTTGGCGAGATTTTCCACCTCACCGGAAATATTCCGCACTTCATCGGCTACGACGGAAAAACCAGCGCCCTTGTCACCGGCATGTTTGGCTTCGATCAGGGCATTGAGAGCGAGAATACGCAGTTTTGAAGTGACCTGGCGGATATCGCGTACCTTGCCAGCGGTAACCGTCTTGGCGCGGGTGGTCTGGGCGATGATGTCGGACAGGGTGACTTCGGCGGGAGATACGCTATCGGATACGCTACGGGAACAAGGGGCAGTCATGCTGGGGAGAGACATGGGGAGCTACCTTTTGCGCTGCAATATAAAAAGGTAGTCGTCCGTCCGGAAGATTAATCAGTTCTTAAAAATAAGATCAGTTTCCCCACCCGGATTGCAAATTGGTATTGTCGCCTCCTTAGTGTCGCACAATTGTGACGCAACGTCAGTTTTGAAACTATTTTCTCAAAAAATTATTGTATATTATATATTTACACGTTTTTCAGAGATGGCAGTCTGGAATTGCACCAGTTAACCAGGGTCGATTTTCTGCTGAATGACACCATACCAACCCAGGCCATCATAGGTTTCATAACCGGGTGTACGGTGGAAGGCGGTGATTTCACCCCGTCCTGACGCGTAGTGGCCGTTAGTCCGGCCCTCCGTCTTGAGTTGCACGCGCTCGGTCAGTATGCCGCGGCCATCGGAAGCGGCGATGACCAGGCCCTTGGCATCGACAAGCAGGGCCCGTGTGCGCCGGCGTTCTTCGTCGGATAGTCGTACGCCTTCGGTAATGGCCTTCGCCTGGGGCTGCCAGTCGAAATGCACGCCCAAGATTCCCAGCAGGCGGTCTTCCGCCTGGCCGTTTTCGCGCACACCCGTGGCATAGGTAGCGACCTGCGCGCCTTTCAGCAGGGGCTCGGTCGTGATGTCGGCGACGGCGAAGTCATTGCCGCTCTTCAGTTGCCGGGCCTGACGGAACCAGTCGGCGGCGGCGACATTGGCGCCTTTCACAGCATAGCGGTCGGGCCGGCCGTTAGCGATAATGTGACCGTCAAGATCGCACAGCCACAGATCGAGATAGACCGTATAGGCATCGAGGATGACGCCCAGTCGTGCGGAGGCATGGTCATGAAGCGCGGCATCGGGCGTGGCGGCGGCCGCCACCATGGCGGTATCCGTGGCCCACCAGCGCACGTCGCAGGTGCGCTCATAGAGGTTGCGGTCGATCAGTTCGATGGCGTTGTGCGCCAGGTCGACGAGACGCGCGCCCTGGTTCTGCCGTGCCATGTCTTCGGTCAGTTGTTCCAGCGAAGCGATCTCGCGGCCCAGGTCCTCGGCCATGATGTTGGAGATGGATTCGACCTGGGTGGAAATCTGGCGGACTTCATCGGCGACCACGGCGAAACCGGCGCCCATGTCGCCGGCGCGCTTGGCCTCGATCAGGGCGTTCAGCGCCAGGATACGCAGCAGGCTGGTGACGCCCCTGATATCCCGCAGATTGTCCGACGTGACGGATTTGGCCTTGGCGGTGTGTTCAATAATATCACGAACGCTGACCGTCCGGACCGAGTCCGTCTGCATGAATGCCCCATTTTGTCTCGCTTTTAAGACACTCTGGATGGCGCTTGGAGGGTTAATGATGGGTAAACCGGCCATGATTGTTGCCGATTGTTTCAGTTGTTTGATCGCATATGAAACCTTCGTGATGCAAAGTGCGACACAGGGGCTTGATTGGTCATATATTACAGGCGGTCACGCAGAGCGTAATAGCTTAAGCCCGCGACCAAGGCGGGCCAGCGCAGGGCGCGTCCGCCGAAAAAGGCCGGGGTTGGCAGGCGGCTCAGCAGGTCGATATCCTGCGCATTGCCGGTGACCGCGCGGGCCAATAGTTTGCCGAAATAGGGCGCCAGCACTACGCCCTGGCCGCTGTATCCGGCGGAGGTCCAGACGTTCGGCGCCAGGCAGCGGACGAAGGGCGCGCGGCTCATGGTGATGGCCAAAGTCCCGCCCCAGCCATGCGAGATTTTAACATCGGCCAGTTGCGGATAGACCTTGAGCATGTTGCGGCGGACAAAGGCCCGGATGTCCTTCGGGAACCACGGCACATAATTCTCACCGCCGCCGAACAGCAGGCGGTTATCGGGCGTCTTGCGCCAGTAATTGACAACGAAGCGCGAATCCGAGGCGGCGTAGTCATGCGGCAGGATCGCCGGATCATTGAGCGGTTCGGTGGTCAGGATAAAGTTGTTGATCGGCATGACGTGGCTGTCGATCTCTTCGGATAGCCCTTCCATATAGCCGTTGCCGCAGATCAGCAGGCGCTGACAGGTGACGGTGGCGCCGTTTTCGAGATGGAGATGTATGCCCTTGGCGATCCTGCGATAGCGCAGGACATGGCTGTTCTCGAAAATCTGTGCGCCTTGCGAAGCAGCCGCGCGAGCCATGCCTTGCGCCAGTTTCAGCGGATGCAGGTGACCGCCGCCGGCATCGAACGAGCCGCCATGATAGACGTCGGTGCCCAGTTCGGCGGCGACCTGCGCCTTGTCAAGCAGCCGGACCTTGTCATAACCATAGGTGCGCACGAAATCGACATAGGCGCGATCCTCCGCTTCATAGCCGGGCTTATGCCAGGCATGGACGAGGCCGTGTTTCAGTTCGCAATCGATTTTGTGTTCGCGGATAAGGCCATACAGGCTGGTCTTGGCATCTTCCGACATGTCCCATAGCTGACGGGCGGCATCAGGGCCAAGCATTTCGGCCATACGTTCCGGATCAATGCGCTGGCCGGTATGGATCTGCCCGCCATTGCGGCCGGAGGCGCCGGAACCGATTTGGGCCGTGTCGAGCACGGTGACATGGATGCCTTGCCGCGACAGTTCGATGGCGGCGCCCAGGCCGGTATAGCCGCCGCCTATAATACAGACATCGGTGTGATGTGCGCCGCTAAGCGCCGGGTAGGGAGATGCAGTCGTGGTGGCGACGTACCAGGAATCGGAAGGGTGACCGGTGTTTTTCATGACTGGAAGGGGGCACATGGGGGAAAGGCGTTTCCCCCATGAAATCCTACACGTTCAGCAGCAGGAATTCGCGTTCCCACGGGCTGATCGTCTGCATGAAGGTCTCGTATTCATGCAGCTTGACCCGCGAGTAGGCGGTGACGAACTGCGGTCCCATGATGTCGATGATCGGCTGGGCGCGTTCCAGCTTAATGATGGCCTGAACCAGCGAATAGGGCAGGTCGCCCTGCGGCAGGGTGGAGGCGTCCTTGTCTACCGGATCGGCGGGGGTCAGCTTTTCGATCATGCCGAGATAGCCGGAAGCCAGTACCGCGGCGATCGCCGGGTACGGGTTGGCGTCGGAGGACGGAATGCGGTTTTCCAGCCGGCGGTTGCCCGGATTGGACGGCGGCACGCGGAGGCCGGCCGTGCGGTTGTCATAGCCCCATTGCGTATTGACCGGGGCGCCGGAACCTTTGGCCAGACGGCGGTAGGAATTGACATAGGGCGCCAGCAGCGAGGTGATGGCGGGCATGTATTTCTGCTGGCCGGCGATGAAGTGGAAGAAGGCCGGGGTCGGCTCACCGGTTTCCGGATTGGAAAACAGATTCTGCCCGGTTTCCGCATCGACGATCGACTGGTGGATGTGCATGGCTGAGCCGGGTTCATTGGCCATCGGCTTGGCCATGAAGGTGGCGTAGATGTCGTGCTCCAGCGAGGTTTCTTTGATGGTGCGCTTGAACATCAGCACCTGGTCCGCCAGTTCGAGCGGATCGCCGTGCAACAGGTTGATTTCCATCTGCGCCACGCCGGATTCGTGGATCAGGGTGTCGATTTCCAGACCCTGACTTTCGGAATATTCGTACATGTCCTCGAACAGCGCGTCGAATTCATTGACCGCCGAGATCGAATAGCCCTGGCGGCCGGTTTCCGGTCTGCCTGAGCGACCGATGGGCGGCTTGAGCGGATAGTCCGGGTCGGTGTTCTTCTCGACGAGATAAAATTCCAGTTCCGGCGCGATGACCGGCTTCCAGCCCTTGGCTTCATAGAAGCCGAGAACGCGACGCAGCACCTGGCGCGGGCTTTCCTCAACCGGGCGTCCATCAGGATGGAAGGCATCGTGAATGACCTGGGCGGTCGGGTCGTGTGCCCATGGCACGGCGGCCAGGGTGCGGAAATCAGGCCGCAGGAAGATGTCGGTATCGGATTGCACCGTGCCGACCACGCCTTCGAGATCCGGATAGTCGCCGGTGATGGTCTGGTAGAAAACCGCCAGCGGCAGGTTCATGTAGGGGGTGTTGAGGAACTTCTTGGAGGGCATGATCTTGCCGCGCGCCACGCCGGCGAGATCGGGCACCATGCACTCGATTTCCTCGATATTCTGGCTGGCCAGCCAGGCGGTGGCCTCCTCAAGATCCTTAGCGCCGCGCTTGGCAAACACGATCTTGCGCTTGTTCTTGGACTTCATATAGCTGTCGTGTGACATGTGAATCGTCTTTATGGCTTATTGTTCAGTCGGGATCAGACACCAGCCAGAGCGCGAATGGAAATGACAAAAGCGCGACGAGGTCCACAGCCAGTACTCTACGCGGCTGCCGGGGTATTCTGACGAATTGTGATCACAATATGCCGGATTCCAGCCAAAGGCAAGCCGTGTTCACGCAGGGGTGAGGGCAATCGTGAAGGCGGCGGGGTTGACCCGGCGGCCCCCGGCTTGTTGACTTAAAGGGGGATGGGCGGAGGAAACAGCTATAAAAAGGAGCCTCCATGTTCGATCTGCCGATTTATCTGCCCGATGGCTTACGCCTGATACTGATTGCCGTGGCCGCGGCTATTGCCGGTGCGGTTGCCGGCCGCCTGCTGATGAGTCTGGCAAAATGGCTAGCCAAGTGTAACCCGCAGTTATCCCGCCACATCAATCTGGCGCGCCTGGCCACGCCGCTCTATATCGTCACGCCGGTGCTGGCGGTCTTCATCGCTATCCGGGCGGTGGCGCCGGAAGTCATGCTGACGCCGGTTGTATCCGGTACTGTCAAGGTGGCCAGCGTGGCCCTTCTGTACTGGCTGGCCATGCGCATCATCGACATCGTCACGGTGGCGGTATCCCGGCGCTATGACATAACGGTCGCTGATAATCTGCGCGCCCGCCGTATCCGCACCCAGATCGTGGTGGTCAAGAGCATCGCCAATTTCATCGTCTTCCTGCTGGCCCTGGCGGCGGTCTTCCTGATGTTCGATACCCTGCGCGGCCTGGGTGTTAGTCTTCTGGCCTCAGCCGGCGTGGCGGGGCTGGCCATCGGTTTCGCGGCACAAAAGACTCTCGGCAATCTGCTGGCCGGCATCCAGATCGCCTTCACCCAGCCGATCCGCCTGGAAGACGCCGTGGTGGTGGAAAACGAATGGGGCTGGGTGGAGGAAATCACCCTGACATATGTCATTATCCGCCTGTGGGACTTGCGCCGGCTGGTGCTGCCGATCAGCTATTTCATCGAGAAGCCCTTCCAGAACTGGACCCGAACCTCGGCCAGCATCATCGGCACGGTGGAACTGTATGCCGATTACACCCTGCCGATTGACCCCTTGCGCGAAAAACTGGTGGCCTTGCTGGAGACGACCAGGCTATGGGATAAGCAGGTTCAGGTCGTGCAGGTGACTGACTGCGACAAGGATGTCATCAAGATACGCATCCTGGTCAGTGCCGCCAATTCGCCCACCGCCTGGGATCTGCGCTGTTTCGTCCGCGAGCAGATGATCCGCTTCATTCAGGACACCTATCCGCAATGCCTGCCCAAGACCCGCGCCGCGCTCGAAAGCCCAGATGATTATAGAGATCAACGATCCGCAGGATTCACGCCTCAACCTGTATCGTAACGTCAAGGACCGCGACCTGACCGGCCGCGACGGACTGTTTATGGCCGAAGGCAAGGTGGTGCTGGAGCGGTTGTTTACCTCAAGGCTGGCGGAAACGGTCAGCGTTCTGACCACGCCGGAGCGACTGGCCGGCTTGGTGCGTTTGCCTGAGGCGCCGGTCTATGTGGTGCCGCAGGCGGTGATGGATGTGGTGGCCGGTTTTCCGATCCATCGTGGCTATCTGGCGCTCGGCCGCTATGCGTCGCCTTTGTCACTTGAAGAAACGGTAGCTGGTGAAAGGGCGCGCGTGCTGGTGCTCTCCGGCATTGCCAATACCGACAATATGGGCGGGTTGATGCGCAATGCGGCGGCCTTTGGCGTTGATGCGGTGGTGCTGGACGCCACCTGCTGCGATCCGCTGTACCGCAAGGCCATCCGTGTCAGCGTCGGGGGTGCGCTGGAAGTGCCGCACTACCGCGTCGATGACCTGATCGGCACCTTGCGGCGGCTCGACCTGACGCCCTATGCGCTCAGCCCGTCAGGCACGGTGACGCTGGACCAGGTTCAGCCGGCCGCGCGTTCGGCCCTGCTGTTCGGTGCCGAAGGGGCAGGGCTTTCCGATGACATCATGGCCGCCTGCACCACCGTGCGGATCGACATGCACGGCGGCTTTGACAGCCTGAACGTGGCCACCACCAGTGGCATCGTGCTTTACCAGATCTGCCGTCTATAGCCTCACAATCTGACCATCGGCATCGGCGCTCTGGTAAATCGCCTGAATCATACGGATATCGCGCAGGCCCATTTCGCCAGGCGTCAGGTGCGGCTGGTTGGCGGCGGCGGCCATACAGAAGGCGTCGATCTGGGCGCTGAACTGCACAGCCGGATTGCCGGCGCGGAGCGTCACCGGCGTCAGGTCGGCGTGCTGCATCGTCGTGTTGATCTGGGTGTAATCGGAAGCCGGGTCCATGCTGATGCTGCCCTGAGCGCCAAAGAAGCGCTGGCGCGTGGCGTAGGTCCAGCAATAGGACGAGGCGCCTTGCGCGCTGATACCGGAGGGGAAGCGCAGGCGCCATTCGACACCACCCTCGACCTCCTTGAAGCGCGGATCATTCGCCGGCGTTGAATAAACAGCCGACACCGATACCGGCGCTTCATCAACCGCCCATAGCGCCGCATTCAGCGCATAGATGCCGATATCGTACATCGATCCGCCGCCGGCCAGGGCCTTTTGCAGACGCCATTTGTGCGGCGGATAGTCCGGATTGACGACAAACCCCGCTTCGCCGGAAAAATAGCGCAGGTTGCCGATCTCGCCGGCGCGCAGGCGTTTGATGGCATCGGCATTGTTCGGTTCAAAATGGACGCGGTAAGCAATGCCGAGCTGGCGGTTGGAGGCACGGGCGGCGGCGATCATCGCCTCGCATTCCGCGACCGTGGAGGCCATCGGCTTTTCGCACAGCACGTGCTTGCCGGCCTTCAGGGCGCGGATGGTATATTCGGCGTGCAGCGCCACGGGCAAGGCGATATAGACGGCGTCTATGTCCTTGTCGTCTGCGATCCGGTCGAAAGTGCTGTAATCATAAAATTTGCTGACGCCGTAGCGCGCGCCGAGATCGCGGGCCTTGTCCGGACTGCCGGAAACGAACGCGGTCATCCGGGCATGGCTGGAAGCGACGAAGCCCGGCATCATCTGGCCGATGGCGAAGCTGCCAAGGCCGACCACGGCCCAGCGCATCCGTTCTTTCGGTGGATCAGGCAGGTTTAACTTGCCGGCGAGCGGCTGGCCTTGCGCCTTTGGAGTCGCCGCGCCGGCGGCGGAGGCGATCAGCGGCAAGCCGCCGGCGCCAACCAGAAGACTGCGGCGGTCAATGCGAAAACCGGTCATGACCGGACCTCCTCTATTTTTCTGGATCTGAAGCGGTAAAGGGCGAGCAGCAGGGTTTGCCAATGGCATGGAACTCCATGATCTCAGCGCGGGTGCCATCCGGATCGATCAGGTTGAGCTGCCACTTGGCGTCGAGACCGATCTTGGGTGTGCCGTCCTGGTCCTTGAGGCGGTCGCCATTCCACAAAACCGTATAGGTGTCGCGCGTATTGGGGACGCCTAGTGAAAAGTGATTGAGCACGCCAGCGGTCTGTTGGCTCATATCGGCGGGGATGCCGGTGGTCTCGGGGCCATCGACCAGCATATATTCCAGCCAGTCGGTGCCGTTGGGCACCTGCTGGCTGACCCAGGAGGGTTTATCGGCATGGGTGCCGCCGAACCAGTAGGGACGAAAGCCAAGGATCTCGCGGTAAAAGGCGTCCTCGCGCGACCGGTCATGGACTATGAAACCGACATGGATGATGTGGCTGGACAAGGGATTGGCCGGCACATCGGCCAGAGCAGTCGGCGCCTGGACGAACTCGACGCGGTTGCCTTCCGGATCACTTACGGCGAACCACAGGCTGCCGTCACTGCCTTTGTTGACCTTGGCGGGCACGGCTATCTTGCGGCTGGCCAGATATGTGCGCAGAGCTTCCGCATCCTGGGTTGCGAAGGCGACGTGGTCCAGCCGGTTCTTGGAGGCGCTGGCGGGCAGGGGCAGGATTTCAACGAACTGCGCCGGAGAGAAATAATAGCGTGTGCCGCCGGTATTTTCGGGATCGTTGCCCTTGGTGGCGCCGAGATCATGAGCGTAGAAGGCGTCGCTCTTTTCGGCGTCGGCGGCATAGAGGGCGATATGGGAGATGCCGGTGATTGGCGGCCGCACCGGATCAGCGGCCAAGGCAGGAGAGGCCGATAGCAGGCACGCGATCAGGCAGGTCAGGGCCTTCATGTGCATTTCCTCGTCTTGTTACTATGTGTTAGCGCTCACATTAACACGTAATAACAATAAGGAAAGATCAGACCTTAACCGCCGCGGCTTGGCGTCCTTCGTTGCCGAAGATGCGCAGGTAGCGGGCAATTTCGGCCGGATCGCCGGTCGCCTTTTCGGGATTGTCGGACAGCTTGACCGCCGGGCGGCCATCGGCCTCGGTTACCTTGCAGACCAGTGAAATGGCATCCAGCCGGTCGGTTTCAAACGGCGCACAGTCACGGAAATCATTGGTCAGATTGGTGCCCCAGCCGAAGCTCATCCGCACCCGGCCGTGGAAATGGCGGTAGGTGGCTTCTATGCTGTCGATATCCATGCCGTCGGAAAAGATCAGCAGCTTCGATTTCGGATCGACGCCTTTGGATTGCCACCAGCCGATGATCTGCTCGCCAGCGGCGATGGGTGGTGCGCTGTCCGGACGAAAACCTGTCCACTCCGCCAGCCAGTTCGGCGCCCGCTCTAGAAAGGCAGTCGTGCCGAAAGCATCGGGCAGGGCGATCAACAGGTTGCTGTCGTAGTGTGCGCGCCAGTCTTCCAGCACACGATACGGCGCGGCAGCGACCTCAGCGTCGCTGTCGGCCAGGGCGGCGGCCACCATCGGCAGTTCGTGGGCATTGGTGCCGATGGCTTCGAGGTCATTATCCATCGCCAGCAGCACATTGGAGGTGCCGATAAAGCGCTTACCCAGGCCTTCTTTCAGCGCTTCGACACACCAGCGCTGCCACAGAAAGGAATGCCGGCGGCGGGTGCCGAAATCGGAAATCACCAGGTCGGGCAGGGCCTGCAGGTGCTCGACCTTGCCCCACAGTTTCGCCTTGGCGCGGGCATAGAGGACATCGAACGCGAACCGGCCCCGGCCGCGCAGGGCGGCGCGCGAGCGCAGTTCGTTGATGATGGTCAGCGCGGGGATTTCCCACAGGGTGGTATGTGTCCATGGACCATGGAAGTGCAGCTCATACTGGCCATCGACCTTGCGCAGGTCGTACTCCGGTAATTGGAACTCCTTCAGCCAGGCGATGAAGTCCGGGCTGAACATCTGAGTCTTGCCGTAGAAAGTGTTGCCCGCCAGCCAGATCAGTTCCTTCGGCGTAAAGCGCACCGTGCGGGCATGGTCGAGCTGGGCGCGCAGTTCGGCCTCATCGATCTCCTCGGCCAGGCGGATACTGTGATTGCGATTGATGACGGAGAAGGTCACCGGCACCTGTGGGTACAGGTGCCGGATCATTTGCAGCATCAGCAGCTTGTAGAAATCAGTATCGAGCAGGCTGCGGACGATCGGATCGAGCCGCCAGTTATGGTCATAGGTGCGGGTGGCGATATCGGTGACGGCCACTCAACGACCTGCCTAGATTTCCTGATTGTAGTCGGTGATTTCCGGATACTTGGCCAGGCGCGGCTTCACTTCCTTGCGGAACAGGTCGCGCATGTCGTCTTCCGAACGCAGGGATTCGACCACGACCACCAGTTCCGGCTTGTTCGACGAGGCGCGGACCAGCACCCAGGAGCCGTCTTCGAGATGGACGCGGGCGCCGTTGACCGTGATGACCTCGGTGACCTTGCGGCCGAGGATCGAACCGCCGGCAGCCAGTAGGTCCTCATACTCCTTCACGATCTTTTCCAGGATCTGGTACTTGATCTCGTCGGCGCAGTGCGGGCTCATGGTGAGCGAGGTCCAGGCGACCGGCAGGGCGTTCTTCAATTCCGACAGGCTCTTGCCCGGATTGCGGTCGAGCATGGCGGGATGGCTTCCGCCGCCTTCAGACCGTCGTCATAGCCGCGGCCGATCGGCGGGGCCAGGAAGAAGTGACCCGACTTCTCGAAACCGGCCAGGGCCTTCAATTCGTCGGTCTTGCGCTTGATGTAGGAGTGACCAGTCTTCCAGTAGACCGTCTTGGCGCCATTCTTCTTCAGCACCTCATCGGTGGCGTAGAGGCCGGTCGATTTCACATCGACCACGAAGGTGGCGTTCTTGTAGATTTCCGACAGGTCGCGGGCCAGCATCAGGCCGATCTTGTCAGCGAAGATCTCGTTGCCCTCGTTATCGACCACGCCGCAGCGGTCGCCGTCGCCGTCGAAGCCCAGGGCCACGTCGGCATTGTGCTCCTTCACGGCCTTGGCCATGTCGACCAGCATTTCGTGGTCTTCCGGGTTCGGATTGTACTTCGGGAAGGTCGAGTCGAGGTTGGTGTCGAGTTCGATGACCTCGGCGCCCATCGCGCGCAGGGTCTGCGGGGCAAAGGCGCCGGCCGTGCCGTTGCCGCAGGCGCAGATGACCTTCAGCTTGCGCTTCAGTTGCAGCTTTGAGGAGATGTCGTCCATGTAGCGCTGCTGCACGCCTTCGACGCGCTTCAGGCTGCCGCCGGGACGCTCCACACCGAGACCGCCGAGCACGATCTCCTTGAGGCGACCCATTTCTTCCGGCCCGAAGGTCAGCGGCGCCTGGCAGCCCATCTTGACGCCGGTCCAGCCATTGTCATTGTGCGAGGCGGTGACCATGGCGACGCAGGGCGCATCCTGATCAAACTGGGCGAAATAGGCGATAGGCGACAGGCACAAACCGATATCGATGACCTCGATGCCGGCCTGCATCAGGCCGAGGATCAGGGCGTTCTTGATATTGGTCGAATAGGAGCGGAAGTCATGGCCGGTCACCAGCTTGGGCGTCACGCCGCGCTCATGGATATAGGTGCCGAGGCCGAGGCCCAGGGCCTGGATGCCGAGCAGGTTGATTTCCTTGCCGAAAACCCAGCGCGCATCATATTCGCGGAAGCCCGTGGCCTTTACCTTGGCCTGGGTTTCGTATTCGTAGGTATTCTCGGCGATATCGGCCTTAGGCAGCAGGGTCATTCTAGGCGTGTCCTCGGATGTCGGCAGGGGAGAGCGCTCCTATGCCACATGAATAAGTAAAAATTCAAAGTGCCTTGATTAAGGCGAACGCTTATTGAAAGAAAGGCGCCAGGGCGGTGCGGGCGGCTTCGCCCAGCTCTGGATGTCTCAGGGCCAGGGCGACATTGGCGCGCAGCAGGCCGATCTTGTCGCCGCAGTCATAGGTGACGCCGTCATATTCCAGCGCATGGAAGCCTTGCGTTTCCATCAGGCGGAACATCGAGTCGGTGAGCTGGATCTCGCCGCCGGCACCCTTTTCCTGTGAGGCCAGCAGGTCGAAGATTTCCGGCTGGAGGATGTAGCGGCCGGAAACGATCAGATTGGAGGGCGCTGTGCCCGGTGCGGGCTTTTCGACCATGCCGGTCATCTTATTGAGCCGGCCGCCTTTGGCTTCGATGGCGACCACGCCATACTGATGCGTCTGGTCATGCGGTACGGGTTCGACGACGATGATATTGCCGCCGACCTCATCATAGGCATTGATCGCCTGCTTGAGCGCCGAGACCTCGGCATCCATCACCATGTCGGGCAGAATGACGGCGAAGGGCTCGTCGCCAATGATATCGCGTGCGCACCAGACGGCGTGGCCGAGGCCATGCGGCTGCATTTGGCGGACAAAGCTCATTTCGCCAGCCTTGGGCAGTTCGGCGAGCAGTTCATTCAGGATCGCTGTCTTCTGTTTGGCAGCGAGTTGCGCTTCAAGCTCGACCTGATGATCGAAATAGTCCTCGATGGCGCCTTTCGAGCGGCCGGTTACGAAGACAAAATGCTCGATCCCGGCAGCCCGCGCTTCGGCGACGACATAGGACAGGATCGGACGATCGACAACATTCAACAGTTCCTTGGGAACAACCTTGGTGCCGGGCAGTACGCGGGTACCCAGACCCGCGACAGGGATCACGGCTTTACGAACGCGTTTATGAGTCAAAAGAACCTCAGGAGGAAAGGGGCTTAATCCATTGTGGATTTGGAAATCAATGATGGGCTCAACGCGCCGAACTATCCGCGCAGGTTAGAGGTCTGTCCGGTTTACGGCAAGTCTTGTAAGGCAGATTTCCATGCCCGTCATAAAAATTTGATGATCTTTCCCTACGGAAAAGACATTAAAAAATAATAGCCTCATCCGAAATTAGGCCGGGTTGGTCGCGGCTGAATAATAAAAATTGTTTTATTTATGTGACGTGCGGCGCTTGCCATTCGATGAATTGTCATATTTATTTCCCTCCCAGGCGCGAAGATAACCGCCGTAAGGGAGAGACAAAATGGATATCGAACAATGCCTGCGGGGGCTTAAGCCGATAGTGGCGGCCGCTTGTCTGTTGAGCCCGTTTTGGGGCGGCGCTGCCATGGCCCACGAAACGCTTGGCCTGGAGGCGCCCAAGCCCGCCATTGCCCTGACTCCGCCGATGGGATGGAATTCATGGAACAAGTTCGCCTGCAATATAGACGAGGCCAAGATTCGCGGTGTGGCCGACGCCATGGCGTCTTCCGGCATGAAGGAGGCCGGCTACCAGTATGTGGTCATCGACGACTGCTGGCAGAAGGATCGCGCGGCTGATGGCACCATCCAGGCCGATCCGGAGCGGTTCCCTTCGGGCATCAAGGCCCTGGCCGATTACGTCCATTCAAAAGGGCTCAAGTTCGGTCTCTATTCCGATATCGGCGCCAAGACCTGCGGCGGCCGTCCGGGCAGCCGGGGTTATGAATTCCAGGATGCACGTACCTGGGCCTCATGGGGCGTCGATTACGTGAAGGTCGACTGGTGCTATACCGGCTCAAGCGATGCCAATTCTTCCTATACCGTTATGGCGAAGGCGCTGCGGGCATCAGGGCGCGATATCGTCTTTTCCATTTGCGAATGGGGCGATAACAAGCCGGAAGAATGGGCGGCGCCGCTTAGTCATCTGTGGCGGACCACCGGCGATATCCGCGATTCATGGGACAAGGACGAAGGCTATAGCCATTCCTTCCTGTGGATTCTCGATCATAATGCCAATCTCTGGGCCAATTCCGGCCCGAACCACTGGAACGATCCCGATATGCTGGAAGTCGGCAATGGCGGCATGACAGATATCGAATACCGCTCGCACTTCTCGCTGTGGGCCATGCTGGCCGCCCCTTTGATCGCCGGTAACGACCTGTCGAATATGGATAAGGCGACGCTCGATATCCTGACCAACAAAGACGTCATCGCTGTGGATCAGGACACGCTCGGTCAGCAGGCGCGCCGTGTCGCTCAAAATGGCGATACTGAGGTTTGGGTGCGTCCGCTGGCGGGTGGCGATCGCGCCGTGGTTCTTTTTAACCGTGGCGCGGAAGCAAAGACAATTTCGGTGGATTGGGATGCCCTGCAATGGGCGCCTGGTCTCAAGGGCAGCGTCAAGGATCTCTGGTCCAAGGCGGTGAAAAAGAGCATCAAAGGCAGCTACAGCGCCGAAGTCGCGCCGCACGGCGTGGTGATGATACGGATCAGTCCGACAGTCTGATTGATATGATTGCGAAAGGCGCCGGATATGAAGTCCGGCGCATTTTTTTTGCTGTCGCCGCTTTTATCGCCTCTGGGAAATGGGGGCAGCGTCCGGAATGCGGATATTTTCGAGCAGGGCGGTCATGCCAACCAGGCGTCCCGCCGGATCGTAAATGCCCACGGTCGCGCCGGCCGGCAGGTAGGGGCGGACGCGTTTGGATAGATATTCCGACACCGTCACCGTCCCCGGCATGGAGCGAAAACGCTCGAAATCCTTGTTTAACTGGGTGCGGCCATTCAGACCGACAGCGACATGCAGGCGGTCAACCGCCTTGATATACTCAAGCAGATCACGAATATTAGACATTGGCCTCTCCGGGTCTCAACGCGGAACTGGTACGCCTTTACTTTTTACCTGGAGATGGCCGTGTCCGTTTTTAAAGTGGACTTATTGTGTTTGCCGCTCCCTGATCGGAGGAGGCTATGTTTAAAGTATGAATAATTTGTAGATTTTAGCGTCGGTTCCTTTATGCGGTAACGGGT
Organism: Asticcacaulis sp.; assembly: GCA_024707255.1. Classification (NCBI taxonomy): domain Bacteria; kingdom Pseudomonadati; phylum Pseudomonadota; class Alphaproteobacteria; order Caulobacterales; family Caulobacteraceae; genus Asticcacaulis; species Asticcacaulis sp. The sequence goes on along the minus strand of JANQAC010000001.1, from coordinate 296,887 downwards.
TGCTTTTCTGAATACTCGATAAATATGCACTATATTGTGTTGTGAATTTCGCAAATTGGATGTTGTTTGACAATTATTGGCTTTCTTGCCGTGGCCGCTTTCGCTTCGGAGGCTTGTTCGACTGCATGGCATGGGCCCTTGCGAGCAGGTTGGCCAGTTCGTCAGCACTGATTGCGGGCAGGCGAACGAGAACAGCCGGGTAACCGCGATAATGGGCATCGTCGAAGAAGATGTGCGGCGCGGCTTCGATCAGCAGTTCTTTGTGATCGAGCGAGCAGCTTACGGCCAGTACGTCGCGGTTCGGCCAGCGTTTCTGCTTCGGCGTATCGCGCTGCATGAAGGTCCAGGCGAAGCCGCGTTCTCTGACGGAGAAGATGAGACGGTCGGGGGTGGAGTCATCGATCGCGCCGGGCAGGACAGCCACCAGTTTTTGAACCTCGGCGCTGTCCACCATTTGCTAATCCGCCTGGGCCTTTTCGATAAAATTCAGCGATTCCAGCAGGATGTCTTCGGAAGCCTTGCGGGCGGCAACGGCATCCCCTTTTTCGATGGCAATCAGTATGGCCTCGTGCGCATGGATATCGGCCATATGGCCGGAAATCTTGTTGGTCAACTGGATCGACAGGTGCAGGGCATTGGTGATCAGCGGCTTCAGGCGCCAGAAGAACGGGTTGCCCGACGCTTTCAATATGGCGACATGGAAATCGATATCGGCCTGAAGTGCCAGATCGGGCTGGACGGCATGGTCGATCATGGCCTGCAGACCTTCGCGGATGCCGGCAATGGCGCGCTTGTCCTGGAGTTCGGCGGCCAATGCGGCGGCGGCCGGTTCAATGGCCAGGCGCATCTGGGCAAATTCGAGGAAAATCTTGTTGGAGTAGGGGCGTTCCATAAGCCAGCGCAGCACGTCCGGATCGAGCAGATTCCAGTTTTCGACCGGTTCGACTCGTGTGCCCTGGCGCTGGCGCGAACTGATCAGCCCCTTGGCCGATAGCATCTTGACGGCCTCGCGCATGACCGTGCGGCTGGCGCCGAATTTGGCACACAGTTCTGCCTCCGTTGGGAAGCCGGTTTTTTCGAACTCGCCGGTGACGATGGATTGGCCAAGGGAGGCGAGGAGCCCGTAGGCGAGGCTGACGCCGAGTTCGGAGCGCATGACGTGTCTTTCTGGTAGGCGTTTGTTAGTCCCTGCGGCGCGTCGCACGATGTCAGAACCCTGAGATTCGCCACTTCGCCTTAAGAAGCTTACAGAAAAAAATACTATTTAAAACCAGATTCGTCATTTGACGCTTGCCGAAAGGACGGCCAATATTGTACGACATATTTTATATGTGAGCGCCGACTTTGCATGTAAAACTTTGCGAAAATAAGCAGGGCGGCAATTTTGTGGGAGCGGATACCTTTGGAAAAGACAGTCAAGACCTTTGCGTCGCAACAACTACTGTTAGCGCTATCAGCGAGTGTGCTGGCTGTGGCCGGAGCGGCCTCGGCGCAGGCGACGGTGCCCATTCCTGAACTGGTGCAGAAGAATGGCAAATATGCGCTGATGGTCGATGGCGCGCCGTTCCTGGTGCTGGGTGGTCAGGCCAATAATTCCAGCAATTATGAAGCCACCCTGCCGAAGGTCTGGCCGGCGATAAAGGACATGCACGCCAATACGCTGACCATGCCGGTGGCCTGGGAGCAGATCGAGCCGGTGGAAGGAAAGTTCGACTTCAGCTTCGTCGACACCTTGGTCAAGCAGGCGCGTGAGAACAATGTCCGCCTGGTGATCCTGTGGTTCGCCACCTGGAAGAACACTGGCCCCTCCTACGCGCCGACGTGGGTCAAGACCGACAATAAGCGCTTCCCGCGCCTGACCAACAAGGACGGCACCACCTCCTATGCCCTGTCGCCGCTTTACGACACGACGCGCGAGGCCGATAAAAAAGCCTATGTCGAACTGGTGAAGCACCTCAAGGCGATCGATGGCGACCAGCACACAGTCATCATGCTTCAACCGGAGAACGAAACCGGTGTCTATGGCGCGGCACGCGACTATTCAAAAAAGGCCGATGCCCTGATGGCGAAACCGGTGCCTGCGGCGCTATTGAAAAAGTACAACAAGAAGCCCGGCGACTGGAACACTGTGTTCGGCAAGGATGCCGACGAATATTTCCATGCCTGGTCGATCGCCACCTATATCGACGATATCGTGGCGGCTGGCGACGCCGTCTATCCGCTGCCGACCTATGTTAATGCGGCGCTGAAAGACCCGCTCAATCCCGATCAGCCGGCCGGTTCCTATGCGTCCGGCGGCCCGGTCTACAGCGTGATCGATGTCTGGAAGGCGGCGGCCCCGCATATCGAGCTGCTGGCACCTGACCTTTATACACCGACTTCGGCCAGCTATGAAAAAACGCTGGAGCTATACGCCCGACCCGACAACGCCCTCTACGTCGCTGAAAGCGGCAATTCGCCGGTCTATGCCCGCTATATTTTCTCGGTTCTGGGGCGGCAGGGCATCGGATTCGATCCGTTTGGATTCGATTATACCGGCTATTCCAACCATCCGCTGGGGACGACCAAAACCGATATCGAAATGGTCAGGCCCTTCGCCACGGTTTACAAGCTGTTCGCAGGCATGGACCGCGAATGGGCGAAGCTGAGCTTTGAAAATCAGGTATGGGGCGTCTCGGAACCGGATGATCATTCGGATCAGGTGCTCGATCTGGGCGCGAAATGGCACGCCACGGTCAGTTACCGCGAGTGGCAGTTCGGTCTGCGCAAATGGGATCCGGAGAATAAGAACGGTTATCCGGAAGGGTCTGATGTGCCGAGCGGCGGGGTCGTTGTGGCGAAACTGAACGACAATGAGTTTTTGGTGGCGGGATTAAACGCGCGCATTACCTTCGGCGCCGGCAAGGAAAACGCCAAAAAAGGCATGTTGCTCGATCGTGTCGAGGAAGGCCACTTTGAAGGTGGCAAGTGGGTCTTCGAACGCGTGTGGAACGGTGACCAGACCGATTATGGCCTGAACTTCACTGGCCAGCCCGTGATATTGAAGGTTCGGTTGGCGACCTACGAGCAGTAAGTAAAGGAAGATACCCCACCACCACGCCATGAAGAATGGCGCGGTCCCCCTCCCCATCAAAGATGGGGAGGTACAAGGAAATAGAACCTCCCCGGCTATGCAGGGGAGGGGGACCGCACGAAGGCGCGTAGCGACTGAGATGTGGTGCTGGGGTTTCTTGCTTCCAAACAACAATAAGGGAGAGTTGAGATGAAAGCAGCGAAGATTTGGGCCTCGGTATCAGCCATCGCCCTCGTTATGTCGGCGGGCGCGGCCCTGGCCGGTTCCTATGAAAAGACGGCCACAGGCATCCTGGTGAAGCCCGATACGGGCACCGCGAAAGAGGTTCGCCTGGAGGTGATGAGCGACTCGATCATCCATGTGCTGGCGACGGATGATCCGGCGCGCCAGCAGATGCCGTCGCTGATGACCGTGGCAACGCCGGGAGGCGACTTCACTGTCTCCGAAACGAAAAAGGACGTGACCCTCAAGGCGGCCAAGGCTTCGGCCGTGGTCTCGCTCGAAACCGGTCTGGTTACCTTCTATGATGCCGACGGCAGGCGCGTCCTGACCGAGACGGCCGCCGCCATAACGCCGATGACTGTCGAAGGCCAGCCTTACGTCGCCACCCATGCCCAGTTCAATCGCGGTACGACCGAGGGGCTCTATGGCCTGGGGCAGCACCAGAACGCCCAGATGGACATGAATGGCGAGGATGTGCTGCTCTCCCAGCATAATATGGACGTGGCCGTGCCGTTCGTCATGTCGGACCAGAATTACGGCATCCTGTGGGACAACAACTCGATCACCCGCTGGGGCAACCCAACGCCCTATGCCTTGTTCAGCCGCGACCTGAAACTGGCCACTGATGACGGCAAGCCCGGCCTGACCGCGAAATACTATGTCGATGGCAAGCTGGTCCTGACCCGCAATGAGAGCGATATCAAATATCAGTATCTCAGCGATGTCGCCGCCAACTGGCCGAGCGATCCGGCGCTCTCCAAAGAAGCGACCGCCGGCAAGAAGGTGCTGGTCGTCTGGGATGGCACCATGACCTCGGATATTTCCGGCGTCCATAAAATGCAGATGTACTCGTCGGACTATGCCGACCTGACCATCGACGGCAAGAAAATCCTCAGCGTCTGGCGCCAGGGCTGGAACCCCTGGTATCATAATTTCGAGCAGAGCTTCACCCAGGGCAAGCCGGTGAAATTCCATCTCGAATGGCAGCCTTCGGGCGGCATGATCGCCATCACCCACAACAATCCACAATCCAACGCCGACCAGCATTCGCTGCAATTCACCTCGGAAGCCGGCACCGGCCTCAACTACTACTTCATCGCTTCGGACAGCATGGATGGCGTCATCGGCGGTTACCGCCACCTGACCGGCCAGGCGCCTCTGATGCCGAAATGGGCCTATGGCTTCTGGCAGTCGCGTCAGCGTTACGAGACGCAGGATCAGTTGCTCAGCGTACTCAAGACCTACCGCGACATGCAGATCCCGATCGACAACATGGTGCAGGACTGGTTCTACTGGCCCGAGGACCAGTGGGGCTCGCATACCTTCGATCCGGTCCGCTTCCCCGATCCGCAGAAGATGGTCGACGAGGTGCATAAAGAACATGCCCACATCATGATCTCGATCTGGGGCAAGTTCTACGCCAATACCGACAACTACAAAGCCTTTGAAAAGAAAGGTTATATGTGGACGAAGAATGTCGAGGAAGGCCAGCGCGACTGGGTAGGCAAGGGCTATCTCAACAGCCACTACTCGCCCTATAATCAGGACGCGCGCGATATGTATTACAAGCAGCTTCATGACACCCTGGTCGTGAAGGGCTTCGACGCATGGTGGATGGACAATACCGAGCCGGACGTGCGCTCTAATACCTCGCCGGCCGAATTCGCCGCCCTGATCACCCCGACCCAGATGGGGCCGGGCGCTATTGTCCATAACCCTTACGCCCTGATGAACACCAAGGCGATGTATGATGGCCTGAAGAAGGACCAGCCGGATACCCGCCAGTTCATCCTGACCCGTTCTGGCTTCGCCGGCGTACAGCGCAATGCCGCTGCCGTCTGGTCGGGCGATACGGTCGGCCGCTGGAACAATCTCTATGACCAGATCGCCGCCGGTGTGAACTTCTCCATGTCCGGCATCCCCAACTGGACGCACGATATCGGCGGCTATGCCCAGGAAACGCGCTTCCAGGGCACGGATGTCGGCGGGTTGCAGGAAAACCGCAGCGCCGGCGGCACCGGCACAGCGGAAGACCTGAAGGAATGGCGCGAGCTGAACCAGCGCTGGTTCCAGTTCGGCGCCTTCTCGCCGCTGTTCCGATCGCACGGCGAAGGCGTGAAGCGTGAAATCTTCATCATCGCGCCGGAAGGCTCCGAGATGCGTGAAAACATGATCTGGTACGACAAGCTGCGCTACCGCCTCATGCCCTACATCTACGCCACGGCCTCAGATACATATCATAACTCCGGCACCATCATGCGCGGCCTGGTGATGGATTTCCGTGACCCGAAGGTCAAGGATATCAAGGATGAATACCTGTTCGGCCATGCCTTCCTGGTGGCGCCGGTATCGGAATACAAGGCCACGTCGCGCAGTGTCTACCTGCCGGCGGGCACCGACTGGTATGACTTTTATACCGGTGAACGCCAGACAGGCGGCCAGACCATCACGGCCAATGCACCGCTGAGCCAGATGCCGCTTTACGTCAAGGCGGGGTCGGTGGTGCCGATGGGACCGGTGACGCAGTATGTCGACGAAAAGCCGGACGCGCCGCTGACCTTTACCGTCTATACCGGCGCCGATGGCACCTTCAGCCTCTATGAGGATGACGGAGTCACAAATGGTTATACGCGCGGCGAGTTCAGCCGTATCCCGCTGAGCTATAACGACAAGACCGGCGAACTGACCATTGGTGCGCGCACCGGCAGCTATAAGGGCATGATCGCCGACCGGACCTTCCGCGTGCGCTTCATCACGCCGGGCGCCTCGACCAGTGGAAACCTGGACGCCTTCGATAAGGAAGTGGCCTATTCCGGCGCGGCGGTGACGGTACGAAAGTAACCGCCCTAAACTCTTCGTGAAAAGGCCCGGTCATCATGCCGGGCCTTTTTGCGTTCGGCCCGTTTTCTGTTAATCTGTCCACATCTGAATTGTGCTGCCGGACAGGTCTGCCCGGCATGGCGTACCGTATAAGAGGTTGAACCGCTTCTGAGGAAAGGCCATTCATTCATGACCACCGCCATCGACCAGGATTTGCCAGTCTTAAAAGACCAGCCGTTCGCCGTGCGCAAGGGCGTTGAAACCCTGCGCAAGGTATGGACGTTCGGCCAGATGGATGTCGTCTTTCCGGACGGCCGGTCCATGCGGCTTGAAGGGCCTGAACCGGGGCCAGCGGCCACCCTGCTGGTCAAGGACTTCAATTTCATGAAGCGGGTCATGGCGTCCGGCGATATCGGTTTCTGCGATGGCTACCGCGAAGGGGAGTGGGATACGCCCGATTTGGCCACCCTGCTGACCGTACTCAGCCTGAACAGCGAGAAACTGGGCCAGCTTTTCACGGGTAATATTGTGGTGCGGACATTCAACAATATCGTCCACGCCCTGCGCAAAAACACCAAGAAAGGCAGCCGCAGGAATATTTTCGACCACTATGATCTCGGCAACAATTTCTACGATCAGTGGCTCGATCAGTCGATGACCTATTCGTCGGCCCTGTTCGAAGGTGAGCGCTTCCGCGAGCACAAGGATCTCGGCGCCGCGCAGACGGCCAAATATGCCAAGCTGGCGAAGATGGTCGATTTGAAGCCTGGCCAGCATGTGCTGGAAATCGGCTGTGGCTGGGGCGGCTTCGCGCAATATGCTGCCGAGACCATCGGCGCGCGGGTCACCGGCGTCACAATATCACAGGCGCAAGCTGACTACGCGATCGAGCGCATGAAGCGGCTGGGGCTGGAGGACCGGGTCGAGATCGTGATGATGGACTACCGCGATATCAAGGGCCAGTTCGACGCGGTGGTGTCGATCGAGATGTTCGAGGCGGTCGGTGAAAGCTACTGGGGCACCTATTTCACCAAGCTGCATGATGTGCTGAAAAAGGGCGGCAAGGCGGGGCTCCAGATCATCACTATCGCTGACGAAATGTTCGAGGACTACAAGTCACGCGCGGATTTCATCCAGAAATATGTCTTCCCCGGCGGCATGTTGCCCTCGGCGCAGAAGCTGCTGGAACAGACGCAGGCCGCGGGTCTGAAAGCGGTGTCCTCCTTCAAGTTCGGCGGGGATTATGCCGAGACCCTCAGGCAGTGGGGACAGCGTTTCGAGGATGCGTGGAAAGAAGGGCGGATCAAGGGGTTTGACGCCCATTTCCGCAAGCTGTGGCTGTTTTACCTGGCCTATTGCGAGGCCGGCTTCCGCACCCAGCGGACCAATGTCGTGCATCTGGAGTTACAGCGGGCGGATTAAGCGCGGCACTTGAGCGGAAAAAATGCCTTGCCGGGCCTCCGCAAGGACGTTACCAACAGCCTCTATTCAATAGCCAGCGGCGAATCTCATTGTGAGTTGCGTCGGTTCGGGGGTCTGTTGCGCGACACGAATATGATCGAACAGGGAACATCCGCTGCCGTGAAGGCCGGCGCGATCACCCTTGTACGCCACGGCGAACCGGCCCTGTCGCGCCGCGTCAAGCTGGACTGGCGGGGCTATGTCGAGTGGTGGGCCAGATACGACCAGGCCGGCCTTCTGGAAGGTCAGACGCCGCCGCCGATTCTGCACAAGTTCGCCCGCGAAGCCCGTTACATCTTTTCCTCGACCCTGCCGCGCTCGATCGAAACGGCCGAGGCGGTTTGTGATGGCAAGGGCTTTACGTCGCTTGAGGCGCTGATCGAGGCGCCCCTGCCGCCGCCGCATCTGCCATCCTTTATCAGGCTGACACCCAATTCTTACGCCTGGGGTTTCCTGGCGCGGATTTGCTGGTGGTATCTCAATATCCACGGCGATGTCGAAGGCCGCGAAGTGGCCAAGGTCCGTGCCCGCAAGGTGGCCGAGTTCCTGTATGACAAGGCCCGCGATGGCGGGGACGTGCTGGTTCTGGCCCACGGTTTCTTCAATCTGATGGTGAGCATTGAACTGAAGAAAATGGGTTATAGAAAAACCCTGGAGGAGGGGTTTAAGTATTGGGGGTGCCGCCGCTACGAACTAAGGACACGCAAATGACCGAAACTGTTGAGCTTTCCTTTGAAGACGCCCTGAAGCAACTGGAAAAGATCGTTTCCGAACTGGAATCCGGAAGCGCGCCGCTCGAAAAAGCGCTGGCGCTTTATCAGGAAGGCGCGCGTCTTAAGCAACTTTGCGAGGAGCGCCTCGAAGCGGCACGTTTGCAGGTCGAGAAGATTTCCCTGAACAAGTCCGGCGCCGTTGAAGGCGTCGCGCCGGCTGAGTTTGGTTAGGCCATGACTCCCATCGCCGCCAATTCCGACCTGCCGCCCCTGCAGGCCCGCATGGCCGAAACGGCCGATCTGGTGACGATGGCACTGGATGAACTTCTGCCGCGCGGCGAGGGCGCCGAGATGCGCCTGACCGAGGCCATGCGCTATGCCGCCCTGGGTCCGGGCAAGCGCCTGCGGCCTTTCTTCGCCCTGGAAGCCGGTCGTCTGTTCGATGCTGACGAAAATGCCGTACTGCGTGCCGCCTGCGCACTGGAGTGCATCCACGCCTACAGCCTGGTCCATGACGACCTGCCGTGCATGGATGATGATGATATCCGCCGTGGCCGCCTGACCGTTCACCGCGCCTATGACGAGGCGACGGCGGTTCTGGCTGGCGACGCGTTGCAAAGCGTGGCCTTTGAAATCCTGTCGCATGAAGATACCCACGAAGACCCGCAGGTCCGCGTCGAACTGATCCGGATGCTGGCCATCGCGTCGGGGGCACAGGGTATGGCCGGCGGCCAGATGATCGACCTGATCGGTGTGCCCGATGATCTCGGCGGCGTAGCGCGGATGCAGCGCCTGAAAACGGGTGCTTTGATCGTCTATGCCTTCCAGATACCGCTGATCATCGCCGATGCCTCGGAAAAGGAAGGCGTGGCCCTGACCCATTTCGCGCAGGACCTGGGCCTGGCCTACCAGATTGCCGACGATGTGCTCGATGTCGAGGGCGATCCGGAAGAAATGGGCAAGGCGTCGGGCGGTAAGGACGCCGCTATGGGCAAGACCAATTTCGTCACCTTGCTGGGCCTGGAAGAGGCGAAGAGCCGGGTGCAAATACTGGCTGATCAGGCGAAATCACGGCTGGAAATCTTCGGCGGGAAAGCCCGTTACCTGCGCGATAGTGTTGACTTTGTACTCAACCGGCGCAACTGAGCCAATTCTTCTGTCAGGCTGCAAAACCAATGGCTATTTTGTTGCAATGCGCTTAAGACAGATTTGTATTACGCCGAAATTGCAAAAGATACCGGTTTGCGTTTAGATGCCTGAAACCCCCATCCTCGACAGCCTGACCAATCCCGAAACCATTCGAGACCTGACCGCGCCCCAGGTGAAGGCGCTGGCGGATGAGGTGCGCAGCGAGACCATCGACGTGGTGTCGAAGATCGGCGGCCATCTGGGCTCTTCGCTGGGCGTGGTTGAACTGACGGTAGCCCTGCATCATGTGTTTGAGACGCCGCGCGATATTCTGATCTGGGATGTCGGCCATCAGTGTTATCCGCACAAGATCCTGACCGGCCGGCGCGACCGTATCCGCTCCTTGCGCCAGGCCGGAGGGCTGTCCGGCTTCACGAAGCGCTCCGAAAGCGTCTATGATCCGTTCGGCGCCGCCCATGCCGCCACCTCGATTTCCGCCGCCCTGGGATTTTGTGCCGCGCGCGACCAGAAAGGCGGGGACAACAACGTCATCGCCGTGATCGGGGATGGTTCCATGTCGGCCGGCATGGCCTATGAGGCGATGAACAATGCCGCCGAGACGACCAGGCACCTGACGGTCATCCTCAACGATAACGACATGTCGATCGCGCCTCCGGTGGGCGGGATGAGCGCCTATCTGGCTAATCTGGTTTCCGGCGGGGCCTATCAGTCCCTGCGCCGCTGGGGCAAGAGCGTGGCCGAGCGCCTGCCGCGTCCGCTGTTCGAGATGGTGCGCAAGTCGGAAGAATTTTCGCGTACCTGGTTCACCGGCGGCACCTTCTTCGAGGAACTGGGCTTCTACTATGTCGGGCCGATCGATGGCCACGACATGGAAAACCTGCTGGCCGTGTTGAAGCGCGTCAAGGAGATCAAGGACCGCCCGGTGCTGGTCCATGTGGTGACGCAAAAGGGTAAGGGCTATGAACCGGCCGAAACCGCGCCCGACAAGTATCATGGCGTCGCCAAGTTCGATGTCATTACCGGGGAGCAATCCAAGCCCAAGGCCAATGCGCCGAGCTATACCGATGTTTTCGCTTCCGAACTGATCAAGCAGGCGCGCGATGATGACCGCATCGTCGCCATCACCGCCGCCATGCCTTCCGGCACCGGCCTGGACCGTTTCGCCGAGGTTTTCCCGGCGCGCACCTATGATGTCGGCATCGCTGAACAGCACGCCGTCACCTTCGCGGCCGGCCTGGCGGCGGACGGCATGAAGCCCTTCTGCACCATCTATTCGACCTTCCTGCAGCGCGGCTATGACCAGGTGGCGCACGATGTCAGCCTGCAAAACCTGCCGGTGCGTTTCGCGCTGGATCGCGCCGGGCTGGTGGGAGCGGATGGCGCCACCCATGCCGGTTCCTTCGATATCGGCTATCTCGGTGCCCTGCCGAACATGATGATCATGGCGGCGGCCGATGAAGCCGAACTGGCGGCGATGATCGCCACGGCCGCGGCCTATGATGACGGTCCGTCCGCGTTCCGCTATCCGCGCGGTGAGGCCACAGGCATTGCCATTCCCGAACGGGCCGCACCTCTGGCGATCGGCAAGGGGCGAATCCTGCGCGAAGGCAGCAAGGTCGCTATCCTGTCCCCTGGGCACACGCCTAGGCGATGCGCTGAAGGCGGCCGACATGCTGGCGGCGAGAGGACTTTCGACCACCGTCGCCGATGCCCGTTTCGCCAAGCCGATCGACAAGGATCTGGTATTGCAACTGGCGAAAAACCATGAATGCCTGATCACGGTGGAAGAGGGGGCGGTCGGAGGCTTCGGCGCCTTTGTCCTGCATTATCTCGCTGGCGAAGGCGCATTGGATGCCGGCCTGAAAATCCGCACCCTGACCCTGCCGGATACCTATCAGGATCAGGCGTCGCAGGCCGAGCAATATGCCGAGGCCGGGCTTGACGCGGCGGGTATAACCCTTACGGCGCTCCAGGCGCTGGGTCTGGATGATGCTGCGGCGGTGAAGATGATCAAAAGGTAATCGAGCCTGAAGGTTGAACCTTTATGGTTTTGAAGTTTTAGTAAGCTCAATCAAATCCTTGAAGGCCTCCTGCTTAAATCTTCGCGCTGCTTTACCGCGATTTCCGATAGCTTCTTGCTGATTTGCAATGTGTTCGCCCAGCGGAATGTCTGGGCTTTTGGTCCATGCGTTGGCGATCCGGTTTATATCCTGGCGGATCGTGCTTTCCAGCACATCGACATCTTCTTCGTTTAAATTCTGAACCTGGCCCAAGGCTTGACCGACTTTGCGGCGATCGTCGCGATTTTCCATCGCTTTGCGCAAAGGTATCCATTTGCGCGACGCCTTGTCATTTTCGCCGTAATTATTGCGGCGGTCCTTAAGAAGACTTAGCCGCTTTTTTTCCTGTGGCGTTTTCTGAACTGGGGGATGACCTTTCTTGCTCATTCCCAAGCATAACAAAAAACGGCGCCCCTTGCGAGGCGCCGTTTCGGTTTTTAATAGCCGCCGATGATCACCGAGGCGATCAGGCCGGTGGCCACGGCCGCCAGCACGTAGTTGTCATCTACCCGGCGCCATTCATAGCCATAGGGCGGACGGCGGAGGTGGTGACGGCGGTAATCGACATAATAGCCGCGATGCCAGTCATTGTAAGAGACATAGCCGCCGCGGCGCCAGTCTGAACGGTCGCGCCAGCCGCGATGATAGCCGCGATCGTAACCGCGATAATAACGGCGGTTGTCGTAGCGATCGTGCCGGTCATGACGATCGTAGTGGCGATCATAGCCGCGTTCGTAGCCACGATCGTGACCGCGATGCCCCGGATCGGCCGAAGCCGTGCCGGCAATGGCAAATGTACCGGCCATTACGGCCAGAGCCGTGGAAATTATAAATCGTTTCATGGCGATTTTCCTCATTCTATCGCCCCCATGAAATTAATTTAGCGGGTTCAGCCTGAACCCAGAATGAATATGTCAGTCATGTAATAATGGGCCGATTACAAATGGTTGGCAGGGACGACAGGAAAGAATAAGGCGCCGGAACTGACTCCGAACCATGGCGCATTCATGTGCTCACGGATATCGCCCAGGGCGGCAATCTCCTGCGCCAGACTGCGTGACAGACGCGCCTCCAGGTCGTCGCGGACACATATATAGGGCCTGAAACCATCGCCATCGGACTCGAAACGCAAGGGGTGATCGGCATCGGCCGTCACCCGGTCATCGACATTGGTGCGGAAGGTCAGAAGGCCGTTGTCGGCTGCCATCTCCACGGCGATGAAGGGCACGTCCTCGACCGTAATCCCGACCTTTTCAACCGGCGTAACCAGATAATAGGCGTCACCTTCGCGGCGCAATATGCCGGCAAACAGTTTGACCATGGCCGGCCGGGTGATGGGGGTGCCGTTATGTAGCCAGGTTCCATCATGGCTGATGCGCATGTCGATATTGCCGCAAAAGGGCGGATTCCATTTCGAGACCGGCGGCAACGGGCCTTGCGCCTCCGCATGGGCATAGAGATGCGCCAGCTCCATCAGGCGGCATCCTGTGCGCGCCGTGCCTCGACATTGCGCAGCATATCGACCCAGTTTTCGGCGATGTTCCTGATCGCCGACCGGGCTTCATCGACCACGCCCGCAAACAGGTCGAAACCGAGCGGCAGGGCGTCATAACGGCGGTAGGTGACAGGCGTACCTGCGGCGGTCAGACTCTTTGCAAAGGCTTCGCCCTGGCTGGCCAGGGGATCGAGGCCGGCGGATACAATCAAGGTTTTCGGCAGCCTGCCGGGTAGTTTTTCCAGTGCCGGAGAGAGGCGAGGATCGGTCAGGCTCGTGCCGGCGCCGGCATAGTGGCTGATCAGGATATCCAGGTCGTCCGCATTTATCGGCCACAGGCCGATTGCGGCATCCGCCTTGATGGCCGGATCGGCCAGATCGACCAGCGGGGTCACCAGCAATTGCCCGGCGGGCAGGGGACTGTTTTCAAGCCTGAGGTCGAGGCTGATCCGCGCCGCCGTGCTGGCGCCGATTAAGGCCCCGCCCAGCGCCACCTGTCCGGAGAGAGCGCCCAGTGCGCACCGCATTGGCCACTGCCCAGTCATAGGCCGCGCGGGCATCTTCCAGCGCCGCCGGGAACCGGTTGAGCGGTGCCAAGCGGTATTCGGGCAGGAAAACGGGACAATGCGCTTCGTGTGCCATCAGGGCGGCGAACGCCCGGCTGAGGTTCGGCCCGCCGATCACGCCGCCGCCCTGATGGAAGAAGACCAGCAGCGGCGCGTCTTCGGAAATATGCGCTGGCCGGATCAGCAGTCCGCCGATCTCGCCCTCAACGGTTTCATACCGGACACGGATGTCGTCCGGCAGACCGAACAGGTCGATGGTCTCCTGCCATTCCGCCCGGACACTCTCCAGGCTCTTGCCGGCAAGCGACAGGCGCGTGCGTCCGGCCGGAGTGGTGAACAGGCCGCGCCACAGGAACTGGATCTGCGCATCCAGTGTGCGTCCCTGGCGATAAACGACGCCACTCCCGGCGAGAAAACGCAGCACGGCCGCCGGCAGGGTCAGGTAGCGCTTCAGCAGCCAGGTATTCATATCGGAGGCGCGCATAGACCCTCGGGGAGCGGTATTGCAGACGGATGACGTGGGATGCCACCGGCTTTGATTTATCATCTTTCACGCCCGGATCGCAGCGGGTAGTGATAAAAAATCCGCCAAACCGGGATATTTTTGTCAATTTTCCGGTAAAATGCGTGAGAGACACCCCAAATACGGCGTGTTTTTGTTTGACCGTTTTTAAAACCTGCGTCTTAATATCCCCACAATCCGTTAGTCTGGCTGCCTATGCTAAAGGGATTTGAAGAGTTTCGGCATCCGCCGCAGTCTTTGGTCTCGCCCGCTGCTACCGAGATACACGATTGTCTTGTGAGGGGTAAGAGCCTCACGCCTCGTAACAGCTTGAGACCCAAGGAGAGCATTGATGGCTGAAGGTACGGTGAAGTGGTTCAATACCACTAAGGGTTATGGTTTTATCCAGCCTGCTGAAGGCGGCAACGACGTCTTCGTTCATATTTCGGCTGTGCAGCGCGCCGGCCTGCAGGGCCTGGCCGATGGCCAGAAGGTGTCGTACGAACTGCAAAACGAACGCGGCAAGACCGCTGCCGTTGATATCCAGCTTCTGTAAGAACCGGCAGCTTCTGTAAGAAGCCTGAATCTTATCTGAGATAGAAAAGCGCAGATGGCGTCAGGCCGTCTGCGCTTTTTTGTACCTCAAGCCCTGGCGGATGCGGCGATCAGGGCCCGGATATCGGCGGGTGTCAGGCCTTCATTGCGGTAATCGCGCAGGGATTTCGAGCCCTTGCGCTTGGCGAGGCGGCGGCCCTGATCATCGAGCAGCAGGGCGTGGTGGTGATAGTGCGGCGTTGGCAGGTCGAGCAGGGCCTGCAGCAGAACCTGCGTATGCGTGGCATCGTAAAGGTCGCGGCCGCGGATGATGTGCGTGATCCCCTGCCGCGCGTCATCGATCACCACGGCGAGGTGGTACGCCACGCCGATATCCTTGCGGCCCAGGATAACGTCGCCATTGATGGCCGGATCGGCCTTTTGGCGTTCGCCTTTTTCGGAAAAAAGATAAAGCCTCGTAACGCGTGCCGAGATAGTCGCGTGCCGCTTCCAGCGATAACCGCCAGGCGGGATTGGCGGGGGTGGTCTGTGGCGCCGTCTCATCGGCCTGAGGGGCGCTTAAGGCCGCTTCGGCCTCGCCCTTGCATGTACGGGCATCGGCATAGAGCAGACCCTGGTCTCTCAGCTTTTCCAGCGCCGCCTGGTAATCGGCCAAATGCTCGCTCTGGCGTAGGACCGGTTTTTCCCACTCAATGCCCAGCCAGGCCAGGTCTTCATAGATCGCCGCCTCGAAGTGCGGGCGGCTGCGCGTATGGTCGATATCCTCAATGCGCAGGATGAATTCGCCCCCAGCGGCCCGCGCCGCCTCAAAGGCCGTGAGTGCGCTGAAAGCATGGCCGAGATGCAGGTAGCCGGTCGGTGAGGGCGCGAAGCGGGTGCGGTACATGCCTGCTATATAGGCTCTCGCCGCAAAAAATTCATAAAAATTTGCCGTTTCCTTTTGCGGGAATCGGGCTCAGAGTATGCGTACAGCCTGATTTATGACTGCCTGCTTTTTCATGAGGAGGATACGTCTTCAAACAGTTCGCTACCTGTACCGTGCTTCATGCGGCCTGTTGGAGGTCGACATGCAGATTCTAAAAAGCCCGCCGTCGGACTGGCGCGCGCTCGTGCTCAATGCCGATTTCCGACCTCTGTCCTATTATCCGCTGTCGACCAAGCCCTGGCAGGATGTGGTAAAGGCCGTTTTTGAAGACCGTGTCGATGTAGTCTCGACCTATGACATCGAGATTCACTCCCCCCTCGATCAAGATGCGCCTGCCGAGCGTGGTGGCCCTCAAGACCTATATCGACCAGAACCGTCCGCCCGCCTTCACGCGTTATAATGTCTTCCTGCGCGATGAGTTTTCGTGCCAGTATTGCGGCATTGACGAAGACCTGACCTTCGACCATGTGGTGCCAGTCAGCCAGGGCGGGAAATCGAGCTGGACCAATATCCTGACGGCCTGCGCCCCGTGCAACTTGCGCAAGGGGGGAAAAACTCCCCAGCAGGCACGCATGATGCCGGCAAAAAATCCACACCGGCCGACAATGTATCAGTTGCAGGAACTGGGGCGGCGTTTTCCCCCTAACTATCTTCATGAAAGTTGGATAGACTACCTGTATTGGGATACGCTACTGGAGGGCTGAGCTTCCGGCGTACCGGAGGAATACCGGCTTGGGCGTGGCATAGGATATGTCGTCTGAAACACCATTACCCGTGCGTTTCGTCATTGATGAACGCCGTTTTGGCCTTGTGTCGTTTCCGCGGCCCAGGGGCGGAGCCGCATTCCCCTCGAACCCTTGCAGGGCGCACTGGAAGCCACGCTCGGTGTGCGTTTCGAGATCAAACGCGAGCGCCTGTTTGGCCCCAAGGTACTGAGCTTTATGTATATGGGCGAGCGTGTGAAGATCCGCCTGCTGGAAACCGGTGACGCCCAGATTGACCTGGCGACGGTCGATGACGATGTGCGGGAAATCATTCTGGAGCACCTGCGCCAAAGTCACGATTTCGAGGCGCACTGACGCATGGACGCACTTTCGGTCTTGCGGCGCCTGACCGTTTCCAGGCCGCTTCTGCTGCTGTTCATGCTGTTCTGCGCCTGGCCGGTGGTGGCCGGCATGTATCACATGATCACCCATCACGCCTGGATGATGATGGATATCGACGCCGTGCTGTGCGGCGCGCGCACCCTGGCGGCCGGCCATTCGCCCTATGCCATCCATCCGCCGACCTGTGCCGGCGTCCGGCCCGCGGCTTACGTCTACGCGCCGCAGGTCGCTTATCTGTTCATGCCATTCGTCGAGCATTTCGGCATCAGTGGCGCGCGCACCCTGTTTCAGTGGGTATTACTTTATCCGGCCACCCTTTTCCTGCTGTGGTTTGCCCTGATCCGGCCGTTCGCCAATATCGATATCCGCTGGCGCTGGCTGGCCTTTTCCGGCCTGACCGCCATGACCTTCCTGTGCGCCAACGTCGGGATCGTCATGCACGCGCTGGTGCTGGCCAGCCTCTTGCTGTTCCGGCGCAAGGACACGGCACAGGCGGATATGAGCCAGCCGGATTTCTTCCTGGCGCGCCTGCCGTTTACTGTGGCGGTGCTCCTGTGTTCCTGCGTCAAGCCAACCTTCCTGGCCTATTTCGTTATCTTCCTGTTTGATGACGTGGCTTTGTGGCGGCGCGGATTCGCCTTTATCTGGCGTGCTGTGGCGGGCATCGGCGTCAACCATCTGATGGTGATTACCGATGGTCATTTCGGCAAGGCCTGGCAGCGGACCCTGCATTCCGTCACCCTGGCGCGGCAGCCCGGCATGGGCTGGTTCGAGCTGACCAATCTGGTCTTCCATGTGCCGGGCAAGTCCAACCTGAACTGGCAACTGGCGCTGGGCTTCATGATCGTCATGGGACTTGCGGGTATGGCGATCGCGCAATGGGGCAGGCTTGAGGAAGATGAGCGCCTGCTGTTCGGCATGGGGCTGGTGCCGCTGATGATCCCGCGTATCCTCGATTACGACATGATCCTGATCGCCCCCTATGCCGCGCTGCTGATGGCGGTGGCCTATCGTATCGGCGGCGATGTCTTCAGGTTCCTGTTGTCGTGGCTATTTGTCGGCTGGATGGTCTGGGGCGTGTTCAGCTTTATCTTCGATGTCGATTTCTGGCACCGCACCTCAATGGCCATGCTGCTCTTCGGCTGCCTGACGGTGATCGTGGCCGGGCGTGTCGCCGTATCCGGGCTAACTACGCAAAGAACTGAAAATACAACATAAAGCCGGCCGCGGCGGTCATCAGCAGGAAGGCCAGTCCGCCGAAGATATTCGACCAGACGCCGTTGGTATATTCCCCCATGACGGCCTTGTTGTTCGAGATATGCAGGACAATGGCGATGATGACCGGCGAGGTCAGGCCATAGAGAATGGCCGACCAGATCAGGGCCTGGATCGGGCTGATGCCGATATAGTTGATCCCCAGCCCGACCAGCAGGGACACGATAATCACGCCATAAAAGGCCGGGGCTTCGTGCAGGCGCTTGTCCAGCCCCTCCTGCCAGCCGAAGGTCTCCGAAATGATATAGGACAACGACCCGCTCAAAACCGGAATGGCCAGGAAGCCGGTGCCGATGATGCCGATGGCGAACAGATAATAGGCGCCGGCGCCGGCGATAGGTTCCAAGGCTTTCGCCGCCTCTTCCACTGTGTCTATTTCGTGGATGCCGGCATTGAACAGGACGGTGCCGGTGGTCAGGATGATGAAATACATGACGATATTGGAGAACAGCATCCCCATATCGACATCGAACCCGACCTCCTGGATATAGCGCTTGTCCACCACGACATGCCGGTGTTTGACTGTCTCAACCTCCATGGTGGTCTGCCAGAAGAAGAGGTAGGGCGAGATGGTGGTGCCGAGAATGGCGACCAGCACGCTGATATAGTCTTTGTTGAACTGGATGGCGGGGATGAAGGTATGCCGCACTACGCCCGGCCAGTCGGTTTTTACCAGGAAGGGCACGACGAGGTAGACCAGCAGTATGGCGCACAGCCATTTCAGTACCGCAGCCATGCGGGCATAGGGCAGGACGATGATGGCGGCCAGCAGCAGGCCGGTGAAAACGACACTGAAAATGAGCGGACTCACGGCCGGAAAGATCAGGTTGGCGACGGCGCCCATGCCGGCGATATCGGCGCCGATATTAAGAACGATGGCGGGAAAGCTGAACAGCACCATCAGCCACAGGACGGGGGCGGGATAGTTTTTGCGCAGGATGCCGGTCAAGCCCTGCGTCGTCACCACGCCGATGCGGGCACACATTTCCTGAACCGCCGCCATCAGCGGAAAGGTGATCAGGGCTGTCCAGAGGGTAGTAAGGCCATATTGCGCCCCGGCCTGGGAGTAGGTGGCGATGCCGGAGGGATCATCGTCACTGGCACCGGTGATGAGACCGGGACCGAGGAGGTTCCACAAGGTTTTCAGACCTTTTGGCTTTTCCTTTTGGATATCCGTATCCGGCATGAGGGCTCCGCATGTCTGTAACAGGCTGCGAACACGAGCGTGCCGGTCCGCCTATATTTTTTCGCTGATCTTGATGGCGATCCGGCATCCGGTTTTGATAAGGGCTGAGAGCAGTGGGTAAGCGGTGGCTTCGCGTGCGCCCTGGTCGACGGCACGATCGTGATGGCCGATTTCATCCTGGCGGAACTGGGTCAGGCGCTGCGCCAGCGCCGGATCAGAGGTTTCCAGCTCGGCGATCTGCTCGGCATAGTGATCGGCGATCACGTCTTCCACGGCTTCGGTACAGGCATGGGCCGCCTTTTCACCCAGCAGGGCCGTGCCGACACCCAGGCCCAGCGCGGCCATGCGCCAGATAGGGGTCATGGCCGTGGGGCGGACCTGTCTCTCGCGCAGCAGGCGCTCGAAAGCGTCGAGGTGAACCTGTTCCTCGCCCTGCATATGGCTGAACTGTTCGCTCAAGGCCCGTTTCGGCGTATCGGCAAAGACCAGGCTCTGGCCCTTGTAGATATGTATGGCCGCCAGTTCGCCGGCATGATCAACCCGCAGGATTTCCTCCAGCCGGCGGCGCGGGGCGCCATGGCCTGGGCGGGGCGGGACGGGTTTGGCGGTCGAAATCATGGGCGTGAACTCAATAGGGCCGGCTGGAGCGGTACTTTGCCTTGAAACGCAGCGAGGCCAGCAGGCTCAGGCCGGCCAGGACAACGGATACGATGGCATTATAACCGGCCATCGACAGGCCGAACATGCGCCATTGCGCCACATCGCACATCGGGGCACTTGATGACGCGCCCGCCAAGAAGGCGGCCATCTGGTCGAGGCTGATTTCGGCGCCGGAGGCGGTGCAGCTTTCAGGGCCGCGCCACCATTTCAGTTCGACGCCGGCATGGAAGAAAGCCAGAGCCGCGCCGGTCAGGAAGATGGCGAACAGCACGAACGAAAAAGACGCGCGGTGGCCCTTTGGCGCCGGTAAAAAGGGCCCAGACACTCGCCACCAGCGAAACGCCAACCGCGATCCAGTAGATGTCGCGCTGTTTCAGGCACAGATGGCAGGGGGCAAGATGGCCGAACAACTGGAAGGACCAGGCGGTCGCCAGCATGACCAGGGAAATGACCAGGGCGGTGATGCTCCACCAGCGGCCGAAGGCCAGCATGAACTTCTTGGCGAACCTGTTTGATTTGTGCGCGGTCATGAAGATTTGGATCTAATGAGGAATAAATTTGACAGCGAGTATGCCGGCCACCAGCAGCCCGACAACAATGGTGCCGACCAGATAGAAGCGCTTCTCCATCAGTTCGGTGATTTCAGGTCCGAAACGCTTTACCAGGGCAGCGACCGCGAAGAAACGCAAGGATCGGGTCAGGGCCGAAGCGATAAAGAACCACACGAGGCTGAATTGTGCAAGGCCGGCGGCGATGGTCACCAGCTTGTAGGGAATGGGCGTCAGCCCCTTCATGAAGATGACGCCGACGCCCCATTTGGCGAACCAGGCGTGGAACTCTTCCAGGCCTTGCGGATGGCCGAAGAGGGCCAGAATCCAGTGGCCGATGGGCTGGGCGTAATAACCGATGGCGTAGCCCAGGAAACCGCCCACAACGGAAGCGACCGAACAGATGAAGGCGGTGCGCCAGGCGCGTTCCGGCTTGGCCAGCACCATGGGTATCAGCATGGCATCGGGCGGGATGGGGAAGAAGGAGGCTTCGGCGAAGGAGACGACGGCGAGGACTTTTTCGGCGTGTTGGGTGCCGGCCAGTTTCAGCAGCCAGTTATAGAGACGACGCAGCACGGAGGCTCCTTGGATTGGGTCAGGCAGACTGCCTTATCAGGTGTTCCGCGCCTTGTCGCCTGCGTGACGCACGACAGACGCAAAAAAGCGCGGTCACGTCGCGTAAAAACGACATTTTCCGTGTGCGGAAGGCCCTGGCATTAGGTTAATTAGACAATCCCTTAACAATAACTCATTTGTAATTGGTCTTGCCGCAAGGCACATAGTAGTTTCCCTACGAAGGATTCGTATTAATGTCTCAAGATCTCGCTGCCTCTCGACGAATACATGCCCTATCGCCTGGCTGTGGCCTCCAGCGCCGTCAGTGCTCTGATCTCGACGGCATATGAGAGTCTCTACGGTCTCAAGATTCCGGAATGGCGCCTGATTTTCATTCTGCGCGAAGATGGTCCCACCACGCAGCAGGCGCTGGTCAAGCGCGCCGGCATGGACAAGGTGACCATTTCGCGCGCCGCCCAGGCCCTGGCCAAGCGCCGCCTGATCACCCGCGCGCCCCACGAACATGATGGCCGGTCGCACCACCTGATCCTGACGGCCGAAGGCGAGCGCCTCTATGCCGATGTCGCTCCGGCCGCAGCCGAATATGAGCGCATCATGCTGGCAGGTTTCACGCCGGAGGAAGTGGTGCAATTCAAGAAACTGCTGCGCCGTGTCGAGGAAGCGGCGCTGAAGGCGCATAACGGCGCCGAAGGCTGATCGCTTCGCAAATTAGGCGTTGTGGACTCGCATCCCCTTTGGCAATCTGTTAACCTTCCGGGGTGAAGGCAGGCGCGTGAAAGGGAGGGTTCATAATGCACGGAAATTACGACGCTCCCGATGGGCCGGATCCCGTTGCCCCGCCCAATGATTTTCCGTCCGATCCCGTTTTCTATCATGATGCCCCTCTTCTGGCCCTGCTGGTCTGGGGCGTCGTCATGGCGCTCGTCGTCTGGGGCGTATATCGCATTGTCCGCCGCAACCAGTGGGAAAGCTTCTTCGCCCACGTCAAAACCGTGAAACTGGTTGAGACGGCTTCGCGTCTGGCCCAGGCCAGGGCCTATGAAACCCCCGGCACGCTCAGCCCGGACGTGATCGGTCTGGTCAATGCCATCAGCGGTGAAACGCGCCGCTGCGGCAAGGAAATCCGTAACGAATACAGCAAGCTTGAAAAGGCGCTGAGCGGGGTGAAGGAAGTCGATGCACCGGCCGGTTATGGCATAGGCGGCATAGGCGAAAATTCCGGTACCATCATCAATATCGCCGTCAGTAACAGCCCGAACGGCCAACCGGTGGCCGATGCCGTGCAGACGGGCGTCCATAACGGGCAGCCGGTCGCCCAGATCGGTGCGCCTTTCGCCCAGCCGCCGGCGCCGCCGCTCAGTCACCAGGCGCGGATATACAAGGCCCTGAACGGTCTGCACGAGGAATGGAAAAGCACGCGCTCCATGGCCGGCCTGATTGAGGATGCGCGCATACAGCTTATCGATACCCCCGTCTGGACGCCGCCCCTGTTGCCGCGTGTCGGCGAGCCTGGGGTTCGGGGGTAGACATGGCGCTTTTCTTCCTTGATTCGGATTTCAACGGCCCGTTCAATGACGCGCCCCCCGATCCCTATTATGCCGATGTCGGCGTAAGCTATTTCGATCCGTTCCTGTTTTATGTCTTTCTGGCGCTGATGGTGACGGTGGTCATCGCGGTCGCCATCGGCGCCTATATCGGCCGGCGCCAGGCGGCCATGCGGCTTGACGAGGCCAAGCGCCGTTCGGTCGATCATATCTATGACAGCATCCGCTATCGGCTGAATCAGGCGCTTGAGGCGCGGGGACTGGCGATCATCGAACGCGCGGCCCTGGTGCGCGATGAGGTGCATAACCGTCTCGGCCATATCATGGCCCTGGTCGACAAGCCCGGCAAGAGCCTGGCCGAGCTCGAAAAGGCCCTGCCGCCGCCGGAGCCGCCGAAGCCGGAAAAGCCAAAGCCCAACAAGGTCAAGATCGCCATGTCGGCCGAGGAGCAGATGATTGCGGTATGGGAAAGCCTCAATGCCTTCCGGGTGTTCTGGAGTAACGAGGACTATGTGAAGAGCCTGATCCGCGCCGCCCAGGACGAACTGGCGCGGACGGATTCCCGGCCTATGTCCGCCAGTTGGAAGCCCAGTACCTGCCGTCCCCCGAACTGGTGCGCTGGCGCCCGGCCTGGCCTCTGGCGCGCAAGAAGGGCGCGGAGGCGGTGGTGACCGAGGCGCTGAAGGATGCCGATAAGGCGGGCGCGGCGCCTGTTGTTGCGGCCACGCCCGAACCCCAGCCTGAGCCCGATCCGACGCCGCCCCCGGCGCCAAAACCGGACCTTCGGAAACTGCCGGCGCACAAGCGCAATATGCTGGCATAAAAACGCTTGGTTTGGCTCTTGCACGGGCGATGAAAAGCCTTTATCAACCCGCTTCCTTCCCTGCGCCCCTGTGGTGGAATTGGTAGACGCGCCGGATTCAAAATCCGGTACCGAGAGGTGTGTCGGTTCGAGTCCGACCGGGGGCACCAAATCTTCAAAAAATCGCAAAAACTCCATACAATACAGTCCATTAAACGCCTGTAGCGTAAGCGTTCGTGCTGACTGTGCCATCAGTTTGTGCCATTTTCCGCATTCGAAATTGCCGTTTTCCACAATGAAAACAGATAGTTGCGTTGAAACTATCTGTGCCATCACTTTGTGCCATCACGGGGAACCCAATCCTCGTATCGATGCTCCTCAAAAGGGTGGTCAACGATCCTCTAAACGACGGGATGCGAAGGCTCGTCAGTCATCTGATTCAGCGTCGAAAAGGATGGTTGGCGCGCTCTCTCTTCGTGGACGACGAGGCTATATCGTCCGAGGCAGAACGATCTATGTGAAATGGTCCATCCCCAGACCACTACAAGCCATCGTGGGAAAGACGCACTTCGTCAGATCGTTGGGGACCGGCAGAGTTGATGAGGCTGTCCGGCAAGCCCGCGTAGTGGGTGTCGAATTTGAACAATGGCTTAGACAGGCTGAGGGACATCCTCCCCAACCCATCGTCATCAACCCTGCGCCACAGGCATTAACGCAGGATAAGGGTAAGACCTTCGAAGAGGTGTTCACGCTCTTCATCAATGATCCGGCAAAGAAACGGACACCCAAGACCGTCTGCAGGTATCATGAAATAGTCAGCGTCCTTTTCGACATCGTTGGCAAGGATACGGCCGTAAAGGACATCGACAGGGATACGTGCAGAAAGCTTCTGGACACGCTGCGCTGGCTACCAGCTAATGCTCGTAAGAGCTATCCAAACCTTTCAGCAAAGGCCGCAGCAAAGATGGCCAAGGCCGAAGGCACGCCGGACCTCCTCGGCCCCGTGTCGGTGAATGGCTACATGATTGTGATGTCAACAATCATGACCTACGCGCTTAACGAAGGGCTGATTGATCGCAACCATACCCGTGGTTTGCGCGTCAATGATCCCGTCAAGAAACGCGATAAGCGTCATCCCTACACAATTGCACATCTGAATGCGATCTTCCGGGGAAAGGTGCATCAGGACACATCGATGGCCAACAGAATGACCGCAAAGTGGTTCGTGCCGCTGATTGCGCTATTCTCCGGAATGAGGCTCAACGAGATTTGCTCTCTGGAACCGCAGGACATCGTTGAGGTAGATGGCGTTCCGTGCTTCTCCGTCAGTGACGGCGCTGATAAGCACTTGAAAACAGAAGCCAGCCGAAGGTTGATCCCCATTCACCAAGCCCTTTTGAAGATGGGCTTGCTTAGGGTGGCCAACATCCGACAAAGAGACGGTTCAAAAAAGCTGTTCCCAGAACTGGCCCGGTCCAAGAACGGGCATTATTCGGTCGAGTTCTCGAAGTGGTATGGCCGCTACAGCCGTCCCCTGATCAACGAACGAAGCAATTATAGGCTGTTTGTGTTTCATTCTTACCGCCATTGCTTCCGCGATGCCCTGCGCGACGCAAAAATCGATGAGCAGCTTGCCGTGGCTCTTGGGGGCTGGGCTTCTGCCAGTAAACATGAGGTGCATCAGCATTATGGCCGTGGCCATAACGCACAACATCTAAAGGAAGCCATCGACCTGATTTCGTATCACAGCCTGAACTTAGATCATCTGATGATGTAGCGCGGTGATAGATGCTGGGCCTTCCATTCGCGAGCCTTCGCATCCCGTCGTTTAGAGGATCGTTGACCACCCTTTTGAGGAGCATGGATACGAGGATTGGGTTCCCCGTGATGGCACAAATCAGCCCCTGAATTGGTGGTACACATGGCCTTGACCGACACGGCAATTCGCAACGCCAAACCAAAGGACAAGCCTTATAAGCTCTCCGATGATGGTGGGTTGTTCGTTCTGGTCGCGGTATCGGGCAGCAAGCTTTGGCGTCTGAAGTATCGTTATGACGGCAAGGAAAATGCATAGATTTAATCCAAAACTGTGGATGAAAGGGTTTTTGACCCCTTAGAATAAATCAACACATGTGGGCAACTGGTGTCCAATATTATCCAAAATATTGATTTGATGATTACATTTGATCTTTTTAAAGGATGACCAAAACGGCAAAGCAGAAGATTTGGGTTCATGCAACCACGAAAGGATTCGCATGTCTACCCAAGTTGATAAAATCGCGTATCACATTGATGAAGCATGTAAGAGCTGCGGTTTAAGCCAGTCATTCATTTGTGAAAATTTAAAGGACCGTTCTTTGAAGTCGGTAACCCGCGAGAACTGATCAATGGCTTCTAAATGCGCCGCAGTCAGCTGCGCCGGGATAAAAACTCACCGCACCTAGACTGTGGATGAAATATTCCGCGCGCTGGGTGCGGCCCCCATAACCATAAGGCGCTGGCTTAGGGCCGGCTTGCCCAATGTCAATGACCAAAAGCCCGTCCTGATCGCTGGCGCGCACCTCATTGAATTTCTGGACAATCGCAAAGCTCCCCGGCCAGCATTGCCGGCCGCATGAATGCTACTGCGTCAAATGCGAGGCGCCCCGCGTTCCGGCCGAACGCATGGCTGAATATGTGCCCCTGTCCATCACCGCTGGCAATCTGCGCGGCCTTTATTGTAGCGACAGAAATCGCCTTGCATAGTCCGGCACTACCTGCGTGGCTGGCCCCAAAATCTTTTCATCGAACAGGCTGTGGCCGAGCGACGGTTCGAGATTGAGCTCAACCGTATGGGCGCCGGCGTGCTTGGCCGCCGAGACGAAGCCGGCCGCCGGATAGACATTGCCGGAGGTGCCGATGGAAATAAACAGGTCGCAGGCATCCAGTGCGCGTTCGATACGATCCATCTCCAGAGGCATTTCGCCAAACCAGACGATATGTGGGCGCAGATCCGACTCGACGGGGATATCGGTATGCCAGTCCTGCACCACGCCGGTAATGACGTGGCGCGCTTTCAGTAGTTCGCCGTGCATGTGCAGCGGCGGGGCGGCACCGGTCGCCGCGTGGGCGCGATCATGCAGGTCATCGACATTCTGCGTCACCACCAGCACCTCATGGGCCGGATGCGCCGCCAGCCGGGCCAGGGCATGGTGGGCGGCATTGGGCTGGACCTCGGCCAGTTGCCGGCGGCGTTGGTTATAGAAATCCTGCACCAGGGCTGGATTGGCGGCAAAGCCTTCCGGCGTCGCCACGGCCTCGACCCGGTGGCCGCACCACAGGCCATCCGAGGCCCGGAAGGTCGGCACGCCTGATTCCGCTGAAATGCCCGCACCGGTAAGAATGACGATCCTGCTCATGCCACAGGTTAGATATCGCCCCGCGGCCAAGTCAAATTCTATTTAAAAAGAGAACCTAATGGAGATTTTATACGACTGATGTCCCTGATGAACGCATCGCTTTGGCCATCATGCCGCCCGATTCAGGGAGAGAGAAATGGAAGGCCGTGCTGAATTCGATCGTGAACAGGCCCTGGCCGATTATCTCGGCTTCCTGCTGCGCCAGTACAGGGCGGGGCTTATCGATCCTGATGACTATTACGCACGGCTGCTGCTTGTGCTTGATGCGTGGGACAATCACGCGATCAATTTGCAGGCCCTGATCGCTTTCAAGGCATCGTGAAACTTACGGCCTCGCATCCCCCCTGATCACCACGCCCTCGCGGCGCGGATCGCTACCGCCGTTGAACGAGCCGTCCGGCTGGCGCAAGATGCCGTTCAGGCCGGATTCCTCACCGGCCAGGGGCGATAGCTTGTAGCCCATGCCGGTCAGGCCGTCCCAGACCGCCGGTTCCATGCGCGTTTGTTCGATGCGGATGGTGTCGCCACGCGCCACCACGATTGGCAGGTTGATGGCGTCCTGCATGGAGAGATTCCAGTCCAGAATGCCAATCAGGGTTTTCAGATTATAAGCCAGGATCGCGGAGCCGCCGGGCGAACCCACCGCCGCAATGACTTTTTTGCCCGTCGAATCGAACACGATCACCGGCGACATGGAGGAGCGCGGATGCTTGCCCGGCGCCACGCTGTTGGCCACCGGCAGGCCGTCCACCGTCTGCGGGCTGAAGGAGAAATCGGTCAACTGGTTATTGAGGAAGAAGCCGCCGACCATCCGGCCGGTGCCGAAGAAGCTCTCGACGGTTGTCGTCATGCTCAGCACATTGCCATAGGTGTCGCGGATGACGAAATGGGTGGTGCCGCCGGGCTCCAGTGTCTTGTCCATCGCCACCTTCATCGACAGGTCGCCGGGTTTGGGCGCGGCATTGGCCCTGCCCACCTGGATCAGGGCCGAGCGCGCTTTCAGATAGTCCGGATTGAGGTAGGCATCCTGTTGCGAATTGAACAGTGCTGTATCGGCCTCGTATTGATCGCGGTCGGCATACATCAGACGCTCGGCCTCGATGACCACCTGCCACGACCGTGGATCATGCACGCCCCATTCTGCCAGCGGCTGGGATTCGGCCATCTTCAGCCCCTGCAGCAGGGCGATGCCGCCGGAAGGGGCATTGTTCGAGCAGACGATATAGATGTGATAGGTGATGCAGACCGGCTTGCCGGCATATCCGCCGGCGGTGGCGTAAGGCACCGTGGTGGTGACCTTGACCTTGTAACCAGCCAGATCGTTCAGGCTCATGCCGCCGGGCAGGGGGGCTTCGTGGGTCTTTGCGACAATGGCTTCGGCGATCGGCCCTTTGCGGAAGGCTTCGCTGCGCTGGCTGGCGAAGGCACGCAGGGTCTCGGCATAGGCCGGATTCTTGATCACGTCGCCTGTCTTGCGATAGCCGCCCTGGCCGTCACCGAGATAGGCGATGAAGTCCGGCGTGTGCTTTTCGGCGAAATCGGCGTTTTGCAGATAGTTGCCAAGGCGCTTTGTCACGGTAAAGCCGTTATCGGCCAGTGCCGTGGCGGGCGCGAACAGGCTGGCCCAGTCCTGATTGCCGTGGTCCTTCTGCGCCTGGTCGAGCAGGAACATGGCGCCGGGCACGCCGGTTGCGCGGCCGGACACAACGGCGTCCTTGAAAGCAAGTGGTTTGCCGTCCGTTCCTGTGAACATATCCGGCGTAGCGGCCGCGGGCGCGGTTTCACGGCCATTATAGTCGCTGATCTTTCCGGTTCTGGCGTCGTAGTAGAGCATGAAGGCGCCTCCGCCCAGACCGGAGCTTTGCGGCTCGACCAGGCCCAGAACGGTCTGGACCGCCACCGCGGCGTCGGCGGCCGTACCGCCGCGCCTGAGCACACCCATCCCCGCCTGGGCGGCCTCCGGCTCGGCGGCGACCACGATGGGCTCCACGCGTGGGGTTTCAGCCGCAGGGAGAGCGGCGCATCCCGTCAGAACCAGCCCTGTTGCCACAATGACGAGCGATTTCAGGGACGGGTAACGCATGACGGTATTCCTTTAGACGACACAGTTAGGCGGTATTGGCAGGTTCTATATAAGACTGTGACGCCCTCAGGGCAGGGCGATCAACAAAAAATCATCAATTCGGTGGAAAAAGTGCCGATCCGGCCTTGCCTTATCGAAACCGTTCAACTAAATGTCCGCCCTCGCTGTCAGGGATCGACCTGACGGACTTGAATGTGCAGGCACTCGTAGCTCAGCTGGATAGAGCATCAGACTACGAATCTGAGGGTCGGGCGTTCGAATCGCTCCGAGTGCGCCATTTAACTATTTCAATAAATTCAGCACCTTCGGGTGCTGTTTTTGTTTGTGCCGGAGTGATGCAAGAGAGGCTTGTTACAGGGCTGTTACAGGTCTTGTTACAGAAGCGGTTTTAGGTTTGTTCTCGAAGTAAATTCCGGAACTTTATTTTACGATTTGTAATGCTAGGGTTGTGCACAGATTGTTGATAACTATCTAGTTGTCACTCTGCAATCATGCTAGAATCATTTATTGGCAGTTAGAAGAAGAGGAGGTGGCCATGCACGACAGCAGAACGGTAGCCAACTATCTGCTTCAGCTTGCCCGCGCTGACAATAATCCCATCACTCCCATGAAGCTTTTGAAGCTGGTGTATATTGCTCACGGGTGGTGCCTTGGTCTGTATGGCAGGCCATTGATCAGTGACGACGTTCAGGCGTGGAAATATGGTCCTGTGATCCCTCGTTTGTATAGTGCGGTTAGAGATTTCAAAAGCAGCCCAGTTGACAAGACACTTCCCTCACCCCGCCATGACGACTTACTGGAGTGGGAAAAAGATTTAGTGCGCCAAACCTACGATCGTTATGGACACATGAGTGGTGTGGATTTGTCCCGACTGACCCATCAGCCACGGACGCCATGGCATTATGTGTACGATGAGCAGGCTTTCGGAGAGGTGATTCCGATGGACCTTATTCAGTCCCATTACGAGCGTCTTGCATCGCAGCCGGCTGGCTGACTATGACGGCTGGGGGGAATGACGCTGATGACGATTGTTCTGATTTCTCCCAAGTTGGGTGGAAGGCGCATACTTCCGATGATGGTGCCGCGCTTAACCGTCGGGTAATCCCAGAGTTTGTTGCCTCGACCACTGAGGAAACGGAGTCCGTGCCGGAAGACCTTGCCGAGCGGGAGGCTGTGTTTCTGCAGCGAGGAAAGTCTGCTTCAGATTTGGAAAAAGAAGCGCAGGAGCGGGAACATAATCGTACCCAGCGGTTTCGCGATCATTTCGAAACCATGGCGGTCGTTGCGTTGTGGGGGATGTTCGTCGCACTCGGTGTCGTAGCAATTGTTTGGCTTTGGCATATAGTTTCCCCGGCACAGATCCCTATTTGGACCTGGGCAACTATTCATTGCCATTGGCTTACTGATAAACAAATGGACACAATGCAGAACATCATAACAGGTGGCATTATCGCAGCCTCGCTGGGTAAGCATTTCGAAAAGAGGCTTAACCGGGGTTAGCTTCCGGTTCTCGAGTCGACTGATTTACGCTCCTTTGCCGCTGCACGCAACTTCACGACATTGTCGACCTTGTCCTGACCCGAGTCGGCCATGCGCCGGCGGTTGGCCTGGCGGCGATATTCCTGCGCCGCGGCGGCTGACAGTTGCTCAAGCTGCCCCATGATCTCTGCGTCGGATGCGCCGGCGTGCGCCAGCTCAACGCCGCGAGAATGGCGAAGGCCATGAATGGTGAGCGGGCAATAGATCTCGCCCTGTTCGTCGACGGCGGCGCGCACCCGGCCATCTTTGGCGAGGCGCGTCATCAGCCGGTCGACGGCCTGGTTAAGTTGCCGCTCCTTCCAGGCGTGATCCCGCTGATTATAGGCGATGGTGATCGCCCGGTTGGCGGTGCGCTCCATGACGGCCGTGAGGCGCGGATCCTCGCGCTTGTCGCACCGGACGATGCGCTTCTCGGTTATCCAGTATAGGCGGCGCTCCGCATAGCCTTCGTCATTGTAGCCGGTCAGGCGCGCGCCCAGCGGAATGTGGCAGATGGTGCCGCGGCGGAACCCGCCATACCGGCCGAGGGCAATGGCGCGGGCGAGGCCGGCCTGGTCATTCTCGATCGCGGCGTCGATCGCGGTCTCGACCTCGTAGTCTTCCCAAATCGGATGGGCTTCGTCGCTGCTGTGCGGCCTCGAGACCTTCTTGACCTTGTGGAATGGATCGCCGGCAATACGGTTGTCGGTCTCATCGTCGATCACAGGCGCCATGGCGTTCTTCAGCACCTGCAGGCGGTTGCTGGCAGCGCGGTGGCCACGCAGCGCCCAGGCGTCGCGCATCTCCAGCACCCAGGTACGGGTGACATCGGTCAACGGCCAGGTGTCACAGTCCTCGATGATCTCATCGATATAATTCTGGTATTCGCCCTGGGTCGACCGGGCCAGCATCAGGAACTCGGCCGACCTATTATAGGCGCGCAACAGCCCGCCGACCGTATTCGATCTCGGCTTCAGCGCAGCCGTTTGCGCGCGCGCGACCTTATCCAGGATCGTTTGCACCTCGGCCATCAGCTCGGGCGTGCCGTCGGCCGATTTCAGGGGGCCTTCGCGCCACCCACCTTTGCGGAAATATAGGTCGACCCGTCCGTCCGCACGCTTAATACGCTGTACGTGCGGAACCTTTAACTCGCCTTCGGCCATTTCTGTTTCTCCTGCGCCCGGCGACGTGCCTTTTCGGCCGGACTGAGGCGAGGAATCTCGACCGTGTCGGCCGCCGGCATAGGCTCGGACTCCGGAGTGTTAACGTTTGATGCCGACTTAGGCAAGCGTGGCGGCAAGGTGGCCGCCCAGGCATCTATCTGCAGGCGATGGTAACGTACCAGGCTATTGCCGAAATCGAGTGGCGCCACCGGGCAGATATGGCGGATCGTGCGAATGTCCATGCCAAGGTAAGCCTCCAACTGTTCCACACAAAGGAACAGAGGCCAGGCTTCCGGTATGGCATGGGCTGCACTCATTGGCTCACCAAGGGCCAGTTATGATGTCTGACACCATCAAGCAGGTCGCCGGCGGCGCCTTTGCCGACACGGGCGGACATCGATCCCTCGTGCCAGAGGCCGGGGCGTTGTCCCTTGTCTAAAGCGTTGGTGGTGCCGTCCGCCATTGTTTGCCCCATTGGATGCCACTCGCCCCATTGTTTGAAAAAGAACGGAACGGCGGCATCTGCGCATTGGTCGCGGAGCGATCGGGCCCAGTCCGGATGCATCGGCCGAGCATCACGACCGCTCTCGCCGCCGATAACAACCCAGTCGAGTTTTGGCGGCACCGAAGATGCGCTGTAGCCTATGCCGGCCTTCATTTTGATGTGTTTACCTCCATTGAGGGCGTCTAAGTAAAAACCTTCAACATTGGAGAAGCCGGGCATAGCCTTGTCTATCACTGATGGTGCACGGTTTAGATAAACTAAGTCGAT
The DNA here is from genome assembly GCA_024707255.1 of Asticcacaulis sp. Classification (NCBI taxonomy): domain Bacteria; kingdom Pseudomonadati; phylum Pseudomonadota; class Alphaproteobacteria; order Caulobacterales; family Caulobacteraceae; genus Asticcacaulis; species Asticcacaulis sp. The sequence continues at coordinate 264,715 of JANQAC010000001.1, read as the reverse complement.
TGGCCCAAGTAACGGTTCGGCCGAAATCCACCGCAACGCGGCCGGCGTATCCAGAAGCAGCGGGATTCGTTCATCGGCCGTGGCCTGGTCCTCGACCGATACGCCCAGCCAGACATTGGCCAAGGTGCCGCCGTTGCTGGTGTTAAGTCCTACGCCCTTATCCTTCGGGACCTTGCCGTAAATGCGCATAAAGTCCATGACGCGGAAGTGCCACGTCTTAGACATATACGCCTTCATCCGCTGCGGGCGCTTGGTCAGGATCTGATAGGTGTGCTGGGGCGTGAGCGCCATGACGGCGAACACCTGGTCAATCCACTCATCAGGCACGGCCTCATGAAACAGGTCCGACATGCTGTTGACGAAGATCATGCGTGGCCGTTGCCAGCGCAGTGGCTTCAGCAGGGTGGCCTCGGGCGCCTGGGCCAGCTTGCCGGTCCAGACGTGGTGGTCGTTCACCTGTTTGGTGGTGTCGGCATAGTGCGGCGATTTCGGGTTGCCATCCATGCGCTGCCCGGCCCATTGCATGGCGTAGCAGTTGGTGCAGCCCTTGCTGACGATCGAGCAGCCGACGATCGGATTCCAGGTTTCTTCAGTCCAGGTGATGCCGGTGGTCATTCCTTCCTCCCGGTGACGATGATCCCGACCGCCGTAATCAGGCCCTGGGCGATGATCGACAGCAGGGCGGCGGTGCCGGCCCAGGTCCAGAAGTCGCGGAAAATAAATTTCAGGATCTCCAGCATCTACTCGGTCTCCCAGTAGCTGAGATCGGTTTTGGCGCAAAAGGCAGGATCGATCGTGCCGTCTTCCCACATATCGGGGTCGTCGTAATATCCTTCAGCGGCGCCTAGGCCATATTCACGGACATCATCGCCATCCTTGTCTTTTTCCTGACCAAACTGCTTCACCAACTCGTCGGCAAAATCGGACTTGAACTTATCGAAGGGAACGATTTGGTTCCGGAGGTCACGCAGGATACGGTCGCGTTCGTGCAGCAGCTTCTGGACTTCCGAAGCGTCTGGCAAAGGCGTCTTCAGGCTCTCGGCCATGATGCGCTCAATGTCGGCTTTTGCCTCGATCTTTTGACTGTCATCGTTTTCGCGCGTCCACTCGCCGGCCTCTTTGGCGCCGAGGTAAAATGACGCGAACAGGTCGACCAGGTCCTCGGGAATTTGGTCGGGCTTGATGCCTGACCTGGCGAACGCGATTCCGGCGGCGAGACGGTCGGCATCTATGCCATCCGAGAATCCATCAAGCATATCCAGGACATGATGAACCCGATACTGATCGGCGGGGGTGAAGCTAAACAAGTGAGGTTGAGTCATAGATCAGATCGCCTGTTGAACGCGTGTGAGAATGGGGATCAGCCGGGGCTGGGAGGCGGCATATTCGAGCCGTGTGGGCTCTGGCCGGCCGGTCTCGCGGGCGGCTTTCTTGGCGGCATGGAAGCCGGCGTAGCCTGTCCAGTAATAGGTGCTCATACGAGCACCTCGAGTTGCGCGCCTGGATGGTTCCAGGCTAAAGCTTGGGAAGGGGTTGTGGAGAGGTTTGTGTGGATAGGTGGAATGAACTGACGAAGCTTGAAAGACGACTGCTTGTCGTCTCTGTGCTGTTGTTTGCAATGTTCATTGGTGTTTTGGTGGGCTGCCGGATTCCGGACGACAGACTCAACTGGAATGCAATCGGTAGCCTGGTTGCCTTTGTTGCGCTTTGTGTCGCAGGCGTCGGTTATTTCGACAACCGAAAAGCACAGCGTCTTGAACATCGTGCCTACGTTCGGTGTGACATCGATGGCGTGTCCTTTGACAGCACTGGCCGTGTTGCTATGTCGCTGAAGCTTACGAACCTCGGAAGAACGCCTGCAGCGTCCTTGAAGATCGAAGTTATCTGTTTTACCAAACTGAGCAATGCACTCGATCCGGATGCACCGATCGGCGGACCTGTCATGGCACATCACGAAATTCGGACGATATTTCCTGGCGCTCCTGACGAACCGGAACTTAGGACAGAGGAAGGGTTTAATGAAGACGATTACAAGCTTGTCGAACACGGTGCAGCGACGCTTTACATCTCGGTGAAGCTGACTTACCTCGATGTTTTCAAAGAGGAAAAGACTGATAGCTTCCCGTTCAAATATTGCTCGCGGTATTCCAATGGCGCCCTTATTCAAGACTATAGAGCTGAAATTTGGGAAGTTAGGTCCAACAAATAAATCATGAATGCTCATGCCGGCACCTCGTCGTCGTCGCCGACCTCTTCTTCGTCGAAGGTGTCGACGTCCTGGTCGTCGCTGAGGTCGATATCGGCATCTTCGGCGTTGTCATCGGTCGTGACCGCCTCGTCTTCAACCAGTTCAAACTGGAAGGCGGGCGGGATGAAGTTATGCGCCGCGGCCAGCTTGGCCACCTCTTCGGCCAGCTCGGCCGTCTTCATCTTCTCGAAGGGCCGTGTGGCCACCTTCATCTGGTCGATGAAATCTATGAGCTGTTTCTTGCTGCACTGGGCGTAGAAGTCGGCCTCGGGCTTATAATGCTTGCGGATATCGTGGCCGATGGCGCGGGCGATATGGGCGGCCTCGGCGCGGGCATCGAGGCGGAGCTCGTTGTTTTTTCTGCTCGAAGGTATCGACCTGCAGGGCGGTGATCAGCGCCAGCAGCTCCAGCTTGGCGGTCATGTCCAGGGACTGAACCCACTCGAACGGATACAGGCCGCTCGCGGTATATTGATCCCGCCAGGCTTTCAGCCGGTCGACCAGCGGCCGGCGGATATCGTCCGCATCGATGCGTTGCAAACTGATGATCCGGCCCACCGACAGCTTCAGCAGGTTGGTGGTGCTGTCTGAATTGTAGCTATGCAGCAGGCATTGCTGAAACTGGGCCGAGATCTGCGTATCGAGCGCGGCCGTCGGGTTGGCCGCCAGTTCGCAGGCCAGGGCCTTGCCGGCGATGCTGGTCACCTTCTGGTGCAGCAGTGTGCCGTAGCTTTGCACGTCCACGCGCGTTCTGGCGTGGGGCAGTTTCAGGCGATTGACCAGGCTGTTGCGTATGGCCGGGGCGTCCGGAGCGGTTTGCTTTGCCTTGAGCCGGGCCTTGTATTCGGCCTGGTCGGCGTAAAACTTGATCGTCAAACCATTGTACTGGCTGAAGGTGACGACGGCGGCGACAGGGGCCTGTGGCTGGGCCACCACCTTGGCGTGGTCGAGCCGCTTCAGAGCCTGATCTTTAAGCGCCTCGATATAGGCGGCGCGATCGTTGGCGGCCAGGGCAGCCGTGAGCGACGGCTTGAAGCTTTCGATGGCGTTATCCGTGTCCATCCGCTCGGGGTAGGTGCTGCCGCTGTCATAGTTATAATCGAGCGCCACCGTGCCCGGCGGATCGCCGGCCGTGACCACCATGTGATGCACCTGGAGGCCCTGTTCGGCCAGCAGGCCGGCTATGGGCTGAGTGGCGGCCATCCACCGGTCAAAGGCGATTTGACCATCCAGCAACTGGTCCGGCAGTTCGCCGAACAGGTCGGATTCGATGCGGCCGCCGGCGGCGGTATAGTCTTCGAGGCTGAAAACATCCAGCAGGCGGGACTGGGCTGTCAGGGCGCTCCGAGTCGCATCGGGCAACTGGTAGTCATGAATCTCGCCATCGCCTTCAAGCCGTTGTTTCAATTCCGACAGCGCATCGGCGTCCTTCAGCCGGGCGATCTGTTTCAGGCCCTTCAGGCTGATCCGGTCTTCCTTGAAGGCTTGCAGGAACACCTTGTCGAGGCTGCCCAGGCGGGCAACCTGGCGCACGGCGCCGGCATCCACACCCAGGATGCGCCCGATCTCTTCCGGCGTCTTGAACTGGCTCATCAGGCGATGAACGGCCAGCAGGTAATCGGCCTTGGTTATTTCCAAGCGGGCGCTATTGGCCACAATCGCCGCCGCGGCGATCTCCTCCGGCGTTTCGCACAGGATGCAGTCGATGGAGAATTCGTTATCTATCCGGCCGTCCTGCCAGAGCAGCTCATAGGCCAGGAAGCGGCGGCGGCCATCAAGGATGAGCCAGTCTTTCAGGCATTTTTCGCCCCCGGCGCGTACCAACAGCGGTTGAATCTGGCCGGCCAGGAGGGTCTCGGCCAGTTCGTCGATTTCGCTGTCGACGTCGTCCCCGGCGCGGATATTTTCGGGGGCGACGGCCAATTGCAATAGTGTGGCCTGGAACACGGGTTTGTTGGAAATGCTGGTCATGCGTCCGGCCTTTCGGAATTGACGGTTTCGGTGGTCAGACCGGCTTCGAGGGTCTGGAGGTGAGCGATGGCCTCGGACAGCAGTCGCTTAAACTGCTCTGTCTTTTCGGCGGCCATACGGGGTGCGTCATCGGTGCAGACGACAGCGGTATGCAGGCCGGTCACCAGGTGCGTCACCTCGAAGGCCAGGGCTTCCTGGGGCGTGGTGACCTGGTCCAGCTCGAAGGCCATGGTCATGTTGGCTTCGCCCAGGGCGCGGCCGGCGCGGATCGCATTTATGCAGGAGGCCGGAAACGGCATATTGAGGATGGCACGGTGTCCGGTCATGGCCTTTTCCCCTGATCCTTCGCCTTATCTGCGCGGATAACGATCGCCAGCAGGCACTCGAATGCCTCGGTTTCGGTCGGCCAGGCGGCGACCGTCCGTTTGCCGTCCGCCAAAAGCTGCGAGACCTTGTACGGGCGCGGATCGTTCATTTGGGTGGGTTCATAGGCCGCCATGAGGTGCATCGGCGGGCGGCCCTCACGTATTTGCGTGAGGCTGGCGTAAAACTCGCTGGCCTCCGGGGTATAGCCGGCGGCCAGGGCGCGCGTTTTCCAGAGATCGGCTTCGTGCATGATGGCCCGCACATCGCCGACCCTGACATAGGTATTGGCTTCGCGGGGTAAGTCCTGCGACTCGTGCTGCAGAGCTTTTTCCAAGCGCTGGCGCGCCGTCAGAAGGGGTTTGATCTCGGCGTTCATGCGGAAGGCTCGACCTTGCGCACCGGCTGACCAGGCTTCACGCCGATGGGCCCGAAATACCGGCTGAGACCGGCCAGGCTGCCGTCGTCATTGAGCTGACAATCGAGATAGTGCTTGCCGTCGGCGCATTCGATATAGAGCGAGCATGTACCGATGGTCATGTCTGGGTCGTCATGCACGGTATGGACGCCGCGCGACAGGCAGGTGAAGCCGTCATCGGCCACCACCAGGTCGCGGTCTTCCAGGTCGGCCAGGAACACGCGGCGATCGGGCGCATTCGGGGCCCAGTCGGCGGGGCCGGCCTCGGTGTCGATACGGATCGGCATGATGATGGCCATAGCTTCGAGCGCCCGGCCATTGAGCAGGGTGGTGGTCCGGCCCGGCTTGACCAGGATGGCCGAGGCTTCGGGCGATTGCTCGGCTGTAAAGACGGCGATGGGGCACGCCTTGCCGACGGCCGGTTTCAGCGCCTCGATGATGGGCTTAAGCTGCAGAGCATTGAGGGCCACGCCCGAATAGCCGGGCTGCATATCGCGCGGGATGATCGCATCGAGGCGCGGATAGGTCTCATTGATACGGAAATCGCCATATTCCGAGGCGATCACCTGCTCGGACGGTTCGTCAATCAGGCCGAAGGCGTGATCGCGCGAGGTGTCGCTATCGGCATAGGGCACATGGGCGATCATGGCGGTGTCGAGCAGATCTTCCGCGCAGTTGATCATCAGCACCCGCTCGGTGCCGGTCAGGTCGCCGCGCTCGGCCTTGCAGGCACGGAGCATCAGCTTGTTAAGCCGGATGATGGCCCGGCCCTTCACATAGGCATCCGGGTCATGAACGATGACAGCGATATGGCCATCGGTGGCCGAAAGCATGGCGCCGCCGGCGTCACAGGGCTCGATATGGACGCCCATCAGATAGTGGCGGTGTTCTTCCTTCGAGGCGGCCAGGAAGGCGCGGCGGAACAGATCGGCCGACACGGCGCACAGGAAGGGTTCGGGCGGGGCCTTCTCCTCCGCCGGTGTCTCTTCCGACGGGCTCGTGGCTTCGGCGTCCTCGACCAGGTCGGGCTGGGCGGGCGCGAGGGTGACATCATCAGGCGCGCTGGTGGCGCTTTCGGTTTCGATCGGCATGGAAGGGCTCCGGGTGGGGGTTAGAGATCGTCGGCCGTGTCGGCCATGGATTGGATCAGGTCGAGCAGGCGCTTGCGCTGGCGCAGGCTGGTCACCTGGGGAAGGCGCGCGCCGGGGCGATACCTTCGGTCGTCATCAGGAAGGCGTGGATCGCGGCTTCGTCGGCGGCCTCCACATATTCGCCGGGCGCGGCGCCATAGCCTTCGCAGAACCAGGCCATCGGCGTTTTCAGGGTGATGGCGATCTCGTACAGCTTCGAGGCGCTGATCCGGTTCGATCCGCGCTCGTATTTCTGCGCCTGCTGGAAGGTGAGGCCGATGCCTTCGGCCAGGGCTTCCTGGCTGAGGCCCAGCAGCTTGCGCCGGGTGCGGACCCGGCCGCCGACATGCAGATCGAACGGATGTGGCGAATGGGCGGGTGCGGCGTCGAACATGGCCGGTCTCCTAATCAAGGGAATGGAAAAGGGCGGCACCCATGTGCCACAGGCCGAAGCCCAGGCCGCCGATAACGGTGAGGATGCCGACGCCCATGACGAACAGGGCGGCGATGGCGAGCCCGACCATCCACGGATCATCGGTCTCGATCGGCCAGTCGAGGTCTGACTTGTGGCCGGACCAGCCGCCTTCGACATTGGCCACGGACAGGTCGTCGTCACCTTCAGCAAGATCGGCCGTATCGGCGGCGGGGTCCTCGGGCATGGCCTTGATGCGCGGATAGTGCTGGCGGGCGCGTTTGTTGAGGCCGGCGGCGGCGCGGTGAGAGGGCTTGCTCATGACAGGGCCTTTCCGATGACAAAGAGGCAGATCAGTCCAACCAGGCAGGCGGTCAGGGCGATAAGGGTGGGGGTATCGTCGCCGGTCGTGACCAGGCGGCCGCGGCGGCGGTCCATGAAGATCTGCGGTGGCTGGCCTTCCATGGCCGGCTGGCGCGGCTTCAGGCCCTGATGGCCGGGAAAGTCTTCATGCGGCGGGTGATAAGGCTGGGGCACGGTCCGGGCTCCGGGTGGGGAAAAGGGCCTCCCCCGCGCGAGGTTCAGGAAACGCGAGGGAGGCGGTGTGCGCCGCGTCGGGAAAGGGGGGATGCGCGGCGCGAGGGGGAAAGGTTTCGACCGCTGCCGGTCGGGTGGGCTAAGGGGGGGATGAACCCGCCGGCAGCGGCCGTTTGCGTGGGGCCCGGCATGAGCATGGTGAGAACCGGGCTTGTCGACGCAAAACGGAAAGGGGAAGCTACTGGGTGGTGGCGCTGGCCGGCGGCTTGGCCAGCAGGGTCACGTCCTGCGCCAGGGCGATCAGCATTTCGCCCCAGCTCTGCAGCACCTCGGCATGGGTGCGGTAAATCTGATCCGGCGCGCCGGCGGCCACAGCGGCTTCGGTGGCCGGTGAAGGCTCCCGGCCGAGGCGGCGCCCGCCATGAAGTTGGTCAGGTCGCCCAAATCACGCATGGCGCCCTGGGCGATGGCCGAACGGGTGACGGCCTTGCCGACCTCATAGGCCGCGTTACGGGCCTCGCCCCTGAGCTGCTCCAGACGTTGGCGACGGCCTTCCTCGGTCGTCACGTCGACGACGGCATTGTCATTGATGGCGGGCATCAGGCGGCCCTCCGATCGGTCAGCCGATGGTCGGCATTCGGGTAGGCCAGGTGATGATCGCGGGCGCCGGGGCCGAAGCGCAGGCGCTGGCTGACGCTGAACAGCCACCAGTGCGACAGGTTCTCCGGCACGAACCGGTCGTCGGGCACGGTGCGCATTTCGCGGCCGGTCATGATGTCGAAATAGGTGACGTTGACGCCGGTATGGACGGCATGGGCGAGATAGCGGTCGCCGAAGACCCAGATGCCGCCGCCCCGAATACAGCGCAGGGCGATGGTGCGGATCTTCCGTTTCGTCTTGGCGGGCTTGGCGGGTGTTGCGGTATCGGACATGGCCCCAGCTCCAAAAGGTTGGTGTTGGGGATATGGGTACGAAATGTACCAACTATTGTCAACACAAAATGTACCCACATCAAATTTGGGTACGAATCGGGTTAGTCGCAGTTGCGCTTGGGAGTGTTTGCTTAGTTGCGGAGATATTTGCCGGTAAGGGCGTCTTTCCCTGTCTCGGGCCACTCTGCGAGGACGCCAAAAGCTTTAGAAACTATTCTAACGTGAGAAATTCGAGCCGAATAGACGCATTGCGTCCAGTGTTCTTCATACGGATAGTTGATAGTCGCGTCTTTTGAAGACTCTTTGCAGGTCAAAATTTTTCCATCCTCTGATGGTTTGAATGTACCTGAAACCTCAGCCCACATCTCACTGACGACGGTTCGAGCCTGTTCGGGCGTCAATTTTAATTCTTTAGAGGCGATATCATACATGACGAATTTGCGGTCGGCGGTAACTTCGGTATGGGGAAGCGCGCCCATATACTCGCCGGATGCAGAGCCCACTCCAACCATAAATTCATATGAAGGAGTAACGTTTTTGGTAACACCGTACGCATTTGTCATAGGGCCTGGCTTGCCCAAGATTGTTTCATGTGTTGTGACAATATAATTGAAATCAAGATCGGTATCGTGATCGCCACGATGAATTGTTCCTGCTTCCGGAAGTACCAATAACGTTAAGATTTCACGATCAGCATCGTAACCATAATTGATGCTGCCTTCGTCTCCCCTCTTATTAACAGCTAGATGGAAATCAAAATTCTTGCCTGCCAACGCAGTATCATTAAAGCTCTTCGAGAACTCGTCAGGCTTTTTGAAAGAAAGCATAGACCTAGCATAGTTGAGAAGATCGAGCGTCGTTACCTCTTTTGTATCCGGGATGGCGCTCAAAGCGACGGTTGCCGAAATCGAGCTATTCTCTTTTGTTTCAGCAGGGGTGGTGGCGGGGCTGCAATTCGACAAGGCAGCAGCCATAGGTAATACTAATGCCCAGTTTTTCGTTTTCATAGTTTCCCCCAGTTGATTTTATTAAGCCACTAGCAATCCGATGAATGGGCGTGTCCATAAAAGCTGCTTATCTGTAATTGGCTCATATCGGCTATTATGGCTGATTAGGTCCCAGTTGCCTGTGTATTTGTTATGGTAAAGCAATTTAATCAGTAGGCGGCCATCTGAAACTTCGGTCAGGACTTCGTGGCCGACATGTTGAATTGGGTCTTGTGTTGCTCTGCCGAACATAAGCAACTCACCATGATTGAACCGGGGCTGCATGGAATCCCCATCGACCTGGACGGCGACCGCATCTTCAAACTGATAAAGGTCAAGTGCCGGGTGGGTATTCGGCTCATAGTCATCGACCGCAAAGCCATTAATGCCGGCGGCTGCCTTTCCGATTATCGGGACGGAAGGCAAGGCAGCCATCTTCGTCGTACCTAATAACAGCCAATCTACGGGCACCTTAAAGGCGCGCGCATATTTCTTGGCATCCTCGACAACCAATCCGTCATTACGCCGAATGCCCTGTTCGTGGCTCTTGTAGGTATTTTCATTCCACCCATAGGCATTTGCGGCGCTTCTCATTGAAGAGTGCGATCGCTCACGCGCCCACTTCAGCCTTTCGGCTTGTGTGCGTAGGTGGGGAAGGTCTTTTGGATTGATCATGGTACTAATTGTACCCAGTGATTGGGTACAATTGGTGTTGACGTGAATCGGTACGAAGTGTACCCAATGCGTTCATGGAACACATCGACTTCACCGAAATATTGGATCGGATAGGTAGTGCCGCAGCCTTAGCAAGGCTCACGGGGATGTCGTTAGGGGCTGCAAAGCAGGCCAAGAGGCGGTCTGTGATACCCTCGGCGTACTGGCTGGCGATAAGCCAGGCTGGCGTCGCCACTCTGGAAGAATTAGCAAAAGCCGGAGCTAAACCGTCTGATATCGATCCTGACATATCCCCCAGTCTGCCGGGCAATGGCTCGCCCGTCCAACCCGCACAACCGGCGGCACTCAGCCTGATGGGTGAGCGCCCATGATTTCATCACATCTGACTCAAATTAACCATGACAGCAAAGGGATCGCCCATGTCAGAGCCGACAAACAGCGGGGCACCGTCCCCCTTCACGCCCGAGCAGGAAGACCGCATCCGGGCGCTGATCGAAGCCGACCGGATCGAGCAGGACCGGATGCGCGTGGAGCGGGCAGAGGAAAGTATCAGGCTTTTGATGGAAATGGGCCCCGGCGAACTAATCCCACTTCAGCCAGTCGTTTTGCCCTGAGCCGCCGCGGCTGCGGCAAGCGCGGCTTTAAGGCGCGTTTCCAGGCTGTCATAGACGCCTTTGATCGTTTCTTTAGCGCCGGGCGCAGCCTTTCCATTCGGTCCGCTCATTTGTTCCCGCGCTTCGTGAATATAAGCCAGCGGGTTTGGCTTTTTCATCGCGTTCTCAGCGATAAGGTGTTCGACCAGAATAGTCAGGGCCTGGAAGTTTTCATTGATGGCCTTTTCGGCCTCCGATGTCGTCATCTCAAATTCCTTTCACGTTTCCAGGCCGCGACCGTGGCGCGAGTCCGTGCGCCCGCACAACCATTTTCAACACATAGGGGAGGCCAATGACCGTGCACTCACAATGTGACCGCGTGATTTCGCGCGAGATCCGCGCCGGACGCTGGCAGGATGCCGCTCGGATTGCCGGTCGGAGCGAGCATAGCCTGCGGATGCAGTACGATAATGCCTACCAGCGGGCCAATATGCCGGCCCAGGGCGCGCGTGACCTTCCGATCGTTACGTTCAGGCCCAGCGTCATTTCGGCAACCAAGATAAGCGCCCGGTCGCCGCTGCAAAGGAAGCGGGAACGACTTCGATATGACGGCGCGCGGTCGCCGGCGGCGCCTAAATTCATCGAGACATGCCGCCAGCGCCGCCAGGCCCTGGGCTGGACGGTGCGTGAGTTCGCCTTCCATGTCGGGGTGACGCCGGGAGCCGTTGCCAATGCCCTGTCTCCCGGTGGTCATCTATCGCCCAGGATGCGGGGGCGGATCGAAGCGGCCCTGACGCTTGCGGAAACGGCGGTGGCGCCATGACCAAGCGCGCGATTGCCGGTCTGCAGCTTAATGACCTGGTGCCAAATGATATCGATTCCGCCCTCCCGGTGATTGAGTGGGTCGATCCGTCGACCCTGCTGGTCGACGAAGACTACCAGCGGGGTCTTTCCGAAAAGTCGGTCCGCCTCATCCGGCGCATCGTCGGCCACTGGCAGTGGTCCCGGTTCAAGCCGCCCGTGGTCGCCATTAACGAAGGGGGCGGGCGCGAGGTTCTGGACGGCCAGCATACGGCGATCGCCGCCGCCACCCATCCGGGCGTTTCCCTGATCCCTGTTCTCATCGTGGAAGCAGCCAGCCAGGCCGACCGGGCGAGGGCCTTCGTGGGGCAAAACCGCGATCGGGTGGCCATTACCACGACGCAGATGCACTATTCGGCCCTCGCGGCCGGCGACGAAGACGCCCTGACGATCGACCAGGTGTGCGCGAAAGCCGGTATACGCATCCTGAAGAACGCCACACCGGGCAATGCGTGCAAGCCGGGCGATACCAGCGCGATCGCCGCCATATCCGCATTGATCAGCCGGCGCGGCGCGCGAGCGGCACGGCTTGTCCTGGAACAACTGAAGGACCTGGAGCCGGTGTCCTCGACCTTCATCAAGGCGGCCGAGGAAATCGTCCACGGCAAGGACTTCGGTGCGCTGCCGGAGGATATCGGTGCGCTCTTCGACAAGATGGCGCCGGATACCCTGGAACGTGACGCCAAGCTCCTGGCCTTCAGCCACAAACAGCCCATGTGGAAGGCCATGGCCGCCGTCATGTTCAAAAACATGCGCAAACGGAGGGCGACCGCATGACGGCCGGGGAGACCGACCGCATCGTCTGCACCGCCTTTTGCGGGTTTATGGCCTGCCCACGCCGCGCCACCCTGGCCGATGTCCTCGCCGAAGCGCTCGACCGCATGGAAAGCCGTCCGGGGCTGATGACGCACGATTTCAGCGAGGATTGCGCCGACTGGCTCGACCCTGATCGGCAGGTGGCGGCATGAAAACGCCATCCGCGCATATCATGGAAGGCGTCGATCGCTTCGATAAGCCGCCGCCCGAGGATACCCTCTTCGTGGCAGGCGCCGATATCGCGGCGCAGAATGCGCTACACCACAGCTTGGAATTCTTCCCGACGCCGCCCTGGGCGGTACGCGCCATGTGGGAGACACTGGTCACCTCTGGTGTCGTGGATTTCCGCACGTTTGACGGCAAAGAGCCGAACCGGCACCCGACGGTCTGGGAGCCAGCGGCCGGCCGCGGTCATATCGCCCTGACCTTGCGCGAGCTGGGCTGTTTCGTCCATGCCAGCGACATTCATGATCATGGGTGCGGGTTCAGGGTCGTCGACTTCCTGGCCGAGGATCTGATGCTCTGGCCATGCGATGCCATGGTCACCAACCCGCCTTTCAAGCTGGCCGAAGCCTTCGTCAACAAAGCTCTTCAGTTCGCCGATCATGTGATCGTGCTGTGCCGGCTGTCCTTCCTCAATTCGACCGGGCGTTACGGGCTGCATTTCGATAACCCTGGCGGCAACCTCAAGACCTTCCTGCCCTGTATCGAGCGGGTGCCGATGGTGCTGGGGCGATACGACCCTCAAGCCTCCACGGCCACCGAATTCGCCTGGTTTCACTACCAGCGGGGGTATCGCGGTCATCCGCTGGTGCTGCCCATTCCGCCCGGCTCGCGTGAGCGCTTTCAGCGCCGGGAGGATGTGCGGATATGAAACCGCTGACGACCGAGGATCATGACCGCTGGAGCGCCCTGATCGCGCTTTGCCTGCGTGAGCGGCCGCCGAAGACGCTGGCCATCCAGCGGGCGGCGAAACGCTGCCGGGGGTGCGCGGCGATCGCAACCGGGGCGCTTCCATGCCCGAGGGGCATTGCCACGCCGAGTCCTGCTTTGCGCGCCTGGTGCGCGACGGTCTGGCCTATGACGGGTCGGCCGCGGCCTTCTGGGCGCTGACACGCTTCGCCGAAGCCTGCTGGGCGGTGATGGCCGAACTGCCGCCACCGGTGCCGCCGTGCCTGCGAAAACCCACTCGCCGGGGGCGTAAAAGCGCCTTCCGGTATCGCCCCAGGGCCATGTCCGCGCCGAAGCCGCGCTGGCTGAGCCGGGCCGATCTGAACAACTAGGGCGGCCCCGGAAGGGGCTGCCCGATCATCTGTGACACCGGCGGGGGCGTGCTTCCCGCCATCGATAAGCCGTCACCTGACGGCAGGGTAAGGGGACTGGGCGTGAGCCATAAAGCGACCAATTGGGCATGGGGGCAACGCGGCCTTACACCGGCACAGAAGCTTGTCCTGATGTGCCTGGCTGATTGTCACAACCCTGCCAATGGCTGTTTTCCGACGCAGCAATTCATAGCGGATGAGTGCGAAATATCGCGCCGCAGCGTTAACACGCACCTGGAATTCCTGGAACAGCAGGGGCTGATCACGCGGCTGACGTCGATCGATCCGGAGACCTATCAGCAGCGCCCGACGCGGTATCATTTGGCCTTTGAGGATGGCTTCAAAATGGTGCCTGACGCTGTGGACAAGTCGGACAGCCGTGTGCAGGATTTGCACACAGCCCCGTGTGCAAAATCGGCAAATTCCCGTGTGCAAAATTTGCACACTAACCCTGTAAGTATAGATAACCGTAAAAACACGCGGCGACGCAAATTCACGACTTCGCTTCCTGTGGATTATTTTCCGGCCTGGGCCGGTGATCCGGTCGTCCGCCAGCGGATCGTGGATGATCCCCGTTACGGCGAGGCGTTTGCCCGTTCCTACCTCGACAGCGCCCGACCCGACGGCATGGGCGGTATCGTCGCCGCCAGCATGACAGCCTTCGAGCGCCTGAGCGGATGCGCCGCCCTAAGGGGCATTCGGGTGAAGCCGCCGTAAGGCCAGGCGCCACAGCTTCAAACATTCGAGCACGCGTCAACGCCCTGGGCTGGGAGGTCCACCAATGAAATCCGAAATCAATCAATCGACCCTCGTCCGGGCCTTGACCCCCGTTCAGGACTGCTGGCATGTCGTCATGTACCGCATGGGGATCCGCAAATGCGTCCATGATCTGACCATCCGCCAACTGGAGGCAGAGGGCTTCGAGTTCTACCGGCCGATGACGCAACGCCAAATGCGCCCTATGATCAACGGGGTGCGGGCCACCACCCTGCAGATGGTCAGCGAACCGCTCTTCGGGAACTACATGTTCGTGCGCCGGGTGCGGCCCGGCCGGGCCGAGCTGATGTCGATCTTCGGTATCGAGCGGGGCTTCATGGTGGCCGTGCGGCAGGCCGTGATCGATCGGCTGCGCGCCGAGGAAGTGGATGGGTATATCCGCTTCGTCAATGCGAACGATCCGTCACGGGATCAGATCAAGGAAGGCGATGAGGTCGAGACGCTCGACGGGCTGATCCAGGGCGTGGTGACGTGCAATCACCTCAATGGCCGCCTGAGCCTGCTGTCGCGTTTCATGGGCGGGTCGTCGCACCTGCTGGTCAGCCTGGCGCGGGTGGTGCGGACGCGGACGGCCGAGCAGATCGCCTCGGCCTCGGCGATCGAGAAGGCAACGAAAAAGAAAAAGGGGCGGGCGCCAGATGCCGCGTGACCAGGGCGACCTGTTTGGCAGGGTGCCGCCACCTCGGGTGGTTACGCCGGTCGAACGCACCTCCGCGGCGGATCCGGATGTCTTGACGGTCATGGGCGTGGGTATGCCGGTAGACCAGGTCGAACGCGAGATCGACCGCCTGCATCGATCGGTCACCGGTCCGCTCGCCTATCGCAACACCCTATGTGTCACGGCCCGCGAACTGGCCACCGCCGCCATGATGGTCGAGCGGCTCAAAGGTCGGGCAATCGCGGTACTCCGGGCGTGGCAGGCCCAGGAGATGGCCATCGGGCGGGTCAAAGCGGGTTCTGAGAAAAGGTGAACAAAATCAGTCGCGTATGCCGCTTCATGGGTCCTTCCCCCAAAAGTACCTGCTATACGGTGCGGCAGAGCGCATGAGTTTTTTAGTAGGGCAGTTGACGAAAACGGTTAACAATTGACCGTGGAGTTAACGAAATTAATAATTTGCTGTTTACCGTGTTAACGAATCGGCTATTTTAGTGATTCTGAGGTCTCCCGCGCACGGATTGCCATTTATGGCAACCGTGCGGAGCCTTGAAACAACCCCCGAAAATTGAATAGGAAGGGCCTGTAAAGGCACACCTCATGAACTCCAGCGAGTTCGCCACCCTGTGCGGGATTTCGAAGGCCATGGTCTCGAAATACAACGCCGACGGCTTGATCTCGATGAATGGCAAGCAGGTGGATGCCCGCGCCTCGCTGGAGGCTCTGGAGGGGCGGCTCAATGAGGATAAGCGCCGCCGGGCCCTGGAGAAACTGGACGCCCTGGAGGCGGGTGATTTCGTGCCCGCGGCCGCACCTGAGACGGTAACCCGGCCGCGTAACGGCCCGATACCGGAGCCGACCAGTCACAAGGCCCGCAAGGACATGTTCGCGGCGCTCAACGCCGAAATGGAATTCCGGAAAAAGGCCGGCGAACTGCTTCTGGCCTCGGACGTGGCGCAACAGGCCCAACTGGCCGTGGAAGCCATGCGGGAGAAATTCTCCAATGATCGCCGGCAGATGGCGCAAAAGCTGTGTGCCCATTTCGACCTGCCGCCTGACCGGGAAACCGCTGTGGTGCGCTTCCTGTCCGATCAGTTCGAGGCCACACTGGGGCGTTTTGGCGAAGTTGCCGCGAAACTGGCTGAGCCGGCGCCCGATGTAGTGAAAATCATGGACCTGGGGGACGATCATTTCACCCAGGCCGACCTGGGCTTCTAAGCGCCTCTTTCGGTGGCCGCATCCGCGAAAATGAAGTGGCTGGGATCAGCCGCTGTCGTCGTGTTCGGCGCGATGGCGCTTGTCTCGGCCCCTCGCATCCCGCGCAATGTGGCGCAATGGGCCGAGGAGGTGCGGGAAGTCGCCGCCGAATCCGGCTCCTCGCGGTCCGGCAAGTGGTCGAACGACACCACGCCCCTGGCGATCGAGCCCATGGAATGCCTCAGCGCGGATTATCCGTGCGGCGAGGTGGTCATCAAGGCTTCGGCCCAGTTGTTCAAGACCGAGGTCGGCACCAACTGGCTCGGCCAGACGATCTGCGACGATCCGTGTTCGTTCATGGCCATCTTCCCCAGCCTGGACGAGCTGGCGAAGTACAACAATACGAAATTCGACCCGACGGTCGAGGTTACGCCGGCACTCAAGAAGCTGGTTTGTGAGGTTGTCGAGCGCTCCGGCAAGGGCTCGACGGGCAAATTCAAGAAGTTCCGCGGCGGCTACGCCGTTTTCACGACGGCGTCTTCGTCAAAAGGGCTCCAGGGCGTCTCGATAAAGCGCCTGTGGGGCGATGAAGTCTCGGAATACCCGGAGGAGGCGGGCGACCGGGGCGATCCCGTCAAGCAGGCCAGGCGCGCGCGGCGATGGCCACGATGATTTCAAATGCCTGTGGACCTCGACGCCGAAGGAACTGCCGAATTGCCGCATCTCGGCGCTCTATGACGAAGGCGATCAGCGCAAATATTACGCTCAGTGCCCGCACTGCCGTGAATTCCAGGTGCTGCTGTTTGAAAACATACTGCCGCCTGACCGTAAAGGGGGCCGCGTCTCCTTTGCCTGCATCTCGGGCAATGGATGCGTGATCGATGAAATCCACAAGCCGTTCATGCTCGGCCAGGGACGGTACTGGATCCGCTGTTACCCTTCCGACGATCCGGAGAATCCGGCGCCACCCGACCATTT
This sequence comes from Asticcacaulis sp., assembly GCA_024707255.1. Taxonomy (NCBI): domain Bacteria; kingdom Pseudomonadati; phylum Pseudomonadota; class Alphaproteobacteria; order Caulobacterales; family Caulobacteraceae; genus Asticcacaulis; species Asticcacaulis sp. The sequence continues at coordinate 247,844 of JANQAC010000001.1, read as the reverse complement.
CCCGGAAGAAGATCTGGCGAAATGGCGGGCCCGGCCTTCGGAGGGCCGAAATCCGTCATTCTGGGCCTGGCAAGCCTATTCGAAGCTGAAAAGCTGGACCAAGATCTTCGCGGAGTACCTGTCAGCGAAGAAGGATGTCGAAACCGGCATCGATCCGAAGGCCATGAAGGTCTTTTACCAGCAGAAGCTGGGTCTGGCCTGGAAGCCGGTACGGACGCGCCGGATTCACAGAAGCTCTTCGAGGCGCGCGGCCGGTTCGTCAAGAAAAAGGGGCATAATACCCGCCTGGGCCTGCGATGTGTTCCTGGCCTGTGACTGTCAGGGCGACCGTATCGAGTGGGACGCCTATGCCGTCGGTCCGGACCTGGCCTTCGCCCGCTTCGATTGGGGCGTAATCGGTATCGATCCGCTGGAGAATGAGGCGTGGGCCGAACTGGCGGCCGTCATCGCGCGCACTGGCCGGGTGAAACGTCGATTGACCTCGGCGCTGACCTGGTCGGCATCGATTCCGGCGGCAAGGCGGGCGTCACGCCCATGGTCTACCGCTTCGTCAATCGCCGGCAGAATGTCATCGCGCTCAAGGGCGCGAAGGATCCCGACGCCGTGCCCCTGACCAAGGGCAAGCGGCACATTCACCGCCCCAAAGACGGGTCGAAGCCGGTTTCCGCCGAGCCCTGGCTGGTGGGTGGCGCCGCCATCAAGAGCATCATCTACGGGATGCTCGATATAAGCCGCGAGGCCGAGGGCGATCGCCTGCCGGCCGGTCTCTACAATCCGCCCGATGCCACCCTGGAGGACTTCAAGCAATATGTCGGTGAAATCTACCAACAACCCAAATCGGCTCGCGCCGGCGCAAAAGGCTGGTGGGACCGCATCCCCGGCCAGGCCAATGAACGCCTTGACTGCGCCGTCTACGCTTACGCGCTCGCCTGGAGTTACGGGGTTTTCAGCCGCACCCCGGCCGAATGGCAGGCTCGGTTTGCCGCGCGTCTGAAGACGCCGGAACCTGATCTGCCGCTGTTCGCCGCCGCTGAAATGCCCGTCGCGCCCGCCCTGCCGGAAAATCCGGGCAACGCGCGCAAATCCTTCTTCAAACACCGGAGCAAAGCCTGATGGCCCTGACTACAGAAGAGGCGGCACGTCTCGCCAAGCTGAAGGCCGCCTATGACAAGCTGATCATGGGGGTGGCTGTCCAGGAAGTGGAATCCGATGGCGAGCGGATGCGCTGGATGCAGCCGACCGAGGCCAATATCAAGCGCCTTGAGCGCGCGATCGCCGATCTGGAGGCTAAGGCCGCCACCGGCAGTGTTACCCGCCAGCGCGGGCCCCTGCGTTTTTCCGTTTAATCGAAAGGACTTTCCATGTCTCAAGACAAATATCTGGCCGCTTCGCGCGGTTTCCGCAGTTCGGCCCTCTTGCTGGCCGCCACGGTTTCAGCGGTTCTGCAATCCCTGCCGCAGGCACTGGGTATCGACCAGTATCGCAATCTGCGCAAGGCGATCGACGGCCTGCAATCGGCAGATGCTGAAATGACGGCCCTCGAAGACGATCTGACCGCCAAATTGGCCGAAATCGAAACCGACGTGAAGCCCGCAGTCGAGGCGTCCCCGGCGCCTGAAGAAGAACTTGCGAAAAAGCCGGCGGGCCGCGCTATCAAAACGGATAGCGCTCCAGCCGGTGTTGCCGCGGAGATCAAGGCTGAAGACGCCAAGAGCGACGGCGCCGGGGCCAACCAGGCTTCGCTTAACGTCTGACGCGCCGGGGGCCGTTTAACACCATGCGTAATCTGAACCGGCCAGTGGCCCAACCGAGACGCTCCGGCGTGGCGGGCCGGACCCGTGCGTCCGCCAACAGTGCGGTGGAGGCGATCGACGCCGGCATCGCCTATGAGGGCGCCCGCCGTTCGGGCACCTTTATGCGGCGCTGGCCGATATCGCTGCAATCGATCGACCGGGAGTACTTTCCGGCCCGCCACAACCTGGTCGGCCGGGCGCGGGACCAGTTCCGCAACGATCCGATCGCCTCGGCCGGCGTGGCGCGGAAGAAAAACGCCGCCGTCGGGCGTGGCTGGCGTTTTTCCTCGAAGCCGAACGCCCGCGCCCTAGGTATCGATCCGGCCGCAGCGCGTGAGCTGGGGCAACTGATCAACACCGAGTGGAAGCTGTACGCCAATAGCTACGCCTTCCTGTCGGACGCCGAGCGCAAGCTGCATTTCGGCCAGCAACTGCGCGTGGCCACATCGCACCTGATGCAGGACGGTGAGTTCCTGGCTCAGGTGGTCTATGCCGATGACGACCCGATGGCGCGTTACAAAACCTGCCTGAAGCTGCTCGATCCCGACCGCCTGGGGAACCCGCTCGGCCGCATGAACGGTGACAATCTGCGCGCCGGCGTCGAATTCAACGACAATGATGTGCCGATCGCCTATCATATCCGCGAGCGCCATCCGCGCGACGTCGGGTTTTCGGCCAAATCGCTGACATACCAGCGCCATCCCCGTTATTCGACGCCGCTTGGCCGTCCGAACATCCTGCACGGCTTCGATCCGGACCGCGCCGGCCAGACGCGCGGCATCACGCGTTTCGCCTCGACGCTGAAATCCTTCCGCGGCTTCAGCAAATTTACCGATGCCACGATCCAGGCGGCGACGATCAACGCGCTGATCCTGGGTTATATCAAGTCGAATTCCGGCTTTAAGGCGGTCGGCGAAGCCTTCGGCGGCAGCGTAGACGACCTGATCAAGTTCGATAAGGAACGGTACAGTCATTACGAAGACAATGCCATCGAGATGGGCGACGCGGTCCTGCCGACGCTTGCCTTCGATGATGAAATCCAACTGGCGACAGCCAGCAAGGACGTTACCCAGTTCGAGCCCTTCACCCGCGCCATCATCCGGCTGATCGCCGCGGCCCTGGGCGTCACCTATGAAGAACTGTCCATGGATTATTCGCAGACGAACTATTCGTCTGCACGGGCGGCCATGATTCACGCCTGGTCCGATACGCTGGCCCTGATGGGCACGCTGGAATCGCACCTGGTGAAGCCGTTCTTCGTGGCCTGGCTGGAGGAAGCCTTCGATTCCGGCCGGATCGCCCCGCCTGCGGGTGCGCCGGACTTCTATGACGCCATCGACGCCTATGCCGATGGCCGGTGGCTGGGCCCTGGCCGGGGTTATATCGACCCGGTGAAGGAAATCGCCGCCGCGGCGGCGCGCATCGAGGCCGGTATTTCCACGCTGGAAGACGAATGCGCCGAACAGGGCAAGGATTACGAAGAGGTCCTGGAGCAAAAGGCGCATGAACGCCAGCTCAAGGCCGATCTCGGTCTGCCGGATGAAGAGCCGGGCAATAATGATCCGAATGCGCCGGCGGCGGACACGCAAACGACCGATCCCGCCGATCAACGGCCGGGCGACAAGACGGCATCGGCCCCCAAACGCGGGATCGCCGGTTCGGCTTTGGCCTGGATACGCCGGGTCGCCATGAGCGCTGAGCATGAGGCGTCACTCGACGCCCGGCCAAATATTTAGAGGTATTTATGTCTAATTCTGCCGCCTTGCTGGCGCGATATACGCGCCGGCCGCTCCTCATGTTGCCCGAAGCCGCCGAGGCCCTGATCGAACGGCTGGCCGCCGCCGATCCGCGCGGTATGCGGACGGAAAGCCGGCTGCTCGCCAATCTGCGCAAGCTGAATATTTTCCGGCCGATGGCCATGGAAGATGATGAGGCCGGCACGCAGGAACCGGCAAAACCGGCCTGTTATTCACCGCTCTGGGCGCAGCAAGCCTATGGTGAGCCGGAGGACGAAGGGTTTTGCTGGTCGCTGTACCAGGGCGCAGCGCTTTTTGACGTCAGTACGGCCCTGAGCGCCCAGGGCGATTACTGGTGCGGCACCTGGTATCATGGTTATGACACCCTGCTCGCGGGGCTGCGCGATGCGGCCAATGACGCGCGTGTAAAGGGGCTGTTTATCCGCATGAATTGCCCCGGCGGGCCGGTGGCGGGCGGCCTGCCGGCGCTGGCGGCCTATATTCGTTCGGCGCGGGCCGCGGCCGGTGGCAAGCCCATTCACTTTTTTCTCGGATATGGCGGCATCGGCCGCCTATTGGATCGCCGCCCAGGGCGATCGTATTTCCGCGCCCAAGGTGGGCCTGGTCGGCTCGATCGGCGCGGTTATCGTCCATGCGGACTATTCCGGGGCCTATGAACAGGCCGGCATCAAGGTCGAGGCCATCCAGTTCGGCGAGGAAAAGACGGCCGGCGCGTACTGGAAGCCGCTTTCGGCCTCGGCGCGCGCCGACCTGCAGGCAGAGATTGACCAGTGCGGTCGGGATTTCGTGGCCGACGTCGCTACCGGTCGCCCCGTCCTGACCCCGGAGGCCCTGATCGCCACCCGGGCGCGCGTCTACATGGGCGACCATGACGATCCGGAGCGCTCCGGCCTGTCGCTTGGCTTCGTCGATGCCATCGAGACCGAAGAAGAGGCGTTTCAGGCTCTTCTCGCCACCTTCGGCGGTTCCACCGTCGCTGTGACTTTACCCGCCGGTCAAACCACAGGGGAAACCCAGGCCGGCCAAACCCAAGCCAAAATGGAGACCGAAATGTTCAAGAGTGCGCAACTGCACCCGAAGACCACGGCGAGCGCCGACGACCAGGCCAAGCCGGAAGACGATGCCGAAACTGATGGCGGTGAATCCGAAGACGAAGACGTCGACGATCCCGATACGCACGGCGATGATGACGCGGACGATGACGATACTGGCGATGATGAGGCCCCCAAGGAACCTGAAGCGGCCATTATCTCGCGCAGCCCGGAGGCCAAAACCCATCCGCAGCTTGCGCTCGCAGCCATTGGTTCGGGCCAGACCTATGCCCAGTTCAAGGCCAATGTCGCCGCTGTGCCTGCCGAAGGCACGGCCGGCGCCGCCAGAACCTCGCCTTTGCGTGACGCCATGGCCGGCGTGAAGCGCGTTGGGGCCGATGGCGACAAGAAAGCCGAAACGCCCGGCTCCGGCCTGGTCAAGTCCGCCAAGGACTTCAGGCGAAAATCCTAAACCGTCGCCGGGCGGTTTCCGGCTCTCCCTCAAAACCTGCAATCAGGAGCTAAGCGATGCAAGTCATCAAGACCACCAGCCCGAAGACGGAAGGGCATCTGATCCGTCATGAGTATAACCAGCAATTTACCCGCGGCGTGAACGTCACCGGCCTGGCCGGCTCGGGTTCGGCACGTGTCTTCGCCATGCTGGCGGTTCTCGGTGTCATTGCCGTCGGTGCCCGCTCGGTGGCCGCGGCCAAGACCGGGACGGGCGATGGCGCCATCACCGGCGCCACCGCCGCCGCCAATACAAAGCTCGGCGTCTGGGTCGCCACCTGCATCGAGCCGGTGTCCGCCGGCGGCGTGTTCGCCCTGGAGGATCCCGACGGCGTCAATATGGGCATCATCACGGTGGGTTCCGCCTTCTCGATCGGCGGCCTGGCCGGCACGATCGCGGATGGCGCCACCGACTGGGCTGCGGGCGCCCAGGTCAAATATACGGTGACGGCCTCGGACGACGCCGAAAAGTATGTGCCGGTCGATGCCTCGGCCACCGATGGCTCGCAGATCGCCGCCGCTATCTGCCTGTGCGAAGCCACCGCGCCCGATGGTGAGGATGTCACTCTGGACATGGTGCTCGATCGCGGGCCGGCCGTCGTGGTCCGCGATGAACTGGTCTGGCCGGACAGCACCACGGACGCTCAGAAGGCCGTCTGGGTCGCCCAGCTCGAAGCGCGCAGTATTCTGGCCCGCAACTGATCCCCGGTCGTCATTGACGGCCAATCCCCGGTAACGGCTCGCCGCCCGACCCTTTAATCCCCTCAAAAATAGGAAAAAAGACATGTCTACCACTGTCGTCGACAAGACGGGGGCGAGCCCGCTCCCCTATACCAATATCGACTATTCGCTGGCCATCAATGTGCTGCCGAACCAGTACGGCTATCTCAGCCGCCAGGGCCTCTTCGTCGAAGATGAGCTGCTGGCGACCGAGTACTTCGAGATCAACATGGAGAACGACGTCATAACCGTTTTGCCGGTCGGCCGTTCGGAGGCGCGCAAAGGCTCAAGCGTCGGCCGCATCTTCCGCGTGCCACAGGTCGAGCACGAGGACGCCTTCACGGCCAGGGACATCAAGAATATGATGGCGCTCTTTGAGCGGTCCCGCAATCCCGAGACCCTGGCGAACCAGACCAACCGCACCCTGGCGCGCCTGCGCAAGAAGTTCGACATGACGCGCGAATGGTTCCGCTGGGGCGCCCTGAAGGGCATCATCACGGACGGCAAGGGCGCCGAGGTGCTGAACCTCTTCACGGCCTTCGAAATCACACAAAAGGTAGTCTATTTCGATCTCTCGGACGACACGACCGATGTCGAGGGCAAGTGCGCCCTGGTCTATCAACTGATCAGCCAGGACCTGACCGACGAAAGCATGACCATGGTCAATGTCGAGGTCGATTCCGGGTTCTTCCAGAAGTTGATCAATCACCCGAAGGTCAAGGACAAGTGGCTGGCGTCGGAAAACGCCCTCGCCCTGGCCAACCTGTCCGTGGGGTCGAGGATGAATGGCGCCCGCGCACCTTCACCTTCGGCAATATCACCTTCCACGAAAATCCGGCGATCATTCCCCTGATGACCGGCCCCCAGCGCGTCATCGCCGCCGATACCGGCCACGCCTATCCCGCCGGCACGACCAGCAGCCACGTGACCTATGGCTGCCCGCCGGACGACATCGCCCTGCTGGACGGATCGGACGTTTCGCCGGAAGACGCCGCCATCTGGATCACCGAAAAGGTCATGGATCACGGCAAGGGTATCGAGCTGCTCGGCCGCATGAACCAGCTTCCCTTCTGGCGTCGCCCGAAGTTGCTGGTCAAGGTTCTGGCCGGCGACGGCACCTCGACCACGCCGACCGCCTACTAACCGGGTCCGTCCGGCGGCGCGTACAGTCCTGCCGCCGGATGCGGGGAGGGTTATTCCTGTGGCCCTCCCCATCATTTCTAAAATCGGAGGCAAGCCATGTCCGTATTCGACGACGCCATGGAAGAGCAGCTCGATCTCGCCTTTGAGACCTTCGGCGCGCCCGGAAAGTGGCAGTATCAGGATGCCCTGATCCGCCGGTTTCATAATGACCGCGAACTGATGGCCGCCGGCACCGGCATTCTGGCCGAGGCCAATATCCTGAAGGTTCGCGTCAAAGAGGTGCCTTGTCCGGCGATCGACGACCTGGTCGAGGTCGGTGGTCAGCTTTTGAGGATTATCGCGCCACCCCAGCGCCTCGATCGGCGAGGGCGGGTCTGGACCTGCGAAGCCACGGAAACCGTTTCACGGTGAGCAGCCAGATAACGGGCCTGCACGAGGCGTTTGCCGCGGCCGAGGATGAAATGGCAAAGGCCGCAACGGCTGCCATGAATGAAGTCGGGGAGGGGCTGTGTAACGACTTCCGCCAGGACGTCATCAAGGCCGGCCTCGGTCGTAAACTGGCCAATACCTGGCGCTTCAAGGTCTATCCATCGCATGGCAAGAGCCTGGACCCAGCCGCCCTGGTCTGGTCGAAAGCGCCGAAGATCCTCGACGCCTTCGATCGCAATCCGAACATTGTCCCGGTCAATGGCGGCAGGATGCTGGCCATCCCGACCAAGAACACGCCGAACAAGCATGGCCGCGGCGGCGCGACGCCCATGACGCCGGTCGAGGTCGAGACCCTTTATAATCAGGACCTGATCCTGCGGCCTGGTCGCCTCGGCCATTATTACGCCTTCGTCAATGTGGTGGCCGGCAAGAGCGGCCGGGGCTTCCGTCAGGCAACCCGTGGACGGCTGGCCCAGGGGCGCAAGCCCGAGCTGGTGCTGATGTTCGTTCTGGTGAAATCCGTTCGGCCTGGCAAGCGGGTCGATATCCAGCGCCGCATCGATCAATGGGCAGCGCGCACACCCGGCCTGGTGGCCGGACATCTCGGAAACTGATCATGTCCAGTCATGAAGACGTCGATAACGGTTGTTTTCGCCTGGTCAAGGCCGCCTTGCCCCATGCCGACGTCCATTTCAACCCGGATAAGGCGCCGCGCGTCAGTGCCGGCGGATATGCTGAAATCAAACGCGGTGAGTCCGTCCTGATCGACACTGAACTCGGCCAGCTTCGCTATATTTATGAGCGCAAGGTGCCCTGTGTCGTGATGGGCTATGAGTCGGCCACACTGACCCGCGACCAGTTCGTCGACCGGATGCTTGTATCGATCGGCGATGCGGTTGAAGCTAACCGCCGCCTCAATTTCGACGGCCAGGACCGGTGCGACTGGGTCGATCTTGACGTTCCGGATCCGGACGACGCCACCGCCGACGGCGCCGAAACCGTTGGCGGCGCCCTTTTTTACTTCGTCGTCACCTACGGGACGGCGAACCCGCTGAAGTAATCCCACCACTTTTATAAGGAGACACCCATGCCCTGGGCCCGTGGTGCCAATGCCGTCATGGCGCTGGCTTTTGAGACGACATATGGCGTTGCGCCCTCATCCGGCTTCGCCTCGCAACCCTTCACCCAGTCCAATCTGGGCGCCGAACAGGCCCTGGTGACGGACGACACGCTCGGCCAGGGGCGAAACCCGTCCGATCCGACGTTCGACGTCATCACCAATGACGGCGATGTCACCGTGCCGGCCTGTGTCCGCAATATGGGTTACTGGCTGAAGGGTGGCTTGGGCGCACCGGTCACCACAGCCTTCGCCGCCGCCACGGGCAAGCTGACCTTCAGCACCCAGCCGGCCGCGAATTCGACGATCACGCTCAACGGGACGGAATGGACGTTCGTGAGTGCGCTGACGACCGGCAACCAGATCCTGATCGGCGCCAACCTGGCCGCCACCCTCACCGCCGCGGCTACCGCTCTCAACGGCAGCGCCGATACCCAGACGGCGAAATGCACCTACACGGCAGACGCCACCTCGCTGACCATCGAGCACGACACCCTGGGCATTGCCGGCAACACCTATACGCTGGAGACCACCACGACGGCGACGCTTTCGGGCGACACCCTTACAGGTGGCGCGAACAAGCACGTCTTCACCTCGGGCGGGACGGTCTTGCCGCCGATGTCGATCGAGGTGGGCCTGCCCGATTTGCTGAAATATTTCATGAATTACGGCATGGGCGTCAATTCGCTCAAGATGTCGGCGGCGCGCAGCGGCCTGCTCTCCCCGGTCGTCAGCCTGTTCGGCAAGAATGAAAGCGTCGCCACCACCAGCCAGGCCGGCACGCCCTCGGTGAAGCCGACCAAGCGCCTCGCCCAGTTCTCCGGCGCCATCAAACGCAACGGCGTGGCGCTGGGCAAGGTCACGGCGGGCGACTGGACCTATTCCAACGACCTGGAGAAGGGCGAGGATATCACCGAAACCGGCGATATCAGCGACCTGACCGCCAGCGTCTGGTCCTTCCTGGTCAATATGACCGTCCGCTTCGCCGACAGCGTCCTGCTCGACCAGGCCACCAACAAGTCGCCGTGCGAACTGTCTTTCGGCTGGAAGATCGACGATTCCAATTCGTTCACGGTCACGGCCGCCCGCGTTTTCATCCCCAAGCCGAAAAAGCCGATTACCGGGCCGAAGGGCATCCAGATGACCTTTGCCGGCCGGGCCGCCCTCGATCCGGATACCGGCGCCGGCGTCACCTTCGAGCTGGTCAATGATGTGGCGGGATATTGAGGAGACCTGACATGACGAAAATCATTCTGGGGGCGCGCTGGATCGCCCTGGGCGGCGGGCTGGTGGCGCTCTTCCAGCCCGTCTCAAAACTGGCGGCCCGTGCCGCCTCCAGGGCCTATACGGCCGTCAACTCGGCCGAACTGGCCGACGGCCAGACGGAAAACGACCGTCTGGCGGCCGCCAACGAAGCCTATTCCTGCGCTCTGGCGCGGGAGGGCATCCTCGCCTGGGGGCAATTCACCGGGGGCGAAGGCGAGGCAATCACCACGGAAAAGGTCGACTGTTCGGTCGTGACCGACGCCGAGGGCAACGTCCTGCAGCCGACGCCCGAGGCAATCGACCAGTTCATGGCCATCGCCGAAATCTTCGATGCGGTCGATGAAGCCTATGTCAGCCCTTACGTCGCCAGGGTCATTGAAAAAAACGTATCATCGCGCTTGCCGAGTGGGTCTTCGGTCAGCGCGGGGACGACTACTGCCGCGCCTGCGTTCAACTAGACGGCCAGGACTGCGGGCATGAATGCCCGAAGCGCGAGAATGAGCCCCAAACCGAGGAGGGGCTCACCGCCTGGGAGGTGATCAGCGCCTGCCGCAACCAGATCCGCACCACGGGTTTCGGCGTCTATGCCGCCGATTTCCCCGCCTTCCTCACTTTTGCCGATGCCGCCGGCCTGCCATCGGACTGGCTGACCGACCTGCTGCCGGGAATCGAGGCGGCCCTTATCGACTATCACTCACAGGAATCCGAAGATGACGGACAAGAGGATTAGCATCCGCTTAGGGATGGACGGCAAGTCCGAGTTCAAGCGCGATGTCTCCGAACTGGAAACCCAGGCCAAGGCGTCTTTCGGCAACGTCAAAGGCTCGATCGACGGCGCCACCGCCTCGACCGATGATCTGGTGGCGGCGCTGAAGCGGGCTTCTGCCGAGGAATCGGCCACGCTTGCCAATGCCTCGCGCACCTCTACGGCCAAAGGCCGGGCGGCGGCGCGTGACCTGATCGGTATCGATCCCTCGAGCGCCGCAAAGGCCGGGGTTTCGGCGGCGGCCATCACGGCCGAGCTTAAGCTGATGGATAAGCAGGCCCGTGCAGTGCGCTATTCGCTGGACCCGCTGGCCATGGCAACGGACCGGTATGCGGCGGCCGAAGCCGCGCTCGACAAGCTGCTGAAGAACGGCAAGATCACAATCGAGCAGCACGGCGCGGCCCTGAAGAACGAAAAGGTCGCGCTCGATCAGTTCACTGAGGCCCACAACAAGGGCGCGAAGGCGGTCGGCCTGTCCAGCGGCGCGCTGCGCTTGATGGCCGTCTCGACCCTGCCGGACCTGGCCCAGGGTCTGCTGGCCGGGCAGTTTTCCTTTGCCAGCTTCGTCAACCAGGCCGGCCAGGCGGTGCAGATCGCCGGTATGCAGCCGGGCGGCTTCGGTGCGGCAATGCGGTCGCTCACCTCACCGGCGGTTTTGGCGGCGGGCGCGATCGGCCTGGTCGGCGGGGCTCTGTTCCTCACCGCCAAGGCCGGCTATGACTTCGGCAAATCGATCTCCGAGGCGGAACTGGCCGTCATGGGCATTGGCGCCGCCAGCCGATTGACCGGTACTCAGGTTGTATCAATCGCCGCTCAGGCCGCCAAGGCAGGCGACATTTCGGTTTCGTCGGCCGAAAGCGGCGCTGCGGCGATGTTGCGCGCCGGAATGGTGAATAAGGCTGTTCTCGGCGACGCCATCGCGCTGACAAGGGACTACGGCCTGGTTACCGGCAGGGAGCTTCCTGCGGCGCAGGATGCGCTGGCCAAAGCGCTCGCCGATCCGGTCAATGGCGTCAAGCAGTTGAACGCCGAATTGTTGCTGGGCGACGCGAACTGGCAAAAGAATGTCATCTCGATGGCGCAGGCCGGCGACAAGGCGGGCGCGGTTGCCGAAATCATCAGTGCCATGAAGGGCAAAATTGGTGATGCGTCGAAGGAAGTGTACGGCATGGCAGGGGCCATGGATGCGCTCGGCAACAAGATGTCGAACTTCTGGCATGGATTCGGCCAACTGGTTAATCCGGACCCCGCGACGATCCTCAACCGGATGGCCGATTTCAATAAGGTCAATCCGGGCAAGGTCGACCCAAACTATTTCGGCGGCTCCGACTCGACCTTCCAGAAGGCGTATATGCTGTTCTGGAAGGACCAAAATGCCCAGGCCGCCAAATCCGCCGCTGCCGCGAAGGACCAGGCATCTCTTGCCGCCCAGTCGAACCTCGATTTCCTGAACCCGACGGATGCGCAGCGTCGTGACCTGGACGCGCGGGGAAAGCAGCTTGAGGACGATCTGAAGGCCGGCAACATCACGCTGGCCCAGGCGATTGACGGTCGCGCCAAGTTAAAGCAAAAATATGCCGCTCTCGACAAGCAGGACAATCCGACGGCGCCCGGCGCCAACCGCGCAGCCTCGCTGGCGCGGGAAGCCGAGTCGGTCAAGGTCAATACGGCGGCCACGCTCGATCTGGCCGAAGCCTATCTGACAAGCAATGACGCCGCGCTTAAGGCCGAGGCGACGCGCAAGGCCATGACCGAGGCCACCCGCAAGGGCACGGATGTCGCCGCCGCCGTGCAGCGGCAAATGGACCTGACCAACGCCCGGGCCGTGCTTAACGGCGCGAAATCCGCCGCCGCCTCGCGTGACCAGGCGGCGGCGCAAAAGGTCGTCAATGACCAGGTGGCGGCCGGTCTTATACCGGCGCGTGACGCCCAGCAGTCGCTGCAGGAAGAGGCGATCCTGCGCCCGCTGATCGCCCTGCGCACGAAAATGCAGGGCGATGCGCTTGACGGCCTGAACAAGGTTATCGAGGCAGCCACGAAGGGGCTTCACGACCTCAATACCGAACAGCAGCGCGCCAATATGCTGACGGCCACTGAGGCCAATGCCGATCAGTTGTTCTTCCTCCAAAGACAGCTTGAACTGATCGACGCCACCAATGATGCGCGGGCCATAGCCCTGGCGCAGCAACGCACCGGACAGGAAATCGCCCGCAACTCATCGGTGGACCCTGACAATCCCCAGGCGGATAATCCGGACTCGCCATTTCTCGCCGCAGTAAACCAAGGTATCAGCTCCGATACGGCCGCGGTTGCCGGCATTACACTCGATAAAGCAAAGTACGCCGAGGATAGAGCGAAGGCGTTGAAAAACGAGACGGATATCGATCGTCTCGAACTCTCCTTGTTGGGGCAAAAAGACGCTGCAATCCAAAAGGCATTGGCCCTTGAGCAGGCGCGTCAAGACCTCAAGGAGCGGAATATCAGTCTGGAGTCGGAAGAGGGGCAAAAGATCCTGGGCGCCGTGGCGGCCCGCGAGGATGAAAACGCCCAGCTCGAGCGCGGCAAGGCGATCCAGGGCGAAATCCGCAGTATGCAGGACCAGATCGGCGACCGGCTGCAGCAATACCTGATGGACGGCAAGATAAGCTGGAAATCACTGGGCGATACCGCGGAAAATGTGCTCAACGACATCATGGCCGAGGTGGTGAAGCTGGCAGTCATCAACCCGTTCAAGAACTGGGCGTTCGGCCAGGACAACCCGACCCTGAACAGCGGGGGCATTGCCAGCATACTCAGCTCGATCTTCAATATCGGCGGCCATGCCGACGGCACGGAATCGGCCGTGCCCGGCTATGCCTGGGTGGGTGAGCGGGGCCCGGAACTGATGAAAATGCGCGCCGGCGACGTGATCAAGTCGAACCCGGCCAGCAACGCCATGACGCGCTCGGTCCTGGCCCAGCAGCCCAGGCAGCAGCCGGTTGTTGTGCAGCAGGTGTTTCAGCTAAATGCGCAGGGGGCGGTCGTGACCGAGGAGCTGATCAACAGCCTGAATAAACAGGCTCGGACCTATGCGAGCCAGGCCGCCAAGCAAGCCTATAAGGAGGCGGTCAAGACCTCGGCCAGCAGCCTGAAGGGCAATATCGCGGCCATCAACCAGCGCAAGGTGCCGTAAACATGGCGCTGTCCTTTCCCTTGTCGGTCGATGATTTCTTCGGCGGTCTGCGCGTTAAATCGTGCAGCTTCCATCTGCCGCCGGCGGTCAAGGGCTCTGGCCTCACCGGCGACGGCGATCAACTGACCGCCACCAGGGGGCAGCGCCTGTGGCAGGGCACGATTACCCTGCGCAAGTGCAGCTTCGCGGAAGGCGAGGCGGCGATGGGGCTGATCGATACCCTGGGCGAGGCCGGGCGGTCATTCTTCGTCTACAACATCACCAAGCCGCGCCCGGCTACTGTGGCGGCGGGATCGGCTGACGATATCGCCCTGCAGGCGGCCACGGTGACGATCAAGACGGTGGCCAGCAATAACCGTGACCTGGAACTGCAGGGCTTGCCGGCAGGACTGGCACTTTCAGGCGGCGATTATCTCGGTTTTGCCTATGGCGAGAGCCCGACGCGCTATGCCCTGCATCGCCTGGCGCGGGGCGGCACGGCCAATGTCGGCGGGGTGGCGGCGGTTGAAACCTCCAGCTTCCTGCGCGATGGCGCCGAGGCCGATCTGGCCGTGTCGCTTATCCGGCCGGCCTGCAAAGCCGTCATCGTGCCCGGTTCCGTCCAGCCGGGCACCGCCTCCGGGGTGTTCCTGGAAGGCATTTCGTTCAACTGGCGCCAGACGCTTAGGTAACTTCCCATGAAATCGCTCTCTTCGGCGCAACTGGCCTATCGCCAGTCGCGGGCCGGCGTCTCCACGCATGTCTTGCTGTGGATTTCCGCCCGGAACCGCTCGACCGGCGCGATCGAAACGATCGGGCTCTGGTCGGGCGACGACCACAAGGTGTTTACGGTAGGTGGGGTGGGCCGCACCTATTATGCGGCCGGCAGCCTGCTAGATATCGGCGATATCGTCGCCGAGATCGGCTATGACGTGCGCACGCTCGATGTCACCCTGTCGGCGGTCTCCAACGAGGTGATCGTTGCCATCAGCAGCTATGACGCCCGTCTGGCCCCGGCCGAGGTGCATCTCGCCGAATTCGATACCGAAACCAACCAACTGATCGAAGCGGATCTGGAGCGGGTGTGGAAGGGCTGGGTCGATGAAGCGCCCCAGGTCACGGCCAACCAGGATGAGGAAGGCCAGCCCACCGGCGATTCCACCGTGGTGCTGAGACTGCTGAGCGCGGCCCAGGGCCTGACAAAGACCCTGACCCAAAAATTCAGCGATGCCAGCCAGCGCCTGCGTAACCCGGCCGACGGCGGCTTCAAATATGCCGACGTCGTCTCGGCCGATGTCTGGTGGGGTCAGAACCGCATCGTGCCGAAAACCGTAAAAAGCAAGGTGGTCACCGCCATTCAAGGTCTTTTTCTCGACATGACGCATGTGCGCATGAAAGACTGGGAACCGCGCCTGGTCGCCTATCTGGCGGGGGTCAAGGCCCGGTCGTTTGAACCGGGGTCGCACGATTGCGCCCTCTTTACCGCCGGCGCCGTGGCGGCGATGACCAGTATAGACCATGCCGAGGGCTGGCGCGGCCGCTACAAGACCCTGAAGGGCGGGCAGCGCGCGCTCAAGAAGGCCGGTTATGCCAGTCATGTCGCTTTGGTGGCCACGCTGTTCGAGGAAGTGGCCCCGGCCTTCGCCCATCGCGGCGATATCGCCGTGGTTGACGGGGCCGATGGCATCGCCGCGCTCGGCATCGTCCAGGGCGAAGGCGTCTATGTGCTGAAGCCGGAGGGCCTGGCCATCGTCAGGCGCGCCCAGATGCAACGGGCCTTCCGCGTATGAGGCTGTTTCGTCTTTGGCTGGCTGTTCTGGCCGTTGTCTGTCTCGGCACCGTTGCGGCCACGCCGGCGCACGCCGATCCGGTTTCGGCGGCCATTGCCGCCTGGACGGCGTTTCAGACCGGCGCGCCCTGGCTGATCGTCGCGTTCGAGGCGACCAAGGCGGTGGTCGGTCTGTCGATCTCGGCCCAGGGCCTTGCCCGCAAAAAGACGGCTGCGGCGACGGGGGTCAAGACGACGACCTCCGGCGGGGGCACCACGCCGCAGACCTTCATCGTCGGCAAATACGCCACTGCCGGCCAGGCCGTGTGTCCGCCCATGAGCTACGGCGTCGACGGCAAGACGCCGAACGCCTATCTGGTCTATGTCATCGCCCTCGGCTGCATACCCGGCCAGCAGATCTCGCGCATCGTCATCAACGACAACTATGTCACGATCGGCACGACCGAGGAGACTATCGGCGGGTCCACTGTCCTGGGTTACCCGCTGCAGGACGATTATGCAGGCTATGCCTGGATCCGCTACCACGACGGCACCCAGACCGAGGCCGACGCCCTGCTGATGCAGAAATGCGCGGACTATCCGGACCGGCCCTGGTCGGCGGATATGATCCTGACCGGCATTCCCTACATCGTGGCCGTCTTCAAGCTGAATACCGAACTCTACAGCGGTGAGCCGTCGATCCGCCCCGAATGTATCGGCATCCCGCTTTATGATCCGCGCCATGATGATACTGTCGGCGGCGCCGGCGACCAGCGTTTCGATGATCCCTCGACCTGGGTGACGACCACGAACAACATGGTGGTGTCGTACAATATTCACCGCGGCATCGCCCTGCCGGACGGCCTGAGCTGGGGCGGTGAGGCGGCCGCCGAGGACCTGCCGCTCGATAACTGGTTCGCGGCCATGAATGCCTGCGATGAGGCCGCCGAGGACGCGGATGGCGCGCCCGAGCCCATGTATCAGTGCGGCATGGAAATCTCGCTGTCGGACGAACCGGCGGCCATCCTGGAGGCGCTGAACACCGCCTGTTGCGCGCAATCGGTCGAGATCGGCGGCGTCTGGAAGGTGCGGGTCGGCGGGCCCGGCCTGCCGGTCTATTTCATGGATGACGGCGCGATCCTAATCGACCACGACGAAAACCGCGACCTGTTTCCGAGCCTCGCCGATACCCATAACGGCATTCAGGCGACCCATCCCCTGCCATCCAACCTGTGGGAAAACACGGACGCGCCGCCGATCTATAACGACGGCACGGGCGGCCGGCCGAACTGGGAGGCTGAAGACGGCGGCCGGCGCCTGGTGGCTGACCTGCCGATCACCGCCTGCTGGATACCCACCCAGGCGCAGCGGATCATGACGTCGGTGATCGCCGATGCGCGCCGGTTCCGCCGACATGGCCACACCCGGGGGCCCTATGCCTCCATGCTGGAGCCGCTCGATTCCATTGCCTGGACTTCGGCCGCCGAAAGCTACACCGCCAAGGTCTTCGAACTGACCCGCACTCAGTTGGGCCTGCGCACCCTGAACAATACGATGATGCTGCGCGAACGCGACGGCCTCGATTTCGTGCCGCCTTCGGTATACCTGCCCTGGGTGGCGGCCATTCCGGGCAGTCACCTGCCGGTGGCGCAGGAAGTACCGGGCTTCAGCGTGACGGGCACCACCATCAAGGATGGCAATGGCACGGATCGCCGGGCGGCCCCGGCGATCGAATGGGATGCCGAGGATCTGCTGGATATCGATGCGGTCATGTATGAGGTGCGGGTGCTGCCCAGCCTGGCCGATGTCACCAGTTCGTCGACCGATAATGTCGCCGCCGGCGGCATCGTGGTGGCGGAAGGCATTGTCGGCTCGACCGATTATCAGGCGCGCGCCAAGTTGGTGACCAAGCGCCGCTCCAACTGGACGTCGTGGGTGACGGCCACCACGCCGAACGTTCGTCTGGCCACCGAAGACCTGCCCGAAGAGGTGGTGACGCTCATCACCTCGACGGCCGACGACCTTTTGTCATTCTATCTCGATCTGCAAACCTATAAGCAGATCACCGACAGTCTGCTCTATACCGGCGACGGCAGGTCAATCCAGTATGTCTCCCTGCAGGCGATCAACCGGGCGAACGACGCGCAGTATAAGGTCGACCTGCTGGGTGTGCTGAGTGCCGATAGCTCGGCTTTTGTGCTCAATACCAGTTTCGTCAAGATCAATGCCGACACGACCCTGGCCGGCTTCGTCACCACGGTCAATTCGTCGATCGGCGATCTGGAATCGTCTGTGACCGAAACCGCCACGGCCGTCGACGGGCTGAAGGCGCAATACATGGTCAAGGTTCAGGCCGGGAAATATATTGCCGGCGTCTATGCCGGGGCGGACGATACGACCGGCACGTCCGAGGTCGGCGTCTTCGCCAGCAAGTTCTTTGTGGGCGACACCTCCGATCCGGATCATCCGATCCAGGTCATGCTGTACGGCGGCGGCGTCTTCAGCTTCAATACCGATATCCGCGTCCATGGCGCGGCCATATTCGATGACTCCGTCACCATCCAGGGCATCGCCCTCAATACCTTTATCGTGCCGGCCGAGGCCGAAACCGTTTCCTTTTTCCATGGCGACGGCTCGACCATCTATACGCTCTGCGCCACCACGGTCACCCTCGATGTGGCCGGCACGATCGAAGTGTCGGGCGCCCTGATCCAGGGCTTCCCGAGCGGCGACGATAACTGGAACGTGTGGATCTATATCGACGGCTCGCTCAGCGGACTGACCTCCTACGTCCAGGGCGACTGGACGCAGGTGGCCGTGCCGCTCTTCAACACCCGCGCCGCCGCCGCCGGCGCCCATACCGTGGAAATCAAATGGAAGGGCGGGGCCTCGGTCGAAAACGTCGCCGCCACCCTCTTCGTCAAGGGCATTCAGAAAGTCGCATGATTTACGTTTGTTATCAGCCAGACGCGCCGGGCAGCACCAGCGGCCCGATCGTCCAGTTCACCTCCGGCGCCACGGTCAATCCGGTCATGCTGCCCTGGCCCTCGGTCGAGGATCCGGACGGTCCGCGCGATTACAAGTCGTTCAAGGTCGTGGACGGCCAGATCGTGCCAAAGGAATAAGCCATGGCGTTCCCTCATCCCACCGATGACGCCCTCTGGCTGGAGGACGGCGCGACGGCCTATGCCCCGGCCACAGCCATAGTGGCCGGTATCTTCGGCCCGAAATCGGCGAACATCACGCTGTCCGATGGCAACATGACGGCCACCAACGCCGCGGGGCCGGCCTTCCATATGGCGCGCGGCCCGGTGGCGATCACCGGTGAAGCCTATCTCGAATTCACCATCAACGCCCTGCCGAACCCGACCGACTCGACCACGGGCTTCGGCCTGGTCAATGCCGCCGCGACCAATTACGACACCTATCTGACCGATGTGAACACCTGCGGCTTCTTCAGCCCGGATAACCGGGTGGGTCATGCACCCCAGCACCAGACCGGCTTCGGCATCAATGCCGGCGGCTATACCACCTTCCTCAATGGCTTTGAATGGACGGCGGGCGCCGTGTGGGGCATGGCGATCAGCTCGTCGGCCAAAACGGTCAAAATCACGCCCGATGGCACGACCTGGTCGCCGGAATTCGATATCTCGGCGCTCGGCACGGTCCTCTATCCGGCGGTCGGTTTCTACAATGCCGGCGACTCGATCACCATCAATGGCGGCGCCACGCCCTTTGCCTATGCGCCGCCGGCGGGCTTTGCCGGGCCCGATGTCGCGGGCGGCCTGATGGTGGCCTATGGCCATGTCGGCGGCAGCCCGCGCACCTATGATTTCGGGGCGACGCAGTGGCGCGGTTTCATTGCCTTCGAGCCGTCCGAACTCGATCTCAGCGATGAAGACGAAACCTACCATCTGGTGCTGGAGACCAATACCGCCGCCGACTTCACCGGCGCGAGCTGGGACGCGGCAAGCTGGAACCTGACGGCGCTAAATCCCCAGGACAAGGCGATTGTCAACACGGTCTATAACGGAGTCCACCATCGCTATGGCCGGCTGCGCATCGATTTCGGCGGCACCACGCCCTCGATCAAGCTGAAAGCCTTCCTGCGCTCGCTACTCAGCATTTCGCCGGTCAGTCAGGCCGACCAGATCACCGCCAATTTCTACCTCCTCGACAACCTGACAAACGCCAACAAGAACCTGCGCGACTGGTCGGCGGGGACGGCCTTTGGCGGCATTTATGGCGATGGCCGCTATCCGGTCACCGATGGCAGCGGCAACACGCTCTATCTGCCGTCGATCCCGCGCATGATCATGGATATGTCGGGTGCAGCGCCGGAAGCCTTCGGCGCAATCGGAGACGGCAATTCGCATCCGGCGTCCGAGGTCTTCGATACGCTTGAAGCCCTTCAGGTTGTCTTTCCCTTTGCGATCTCGCTCGATCAGGAACTGGACTGGCTGGCCTGGCAGAAGGCCATCTATTCCGGCCTGAAGATTTCCGCTAACGCCAAGACATACAAGATGTGCAACGCCAATGCGGTGTCGCATCTACCCCTGACCTTTGTCTCCGGCGTTAGCTGGGTCGAGGCCGCCGGGCCCTGGTGGGATTTCTCCGACATCGTGGCCAAGACGACCGATGAGCACCTGGTCGACGACTATAACTTCGCGCTCACGACCGGCACGCCCTGGATCAATGCTGACACCTACGCTCCGGGCCTTCATGATGACGCCACCTTCGGCGGCGGCGAAGCCACCTGCATCGATACCCGCACCGACGGCACCAGCCCGTTCTTCCAGTTCGGCCAGCTCCGCACCCTGACGCCGGGCCGCTATACCGCGATCTGTACCTATACCGCCGCGCATGGCGGCTCTTATGCGCATCACAATCCGACCATCCCCTTTGCCGGCCTTGCCTTCTTCTCCGATAGTCCGGGTGTGGGGACCAATTTCAGCGGCCGCTATGGCTCGACCCGGCCAAACGTCGCCGCGGTGTCGTCCACCGATACGGTCACCATGACCTTCGATTTCGAGGTCACTGAGGAGGTCACGACCTGGTTTACCTTCAGCGGCGGCGGCTGGGCCGACTGGCACGTCACCTATATGGATATCCAGCCGGCCCTGCTGAACTGCGCTGTTCTGATGACGCGGGATGGCTCGCCCTCCCACTATCCCATCATGCAGCCGCTCGAGGGGGTCTGGATATCAGGGCCGGGTTACGACTCCGGCATTACGGGCGTCTTGTGGAAGTCGTTCGCCAATATGGACGGCAACGTCCAGTCTATGGCCTCTTGCGTGGTCACCGGCTTTGAATATGGCATCGAGACCTCGGACGGCGCCTATCTGGTCGAGCTGGAGAAGGTCAATGTCTATAGCAACCACACGGGCTACCGCCACCGCATCGGGTCCTTCAATGCCGGTGAAAATATCCGCTGGCGGGGCGGCGGGCTCTATAACAACGCGGTCGGCATCGATAATGATGGCGGCGCCGAGGTCAACCTGCTGCAAACGGCCGTCGACTACAACGACCGGGCGATCATCAATAATACCGGTATCGTCAATGGTAGCCTGACGCGGATCGAGCAGAACACACCGACGGCAGAAGTTCCGATCTTCCACTGCAAGCCCGGCGGCAAGATCAATTGCAGCCAGGTCTATTTCCTCGGCGCCGGCGGCATCTTTACCGCGCCGGTGCCGCCGGTCCAGCTCGATAGCGCCCTGTCAGCCATGACCTGGGATAACTGCACCATCTATAACCTGTCATCGGCCACCGGCTTCGTTTCCAGCGGGCCCGGCATATTGCGGATCACCAACCTGCAGAAACAGGGCAATCCGAATATCGGGCCTCTCATGCTTTCGGCCAACCCGGTCATGGATATCCTGTCCGGCGCCGGCTATTTCGAGCCGCAAGCGACGCCCTTCTATGGCGGGCATGACGATATCGGCCTCGAAGGCGGTGTTTTCGCCCATCCGGATCATACCCAGATCGATCGCTGGAACACCTCGATCACGACGGTGTCGGTCACCACGGCCTATGCCTATGACGGCACGCGCTGCCTGAAAATCTCCAAGGCGGCCAGCGCCGATTACAGCAAGAATGATCCGTTGCACATCCTGCTGCCGACAAAGGGCGGCAACCTGATGGGCGATTTCCGAATCCTGATCCCGGATGACGTGCCGCGCTACGATACGACGACGATCTATTTCCGCGAATATTGGGTGAAGGTGATCGGTCATGACGCCTTTGGCCTGCCGATCTACGCGCCGAAGGTCAATTTCGCCGGCGAGACCGATATCGCCGTGCCGGAAACCGGTTCGCTCGAATGGATCCAGCGCGGCTTTGGCACGATGTACGACGATGACAGCGCCGATCCGGCCATGGAACAGGGCTTCTATCCGCCGAGTTGGGCGACGCACCTGTTGCTGATCTTCGATCACCAGTCGATCCCGGCCATGGATTATTATTTCGACGCGCTGCGCGCCAATGAGGTGGGTTAATGAGACATCTGGTAGACCGCATCGCCGGGGTGGCTTTCAGCCTGGCCCTGAGCCTGACCGACGATGACGGCGGCATTTCCGATATCGCGCCGGGTGATTACACCTGGTCGCTGCGCGGCAAGGCGGCGGAGGCATCCGGACCGGACGATCCGGTGGCCTTCGCGCTGACGTCTCAGGACAGCCAGATCGCCGTCGTCGACGGTGAGGTCGTCTGCAGCTTCAGCGCGGCCGCCAGCGAGGGGCTGGCCGGTCTCTACCGGCTCCAGCTTATCGGCTACCTGTCCGGCCAGGCCGTGCTGGGCGGTGAGCCGGATCCGCTGCGGTTCGTACCGCGGTACTGACCATGCCCGCTGTCCTGATCCGGCGGACGGTCCGGCTGCCAGTAAGCCTGGCGCCGGCCGTCGAAGCGTCACGCCTGAGTGTACGCTCCCGCGTGGCCATGACCGTGCCGATGCAGGTTCTGGCCCAGGTGACGCCGCCAGCGGGAATGACCGGTGAGGCCCACCAGGTGATCGCGCCTCTGGGGCAGGAGGCCAGCGGCCGGGCCGTGGCGCGCGGAGCGGCGGACCAGGCGGTCAGTGGCATGGTTCAGGACGCCACAGGCACACCGGTTGCTCTGGGGCAGGCAGGGCAGGTTGTGGCCGGTATAGATCAGGCGGCCAGCGGCTCGACAATCGCCACAGGCAGTGCTGCGCAGGTGATCGCGCCGGTGCTTCAGGAAGCCTATCAGGAAGCGATAGCCAGGGCGTCGGCAGACCAGATAATCGCGCCGCTCATGCAACAGGCGGCGGGTCATGCCGTCAGGCTGGGAATGGCAGCGCAAGCGGTGGCCGGGATGGCCCAGGCGGCCGCCGGCAGCGCTGTGGCGGTCGCTTCGGGCGACCAGCTTTCCGGCGGTGTTACCCAGGCCGCGCAGGGCGCAGGCGTAGCCACCGGCGCGGCGGCGCAGGATTCGGCGGCGGTCATGCAGGCGGCTTCCGGTTTGGCGGTCAAGACGGGCCTGACCGCCCAGACCATCGGCGATCTGGTGCAGGCCATTGCCGGATCAAAAGTCGCCAAGGGACAGGCGGCGCTGACCCTCGCGGCGTTGGCGCAATCGGCGGCGGGTTCTGCTGTGGCCAGGGGGCAGGCTTCGCAGACCATCGGCGCCATGACCTGGGCCGCCAGTGGCGCCGCCGTCGCCGAGGGTTCGGCGGCCCAAGCCATCGGCGCCATGGTGCAGACGGCTTCCGGCAGTTCTGGCGTCGTGTTGCCGACATATGTCGGCGTGGCGCCCTTCGTCAACGGCACCGGGGCGATAACACCCACCTTCGCCAGTTCCGGGCGGGCGTCGAACGATCTGCTGCTGCTCTTTGTGGAATCGGCCAACCAGGCGGTCACCACGCCCTCGGGCTGGGGGCTGCTGCCTTCGACGCCGCAATCGACCGGCACGGCCGCTGCTGCGGGTGGGGTCAGGCTTACCGTCTTCTGGAAGGTATCGGACGGCACGGAAACGACCGTCTCGATTGCCGATTCCGGCGACCATACGACGGCCTGCGGGCTGGTAGTTCGGGGCGTCAATACGACTGCCTATACCAACCTGATCAAGAATTCCAATGCCTTCACCAATACGGGCTTCTGGACGAAGTTCAATGCCGGCGACATCCAGACCAATGCCACAATCGGTCCGGATGGCGTCACCACCTGCTGCCGCCTGACGATCACCGCTCCCGTCAACCAGGACGATGGCGGCGGCATATTTACCCAGACGACGACC
Source organism: Asticcacaulis sp. (assembly GCA_024707255.1). Lineage (NCBI taxonomy): Bacteria > Pseudomonadati > Pseudomonadota > Alphaproteobacteria > Caulobacterales > Caulobacteraceae > Asticcacaulis > Asticcacaulis sp. The sequence continues at coordinate 224,140 of JANQAC010000001.1, read as the reverse complement.
GGCCTGAACCTGCTGGCGGGTAACACGACCTATACCGTGTCCATATGGGCGCGCGGCACCTCCGCCACCCAGAAGTTCGCCATCGGGTGGTTTGGCAACCAGGGGGCGACGGAATTCGGTCAGTGGAGCCCGGATCAGACGGTCACCACGGCCTGGACGCGGGTCAGCTTCACCTTCACGACCGATGCTGGCACCTACACCTACAACAATATCGGCATTGTATCCGACGCGGCGGCCGACAGCGTCGATATCCTGATCGCCGACATCCAGCTCGAAACCGGCTCGGTGGTTTCGCCGTCGCTGCGAACCACCAATGGCACGGCGGCGTCTATCCGGGGCATCGTGGCGCAAGCCGGCAAGGTGCAGGCCGCCACCGCATCGGTCAGCTTCCCGGCGCCGATCGCGCCGGTGCCGGTCCTGGTGGTCAATGCCCTGGCCAATGACCGCGATGCGGCGGCGACGGGCAATCTGACATCGGTCACCAATGCCGACCTGACCAGCCTGACCACCCGCATCGACCAGACCGTCACTGATGGCCAGGGTGGCGGGCTGGCCGTCATCACCGGCGGCAAGTCGTCCGCCGGCGTCATCACCGCCACCACGGCCACCAATGCGGCCAGTGTGGCCAATGCCTCCCTTTACCCTGGCGCTCGCCGCCTAATCCCTGAAAGGACTATCATGACCAAACTGACCAATGCGGCCGCCCGGACCATCCTGTCGGCAAAGCTCTCCATGTTCGATGGTGGCTCGTTGAAAATCTATTCGGGCGCTGCGCCCGGCAACACCGAGACGGCGCCGACCGGCACCCTGCTGGCCACCCTGACCTTCGGTGATCCGGCCTTTACCCTGAATTCGGCGGCGGACGGCGCCGATGTGGTAGCGACGGCCGAGCCGATCACCCGCGATAATGCTGCCGATGCCACCGGTACGGCCGGTTATTATCGCGCCCTCGATCTGGGCGGTGCGCAATTCGACCAGGGCACCTGTGGCGAATCCGGCTCTGGCGCCGACCTGATCCTGGTGGATACGGACCTGACGGCCGGCGAGCCGGTTGAGATCAGCGCCTGGACGATCACCAAGGCCCTGACCGGCGGCTAAGCCGGCTGACCGCAATCAATCCAAAAAGGGGAATACAATGTTCGATATCCAGGCCGCGATGCGGCGCTGGTCGCTGTGGCTTGTCGCCGCGGGGGCCGCCTTGCTCGCCTTCTTCCAGTATGCGCCCGACCAGGCCCTGGCGTTGTGGAACCAGCTCCCGCCGGAATTCCAGGCGCGCGTGCCTAAGATCTTCGGCCTCGATGTCGGCTTCGCCCTGATCATCCTGGGCAAGGTCGCCATGTTCATCCGCCAGAAGTGGGTGATCGACAAGATCCGCGCCTTCTGCGTCTGGTTCAAGACCATGATCGGGGATACGGCCGGGGCAGCGGTCAGGAAAGCCGCCCTGGGCCTTGGCGCGGCCGGGTGCGTCATGTCCATGTCGGCCTGGGGCTATGGCCAGTATGAGCGGCTAGAGGGCAACCGGCTGGTGGCCTATGCCGACCCGGCTACGAAAGGCGAGCCCTGGACGATCTGCGCCGGCGCCACCGGGCTGATCTATTATGACGGCAAGGTGATGCGGGTCCGCAAGGGGCTGGTGCTAACCGCCGCGCAATGCCGGCAGGTGACCGATCATATCCTCGAAGCGACGCGCGCCGGCCTGAACCGCTGCGTCACCCAGCCGCTGAACCAGGCGCAATCGATCGGCCTGACCCTCTTCGCCGCCAATATCGGCATCGCCGGCGCCTGCAACGGCTCGGTGGTCCGCTATGTCAACGCGGGCGATTTCGCCGCGGCCGAGCGGGTCATGTGGCTCTATTCCTGCGCCCCCAGCACCAACCCGAAATACCCGCACGCCCATTGCGGCCCGGTCAAACGCCAGATGCCGGGCCTGCTTTCCCGTCGCCAGTTCGAGGGCGAGCTGATGACCTCCGGCGACCTGTTCAATCGCTCGCCGGCCGACCTGATGGCGATCGCCAACCACAAAGCGCTGGAGGATCAGTGATGCGTCCGAAAATTCTTATCTGCGACACGCCGAACGCGAACGGCGGCGTCCAGCACTATTTCTACTGCCCAGGCTGCAAGAGCGGTCATGCCTTCACCATCGGTGGCGGCCGGGGTTGGTCGTGGAATGGGGACCGAGAGCGCCCCACGGTCCAGCCCTCAGTGCGCGTTTTCATTCCGGCGGACACTGACCCGGAGTGGCAACAGCCGGAAAAGACGCTGTGCCACCTGTTCATCAAGGACGGGATGATCGAGTTCCTTTCGGACTGCGATCATGAGCTGAAAAGCACCACGGTTCCTCTGGCGGACTGGCCGGAACACTATGGCACCAAGGGGATGTCATGACCGAAGACAAAACCAGCCTGTCCGATGCCGTCGCCAGCGCCGTCATCATCCTGATCACCCTGGTCGCCGGCATCCTGATCGGCTTCTTCTGGTGCCAGACCTGGCATCAGGCCGGCGACCTGAAAAAGACGGCGGCGGCCGCGACCGAAACCACCCACCAGACCATCACAAACGCCGCGGTCGGCCAGGCCGAGGAAGGAAAGCTTATCGCTCATGCAAAGGACACTCAAGCCGCCGTCGATGCCGCCAAGCGCCGGATCGACCACCTGCCGAAGCCTGTTGCACCGACCTGCGTGCCGGACCTCACCGGCAAGGGCTATGTCATCATCAATGCGCCTGATCCTGATGAGTATTGGCGCGCTTTCGCTGATGGCTACAACAGCGTGCTCGATCGGGCCGAAGCCGGTTCCGAAGGCGCCGCTGTTCATCCCGTCGACGGCGCTGGTGTCCTGCCTGCCGCAGCGCCTGAACCGTAACGAGCACTTCGCGGACATGCCGGCCGTCACGAAACGGATCGCCGGCGTCGGGCTCGATACGCTGGGCGGCAACGTCCAGTGCGACGGCAAGCGCGGATCGCTGGTGACGGTGATCCGGAAAGGCCAGGACGACGGGAAGGGTGGGGAATGACGCCACCGCGCACGCGCATTGTAACGCTTAGCGAAGACGCCCTGGAGGAGATGCTGGAACGCGCCGCCCGAAAGGGCAGCGAGGCCGGCATCCGGGAAACCTTCACCTCGCTAGGGGTCGATATTTCGACGGCCGAGGCCCGGATCAAAATACAGCAGGACTTTTCCCACCTGCGCAAAACCCGGACCTATTCCGAACGCGTGGCGACCTTCAGCCTGGCGGCGCTGATTACGTCACTTCTGGGTGGCGTGATTACCCTGCTATGGGCCGGCTACCAGGTCATCATGAAGGGCGGCGCGCCGCCGCACGGGCCGTGATATCAGGCGGGCAAATTGCCACGAGCCATGCGTTCAACTAAATAACCGAAATGCGAAATATTTTCCTCGATCTGTGGCAAACCATAGCTTTCGCGTGATTCCGGCTTCAGGGCCATCTCGGCAAATATTTGTAAATTACCGAGTTTTTCACTCCAGTATTGATCACTTTCACCATGGGATGGCTTATTGTCCAAGCTATGTTTCCGCAGCAGAAACATGTCATTTAAGCGGTCGATGCAAACTTGAATATCTTCCCAGGCCCGTTGAATATCTGCGGCCGAGGTCCCCGCTTCCGGTGTTTTACGGGCTGAGGATTGGATTTGGTTCACCAATGAAGCGGCGGTCATTATGGGCTCCCATTTGTTTGACAAGTGACAGTTAATGGCTAAGGCCAATTAATCAAGGCCGGCTTCGGCGGCATAAGCGCCCTGATGCCATCTGAGGTCAGACTGATCGGCGTGGTGTTCCTTCTGGTAGCGAAGGGGTGAGAGCGTTTGGTTCGCTTTAAACTATTGCGAACTTAAGGCGACAGCGTCATACAGAGGGACAGAGAGGTAAACTATGACCAATGTGCCGCTTATAAATCAAATTCAAAATTTGGTGCTTGACGATGGCCAGCCGGTTACTAGGGCATTGCGTCTCGCAAAGATTGCGGCGGCGAAGTTGGATCTCGATGAGTTCCAAGTCTGGGTTGATTGCGAGCTTGATGGATACGATTGTGCGCCCAGAGACCTGCCTGACTATCGTCATTTGAATGGTTTGCCTAAGGGGCGAGTTCAAGGACGCTGGATTTTGATAAGGCTGGAGAATAGCGAGATCCAAAATTTAATATCTGAAGTCTATCTCAACGAGAGGATTTCCGCGATTGAAGACATAGTGCTGCGCGCCGACGGTACTAATCAGATATATATTCTGGATGACTTCCGTTCAAAAGCACTCGATGAGATTGTTCCGAATGTCGCACAGTTTGGAGTAGAGCTTTCCCCAGGCGCTTTTTCAGGCGTAACTAGTGAGGTCCGCAATATATTATTGAAGTGGACAATAGAAATGGAAAAGGCTGGCATACGTGGGGAAAATTTGATGTTCACGCCAGAAGAAAGAAAAAAATCTGAACTGCCAACTGCCCAAATTATCAATAATAACCATATTGCGGGCAATGTTGGTAGTCTCATGCAAGGTGATGTTGACGGGAACGTCATCGGCAATACCGGTTCCTTCCACATGGGCGATATTACGGACCTGGTCGAGCAGATTGAGGGCGTGGTCCCTAGCTTACCCGAGACCATACGAGCAGATGTTGCCGGTGCCTTAACCGAATTGAAGGTGGAGATGGCTGGCGAAAAGCGGCCCAGCCTGATCCTGGAGTCTCTTAAGAAAATTGGCGGCTTCGCTGGCAAGGTGTCCACCAATATTGCTGCGGCTGGATTGGCGGCCGTGATACGCACGCATTTAGGACTGTGACTTCCACGGCTCCAGCCCGGCCGCCAGAGCTGCGAAGACGTACCGCCAGTAGCCTTTGGCTTCCTTCTTCTCCCAGGCTTCGACCGTCTGGTTGGTAACGCCGGCCGCCTTGGCCAGCGCCGCCTGTGACCAGCCCATAGCCGCGCGGAAGGCTTTCACCTCGTCCGGGGTCATTGGTGTCAAATCTTGCATTTTCTGCCTTTCCGTGATAATCCCTAGGGCAAGGTGAGTAGCGTTTCCGCCACCCACCCCGCCTTTAGAAGAGGTCTCTCAGGTGGCTGATCTTGATGGTCAAATCTAATACCAGCCGCTTGAGGGACTTTCTAAAAAAGAACCGAAACCGAAGTTTCATAGGCGTTCTCCTCTAGGGTCACCGGGGAAGTTCCCGGTAAAATGACATTACCCAAATTATTTGGGTAAGGCAAGCGGAAATGGTTATATTTTCAGGAAAATTGGCAATTATTCCGCAGCGCCTGGCGCGCCGGATTACGCCAAATAAATAAGCACCAGGTGCCGCGCATCGAGTTCAGTGGCGCCGGCAAAGACCTGGTGCTCGATGTCCGCGATCCGGCGCAAGCCGAGGTCGGCGCGGTCGTCGATAATGACCCGCACGACCTCACCAATTCGCGGGCAGATGGCAAGGGCGGGTGCTATGAAACCCTCAAGCTCCTCGCGGGATTCGTAGTCGTAAAAGCGGTAAATCATTCCGTCGGCCAAGCGCTATTCCGCACCGATTGCAATCAGGTCAAGAAAGTCCGGCACGCCGGCGGCTGCCAGTATACGGGCCTCATCGATCGAGGCGACCGCCGTATAGGTATCGATGCTGCCCGATTCCAGATCGGCGACGACCCGCCCGGCGAAAGTTTCGACCTCCTTCAATTCGTCGGCTGAGAACTGCCCTGGGTAGGCATCATCGATAACGTTGACCAGCGCCGCAACGGCGTTGAAGCGGTCCACGGTGCGTTCGTCCAGGGCCGTTATGGTCTTTTGAATTGTATCAGTCATCCGCATCCCTGTCATAAGCGATCCGGACACCGCCTATAGAACCGTCCGGTTTACTGTAGACGACCAGGCTGTGGCCGTACTGGTAGTATTTAAGAACATATCCGCGATAAACTTTCAATGGACGTCTCTCGTAGCAAGTCCCCCAGTTGCGGATCTGCATGGCGTCGGTACTCAAGCATTTGATGGCGAGTAGCTCTTGATAATGCGGCCACGACAGATCGATATAGACATCTAGCGCATTGGCCGGCAATTCGCCCAGGGCGGCGTCGATCTCGGCTATGACCTGGCGCGAGGCGGGTGGCGGTGGGTCAGCGAGTTTCATTGAACGCCTGATCCGGTCTTGCAGGGCAACGGCCGGTCTGAAAATGCCCATTCGACCTGCTCGATCGTCAGGGTGCCACTGATCCGGGCCTCATGGATCAGTTCGCGCACGGTGAGGTGCAGAGTTGATTGGCCCGGCCGCATGATCGTCAGCACCTCATCCGGATGCAGGTCCTTCAGCATGGTTTCGGCCTTCCAGTTTTCGGTGCGTGGCCACTTCATCGAACCTATCCCTTTCAATTCCCGTCCTCGGGCGGGTTCGGCGCGCGCCAACGCGCCTAAACGGCGAGCAAGACCCTCGCCCGGCGTGCCAAAAGTGCACGTCTGTTCCTTCAGTACGCCGCCGCCCTGCCTGCACAGGCGGCTGCATTGATTCCTTAACGAGGGTCCCATGTCAATTAAAAGTTCACATTTTGTTCTCAATCCAGTTTCGCCCTGCGAACCGGCGGCGCCATGGCTCGGCGGCAAGCGTCTCCTGGCGAAACGCGTCTGCGCTATCCTGGCCGCCACCGAGCATAGGGCCTATTGTGAGCCGTTCGTCGGTATGGGCGGCGTATTCCTCCGTCGGGCAGTTCGGCCAGCCGTCGAAGTCATGAATGACATTTCCGGCGACCTGACCAACCTATACCGCGTGATCCAGCGGCATCCGGAGGCGCTGTTTCGCGAGCTGCGCTGGCGGCCGGCGATGCGTGACGAATTCAATCGCCTGAAGGAAACGCGCGATCGGGATCTGACCGATGTCGAACGCGCCGCCCGATTCCTGTATCTGCAGACACTGGCCTTCGCCGGCAAGGTGTCCGGTCAGAACTTCGGTGTCGATGCCACGGCCGCGCATAATTTCGACCTGGCGCGTATCCAGCCGCGCATCGAGCGCATCCGTACCCGCCTCCAGGGCGTGGTGATCGAGAACCTGGACTGGCTCGATTTCATCACACGATACGATCGGCTGGGTACGCTATTCTATCTCGATCCGCCCTACTGGGGCTGCGAGGGCGACTATGGCCACGGCCTGTTCATTCGGGGCGACTTCGAGCGCCTGGCCGCAAAGCTCCAGGGCGCTGCCGGCATGTTCCTGATGTCGATAAACGACACGCCCGAGATCCGCGCGCTCTTCGCCTGGGCGGATATCCTGTCGGTCGACACGGTTTACACGGTGGGCAATGCCGATCGGAGCGAGGCCGCGAAAGAGCTGCTGATCGGAAAAGGCGTAAACCTGAGCCCCGCCGCGCCACAGGCGATGCTTTTATGACGTGGTTGGCACCGCTGTACCTGATGTAGCAGGCTTGCGAACTCGCCCAATTCGGTTACAACCTTGGCGCATTCGTTGCTTTGAAAACACTGACAAATTACTCAGACTACGAATCTGAGGGTCGGGCGTTCGAATCGCTCCGAGTGCGCCATTCAAATCAATGACTTAGACGAAAAAAGCGGTGCAATTGCACCGCTTTTTTCGTCTGTGAACCACTGTAAGAACGTATTGATTTTGCGGCATTTTCCGCCCAGCCAGGTTGTCGCACCCAGATCTTCCATCAGAGCGTGGCGGCAGTGACCGTCAAGCTCAATGATGCCTTACCCAAAAGCCAGGCATTTAGGCCTTAGCCTTAGCTTGGCACTGAGTATGGCATTTTTTTCTGTCATTTCGGTCAGTATGCACATCGGTATTCAATGTACGTTATGGTGGATAGCGAGGTCATCTCCGCTTGAAATTGCTTAACCAATTTCGATATAGTGTAGAATTGAGATACAAGTGCCCTCGGCGGGGATGGCGGGATATTTAAGCAGAGTTTGCGACAGGGGCGAACAGGCATGACGGAGACGGGTGATATTTTAACGGCAAAGACTGAGGCAGACAAGGAGGTCCGCGCGTATCAGAGCGTTGGGAATTCCCTGCTGCAACGCATTCGCACCGGTGAATTCCGGGCCTCCGGAAAATTGCCGACCGAGCGTGAACTGGCCGAGGTCTACGGCGTCGGGCGGGCCGTGATTCGTGATGCCCTGGTCATGCTCGAAGTGAAGGGGCTCGTGCAATCCCGCCAGGGCTCAGGAATCTACATCACCCGCAAGGCCTATGAAATACAGCCTGTTGAGGTCGTCGAGGTCAAGGCACGTCCGGCCTGGGAACTCCTGCCTGCCGGCGGACCTTTCGAGCTGATGCAGGCGCACCAGTGGTTCGAAAGCCATATTGCCCGCCTGGCCGCCATCCAGGTTACTGAAGACGATATTCTTCATATCCAGCAGGCGTGCGATGATTATGGCCGGGCTGACTTTGCGGATGTCAGGGAAAAGCTTGAGTTGCAGGTGCATATGGCGATTGCCGCCGCCACGCAGAACGCAGAACTGACCATCATGGTTGGGCAATTATGGATGCGACGGGATAACGACCCGTTCTGGAAAGCGGCAGGCCCAAGATTGCACAGCGCCCAGAATCGTGACCGCTGGGTTCAGGATCACGCCCGCCTGTTAAGCGCCGTCCGCAACCGTGATGGAGATGGCGCCTATGTCACCATGTGGCAGCACATGGACGCCGTGAAGCAACTGCTCTCCGGTGGCGAAGGTTTTGGCTTGGCTGAAGGCAACGCGGAAAAGACAGGGAGCCGCGTCCGTGCCGGTCGTCGCCGGCTGAAGGTCGGCGTCTGATTTAGAGCCCTTTCTGAGAATGGCATTTAGAGCGCTGATCTGCTGCATCAGAGCCGAACAGGAGATCATTCTCGCCTGTCTCTTAACCTCGAGCCGCGGTTGCGAGGTCGTGACGCGCAGGTCTCTCTGACGAGGAATCGAAAGGGTGGTCCTATGCCCAACTTTCGGTCCGGCTGGCGATATTGGTTGGCCAATGAATTTGGCAAACCAATTTTGGTGCGATTTCTTGCCCATCTGGTCGATGAATATAGTATTTTTATCACAGAGGTTGACCAATGTGCGGGCTGTAAATTGGTCAGATTTCTTATTTAAATATGCATAAATACCTAAAATTTAATATTAAATCCGGATAATTCGGAAAACATCTTACTGTTAAGCCAATTTAAAATCTGTAGAGCTCGACAAAAAAATGTCACGCTGCCAATAATGAAATTGACAGGCCAATTTGCCAGCCATAGTCTCGATTTTACAATTGGCGCTCCAATACGGTCCTAATGGTATCGTCTCCCGCCAAATTGGTTTGAAGGCTGAAACATGACACCTGTCACATCAGAAACAGACCGGCCCACGCATACCTAAACGCCGGCTGTTCGCGACTTAATCTAAAAGGGGATAGACTATGACGTTCAAGAACTACGCTTTACTCAGCACGGCTCTCGCGGGCCTGCTCACTGTTTCTTCGGCCATGGCCCAGGAAGCGACCGCGCCCGCAGCGCCCGCCGATGATACCACCGAAGTGGTCGTGACCGGCTTTCGCAAAAGCCTCGCCTCGGCTCTGAAGAACAAGAAGAATGACACGCGGGTCTCTGACGGTATTTCATCTGAAGACCTTGGCAAGTTCCCCAGCGAAAACATTGCCGAAGCGATCCAGCGCATTCCGGGCGTGCAAATGGCGAACGTCAATGGTCGCGGCGCGACAATCAGTATTCGTGGGCTTGGTCCGCAATATGCCATGACGACCGTTAACGGCCAAAGTTTTGCAAGTGCCGATTTTAACGACGGCTTCCGCTATGACATTATTCAAACCGAACTGGCCAGCAGCATTCAGGTTTACAAATCCCCAACCGCAGATATGGACGCCGGCGGTCTGGCCGGCACTGTAAATATCGAGACAGTTCACCCGCTCGATAAGAAGGGCCGCGAACTGGTTGTCTCGGTTAAGGGGCAGAAGGCGAACAATGCCAAGGGCGGGATAACCCCAAAAGCCAGCATTTCTTATGTTGACCAGTTTGACGGTGGGAAGCTCGGTGTATTCCTCGGCGCCAATTACCAGGAACTGAGTGACCGCGCCGATTATCTGTTTATGGACCGTTGGTTTACTTCCGCCAATGCCGACGGAACGACACTCTATACGCCTCGCCGTATCCGCTATCGCCGCATTGATCGTGACACTCTGCGTCAGCAGTTCAACGTTGCCGTTCAGTACAGGCCGGTCGCCGGCCTAGAACTGGGCCTTTCGGCGATCCATTCAAAAGATAATACCCGCTATGATACTATCCAGCAGGTTTTCCTGTTTAATCAGAGCAATATCACGACCCAGGACAGTGACGGCCTGACCGCCCTCAAGACGACCCAGACCAACTATACCGCGGAAAATAACCGTCAACTGGAAACCCGCAATCTGTCAAGCGAGGCCCTGACCGGCACTGTCAAGTGGACAGGCTTCGACAACTGGACCCTCAAGGGTGTGCTGCACTATACGCAGGGCAAGGCTTACCTGACCGAAGAGGCCGCCATTCTCGGCATCAATATCGCCTCGTCGACCCTTGATATGAGCGACCCTAACGATATCCAATTCACCACGTCGAACGATCTGTCCGACGCAGCGTCCTATGACAGCGCGCTTCTGACGCGTAACGAATATCCGGACGGCGCCCAGCACGCCAATATTTCCGACGAGGTCGCTGCCCAGTTCGATGCCACGCGCTGGATCGACATGGGCATATTGAGCTCGGTGTCCTTCGGCGGCAAGGTCAAGCGCGATACCCTGTCGCGTTATTCGACCCGCCGTGATCTTGATGGAAGCCTGTCGGCCGCCGATACGCCGGCCAGCCCTGTATCAACCACGATCGTCGACAACTTCCTGGATGGCGCGGATTCGGTTGACCGTACCTGGGCGGTGCCGGATATCGTCGCTTACCGGGCGGCTTTGGCCGCATCGGGCATCAATGTGCCGACCGTCTTCGATCCAACAGGTAGCTACAGCGTCAGCCGTAACATCTCGTCGGTCTACGCCATGGCCAATCTGAAGGGCGATGTTTTCAACGTGCCATTCCACGGCAATCTCGGTATCCGCTACGAGGATACCAAACAGTTGGTGAACGGCTATCTGGCGTCAGGTTCCAATCCAGTGAATTCGAACGTCTCGCTGGTAACGGGCACCTATTCGACGCCAACCGATTACGACAACGTCCTGCCGTCGGCCAACTTTGTTTTCAACCTGACGCCTGACCTGCTTATCCGTGCGGCGGCGGCCAAGGTTCTGGTCCGTCCGATTCTCGACACCAATTCCAATCTGGCGACGACGATCAGCACCGGCACGAATTCGGACGGTGTAACAGTCAATACCATTGCGCTGGGCGCAGCCACCCTGAAACCTCTGACAGCTAACCAGTTCGATCTCGGTATCGAGTGGTACTATGGTGATGGCAACGGGTTGAGCCTCTCCGGCTTCCTGAAAGACGTCAAGAACGGTACCTATTCATCCCTGGTTTGTCCGGCATCTTTCGATGGAACGGCGCTTTCGACCAACAGTGATGGCGACTGTGTCTCTACGACGGGCGCTATCTACGACATAACTGAAACAAAGAACGATACCTCGGTTGTCAAGATCAAGGGCTTCGAAATCAACTGGCAGCAATCGTTCGACCAGTGGCTTCCGGTTAAGGGCTTTGGTGTAACCAGCAACTACACGCACGTCGAGCCATCCAGCAAGGGCACGTCCGGTTTCCATCTCGCCAATCTGTCGGAAAACACATTTAATGCGACAGGTTATTGGGAAAACAAGACCTTCAGCGCCCGTCTTTCGGCCAATTACCGCAGTGCCTATACACAGACCAGTGCAGAAAGCTTCTTCGCACGTGAAGGCCACACGATCCGCGGCCGCACCCTCTACGACCTGACACTCGGTTATAATATCAACAGCCGTCTCAGCGCGTCCTTCGGTGCGCTCAACATCACCAATGAGAAGGAAGAGGCATATAAGGACATCGAGAGCCGCTGGCAGATGACCAGCGTCACCGGTTCCTCATACTATATCAGCCTTCAATACAAGATGTAGGCGAGCGCTCGGGGTGAGGTAGCCATCTAAGCCCCGCGCTTTCGTCATGCATGGCCCGTTGGGAGAGGTTTAAAGTATTTCCTCCCCCTGCTTCCCTCCGCGGGTCAAACCCGGACAGTGTAATGTGTGCCATTACGCTGTCCGGACTTTCTGTCTATACTGAATGGATTTTGGGATTTCGCCTATGCCTTACCCGCTCTCACGTCGCCAGGCGCTCCTGCAGTCCCTCGGCCTGGCCGGCCTGGCGCTGCTTCCGGGGAAAGCTGCGCAGGCCGGTGAGGCGACGGCTGCCAGTGGTGTGCTGACGCGACTGATCGGCAGGTCGGCAAAATCGGTTATTTTCAAACTGTCTCCTATGTCCGGTCAACGACCCTGGTACAGCGTGGCCGCGCGTGGCGGCAAGCTGATGGTGACCGGTTCAAGTCCCGTGGCGGTGACGCGCGGGGTTTACAGCTATCTGAAACAAAACGGTTTGGCCGATATCAGTTGGGAAGGCGACCGTATCGGATTACCGGATCAGTGGCCGGCCACAGCGGAGCGCCGGGTTGAGACGCCCTTCCGCCACCGCGTCTATATGAACACCTGCACCTTCGGCTATACCACGCCCTGGTGGGGCTGGCCGCGCTGGGAGCGCGAGATCGACTGGATGGCGCTGCACGGCATTGATATGCCGCTGGCCATGGAAGGTCAGGAATTTGTCTGGCAGGCATTGTGGCGGGAAAACGGCCTGAGCGACGCTGAACTGGCGGCCTATTTCTCCGGGCCGGCCTTCACCCCTTGGCAACGCATGGGCAATATTGAAGGCTATGACACGCCGGTGCCACAGGCTTGGATCGTCAAGAAACGCGACCTGCAACGCCGCATTCTCGGGCGAATGCGCGAACTGGGCATGACGCCGATCCTGCCAGCCTTCGGCGGCTATGTGCCCAAGGCCTTCGCCGAAAAACATCCCGACGCGCGGATTTACAAGATGCGCGCCTGGGAAGGCTTCCACGAAACCTATTGGCTTGATCCGGCCGATCCCCTGTTTGCCAAACTGGCGGGGCGCTTCATCGCGCTTTACACCGAAACCTATGGCGAAGGGCAATATTACCTCGCCGACTCTTTCAATGAAATGCTGCCGCCAATTTCCGCCGATGGCTCCGATGCGGCAAAGGCCACCTATGGCGACGCCACGGCTAACGCGAAAGCCGCCGAGGCCGTAGATCCGGCGGTGAAGGCGGTGCGTTCGGCTGATTATGGCGCGGCGATCTATCAGTCGATCCGTCAGGCGCGGCCCGATGCCGTGTGGGTGATGCAAGGCTGGCTGTTCGGCGCCGACCGCGACTTCTGGTCGAGCGACGCCATTGGCGCCTTCCTGAGCCGCGTGCCTGATGACAAGCTGATGGTACTGGATATCGGCAATGACCGCTACCCCGATGTCTGGACCCGCGCCGACGCCTTCAAGGGCAAATCTTGGATATACGGCTATGTCCATAATTACGGTGGCTCCAACCCTGTCTATGGCGATCTCGACTTTTACCGCACCGATCTGGCAGCCATCAGGGGCAGTGACAAGACGCGCAATCTCGCGGGCTTCGGTGTCTTCCCGGAAGGTCTTCACAGCAACAGCGTCGTCTATGAATATCTCTATGACCTGGCCTGGGAAGATGCGGCGCCCGCCGACTGGCTCAAGGTCTATACCCGCGCCCGCTATGGCCAGACCTCGCCGGCCCTGCTGGCGGCCTGGGGCAATCTGCAAGCCGCCGTCTACCAGACGCGCTACTGGACGCCGCGTTGGTGGAAAAGCCGCGCCGGCGCCTATCTGTTCTTCAAGCGCCCCACAATAGACGCGACGGAATTTCCGCCGCTGCCGGGCAATCCGCTATTGCTGAAGCAGGCTGTGGAGCAGTTCCTGGCCTTGGCACCAGATCTGGCCGGCTCGAAGCTGTTCCGTAACGATATCATCGATGCTGTGCGCCATCTGGCCGGTTTTGAGATCGATTCCATTTTGCAGGCGGCGATCACCGCTTACAAGGCCGGTGATCTGGCGGGCGGCGATGCGGCCGTCAAGCATCTGAGCGATCTGGCCCGCCGCGTCGATGCGCTGCTGGGCACGCAGCAGGAAACCCTGTCGAGCTGGATCGACGATGCCCGCGCCTATGGCGATACGCCGGCGGAAAGCGCCTATTATGTCGAAAACGCCAAGGCGCAGGTGACGGTGTGGGGCGGCAAGGGCAATCTCAACGACTATGCCTCCAAGGCCTGGCAAGGGCTTTATGCCAACTTCTACCTGCCGCGATGGACGCAGTTCCTGAGCGCTTTACGTCAGTCGGTCGTCGCGCAAACGCCCTTCGATCAGGCCGCTTTCACGGCCGCCATCACCGACTGGGAGCATGAGTGGGTCAAGGCCGATACCACCTACACCCGACAGGTGCCTGCCGATCCGCTGGCGGATGTCAAATCCCTGCTGGAGGCCTGCGCATGAAGCCCGCGCGTTACAAATCCCTGGATGTCTTCCGCGGCCTGACCGTCTGCATCATGATCGTCGTCAATACGGCCGGCGCCGGAGCGGAACCCTTCGCCACCCTGCAACACGCCCAGTGGTTCGGCTTTACCCTGGCCGATGTTGTTTTCCCGTCCTTCCTGTTCGCCGTCGGCAACGCCATGAGCTTCGCCATGAAGCCTGGCGTCAGCCACCAGGACTATCTGCTGAAGGTGTTGAAGCGCACGGCGATCATCTTCCTGCTCGGCTACCTCATGTACTGGTTCCCGTTCGTCCACCAGCAGGCCGACGGAAGCTGGGTGTTCAATCCAATCGGCGAGACCCGCATCATGGGCGTGCTGCAACGCATCGCCCTGTGCTTTGGCATTGCCGCCATTGCCTGCCGCTATCTGTCGGTCAAATACCTGATCGCATTGTGTGTTTTGCTTCTGGTCGGTTACTGGTCGATCCTGATGATGTTCGGCGTACCCGGCCAGCAACTGACGCCGCTCGGCAATGCCGGCGCACTGCTCGATCAGGCGGTGCTCGGTATCAACCATATGTACCGCAAGGGGCACGGTTATGATCCGGAAGGCCTGTTGAGCACCTTGCCCGCCATCGTGAATGTGATCGCCGGCTATCTGGCAGGACGCTATATCAGCCGCAGCGAAAACAAGTCGCTTCTGGTGCGCAATCTGCTGATCGGCGGTGCGGTGTTCGTCGCGGTCGGCCTGCTGTGGAGCCTCGGTTTCCCGCTCGCCAAACGCATCTGGACCAGTTCCTTCGTGCTGCTGACCATCGGTATCGACCTGGTGATCCTGGGTGGACTGATCAGCTATGTCGAGATCGCCGGACAAACCCGCGGCACTAAATTCTTCGAAATCTTCGGGCGCAATCCGCTGGCCATTTATCTGTTCTCGGAACTGTTCGTCACCGTGCTCCAGATGATCAAGGTGGGCGGAGAGGGGCTCTATGACTGGATCGGCATTCACCTGTTCCAGGCGGTTGTTCCCGGTGCGCTCGGTTCTCTGGCCTGCGCCGTCGCCTATATGCTGGTCTGCTGGGGCTTAGGCTATCTGCTCGACCGCAAGAATATCATTATCAAGATCTGAGTTTACTATCATGTTACAAAACAATACGCCCCTTTATTATATCGGCATCGATGGCGGCGGCACCAAATGTCGCGCCCGCCTGAAAAACCGGGCCGGAAAAATTCTCGGCGAAGGCCTGGGCGGTGCCTCCAATATTCGCCTGGGCCTTGTCACGGTCTGGCAGAATATCATGGTCGCCGTTGACGAAGCCCTGGCGCAGGCCCAGCTTTCCCACGCCGATCTGCCGGATATCCACATTGGCATGGGACTGGCCGGCATTACCACCGAGATGAATGCCCAGGTCACGATCGATTCCGGGCCGGACTTTGGCCGCATTTACGCGGCGAGCGACGCCCATGCCGCCTGCCTTGGGGCCTTTTCCGGACGCGACGGCGCCATACTGATCGCCGGCACGGGCAGCGCCGGCTATGCCTTCGTGGATGGTGTCGGCCATGCTGTCGGCGGCTGGGGTTTCGAGGTGGGGGACGATGGCTCCGCCGCTGGGCTTGGGCGTGCGGCCCTGCGGGCGGCCTTGCGTGGTTATGACCAGATCGCGCCGTCCAGCGCCTTTACGCGCGACGTCATCGCCTCCTTCGGCGGCAATCCGGCCGACGTCATCGCCTTCGTCACCACGGCCACGCCCAGCGATTTCGGCACGCTCGCCCCCATGATCATGGAAGCCGCAGACGCCGGTGACCCAATCGCTACCGGACTTGTGCGGGATGTGGCCGATGATATTGGCCGCTATATCGCGCGTCTGAGTGATATCGGCGCCTCACGCATCGCCCTGGTCGGCGGATTGGCCGAACCGATCCTGCCTTGGCTGGGAGAAGAGGCGAGACGCCTGCTGACGCCGGCCGAACAGGATGCCGTGGAAGGGGCGCTGCTGCTGGCCCACGGCGCCGATAATGGTCTGAACAGATGAATACATCGGTCCCCCATTCCAACCTGACCGGTCGGTTGTCCTTGCGTGACACGCTGGGAAACCTGGCAAGCGAAGATCCCGCACCTTTGTATATTCAATTGCAGAACAGCCTGCGCCGGGCCATCCATACCGGCGCCCTGGCCGTTAATGATGTCCTGCCCGCTGAGCGGCAGATCGCCGAGGATTTCGACATTGCGCGGATCACGGTCCGCAAGGCGATCGAGGGACTGGCCGCGGAGGGCCTGATCGCGCGCCGCCGGGGGGCCGGCACTTTTGTTATTCGGCGCCTGGAGAAGAATTTCGCCAAGCTGTCCTCCTTCAGCGAGGATATGCTGGCGCGCGGCAGCACGCCGCGCTCGGAATGGCTGAGCAAGACTCGCGGTACGGTCACACCAGAGGAATCGCTCTCCCTGGGGTTGTCGCCTGGTTCGGAGGTCTGCCGGTTTGTGCGCCTGCGTTATGCCGACAATACGCTGATGGCGCTGGAATACACCACCATTCCCGCCTTCTGCCTGCCACCGCTCGGATTGATCACCTCTTCGCTTTACGCCGCCCTGGATTTGACCGGGCATCGTCCGGTGCGCGCCCTGCAGCGCCTGAGAGCGATATCACTGGCGGCGGAACAGGCAGAAAAAGCTTGAGTTGGCGCCGGGTGAGGCCGGTCTGTTCATCGAGCGTCGCGGTTTCCTGAACGATGGCCGGACCTGCGAACTCAGCCACTCCTATTATCGCGGCGACGCCTATGATGTGGTCGCGGAACTGAGCCAGCACTGATGAAATGCAGGCACACATATTTGCGAAACTGCCGCCGATCACCCTGTCGGAAGCGTTTACCCCTCCGGTTCCGGCCGGGTGGGTTTCTGGGATGATCGGCTCTTGGGCGCCTTTGCCGGCTACCGGCAGAGGCGCCTTTTTTATCCAGCAACCCTGGCCGCTCGCAATAATCACCGGCAGACGCTGATTAACGATTGCGCCTGTCATGGCTTTCGATTAAATTGTCTGACTATAATATATAATAGAGGAAATGTGATATGAAATTCAGATCCCTGGTCTCCACGGCCTGTCTGTCGCTTGCTTTGGCGGCGGGCGCCTTTCAGATTGCCAATGCCGATACCCTGCGCGCTGATGCGGCGCTGAAAGCGGACGAAAACGGCGGCACGATCAGCCGCTATATTTACGGACAATTCTCCGAACACCTGGGCGGCGGCATCTATGATGGTATCTGGGTCGGGCCGGACTCGAAGATTCCCAATGTCCGCGGCATCCGCAGCGACGTTGTGGCGGCGCTGAAGGACCTGCATGTACCGGTCGTGCGCTGGCCGGGCGGCTGCTTCGCCGATGAATATGATTGGCGCGACGGCATCGGTCCGCGTGACCAGCGCCCGGTACGCAAGAACAACTGGTGGGGCGATGCGCCGGAAACCAACCAGTTCGGTACGCACGAATTCATGGACTTCATCGACCAGATCGGCTCCGAAGCCTATCTCTCGGTCAATGTCGGGTCTTCCTCGCCGAAGGATATGCGCGAGTGGGTGGAGTACATGACCTCGCCGGGCAACGATACCCTGGCCAATGAGCGCCGCAAGAATGGTCGTGACGCGCCGTGGAAGGTGGCCTTCTGGGGAATCGGCAATGAAAGCTGGGGTTGCGGCGGCCAGATGCGTCCGGAATATTATGCCGATGAATATCGCCGCTTCCAGGCATTTTTCCACAAGAGTGACACCAATCGGGGCCTGAAGATCGCTTCGGGCGCCAATGCCGAGCACTATGAATGGACGGATACTCTGATGAAGATGGCGGGCGGGGAGATGGATGGCATTTCCCTGCATTACTACACCCTGCCGACCGGTGACTGGAACGCTAAGGGGGCGGCGACCGGCTTCAGCACCGACCAGTGGGTCAGTACCTTCTCACGCACGTTGAAGATGGAAGAGATCATCAGCAAGCACGAAGCGATCATGGACAAGTACGACCCGCAAAAGCGCGTCGGCCTGTTCGTCGATGAATGGGGCACTTGGTATGACGTGGAAAAGGGCACCAATCCCGGCTTCCTGTACCAGAAGAATACCTTGCGCGATGCCGTGTTGGCTGCCGCCAATTTCAACATCTTCCATCACCATGTTGACCGCGTGAAGATGACCAGCATCGCCCAGACGATCAACGTCCTTCAGGCCATGATCCTGACCGATAAGGACAAGATCGAGCTGACGCCGACCTATTACGCTTTCAAGATGTATGTGCCCTTCCAGGACGCGACGGCCCTGCCTCTGACCTTTACGGCGCCGCAATACAGCGCCGGCGGCACTACTATTCCCGCGTTCAATGCCTCGGCGGCGCGCGGTAAGGACGGTCACGTCTATATCGGCATTGCCAATATGGACCCGGTCGACAATATCGTCCTGTCGGTCGATGTCAGCGGGCTTAAGGTGACCAAGGTTGGCGGCCAGGTGCTCACAGCGGACAAGATGGATGCCGCCAATCTGCCTGGCGTAAAGGCCGCGGTCGCGCCTGTCGACTATACGGGTGGCAAGATCAAGGGCAACCAATTGACCCTCGACATTCCGTCGAAGTCTGTTGTTGTCGTGCAGTTGAACTAGGCCGGAGGTGCGGTGGGCGGCTTTTGCGGCCCGCCGCATACCTATTCTGCTGTGCCTCAGCCGGCTTCGCTGCCGTCATTCATCTGGGATTCCAGGAACTTGCGCACATTTTCAATATGGCGCCACATGGCGACATAGGCCCCTTCCGGGTCGCGGCGCATCAGGGCGTCTACCAGTTCGTTGTGGTCCATAACCCAGCGGTCGCGGTAGTTCGGGTCGCGGATACGCTCGCTGAGGCGCGCCCATAGCGGATTGTTTTCCCGGCGATTGCGCAGTTGCTGGACGACGGCCACCAGTTCCATGTTCTGCGTGGCGCGGGCGATCGTCAGGTGGAAGCGGATATCCATGGCTTCCTTGACCTCGCCATAAGGGGCGCGCTGATGATCTTCGTAGGCTTCGGAAATGGCCTTAAGGTCGAAATCGGTGGCATAGGTCGCGGCCAGGCGGGCGATATGGCTTTCCAGCCATTGCCGGGCCTGGAGCAATTCGAACGGACCGGCAGCGGGCAGGGCCTCCGGCATCTGGCTGGCCGGGATGTCGTTCAGTTTCAGGGCCTGCGCCTCCCGGGCACGGCGTGTAACATAGATGCCGGAGCCCTGGCGGACCTCGACAAGGCCTTTGACTTCGAGCATGACCAGTGCATCACGAATGACCGCGCGGCCGACATCGTAGGCCGCCGCCAGTTCGCGTTCGCTGGGCAGGCGTTCCACGGCCTTGAACTCACCGGCCATAATGCGTTCGATCAGGTCCTGGCCCACAGCCTGGTAAAAGCGCGGTTCCTTGTCGGGGGATGTGATCATTTTGGCCTTTTTCGGGGTTAAGGCGGGCTTGGCTGTGCGGGCGTTCGCATCACCCGCACGGGACGCCGGCAATATGGCGTGTCCCTCAGGCACGTACAATGGCTTTTTTTTTCGAATCGGTCATCCAATTTCGCCCTGTTTATCGACCGTAAGCTGAATGACGCGGTGTCGCATCTCAGCGGTCCATCCTGTTTTTGTGTGGGCTGTTATCGCTCACATTGGTCTGTAACTCAACAGTGTGGGGTATTTGGATAACCAATTTGTGAAATTCGTCAAGAGTGTGTCAATTTTTTGAAGCGGCTGAAGGTGGCTTAATAATTTGAATTATAATGGGAAAATTTTTTTTGGCCAACCAATTTGGAAAAAATGGAGGGCGATATCAAGAAATATTGGTTGATCTATTTTGCGAAAAGCATATATTGTGTGACAAAAGAGATAAACCAAACAGGGTTCGCCGAAATGCTTATAAGTGAGTCAGGCTAGTTGGTAAGAAGGCATGATCGGTCGGCGGGTATCCGACCACATGCACGATGTGAAATGCGAGACCGTCAAATTGGTTGATGTGTCGCGTGCCATGAATTCAGTTTTCTAGTGTGATCTGCCGGCTGCAAATTGCGGGGGCGATAATAAGGTCCATCGCGACTGCGGCGGGCGTGCGTATTGGCTCAACCTGAATTCTGCGGGCTTACCGCGCAGATTTCAGAATAATCAAGAATAAAGGGAACAAAAAATGCTAAAGAAACACATTATCCTGGCAGGAGCGGCGACAGCGGCCTTGCTGATCGGCTCGTCGGCCTTTGCGCAAACGGCTTCAGGCACAGCGGATGCGACCGCTCAGGCATCCCCGTCAGATACGACCGAAGTCGTGGTAACCGGTTTCCGCAAAAGCTATGCGGACGCAGTAAAGTCCAAGCGTAACAATATCGAAATTACCGACGGTATCTCCTCGGACGGTCTGGGGCGCTTTCCGGATCTGAACGTGGGTGAAGCCCTGCAGCGCGTGCCGGGCGTCCAGATCAACCGTGAAGCCGAAGGCCGCAACGCCACCATCAACCTGCGCGGTATGCCGGGTTCCTATGCCCGCACCACACTGAATGGCCAGGCGTTTGCTGATCCGCCCTCCCTGAGCGACGACTCCTCCGGTCCGCTGGGCGCCTTCAATTCGGACATCTTCAGCGCCTTCATGATCGAGAAGTCGCCCATGGCCAATGCCCAGTCTGGCGGTCTTTCGGGCAATATCGACATGCAGATTGCGCCCGCCCTGTCGCGCAAGGATGGCGGCTTCGCCAAGGCGGCCTACGAATATAATACGCTTGGTAAGCTGTCGTCGCCGGCCTTTACCCTGGGCTACAACAAGCATATCAGTCCGACGCTCGCCGTTTTCGGAACGCTTGCCTATAAGCACGAAAACTTCCGCCGCGATACGCTGCGTTTCAACACCTACAGCGTTCTCACCGCTCAGGGGACGGGGCTTTCCGCCAGCGATTTTGCGTCAAAATACGGCGCCTTCTATTCGCCGACGGCCTGCACCAGCTCGGGAACGGCCTTCTGTCGCTCTCTGGGCAGCGCTCTGAACATGAGCGATGCTGACGCGGCTGCCTACGTCAACAGCACGACGGGTTCAAAGGGTACGGCCGGCGCCTGGTATGACAGCGCCCTGCGTCAGTATACCCGCGTGAACGAGGGCGACCTGTGGACCGGCTCCGCCGGACTGGAATGGAAGCCCAATGACGAAACCAAGCTCGGTATCGTCGGCTTCTATACCGATCGTAACCTGCCGAAGACGACGCAGTATTTCCTGATCAACTCGATGTGGGATGGCGCGGGTACTGTGGCCACGAATGGCGATCCGGTGGCGACCTCCGACGGACGCTATCTCTATCCTGACATCACGATGACCAACTTCCCTGCCAAGTCATCGACGCGTCTGTATTCGCAACATCAGCAGTCCAAGGGGCTCGTCGCCAATGCCGACTGGCGCAATGAAAAGTGGCGTGCGGCAGGCGTTCTGTCGATTTCGAACGGCCTGAGTTCGTCGCTTGAGACCGAGCTCGATCTGCAGACCAATCCCAATTACGCGGGCGGAACAAACGGCATTACAGCCAATTTCAACACCGGCCTGGGCAGCTTGAGCGATTTCAACTACGCCGTTACGCCGACGCCGCAGAACGCCATTTTCAATTATGCGTTCCACGATGCAACAGCATCTACCGTTGTAGGTGGTGTGCCTTGCCAACAATCCGCTACATTCGTGACAAACGCATGGAACTGGACGTCTTGCGACCCGGAGAATCTGAATACGGCGGATGGTGCCTATACTCTCAACATTTCCGGTTCCGAGAGCTACGCCTACAATCAGGTCAATTCGGCTCAGTTCGATCTTGAACGCTTTGTAGAGCTTGGTCCGATCACCAGCATCCAGGGCGGGGTGCGCCTTGAGCAGAACCGCTTCAAGTCCAAGGGCTTCCGTAACATGGCTTACGGTATCGATACGACCAAGATCACGCAAGACATGATCATGGCGGCCCCGTCGATCGATGATTTCATGGACGGCGACGCGGCTATCTCCAAGAACTGGCAGGTTATCGACCCTGAGAAGTTCCTGTCCGCCGTGACGCCGGTGACCGCTTACAAAGGTGGCGGGTTGTCCGGCGTCGGTCTGAATATCCTCTATGCCGATGGCGCCTTTGCCAATTACAACTACACCAACAGCAACGACCTCACCGAAGCCTATATCCAGGCCAAGTACGACACCCAGATCATCGGGCATCGTGTTCGCGGTAACTTCGGTGTGCGCTATGAAGACACGGCCAACACGATACAAACGCTCGACCAGACCTCTGCATTTGCTGACGGCGTAGGCTCACTGTCAAATTACAGCCTGCACGAAATCAAGAATAAGTATCATTACTGGTTGCCGTCGGCCATCTTTGCGGCCGATATCCAGGAAAATCTGGTTCTTCGCGGCGCCTACTACAAGACCTATGTCCGTCCGCAGGCGCGCCAGTATTCTCCGGTTTCTATCTTCGGGCAACCCGTGCGTGACGGCAGTTCATCGACGCCATCGATGGAAATTGACAATGCATCCGTCAGGATCGGAAATAACCAGCTCCATCCCTATCTGGCCGATTCCTACGACCTCTCCCTGGAATGGTACAACCGCCCGAACAGCCTGATCTCCCTGGCCTATTTCGACAAGAAGATCACGGGACGCATTGCCGGCACCAGCGATCCGGCCATTCTGTGCCCGGCTGATGGCTCCAACTGGGGGTATGGCGCGCTTAACTGGAACGGCACAAACTGTATCGCCACCAGCCTGAGCAGCAGCACGAAGACCGTCTACATCTACGCCTCCGGCAGCTACAATCTGGACAAGCCGACCTATGTGCATGGTCTTGAGTTCAACATCCAGCAGAACCTGGACTTCCTGCCGGGCTTCTGGAAGAACTTCGGCGGCAACTTCAACTATGCCTTCACGCAGGCAAAGAGCCCGTCGCTGGCGCCGTTCCCAGGCATCTCGAAACATACCTATAATGTCATCGGTTATTACGAGACCACAAAGTGGGGCGTTCGCGCCACCTATAACTGGCGTTCGGACTATGCGCTCAATGCCAACGGCACCTACAGCGGCAGCGCCCGTTCGGTCAAGGCCCGTGGCCAGCTCGATCTCTCCGCGTCATATAATGTTAATGACCGGATTACCGTATCCCTGGATGCGTACAACATGACGAACTCGAAGCGCTTTGAATACGAAAACGACTACAAGCTGGTTCGCTGGATCGACTACGACGGCAGCACATACACCCTGACCGTCAAGGCCAACTTCTAGTTCTGCTTACCGTGCGGGTGGGCTTTCCCTACTGCCCGCACATTTGGGACCTCCAGGCGTCAATCTGCCCTATCTCCCCGATTGACGCCCACCTTCCCAGAAGCCTGGCTCCCTTCCCCAGGGGCCAGGCTCTTTTTTGGAGTCGCTTTTCGCCAGGCTTTGTCGTTGGATGTAGTCAAGGGCGGGAAACCACAGGAGCCTGAATGCCTGAACCTATCCGAAAAATTGTAGTTGCCGGCGGTGGCACGGCCGGCTGGATGACGGCCGCCTGGTTCGCCCGGCTGTTGCACGGGACACCGGTTGAGATCGTTCTGGTGGAAAGCGATGAGATCGGCATTGTCGGGGTAGGGGAGGCTACAACGCCCTACCTGCATGTGTTTAATCAGGTCATGGGGATCGACGAAGACGACTTTCTGCGGTTCACCAGAGGGACGTTCAAGTTCGGTATCGAGTTCGTCAACTGGGGAAGGGTCGGCGGCGCCTATCACCATCCCTTTGGGGCGCCTGGCCGGGATTACGGCCCCTTGCCATTTCACAGTGTCTGGCTGCGGCACGCGCTCGTCAATCCGTCTGATACCCTTGAAGCCTATAATCTGCAAAGTCTGGCTGCCCGGCGTGGCAAATTCATGCGCCCTTCCGGGGCGAACTCGCCGCTGGCGGACCTCACCTATGCTTTCCATTTCGACGCCAGTCTGTACGCCAGGTATTTACGCCAGATATCGGAAGCCGCCGGTGTCCAGCGGATCGAGGGCAGGATCGAGCAGGTTCGGCTGACGGCCGACGGTTCGATCGAAGGTCTGTCCCTGAACCAGGGGCGATCCGTTGATGGTGACCTATTTATCGATTGCACCGGGTTCCGGTCGCTGCTTCTGGGCGAGGCGCTCGGTGTCGGGTTCGAGGACTGGTCGCACTGGCTGCCGTGCGATCGCGCCTGGGCCGTACCGACCGCCCGCGATGGCGCGCCTCTGCCCTTTACGCGGTCCACGGCGCGCGCATCGGGCTGGCAGTGGCGCATCCCCTTGCAGCACCGCGATGGCAATGGACTGGTTTTCGCCAGCGCCTTCATGGACGAGACACAGGCCGCCGATCAGTTGATGGCCAATCTTGAAGGCCCGGCCCTGGCCGATCCGCGTTTGATCCGTTTCCGCACCGGCCGACGAAAAAAGGTCTGGGAAAAGAACTGCGTCGCCATCGGCCTGGCCGCCGGTTTTCTGGAGCCGCTGGAATCGACCGCCATCATGCTGATCCAGAAGGCGATCGCCTACCTGCAATATCTCTTTCCGGACAAGGGCTTTTCCGATGCCGACCGCGACCTCTATAATGCGGATATGGGGCGTGAATATGAGGTTGTGCGCGATTTTCTCATCCTGCACTATCGGGCCGGCGAGCGCAGGGACTCTGATTTCTGGCGCTACTGTTCTGCCATGACCATTCCCGACAGCCTGCAAAATCGCATGGACCTTTTCCAGTCGCGCGGGCGTATTCAGGAGGTTCCCGGCGAACAGTTCCGCATTCAGAGTTGGCTGGCGGTGATGTGGGGGCAGGGCCTGCGGCCCGCGGCGCCTGATGCCCTGGCTATGACGCTTGACGAAGCAGCCGTGAACAAGTGGCTGGCGGAGATGCGTGAGGTGATCGCGCGATGCTGCGACTACATGCCGAGCCACAGCGACTTCATTGCCCAACATTGCGCCGCGAACCTGACCGCGCCTGAATGATAGAACTGGAAAAAGACGTATGAAGACCGCCCTGTTATGCGCCGTCGCCTGTTTATGGACGCTTCCGGCCTACGCCCAGACACCGCTCTACACCTACGTCAATCCGATGGTCGGCGTGGGGAATGACAATCAGGGCGATACGGTGCCGGGGCCGGCCCTGCCATCGGGCTCGATTCATCCCAGCCCGGAAACCCTGACCGGCAGCAATGCCGGTTACGACCCGGCGGCACAGATCAGCGGTTTTGGCCAGTTGCATACGCAGGGCTCCGGCGGGGTCACGACCTACGGCACCTTTCTGGTATCGCCGCAGGTCGGTGCGCCGGTCTTCGATGAGGCCGCTCACCTGTCCGCCAAGTCAGGTGAGCAGGCGGCGGCTGATCTGTACGCGGTGACGCTCGATCGCTACCAGACCCGCGTCGAGGTCACGCCTTCGCACTATGCCGCCATCTATCGCGTCAGCTTCCCCCAGACGGATCAGGCGCAACTCGTCTTCGACATCACGCGCAAGATCAAGGGGCTGGTGGCCTCCGATCAGGCCGATGTGACGCTCTATCCGGCGGAAGGCAAGATCATCGGTCATGTGAAGGCAAAGGGGTACTGGAATCCGGCCCTGGTCGATATCTGGTTCTGTGCCCAGGTCGATCAGAAACCGAAGGCCTGGGGTATTTTCAAGAACGGCGAAACCCTGTCCGGTGCGACCTCAGGCGCCGCCTCCGCCGATCGGAGGCTCGGTGCGTGGTGGTCATTCGATGCGCAAGATGGGAAGCCGGTGCTGATGAAGATCGCCGTCTCCTTCACTTCCGCTGAGAAGGCCGAGGCCCTGCTGGATCACGACATCCCCGCCTGGGATTTCGACGGCGTGCGTCAAGCTGCGCAAGACGCCTGGAACACCTCGCTCAGCCAGATCGAAATTTCCGATGTGCCGGAAGCGGATATGACGCGCTTCTATACAGCGCTTTACCACACGGCCATCCAGCCGCGCGATCGCTCGCTCGATCAGGCCGATGGCGATCTCGGTACGTCGCACTGGGACGACTACTACACCCTGTGGGACACCTATCGCACTGAATTTCCGCTCATGTCGCTGATCCGCCCGCGTGACTATGCCGGCAATATCGCCTCCATCGTCCATGCCTTCGATCGCTTCGGCGCTTTCGATACCGCCTTTATCGCCGGGCGGAACTACCATGTGGGGCAGGGCGGTGACGAGGTCGATAATGTCATTGGCGAGGGGCTGATCCGCGGCGTGCCCGGTGTCAACTGGTCGGATGCTTACCGTGTGACGCATTTCAATGCCTTTCAGCGCCGCAGCCCGCGCTATCTGAGCCAGCTCTATTTCGCCGTCGGTGACAAAAGCCCGGAACCGGATAACCAGCGCGCCCGTTCGGGATCATCGACCATCGGCTTCGCGCTCAATGACTTCTACGCCGGTAAGCTGGCGCAAGCCACTGGCCATGCGAACGAGGCGGCGGTGCTGGCCTCGCGTTCGAAGATGTGGCGTAATGTCTGGAATGCGAAAGCGGAAAGCGATGGCTATAAAGGTTTTATCCTCCCGAAACAGGCCGACGGCGCCTTCCAGGACATCGACCCGAAGCTGGGCTGGGATGGCAAGACCTACAACAATGTCGGTTTCTACGAAGGCACGGCGTGGATATATTCCTACGACATGCTGCATGATATCCCCGGCATGGTCGCAGCCATGGGCGGCCGCGAGATGTTCATCAGGCGTCTTCAGCACGCCCTGTCATCCGGCCTGATCGACATTACCAACGAGCCATCCTTCTCGACGCCGTGGCTGTTTAGTAATGTCGGCCGCCCCGATCTGAGCGCCTACTGGGCCAATGAAATTTTCAAGAAATTCCCCGCCGACGCCTATCCAGGTGATGAAGACAATGGCGCCATGAGTTCGCACTACGTCTTCAACCGTATCGGCCTGTTCCCGAAGCTGGGCACCGATCTGTTCTATCTGCACGGTCCGCATCAGCCCAAAACCGTTATCCATCTGGAAAGCAGCAAGGTTTTTACGATCATCGCCTGCAATACCGGCCCGGACCAGATCTATATACAGAGAGCCACTCTGAACGGCCGGCCGCTGAATGTCCCCTGGATTTCGCAGGTCCAAATCACGAAAGGCGGCACCCTTGAACTGACGCTGGGCAGCCAGCCCGGCCGTTGGGCGATGAAACCATAATCGTCAGGAGTCACAAGACTATGAAGACCAAAAGCAAATTGAAAACGGCAATAGGTATCATCCTGGGACTGGCTGTCTTTTCCACTGCGGCCCTGGCTTTTGTTGGCGCACCGATATCCACCCGTTTCAATGGCGACCCGTCGCCGCATTATTTCAAGGGGCGGTATTACCTGTACGCCACCAATGATCAGGATAATTCCGGCAAGTACTGGGACTCGACCGACTGGCGCGTCTTCAGTTCCAAGGATCTGGGCCACTGGCGGGACGATGGTTCTTTCCTGTCGGTGACGGTATTCAAGTGGGCGCGTCCTGATGCCAAGGCCTGGGCGCCGGAAGCCGCCTATCGCAACGGCAAATACTATTATTACGCCCCCGTCGGAGGCGATAAGATCGGTGTGGCCGTGTCGAAATCGCCGGAAGGGCCGTTTGTCGATGCCCGGACCGACGCCCTGATCGACAAGGCGCGCGATGCCAATGCCGGGGCCGAGCCGATCGACCCGACCGTGCTGATCGATGATGACGGCCAGGCCTATCTCGCCTTTGGCACGCGCGTGCCCAAGGTGGTCAAGCTGAAGCGCGACATGATCCATACCGATGGTCCCATCATGGATCTGGTCATCACCGGCTTCCCGTCGGATGATCCGAAGAAGACATACGGCGAGGCGCCCTTCTTCCACAAGCACAACGGGCTCTACTATTTCAGCTTCTCGACCGGCTGGCCGGGCCAGATCGTCTATGCCACCTCGAAGTCGCCAATGGGGCCCTATGCCTATCGCGGTGTGATCCTCGACTACCTGCCGATCTCGACCAATCACCAGGCGATCATTGAGCGCCAAGGCAAGTCGTGGCTGTTCTATCACAACAGCCTTCTGCCGGGCGGCGGCGACTATAAACGCTCCATCGCGATAGAGCCGATGACCTATAATCCGGACGGCACGATCAATGAGGTCCACCCGACCGCCAAGGCCGTGACCCCGATCAAATAACGAAAAGCCCCGGCAAATCTGCCGGGGCTTTTTCATTGCCTAGAGTTCCACCGGCAAGGGCACGTCCATCGCCTTGAGTGTCAACCGACCGGAGACGAGGCCGTTGCTGCGCGCAATCACGGTCACGGTGCCTGTGGCCTTACGCTGGCCTTGCAGGATCGCCTGGGCCAGACCGTTGAAGGCCATGCGCGAGGAGGCATGGTCGGGCTCGTGGCTGGTTGGGTTGCCATTGCCGACACCGATGATCCGGGCCGGGCCGTCGACATCGAAGTGGATCAGGTTGTCGGCGCGCGGCACAGGCACGCCGGCGCGGTCGAACACCTCGGCCTTCAGCATGATCACATCGCGGCCGTCGGCATTAAGGCCGGTGCGGTCCGCCGTCAGGGTGACGCTATAAGCGGGGTCGGCCGTCTTGCGCGTCTCTTTCATCACCACCTTGCCGTTCCTGTAGCCATAGGCGGTGATTGATCCGGGCGCATAGGGCACCGACCATTCAAGGTGGCGGTCCTTCATGACCGTCTTCTGCCCGGCGCTCTTGCCATTGACGAACAGTTCTACGGCATCAAGATTGGAATGGACCCAGACCGCGATATCCTGTCCTTCCTGGCCCTCCCAGTTCCAGTGCGGGAAGAGGTGCATGATTGGAGCCGACTGCCACCAGGATTTGTAGTAATAGTAGATATCTTTCGGGAAGCCGCAGGTATCCAGTATACCGAAGTGCGAGGAAATTTCCGGCCAGCGATTGAAGGGGGTCGGCTCACCGCGATAATCGAAGCCCGTCCAGACCAGCCCGCCAGAGAGATAGGGCTTGGAATTATAAAGCGTCCACCAGGCCTCGGCGGTCTTGGCGTATGAGGGGGCGTCAAGATCGTAGGCGCGCACATAGCCCTTCACGTCGTCCCGCACATATTCGCCGCGCGTCGAGACCGCGCTGGCCGTTTCCGTGCCGACGATCGGCATGTCCGGGTAAAGCTGGCGGAACGGCTCGATGTCCGATTCATGATAGTTGAAGCCCATCACGTCGAGCGCCGGGGTGATGCCGTGGCCCATATAGTGGTTCATGGCGGCGGTGATCGGCCGGGTCGGGTCGAGCGACTTGACCAGGCGGCGCATGTCCATGGCGATCTTTAAGCCTCGCTCGGTGCCCTGCTGCGCCGTTTCCTCATTGCCTATCGACCACAGGATGATGCTCGGATGATTGCGGTCGCGGCGGATAAGGGTTTCCAGTTGTTCGAGCCCGGTCGGTGTCGAGGTCATCATCCGGGTTTCATCGATCACCATCATGCCCAGCTCATCGCAGGCATCGAGCAGTTCCGGCGTTGGCGGGTTGTGCGAACAGCGCCAGGTGTTCGAGCCCATGTCCTTCAGTTGCTTCACGCGCCAGTATTGCAGGGCGTCCGGGATGGCCACACCGACGCCGGCATGATCCTGGTGGTTGTTGGTGCCCTTGATCTTCATTCCCTGGCCGTTGAGGAAGAAGCCCTCTTTCGCGTCGAAGCGGATGTCGCGCACGCCAAACCGGCTGCGGCAGGTGTCGATGACCGTATCGCCATCCTTCAGTTCGGTATGCACGGCATAGAGATGCGGATCATCCAGCGACCACAGCCGTACCAAGGAGAGGGCGCCGGCCTGGCTGAGCGTGGCGCTCTTGCGGGCTTGCACATCGACGGTGGCGGTCAGTTGCGTGACCGTTTTGCCGTCCCGATCCATCACGGTCGAGACTACCTGGAGGTGGCGGTCGTCATCGGTGGCATTGGTTACATCGGTGTCGATCGACAGCTTGCCGGTGGTATCTGAACGAATGCAGACGCCCCACTGATCGATATAGGTGCGCGCCGTCTTGACCAGCCAGACATGGCGGTAAATGCCGCCGCCTTCGTAGAACCAGCCTTCCCCAGGGTGGCGTCTGCACGGACCACAAGCACGTTTGGGCCATCGACATTGATGAAGTTGGAAATATCGACGGTTACCGGGCAGTAGCCGCTGTCATGACGCGTCAGGATATAGCCGTTGAAGATGATGGTGGCGTCGCGGAAAATGCCGTCGAACTCGATCGTCAGGCGCTTGGCGGCGTCGGCCTTGCTGAGGGTAAAGACCTTGCGATACCAGCCGATACTGTTTTCCGGGAATTTGCGCCCGACCGCCTTGTAGCCATGACCGGCGGCGGAATCACCATCCTCTGGGTTCGCCGGCGGTATGAAATAGTCGTTCTTGGCGAAGGGCAGGTCGACTACCCAGTCGTGCGGCAGGTTTATCGGTTGCCAGGTGCCGTCGTCGAAATCGAGCGCCGCGGCGGTGGCGACATTGGCACCCTGCTTGGCGAAGGTCTTCTGGTCGAGGCCAAAGTCAAAATCACGATGCACCTCGGTGGCGTGGCCGAGGGCAAAGCGCCAGCCGAAATCCAGCGACAGGCGTTCGCGCGGGGCGAGATCATCAGTGACTTGTGGTTTTTGCGGTGCGCTCCAGGCGGGTGCGGTAGCCAGCGGCACCGTCAGGGCGGCTGCGGTCTGGAGCAGGGTGCGGCGGCTGGGCTGTATCACGGCGAGTCCTTTTCGGGCGGCATTCGATGTTTTTTAGACCCTATAACTGGTTGACCAAATGATCAAGGTGGTAGCAATCAGGCTTTCAGGGGTGGAGTCATTTTAATGCGCTGCGTAGCGCGCGTCAGGTTTTTCTCTTGCCTTTGCGATGCTGATCTGCTGATAATTGGTCGATCAGTTTGGGGTGCTGCGCTGAAATACGAAAAATAGCCCTGGCCAGGATGAGGAAGCGTCAATGAAGCAAAGCCGGCGAATATGTGTGTCCGCTGTGGGCCTGATGGCCGCCACGATGGCAGGGGGCGCCTGGGCGCAATCGCCGGATTTCGCGCTTTATGATGGCAGGCATGTCGCCAGTCTCATCTACAGCGGAAAGGGCGCCACTGCCGGCCTGGCGGCGCGGATGCTGGCCGGTGACCTGCAAAAGATATCGGGCCAGGCGCCGGTCGTCGCGACCCGTCTCTCGGCATGCAAGCCCGACTGTGTGGTGATCGGCGATCTGGAAAGCCCGCTGGTGAAGCAACTGGCGCAAACCCATCATATTGATCTGACGGCCCTTTCGGGGGCGTGGGAGCGTTACGGACGCGTGGTCATCACCACACCGGCGCACCAGAATATCCTGCTGATCTACGGCGCCGATCGAAGAGGGATGATCTATGGCGTGGTCGATCTGACGCGAGAAATGGGTGTATCGGCCTGGGAATGGTGGGCCGATGTCTCGCCGCGCCGCGTCGAGCGCCTGCATGTGTCCGCTGCGCCCGTTGTGTCGAAAGCACCTTCCGTGACCTATCGCGGCCTCTTCCTCAATGACGAGGACTGGGGGCTGAAACCCTGGGCAGCCCAGACCTACGATCCGCAGACCGGCAATATCGGCCCGAAAACCTATGCCCGGATTTACGAGCTGATGTGGCGGCTGAAGGCCAATACCCTGTGGCCGGCCATGCACGATGTCTCGACGCCTTTTTACGATATCAAGGCCAATCCGAAACTGGCCAATGACTACGCTATCGTGATGGGCACCTCCCATTCCGAAGCCCTGATGCGTAACAATTTCGGCGAGTGGAACGAAAAGCAGGATGGTGATTTCAATATCTTTACCAATCGCAACCGCATGACGGCCTACTGGCAAAAGCGTGTGTCCGAGGTCAAGGGCTTCGATAATCTCTATACGGTGGGCCTGCGCGGCGTTCACGATACCCCGATGGAAGGCGCCGATACACTGGCGCAGGCGCGCGAGGGCCTGCAAATGGCACTCGACAGCGAACGCGATATCCTGAGCCGGACCTTAAGCAAGCCCGCCGACAAAATTCCGCAGACCATGACGCTCTATAAGGAGGTGCTTGATACCTACCAGTCTGGCTTCAAGGTGCCGGAAGACATTACGCTCCTGTGGCCTGATGATAATTACGGCTACATCCGCCAGTTGCCGACCGAGGCAGAAATCCAGCGCCCCGGCGGTACGGGTGTCTATTATCACCTATCCTACTGGGGGCAGCCGCACGATTATCTCTGGCTGGCCACTACCCATCCCGGTCTGATCGCCGAGGAAATGGGCAAGGCCTGGGCGCGTCAGTCGCGGCGCGAATGGATCTTCAATGTCGGCGATATCAAACCCGCCGAGTTTCTGACGCAGTACGCCCTCGACCTGGCTTTCGATGCGAATGAGTTCAAAACACCGCCGCGCGACGCTTTGCGCCGCTGGGCCGCGACACAGTTCGATGAGGGAAGCTCGACCGAAATTGCCGCCATACTGATGGATTATTACGACCTGGCCTTTGCCCGGCGGCCGGAATTCCTCGGCTGGAACGGTGTCGAGCCGGTGACTCGGCCGCAGACCGACGGCTTTATCGGCGAGGACGGTTACGAGGCGCAGGCCCGTCTGGCGGCCTATGCTCGCCTGACGAAGCGGGCAGAGGCGCTGGGCGCCACCTTGCCGGCGGACCGGCAGGCCGCCTATTTCGAGCTGGTGCTCTACCCGGTGCGCAGCGCCGGCAATCTCAACAAGCGTATCCTGTCGCTTGATCTGGCGGCGCTTTATGCGCGTGACGGCCGCGCCGGCGCCAACAGCTATGTCAAGGATGCGCAGGCGGCGCAGGCCGGCATTGATGCCGATACCGCCGCCTACAACGCCCTGGAAAACGGCAAATGGCGCCATATGATGGATGCCCGGCCTAGAGACCTGCCGGTCTTTACCCCGCCCGCCTGGCCGCACTATGCCGCCTCGGACCGGCCCGGCTGTGACCTGGCCTTTTCCGGCGGACGGGTGATCAATGCCCATGACTTCCCGCGCCTGACCTTTGTGCGGGGCGTGCCTGGCGATCAGGTGGTCGAGGTCTACAGCCGCGAGGCCGGGGATACCCCGGTAACGATTTCGCCGATCGCCGGTATCAGCGCCGATGCGACGCGCCTGACCCTCGATGAAGCGTCGCGCTGGCAGTCGCGCCCGGGATTCCACTGGAGCGGGCAGGGGCAATCCAGCCAGATGGCAATCACCTGCGGCGCCCAGACCTTCAAGGTGCCGGTCGATGTGGTGGACGGGCCTTCCGCACCGGTCAATGCCGTGGAGACAGAACGGAGGGTGACGGTCCCGGCGGCGTCGACCGCTTCGGGTGATTGGGAGGTGATTGATGAACTCGGCAGTCAGGGGCGCGTCCTGCGTTCGCGCCTCGACCTGCCGGGCCATCGCCAGCCGCAGGATGCCAAGCCTTTGAGCTACAAGGTCTTTACCACCACAGCCGGCGAGGCTGACCTGACCGTGATTGCCCTGCCCACCCATCCGCTGTCGCCGGAGACCGGGCTCAAGGTCGGTGTTCAGGTTGATGACGGTCCCATCCAGACGGTCGATTTCAAGACGGTCGGCCGCAGCGATACCTGGAAGCGCAATGTGCTGAGCAATACGGCGCTGGGTGAGGCGGGCAAGGTAAGCCTGTCGCGCGGCAACCATGTGGTGAAAATCTATGCCCTCGATCCGGGCGTGGTGCTGGATCGCATCGAATTGACCTTTGCCGGTGCGCCGCAGCGATATGCGCCTTGAGATAAGAGGGTTCACACATGTATCGGTTTCAGATCCTGCCCCTCGTGGCGTTATTCACAGTCACGCTTAACGGGACGGCCCTGGCTGATCCCGCCAGATCGGCCGCACAGGCGCAGGGGCTGTCCGCCCTGGTTGATCCCTTTATAGGCGTAGATGGCGGGTCAACCGTCGGCGGCAACACAGTGCCTGGCGCACAAATACCTTTCGGCTTCGTCACATTCAGCCCGGATACCACCAGGGGTGATACCAATGGATATGACTCAGGCAGCCCCATTATGGGCCTGAGTTTGACCCATGTCAGTGGCACCGGAGGTGATAGTCAGTACGGTAATTTCCGGATATCACCGACCGTTGGCCCGCTGCGTGCCAATCATCTGGTCTTTGCCAAGAGTCATGAGATGGCCTCGCCCGGCTATTACAGTGTTGTTTTGGGTAATGCACCAGACGAAGCCATCAAGACCGAAGTGACGGCCACGCGCATGGTCGGTTTTATGCGCCTGACCTTCCCGCCGGCCGCCGGCGAGCGGGCCTCTATGCCGGGCAACGTCATTTTGAATGTCAGTTCCATTGTGGAAATGGGCGGAAAGGGCCAGCGCGCAACCGCTTCCCATGTCGATATTATTGACGATCATACCCTGTCCGGCTGGGCCAGTTTTGAAGGCGCCTGGAACCCGACGCCTTACAGGATTTATTTCTATGCCGTTTTTGACCGGCCATCCCTGGAGGTGGGCGCGTGGAGGGCCAGTCAGGGGAGCTTTGAAGCACATCCCGGCACCGGCAGTCTGGATGGCCTTCCGCAAAGCCTGAGCCTGGCACATAAGCAAAGCGTCATGGTCGATTACGATATCGATCAGGGCTTCGCCCACAAGTTGGGAGGCTATGCGCGATTTGACATTGCCCAAAACCCCGTCGTCCAGGTGAAGGTCGCGGTGTCTTTTATCAGCGCGGAAAAGGCGAGGGCGCATCTGGCGGCTGAGGCGCCAGGCTGGGATTTTGACGCTGTACGCCTGCGTGGCCAGGGGCTTTGGGACCAGGCACTGTCAAAAATCACCGTGGACGGCGGCACAGAGGCGCAAAGACGCATCTTCTACACGGCGCTTTATCACAGCGAAACCATGCCCCACGATCTGAGCGGCGACAATGCCTGGTGGGACTCGACCGAGCCCCACTACGAAGACTTCTACACGCTGTGGGACACCTTTCGGACCCTGCATCCCTTGCTGACCCTGATAGAGACCCAAAGGCAGCGTGACATGATACGCTCCCTGCTGGACACTTATAAGCACACTGGCTGGCTGCCGGATGCGCGCATCGCCGGCGCCAATGGCATGACCCAGGGCGGATCGAACGGCGATGTTGTTGTGGCGGATGCTATTGTCAAGGATTTGGGCGGCTTTGACTATGATCTGGCCTATGCCGCGCTGAAGACCGATGGGGAGGTCGAATCCGATCAACCGCTGCTTCAGGGCCGGGTTCTGAAGGATTATCTCAAGCTCGGTTATGTGTCCTTAAGCCAGCCGCGCTCGGCCTCGCGCACCCTGGAATATGCCTATAACGACTTCGCGATAGCTGAGGTGGCCAGCCAGCTTGGCAAACGTGACGATGCGGCGCGCTATCTGGCGCGGTCACAGGGCTGGAAAAAACTGTGGGATGACAAGCTGGGCTGCATCCATCCGCGCTATGCCGATGGTGCGTGGCTTGAGAACTATAGCTGTGCCTATGACTATCCCGATAAGTCTACGCCCTGGTGGGAGGCGCCCTATTACGAAGGCAGCGGCCAGCAGTACTCAACCTATGTGCCGCACGATGTCTCCGGCCTGATCAACAAGGTCGGCGGTGCGGAAGCCTTTACGGGCTGGCTCGACCGCCTGTTTGATACGGGCCATTATTCCCAGGGCAATGAGCCGGATATTCTGGCGCCTTATCTGTATATTCACGCCGGTCGACCGGACAGGACCGCAAAACGCGTTCGCCAGATCATGGCGGATAACTATAGTCTGAAACATACGGGCCTGCCCGGCAATGATGATGCCGGCGCCATGTCGTCATGGTTTGTCTGGAACGCCATCGGCCTCTATCCCAATGCCGGACAACCCTTTTACTATATTGGTTCACCCCTCTTTACCGCCAGTACCATCCATCTCGAAGGCGGGAAGAGCTTCACCGTCCGCGCCCACAATAATTCTGGCGACAATATATATGTGGTCGCCGCGCGCCTGAACGGCAAAGCCCT
Source organism: Asticcacaulis sp. (assembly GCA_024707255.1). Lineage (NCBI taxonomy): Bacteria > Pseudomonadati > Pseudomonadota > Alphaproteobacteria > Caulobacterales > Caulobacteraceae > Asticcacaulis > Asticcacaulis sp. Next base: position 187,705 of record JANQAC010000001.1, on the reverse strand, counting down.
GGACCGCGCCTGGCTAACCCATAAGGAAATCGTTTCAGGCGGCACGCTTGACCTCGATATGGCGCCAATGCCCGGCACATGGGCAAATAAGTTTACCAGCCCCCCAAACCCTATAACCACGCAATGATCCCATTCCGCATCCTGACCTTCGCAGCCCTTTTCCTGTGCCTGGTGGCCCTTCCGCACTCAGCAGCCTTTGCAGAGGAGAAAAACCTGACGCTCGAAAGGGTGGTCATCCTGATGCGTCACGGCATAAAGCGGCCGAACAATGACCCGCCTCTGCCGAGAGAACTCACCGATCAGGCCTGGCCGGTCTGGACTGTGCCGCCGGCCAGCCTGACCCCTCACGGCGAGCAGGCCATTGCCCGCATCGCCGAATTCGACCGTTTGACTTATACAGGCTTATTGGGGCCGGCTTGCCCGCGGGCGGGCGCCATACATATTGTGGCGGATACGGATCAGCGCACAATCAGGTCGGCTGAGATCTACGCCGGCACGGCATTTAAAGGCTGTGGTCTTAAGGTGGAACATGCCGGCGAAGGCCATGCCGATGCGCGGTTTTCGCCGTTTAACGCGGATGTGGTGTCGCCGCCACTGGATAGGAAGGATTTGACGGACGAGGCGCTGCCGTCGGGCGGCATGGCCGCCGTTGATAAGGCTCATCAATCCGATTACGCGCTTTTGAGTGAGGTTCTGAACCTGAAAAGCCAGCCGGGTTGTGAGGCCGATAAGGTTTGCAGCCTGACCGACATGCCCTCGGTTCTGGATGTCAGTGGCCATGATCCAAAGGTAAGCGGCGCCCTGAAGATGGCCTCCAGCCTGTCGCAAATTCTTATGCTGGAATACGCGAATGGTTTCCCGATGACTGAGGTGGGCTGGGGCAAGGTGAACGAAAGGCAGATTACCGCCTTGTCGGCCCTACACGCCGAAGAATTCCGGTTGATTGCCCGCCCGAAAGCCGTGGCGACCTATGCGGCTGGCGGGCTTTTGAAAGACATTGAGGCGGCCTTGTTTGATCCGGATGCCAGTCCTTACACCCTTCTGGTCGGTCATGACGGCAATATCGCCTATGTGGGCGGCGCCTTGGGCTTGCACTGGCAGGCCCAGGGGTTTGCCGCCGATGATCCTCCGCCCGGCGGCGCGCTGATTTTTGAACTCTGGCGTGATGGCGCCGGACGGGAATTCGTGCATGTGCGTTTCCGCTCCCCCTCGCTTGATGACATGCGGTACCTTACGCCACTCGGAAGCAAGGCATCCACCCGCATTCCCATTCCACTTTGCGAGAAAAAAGCCGAGTGCGGAGCAGCCGAATTTCGGTCTCTTATTCCTTAAGAATATCAACCGGCTTCGAAATGAGCGCCATCATCGAGGCGCAAGAGTTCACGACTTTTGCAGTTCTAAGAAGATTTTTCTGAAAATTTGAACAGTAATTCAGGCAACGGTTGACTTACGGACAATCAACCGCGGTTCCAGGCGAAGGGTTTGCGGCGCACCGCCGGCGCCTGTGCTCAGATCGAGAACGCGTTTCGCCGCCATATCTCCGAGCCGGTGACTACTCTGGTCAACGGAGGTCAGGGGCACACGCAGATAATCGGCGTAACGCAGGTTGCCGCAGCCGATGAAAGCGATATCCTGCGGAATGCGCAGACCGGCCTGCATCGCCGCGTCCATGGCGCCAATGGCTGACAAGTCATTGTAGCAGAAGACGGCGTCCGGCGGTTCGCGCAAGGACAGCAATTCCTGCATGGCATGGTAGCCGGTCGCATCGCCGCTTTCTTCAAAGCGATCACGCGTCACCACATAAGGTTTGGGCAGTTCGATACCCGCCGCGGCCAGGGCGCGCTGAAAGCCTTTAAGGCGGTCCGCCGTCGGACTGATGCCGCGCCCGCCAATATGAGCGATCCGTCTGCGCCCGATGCCGGCCAGGTGGCGCGCAGCGAGTTCACCCACCATGAGGTCGTTGGTGCCGACGAAATCCATCGGCAATTTTGGAAAATGACGGTCAATGAGCACAACGGGCGTGGTGGTTTCCGTCAGAGCCTTTGGGGGATGCGCTGCCGGACGGCATGAGGCGACCAGCAGGACATCGACGCCGCGCGTCAAAAGGGTCTGGATTTCCTGTTCTTCGATATCCGGATCTTCTTCGGACGACGCCAGGACCAGCACCAGACCTTCCGAACGCAGCGCTCCTGCCAATGAACGGGCGAATTCGCCGAAGAAGGGATGGACCAGATCCGGCACCACCAACCCGACCGCATAGGAACGCCCCCCGCGAGGGCGCGCGCCAGCATATTGGGCTGATAGTTCAGCTCGTTCATTCGTTTCAGAACGCGCTCGCGGGTTTTCTGACCGATGTCGGTCCGGCCGCGCAATACCTTTGAGACGGTAACCGTCGAAACGCCGAGATCGCGGGCTATGTCTTTGAGCCTGACCACCATTGAGGGAACTTTTAAAGTGCGTTGAACCTGTTGTTCAGTCTATTCACACGCTTCCGTAACGGCGTCCAGACGCCAGGACGGCCTAACTGAAACGCGTGCGCGTCCACAGTGCCCAGCAGCCTGCTGCCAGCGCCACCAGCAGGATGGCGCACAGGACCGCAACCCAGGCCCAATTCATAGCCAGCGGGGGGACAACTGCATCGGCGGCCAGCCAGGCGAACAGGCCGACAGCGGCCGTCACTATGACCCAGTCCCACCAGCGCCGGGCACGCGGCCCCTTGGCCTCGTCGCCATTTTGCGCTTTCAGCGCTTCTTGGTAATCAAGGCCATAGCGGTCGCACTCGCGTCGCAAGGCTTCATCGCGGCGGCTCATCTCGTTCGCGCCGGCCGACGCCGTGCTGATGGCCAGCGCCCCGAAGATCATAAGCAGCGATCCGCCGGCGACCAGGCCAAGATGTAATGTATCGGCGCCGGCCAGTTCTCCAAACACAAGCGCGCCCCAAGCCAATCCCCATAACTGATTGGTGTTGGACAGGGGAATGCCGCGGCTGATGCCGAGATATTTCGTGGCGAATTGCTGAAACAGATCGCCAATCACCCACACAAAGCCACCCAGGAACAACCAGAACAGCACCTGACGGCTATGAATAAGCTGCATAGCGGAGGAATGCGCGCCGCCATCGAAACACCAGGTCAGGGCCAGCATGGTGCCCAGTTCGCCGAAGGTAAAGATGGTGACGAAGGAGAGCGGGTTCATGCCGCTCAGATAGGCTTTGCGGTAAGGCACATACATGGTGCCCCACATCAGGCTGGCGCCAGCAGCGGCAGCCAGGCCACGTATGGCATGTGGTGAGGCGCCCGGATCGTGAAGCGTGCTGAAGCCCAGCATAATGGCGGCGGCGATAATGGCCAGGGTGCCGAATATCACCTTGCTGGTGGTGCGCGCGCCTGCCCCCCGCATTTCACGGAACAGCAGGCAGCCCCATAACAGACCTATCAGGGAATTGGTGTTCCACAAAGGAAAGGCCGTAGCGAGGCCGACATCACGAATGGCGAACACGGTCAGCGTGTTGGCGACAGCCCACAGAGCGCCCGCCAGAAGCGCCCAGACGATAAGGTGAGGTTTGCTGGCTATGTCCGAAAACACAAAGCCTGTGCCTTTCATCAGGGTCGGGAAGGTCCAGCGCGCAGTAAAGACGCCCGCCACCATGCACAGGGATATGGCGAAAGGCGAAAAACCCGCCGCGACCAGCTTGGTCGGCGCTTCCGCCGCGCCGAGCCAGGCGCCGGCAGCCAGACCGCATAAGACGCCCAGCACGTGTTGAGGATTGGCCGCTGCCGCAGCCGTCTTTTGTGAAGACGCCATGATGGCGGTCCTTTCTTTCCCAGGTTTTTATATGGATTCAGGGGGTGTTTCAGTGGATGAGCGCCAGGAGAAGTATGCCGCAGGCCAGAACCAGCACGGGGACCCAGAATTGAATATCGGTGAATACCGCGCGCACTATGGGCGACCTGGTCGTCTGCCGTTCGTTCATCAGTTTCCTCATTTCCTGTGGGCCCGTCCATTCTCTCTGTGGGAAGGTTTGGGGCGCCCACGGAACGTTACCCATTACGTAGAATGTGTCAAGGTGAGATTGGTAATGTATCAAGGCAGATTTTGAGGCTAATGATGTCTTGCGAAAATAAAATACGTAAGCGATAACGTAAACAAGATCACATAAGATCAGAGGAGACGCAATTATGGGTGCAAGCGCCACACAGGCTGCTGATGAAAGTCGCTATAAGGAAGGCAAGAGCGAGGACGAATTTCGTCAGTATGACGCGGCTGCCGTGCCGGGCGTCGCTCAATTTTATCGCAATAATCACGAGCAGATGACGGTTGACTATGTGCTGCGCAAGGAGGCCGAATATTTCGGCCTGACAAGGGGGCAGAAGTCGATATGGGACGCCGCTGAATTTCTCAATGCTCTGGTCGATGAGAGCGATCCGGATACCGATCTGACCCAGACCGATCACCTTTTGCAAACCTCGGAGGCCATGCGCCGTGACGGACTGCCGCGCTGGATGATCCTGACCGGCTTTCTGCACGACCTGGGTAAATGCCTTTGCCTGTGGGGTGAACCGCAATGGGGCGTGGTTGGGGATACATATCCGGTGGGCTGCGCCTGGTCGGAGCACATTGTCTTTCATGAATATTTTGCAGGCAACCCGGATCGTAACGTACCAGAATACCAGACCAAATATGGTATTTACGAACCCAATTGTGGTCTTGAGACAGTGCATATGTCATTCGGCCACGATGGCTATATTGCCGAGGTGATGAAGCCTTATCTGCCGGATGAGGCGCTCTATATGCTGCGCTTCCATTCCTTCTATCCGTGGCACAAGCATGGCGGTTACGATCACCTGTGCAATGATAAGGATCGCGCCATGCTGGAATGGGTGCTGAAATTCAACAGGTACGACCTTTACTCGAAAGGTCATGCCAAGCCGGATCTGGCCAAGCTAAAGCCCTATTACGATGATCTGTTCGCCGAGTTCCTGCCTGAAAAGGTTGCGTGGTAAATAACCGCCGCCAATCGGCAATGGAGGCGCTTGCTACTCTCGCCCTTTTAAATCAATCTAATGATGATCAAGCGGTCTTGGAACGCAATTTTCATTTGCCTGTCCGGCGTCAGGGTGATTGAGCCCACCGATTGACGCTCGGCTCCCGCCGGCCGGCATCGTGCATGCAGATCTATACTGGCACAGGAAATGAGGCGCGCCAAAGGGCTATGTACTGCTGCAAGTCGAAGCCTTACTCGACACCGAAGCGGGCGGCGGCTCAGGCATTGGCCGAGGGCTGGCCGAAGCCTTGGCCAAAGCTGGTAATCAGGTCATCATCACGGGACGGCGTCAGGCCCTGTTGGATCAAGTGGCTCGTGCGACTCCTGGCATCTCAGCGCTTACGCTGGATGTTGACAGCCCTGAATCGAATAAAGACTTTGTTGCCACAGTGACAGCCAACTTCCCGGCACTGAACGTACTCGTAAACAATGCCGGCATCATGAAGATGGAAATGCTTGGCCAAGAGAGCGATACCACCGTAGCCGAGGCGATGATCACGACGAACATTCTGGGCCCGGTTCGGCTCACGGCGGCACTTCTGCCGCACCTGAAAAGCAACCGGAAGCTACCGTACTGAATGTCTCAAGCGGTGCAGCTTTCGTGCCGCTGGTATTCACCCCGACGTACTCGGCGACTAAGGCATTTGTCCACTCATACACCTTGTCACTGCGCAAGCAACTTGAACGCACGAATGTTAAGGTGCTCGAACTGGCGCCGCCTTATGTTCAAATCGAGTTAATGGGCAGCCAGCAGGCGGCCGATCCAAGAGCCATGCCCTTGAACGACTTCGTTAACGAAGTCATGTCGATCCTGGCTAATCCCCCCACCAATGGTGAGATCATCGTCGAAAACTGTAAGCCGATACGTTTCGCGGAGAAGAACGGTAACTTCGATCAATTGTTCGATTTGTTTAGCTCCATGGATGAGGGCTAACAAAGGGCCCGGCTATCCCTTAAGGTGACATCCGGCAGATTGAATAGACGCCCCCGTCGGGGCATCGGCACTCTGTGTATCGGCATAGGGCAAGGGATTGTGTTAGCCCTGGCCCCTCTGCCGGTCTTCAAAAGATGCACGTCTGAGGTCGGCTGACAGCAAACATGTTCCTGAAATTTCGATCCTGATTGGCGTAAACTTGGGGAATATCTCGCCTTCGCCGCCCGAGGGATAGCGGGCCGGCCGCGATTAGCGGCGACCGGCCCGGTCGACTATTCGTACATCGGCTTCGCTTTTAATGCCGTCTGGCGCGGAAAGGACTTCGATCCATTAGGCGCAACAGCGAAGTTATCGAAGAAGGGGCGGCTGACATGATCACCCGTGTGACCTGCGAGCAAGCCCGCCATACCGGTCGTGTAGGTGGCGTCGGTCGCCGTGATCATTGCCTTGCCATCGACAATGGCAATGATTAGTTGGCCGGCGAAACGAAGCTTGACGGAATGCCAGCTACCACCGATGTGGGACAAATGAGCCGTGCCCAGAAGCTTTTCTCCGCCGTCACCGGTGTCCACCCCGGCTTTGATCATGGCTTGTTGTTCAGCGTCGCCGACGAGCTCCTTTTTGTCGACCTTGCCGCGAATGACCGACAAGACGACATCACCGTTACCCGTTACGCGCAAAATATATCCTTTAGGAATAATGCCATAGCCGGAGCCGACATTGTTGATCCGGCCGAGGATGGCCGCGGTTTCACCGGCTTCCAGATATACATCCGAACTGACCGTATAGTCCGTCCAGTGTTCGTCGCCAATAATGGTATAAGGCAGCCAGTCGGGAGACCAGGACAGGGGAGCTTCCGGCATGGACTGCCGCAGGCACTGGCCCGAACGCTTCGGGCAGGTGGTCAGCTCGAATGCACCTGAGATGTCAGCAAAATATCGCGGCAGATAGCCCCATTTCGCGGACTGATGGTAGGCATCGAAGTTATCGCTGTATGGGAAGGGAAAGGCGGTCGGTTGAGGAACGTCGGCAAACCCGCTTTTTTGCTGTCCACGGGTCGTGGAGAGAGTGTAGACGGCATGCGGTTCGAGCGTGACCGTTATCATGCCGTCTTCGGCATTGAGGTCTGCCAGACGGATGAACTGCTCGGTCTCGGTACTGCGCCAGACGGCGAGGGGCGCCGAAGAGAGGCCGCCGCCTACAGTCAGGTGAACGGTTTGGGGTGCAGAGGCGTCTTTCGTTTCGATGATTACACTGTAATCCTTTTGCGGAGATACGAGGGTGACAAAACTGCCACCTTGGTTCAGTTCCCCGCTGGCATAGTTCAGGTAGGTCCATCCGATAGCGCTGAACTGACCATAGTGGGCGTAGGCCCAGAGTTTGGAGTTGATCTCATAATGCCCGCTCCACGGCCAGTTCGCCCGAACAGTGGCTTCCTTTTCGCCGCTGTAGGGCTCCATGGTGTAGAGGCCGGCGATGCCATACCAGTCGGTCACCCGCGTAAAGCGGTTTTTGACGTAGTTAAGGTTGAAGGACTGTACGGTGCTGATCAGTCCGTCGAAGCCACCCTTATAGACGTGTTGCTCCGTGTTCCAGAGCGCCTTGTTCATGCGAGCCGCGCCTTCGATCACCGATAGCGAGGTCACACCTTCAGGCAGATTATTATGCGCGCTGAGGATGTCGAGGGCATCACGTAACTCGGCATCGCCTTCCAGTTTAGCCACGAAATTGAATTTGTCGTTCGGCCAGTTGTCATAGCCATGCAGCCTGACCGAAGAGAAGCCATTGGTGTCAAGCGTGTGGCGCAGCATTTTGGCAAAACTTGGGTCTTCGCCTTTTTCGTTGCGCAGCCCCATCGCATCCATCTCGATACCGTACTCGCTTCGCAAGCCCTTGAGCCAGGACACATAGTAATCTGCTGTGTCCTGTGACCAAAAACTGCCGCCTGATCTCTCGCCGACCCAGGCCGGTGCGCTCCAGGCCGCACCGTCGAAAGACATGGCCGGGTTGCGCTTCTTGGCCTGGGCCATTTCCCACCAGATGTAGCCGCGCTTATAGTTGAGATCGTCGCGGCTGTGCATGTGGCTGGGCATGGAACCTTGGGTCGAATTTCCGTCTCCGGGAATCTCAACGTACAATGCGCTTACAGAAGCTCCGAATTTGGGTTTGAAAACGAGGTCCATGATCTGGCTGCGTTGCGGCTCTGGATAATCCTTGAGCAATACACCGGTGCCGCCACCACCTTCGACGACGCCGATGCCTTCGAATTTCGCGCCGCCGGCCTGGCCATTCAGCAGAATGTCCTGAGGGCGATCTTCCGCTTGCGCCGCTAAAGGTATGCTTATCGCTAGAATGGCAAAAAGTGAGCAAGCCTGCTTCACCGATGTTTTCCAGACATGTCGTCCCGTCATATCCGCTCCCCTTCATTGTAATATAATATTATAAAATGATGTAGCATTGGCGCGCGGGTGCCGCAACACAATGGTGTTGTAGAAGAAGCAACTTGGGTGAGCGCAGCATCGAACGGCCACAGCATCATTATCAATCGGAGCATTAATCACCTGCCGTTGACAGGTGGCATCTCACCGCCCTCAACATGGCGGTTATCATTCTGGCCTGACGTCGCCGTTTCCCACTCCAGAAGCGTTGCGTGATGCCACTAAGGGAGCGCTATGCCCAAAGCCACGATTGAGGCCCTGCCAAGCCCGATAGAATCTTTAGCCGAGTTATTGTATCCAACGGATGCGAGGCTCCTGAACTGAAGATCGACATTTTAATCTCACCCCGATTTGAAATGACATAATCACTTGCGCGCAAACCGCGATGCTTGAGTGGCAGAATGGACTGTAGATTTACAATTTCAGTAGCCTAACCTGCTGAAATTATAAACGAATTGTTCAGACTACGAATCTGAGGGTCGGGCGTTCGAATCGCTCCGAGTGCGCCATTTAACAAACAGCCTCCCTTTTGGGAGGCTTTTTTGTTTCCGCTATTCCGGCTTTCTCCAGAGACGCTGGTCATAGCCTACCGGCCGGTAGGCGTGGCGTTTCGCCAGCTTATCCCGCCAGAAGCCTTTGTAGTCGCCAATGGTCTGGACCTCGACGGCCTCGTGGTCGTGCAGCAGGCCCATTTCAAAATAGGTATCGAGATTGGTCAGGTCGGGCTGGGGCAGTTTGTCATCCAGGCACGCCTGCCACATATCGGCGTAAAGGTCCTCCAGGTGTGTCACCAAATTCGAGGTATCGAACAGGGTGCTGGTCAGGCGATTGGCCAGCAGGTGCTCGCGCCAGGCTTTAATATCCCCATTCCCGCGACCGATCGCCACGGCACGGTCGATATAGTCCTGGGCCGTTGTGCAGACCAGTTCGTCGGGCAGGCCGGCGGCCCTGACCAGCGATCCGCAGACACGCGAAGCAAAGGTGCGCCCCGAAAGGGTGAGAACCGGCACGCCCATCCACAGGGCGTCGGAACAGGTGGTGTGGGCGCCGTAGGGCGTGGTATCAAGGAACAGGTCGGCCAGTTGATAGCGCGCCAGGTGATGCGGATTGGCCTTCTTGTCGGCGAAGACGATGCGCGCCGGATCTATGCCCTTGCTCTCGGCATAGGCTTTCAGCCTGCCGTGGGAGGCTTCGGCGCCGGAAAGCAACCACAGGACGCTGTTCGGCACACGGCTGAGGATTTCCAGCCAACGGTCGAAGGTGAAGCGCGTGATCTTGTGGGTGCCGTTGAAGCAGCAAAATACGAAGGCATCTTCCGGCAGGCCGACCTCGGCGCGCGTCGGCACCACTTCAGCGACGATGCGCAGGCGGTTGTTCGGCTGGTAACAGGGCAGGCGGGTGACCGCCTCGGAATAGTAGATTTCATCCCCCTCTGGGATGATCCAGTCGTCGGCGATGATATAGTGGTGGTAGGGGCTGCCCAAGCTTCCTCGGGAAGCCCAGCCAGTTGACGATCACCGGCGCCGGGCGCAGGGCCAGCAGCTTGGTGCGGCCGTCGCGGGTATAGCCGTTGACATCGACCAGGATCTGAATGCCGTCATCGGCGATGCGGCGCGCCGCGCTGACATCGTCCATGCCGGTGATGTCGATGAAATGGTCGGAGGTGTTCTTGTAGTGATTGTGTATCGGATCATTGGTCTGGATGCCGCAATAATAGGCGAAAACCTCGACCTTGGAGCGGTCGTGCAGGCCCAATACCTCGTACATCAGATGGCCGATGGCGTGTTCGCGCAGATCGGAGGACAGGTAGCCAATGCGGATCGGCTTGTCCTTTTGGGCGTTTTTCGCGGACCAGTGGTTGGTGATGATATCACCCACCGGCACGCCGACATCCTTGAGATTATAGTGATAACTCAGGGCCAACTGGAAGATGGGGTCGTCGGTATAGGCGTCGATCGACAGCGGCGAAATACCGGTCAGAAGGTGCTCTCGCGTCATGTTCTCGAACGGGATGACGATCGGCCAGGCGCACTGGCGCTGGCGCAGGGCGATGAAGTGCTGCATGGCCTCGCGCTGGTGCGGATCGATCTCCAGGCTGATACGCAGGGCGGTTTCGGCCGGCTCATCCTGGTGGGCGCCTTCCAGCACGCGGGCGGCCTGGTTGAGCGCCATTGTCTTGTGCTTCAGCGCCGAGCCGGTAATCTGGCCAAGCCGGCCGGCCAGGCTGTTCCAGGTCAGGACGGCCTTGGCATTATCGCCGAGCCCCTCATAGATGCGGCCGAGATTGATATAGACGCTGTGGAAATCCGGATTGACCTCCAGCGCGCGCTCCATGACCTCGCGCGCCCGGTTGAGGTCGCGGTGATCGGTCAGGATGACGCCCAGGTTGAACAGCAGGGCATAGAGCAGGGGGTGATCCGGGTTCTGCGCCACGAAGGTTTCGTAGAGGGCCACTGCGGCCGCGGCATGGCCGCCGGCCTTCAGGGCTTCCGCCGACTGGATCAGTTCCATGACGCTCATGCTGTTGGTGGCGGGCGTGATGTGTGCGGTGTCCGGCATGGCGGGTTCCCTGATTCGTTCAGATCAGAGAGTAAACGGCGTTAACCTTTTGTCAAAGGCGGCGACTCGTGGCACCTCGCTGGATCAGTTGTGTATGCATGAAGGGGATGCCGTGAAGAAGATACTGGTCACCGGCGGCGCGGGGTTTCTGGGGTCGCACCTGTGCGAACGTCTGCTTGAGCGCGGCGACGATGTGGTGTGCGCCGATAACTTCTTCACCGGCCAGCGGCGCAACATCGCGCATCTGATGAGCAATCCGTATTTCGAGGTGCTGCGCCACGACATCACCTTCCCGCTCTATGTCGAGGTCGATGAAATCTACAACCTGGCCTGTCCGGCCTCGCCGGTGCATTACCAGTTCGATCCGGTGCAGACGACCAAGACCAGCGTCATCGGCGCCATCAACATGCTGGGCCTGGCCAAGCGCACCAAGGCGAAGATCCTCCAGGCATCGACCAGCGAAATCTACGGCGATCCGGAAGTCCATCCGCAGACCGAGGATTACTGGGGGCGCGTCAACGTGCAGGGGCCGCGCGCCTGTTACGATGAAGGCAAGCGCTGCGCCGAGACCCTGTTCTTCGACTATTATCGCCAGCACAGGTTGAAAATCAAGGTCATGCGCATCTTCAATACCTACGGCCCGCGGATGCACCCCAATGACGGGCGGGTGGTCTCCAACTTCATCGTCCAGGCCCTGCGCGGTGAGCCCATCACGCTCTATGGTTCCGGCGAACAGACGCGCAGCTTCTGCTATGTCGACGATCTGATCGACGGCATGATCCGCCTGATGGACAGCCCGGACGACGTGACCGGGCCGATCAATATCGGCAATCCGGTGGAATTCACCATGCGCGAGCTGGCGGAGAAGGTCATTGCTCTGACCGGGGCGAAAAGCGAACTGGTCAACCGCCCGCTGCCGGCGGATGACCCCCGCCAGCGTCAGCCGGATATTTCCCTGGCCCGGTCCACGCTTGGCTGGCAGCCGTCCGTGCCGCTGGAAGACGGTCTGGCCCGGACCATTAACTATTTCCGCGAGGTTTTGGCCCTGTAGAGAAAGGCGTCATCCCTATACCGCAAGGGTTGTATTTCGTGTCCACTTGTAAAAATTAATCGAAAGTTTACCGTACCAATTAATAAGTGAGTCGTATTTCTGGCGGGATCAAGGGGCGAAAAGTCGTGTCATCCATCTCTGGGCTGTCCGCAGCACAAATCTCCAAGCTTAGCCCTGCGTTTGTTCAGAACCTGACGACGGATCAGCTCCAGGAACTGAAAACGACGCAGATCAGCGCGCTGTCGACATCGGGCGTTGCCGTCCTTTCGACCACCCAGATCGGTGCGCTCAGCACCACGCAGCTAAAGTCGCTGACGGGCAATCAGGTCAAGGCGCTTACCACTGACCAGATTACCTTCTTGGCGACCGGGCAGGTCGCGTTTACCAGCTCCCAGCTTTCCGTACTGCTGACCGCCCAGCTTGAAGCCTTCTCGACGACCGCCATTGCGGCGCTTGACACGACCCAGCTTTCCGGCTTGACCGCCTCCGAAATCAGCCACCTTACAACCGATCAGTTCGCGGCCCTGACCTCCACCCAGGTCGGCAAATTTTCGACCGCCCAGATTCTGCGGCCTGACGACGGACGAAGTCGCCTCGCTGACCACCACCCAGTTATCCGGTCTGACCACGGCGCAACTCGGCGTCTTCACCTCTTCGGCCATCGGCGCCCTGACCTCGGAATCAGTGCTGGCCCTGACGACCACCCAGGTTCAGGGGTTCAGCACGGCCGCCATCGCCTCGATCAGCACGACGCAGTTCGGTGATATCGCCACCACACTGCTGGGCGAACTGAGCGCCACCCAGCTCAAATCGGTTACTGCCACCAACCTCAACAGCCTTACGACCACGGCGATTGCCGCGCTCGACACTACGCTGCTGGCCGGTCTGGCCGTCAATCAGGTCGCGGGGCTGAGTGCCACCTCAATCGGCGCCCTGACCACTACCCAGGCATCGGGCCTCGCCAACACGCAACTGGCGGCTATCACCACGGCGGGCCTGACCGGCCTGACGACGACCAATGTGGCGGCGCTGACGACCGCCCGGGCCGGCGCCCTGACGGCTGTCCAGTTGGGCTCGCTGTCTACGGATCAGGTCGGTGCCCTGACCACGGACCAGGCTAATGGTTTGACAGCCGCCGCGATCGGCGCTCTGAAATCGACCCAGGCGGCCGGCCTGACGACAACCCAGCTTTCGGCGCTGGATACGACGCACCTGCAGGCCCTGAATACCACCCTGCTGGGCGCTCTTGACGCCACCCAGGTTGATTCCTTCACCGAAACCCAGGTGGCCAGTCTCAAGACGACGCAGCTTAACGCCCTGAGCGCTGCCGCCATTACTGATCTTTCGACAACCGATGTCGGCGCACTGACCACCGGGCAATTGTCCGGCCTCAACGCCACCCAGGTTGAGCGCCTGACCTCCACCCAGGTCGGTTCTCTGACGTCCACCCAGCTTGGCGCCATTTCGCCGGCAGCCCTGGCGACCTTCTCAACGGACGACATCGGCGCGCTTTCGACCACGCAACTGGCCGGCGTCACGGCGGCTCAGGTGACGAAGTTGACGACCGGTCAGTTGTCGAGCCTGACCTCGACGCAATTCGCCGCCATCACCTCAACGGCCTTGGCGGGCCTGACGGCCTTACAACTGAAGGGTGTCGCCACGGATACGGTGGCCGCGCTCGGCACCGACCAGTTGAACGCCCTAACCAATGTCGCCATCGGCGGCATCACGGCGGATCAGTCCGGCAGCCTGACCACGACGCAGATCAGCGGCCGGCCGAAACCAAGCTGGCGGCCTTCAGCACAGCGGCCATTGGCGGGCTGACGACAACCTCCGTCGATACGCTCTCGGATACACAGATCGGCAAGCTGTCCTCGGCGCAGATCGCGGCGCTCGGCGCCACCAATTTCGCGGTGCTCGATACGACCTCGCTCGGTGTTCTCAGCGTGGCGCAACTGGGTGGCGTCAGTTCGGCGCAATTGGGCGCCCTTACCTCGACCCGGGCCAGCGCCCTGAGTTCTACCCAGCTTAACGCCCTGACCACGGCCGCGCTCAAGGGGCTGACGGCGGACCAGGCTGCGGCGATTACCTCGACCGGCCTGTCCGGCCTGGCGGTGACCCGTATCGGCGCGCTCGGCACGGCGACGGTGTCGGCCCTGACGACGACGACCCTGAGCGGCCTGACGGCCACACAGGCGCTGGGCCTGACCGCTACGCAGGTGGCTTCATTCTCGACCGATCAGGCCGCATCGTTGTCCACTGATCAGCTCAACAAGCTGACGACGGCGGCGGTGGCCGGGCTCAACGCCACTCTGACGGCTTCGCTGACCACTACCCAGGTGGGTGGGCTGGCAACGACCATCCTCACCGCGCTTTCCACCGCATCGGTCGCGGCGCTAGACGAGACCCAGATCGCCACGCTCAACACCGCGCAGATCCAGTCCCTCAAGAGCGCGCAACTGAACGCCCTGACGGCGACGACGCTGGGCGGCCTGACCACGACGGAACTGGATGGCCTGACCACCACGCAGGTGGCCGGCCTTTCCGTGGCGCAACTGGCCAATTTCGACACCACCAATATTGCCAATCTTGAAACCACGCAGTTGAAGGGACTGACGGCGGCGCAACTGGGGGCGTTCACGACCGAACAACTGGGGGCACTGACTACGGACCAGCTCAACAGCCTGTCCGCCACGGCCTTCGGCGCGCTCAAAACGACCCAGGTCACCGGCCTGACGACCACGCAACTCTCCGGCCTTGATTCCACGCACTTGCAGGCACTGAGTGCCACGGTGGTTCATTCGCTCGATTTCGGGCAGGTGGATTCGCTGACCTCCACCCAGATGTCGCAGCTCAAGACGACGCAGCTTAATGCTATCGATACCTTCAGTGCCCTGGATACGACGGACCTCGGCAGCCTGACAACAACCCAGATCGGCGGGCTTAACGCCACCCAGATCGGCAGCCTGTCCTTCCTCAATCTGGCGGCGTGGGATCTCGACCCAGTTTTCAGCCATCGCGCCGGCGGCTATACCGTCTCTGGACCTCTTCACCATTACCAGCCAGCTCAGCGGTCTGACCTCGACGCAGGTCTCGAAGCTGTCGACCACGGCGCTCTTTGTCATGGACGAGACGCAATATGCCGCGCTGACCACCACCGCGCTGGGTGGCCTGAGTTCGGCTCAGGTCAACGCGCTTGGCGCCATCGCTTTTGGCGAGCAGAACTCGACCCAGTTGAACGCCCTGTCCGCAAATGCCGTCGCCGGGATAAACGGCAGCCAGATATTCTTCCTGGAGACCAATGGCACCGGCGTACTGGCCGGGCTTGATGCCGCCAAGATTTCCCGCCTGAACACCCAGGCAGTCGGCGCGCTTACCTCCGACCAGTTGAATGCGCTGTCAACGACCCAGGTGCAGGCTTTCACCGCCTCCCAAATCGGCGCGATTGCAGCGTTCGATCTGGGAAGTCTCTCCACGACCAGCCTGACATCACTCAGCGTCGCGCAACTGGCCGGCGTGACTTCGACCCAGGTGCCGAGCCTCACCTCAACCCAGGTCGGCGCTCTGGCCTCAACCCAGTTGAATGCCCTGACCACGGCGGCGCTCAAGTCACTGACGGCTGATCAGGCGTCGGCGATCAATTCCACGGAGCTCTCTGGACTTGCGGTGACCCGTATCGGCGCCCTGACAACATCAGCCGTATCAGCCCTCACGACGACGGCGCTGACTGGCCTGACCTCAACCCGGGCGCTCGGCCTGACATCGAGCCAGGTGGCCAACCTGTCGACCGACCAGGTCGCTTCGCTTTCCACCGACCAACTTAACAAACTGACCACGGCGGCGGTGGCTGGCCTGAACGCCACCCTGACGGCGGCGCTGACGACGACCCGTGTCGGTGGCCTGGCCACCACCATCCTTGCGGCCCTCTCGACCGCCTCTATCGCGGCACTCGATGAAACCCAGATCGCCACGCTGAACACCTCGCAGGTCCAGGCGCTGAAAACGGCGCAACTGAACGCCTTGTCGGCAACGGCGATCGGCGGCCTGACGACCACCGAACTCGACGGCCTGACGACCTCGCAGATCGCCGGGCTGTCAACCGGCCAGATCGCCAATCTCGACACGACCAATATCGCCAACTTGGAAACCACCCAGCTTCCGGGCCTGACGGCGGCGCAACTGGGTTCGTTCTCGACCGATCAACTGGGCGCCCTGACTACGGATCAGCTCAACAGTCTCACGGCTGCCGCCTTCGGCGCGCTGAAATCGACCCAGGCCGCCGGCCTGACGACGACGCAACTGGCCGGTCTCGACACCACACGCCTGCAGGCGCTGAACGCCACCGTCCTTGGCACCCTGGATTCGACGCAGGTCGATGCCCTGACCTCTACCCGGTGGGACTGCTTAAGACGAGCCAGCTCAACGCCATCAGCGGCACCGCCTTTGTTGAACTGACGACGACCGATGTCGGTGCCCTGACCACCACGCAACTGGCGGGCCTCAACGCCACTTCGGTCGAGCGCCTGACCTCCACCCGGGTGGGGTCTCTGACCTCGGACCAACTGAGCGCCCCTGGCACCGGCGACGATTTCAACCTTCTCGGCGGATGATATCGCCGTGCTGTCAACCACCCAACTGGCGGGTATCACTTCGGCCCAGGTCGGCAAACTGACAACGACCGAATTGTCGAACCTGACTTCGACCCAGTTCGCTGCGCTCAGCTCGACCGCGCTGGCCGGCCTGACCTCATCGCAGGTCAAGGGGATCACGACCGAAGCGATCACCGCGCTTGGCACGGACCAGCTTAACAGCATCGGCACGCCGGCCTTTATCGGCATCACATCCAGTCAGGTCGCCAACCTGACCACGACCCAGGTTTCCGGCCTGTCGGAAACCAAGATCGCCGGCCTGTCGGCCACAGCGGTCAGTGGCTTCACCACGACAGAGATCGATGCCCTGACCACGACCCAGATCGGCAAGCTCAGCGCCGTTCAGGTCGGCGCGCTGGGTGCCGATAACCTGGCGCAGTTCTCGACCACAAACCTGGCCCTCCTGACGGCGGCGCAATTAACCGGTGTCACCTCCAGCCAGGTGTCGGCGCTCACTTCCACCCAGGTTGGTGCGCTCTCCTCCACGCAGCTCAATTCGCTGACCACCCTCGCGCTCAAATCGTTGACGGCGGACCAGGCGGCGGCGATCAGCAGCACCGAGCTTTCCGGCCCGGCGGTGACACGCATCGGCGCCCTGACCACGTCAGCGGTGACGGCCCTGACGACCACGGCGCTGACGGGCCTGACCTCGACCCAGGCCATCGGCCTGACTGCGTCGCAGGTTGGCAACCTGACCACCGACCAGGTCGCTGCCCTCTCGACCGATCAACTCAACAAACTGACCGTGGCGGCGGTGGGCGGTCTCAATGCCACCCTGGCGGAGGCCCTGACCACCACCCAGATCAGCGGCACGGCCAATACCGTCCTGGGCGCCCTGACGACGGGTGCTGTGGCCGCGCTTGATGAGACACAGATCGGCAGCCTGACGGCTGGCCAGGTGCCGGCCCTCAAGGCGGCGCAACTGAACGCCCTGACGTCCACCGCCCTTGGTGGCACTGGAAACGACCGATGTTGCCGCCCTGACCACGGGCCAGATTTCCGGCATCAGCTCGACCCGAGGTCGGCAACCTGACCTCGACCCAGTTTGCCACCCTGTTGTCCACGCAACTTGCGGCCCTGACCACGGCCAGCATCGGTGTGCTCGATGAAACCAAGCTGGGCGCGCTCGATACCACGCAACTGGCGGGCCTTGGCGCCATCCAGGTCGCTGCCCTGACCTCGACGGCCTTTGCCGGCCTGAATACGACGCAACTGGGTGGCCTGACCACGGCCCAGGTGGCGGGTATCACCTCGTCCGACCTGGTGGCGCTTGATACGACGCAACTGGCTGGTCTGGGGGCCACTCAACTGGGCGCCATCTCGACGCGCACGCTCGCCGGCCTGACGGAAACCATTATCGGCAATCTGACGACGACCCAGGTCGGGGGCCTCACACAGACCCAGATCGGTGTCCTGACGGATACGGCGCTGAACGGCCTGACGACGACCCAGGTGAGCAGTCTGACGACGACGCAACTGTCCGGACTGAAGTCATCGCAACTGGCGGGCCTGACGACTGACCAGATTGCGGGCCTAGACGGAACCCAGTTCGGTTCGCTGAGCAATGCGGTGATCGCCGGCCTGAATGAGACCCAATCCAACAGCCTGACGACAACTCAGGTCAACGGCCTGTCGACTACACAACTGGCCGGTCTGAACACGACCGTCTTCGGCTCCCTGTCGACCACCGTCGTAGGCGCGCTGACAACTACCCAGATCGGCGTCCTGACGGCGGCGGAACTCAAGTCGATGAGTACGGCCCAACTGGGAGCCGCTGACGAGACCCAATTGTCATCACTGACGACGACGGCTATGGCCGGCCTGACCTCGACCCAGTTGTCGGCCCTGACGACGACGCAGTTGA
This sequence comes from Asticcacaulis sp., assembly GCA_024707255.1. Lineage (NCBI taxonomy): Bacteria > Pseudomonadati > Pseudomonadota > Alphaproteobacteria > Caulobacterales > Caulobacteraceae > Asticcacaulis > Asticcacaulis sp. Next base: position 169,166 of record JANQAC010000001.1, on the reverse strand, counting down.
CATTGTTCTCGACCTCGCAGATCGGCGCCCTGACGACTTCGGCGATTGCCGGCCTGACGACCGACCAGATACCCACGCTCAGCACGACTCAGATCGGCGGGATCACGGCTATTCAGTTGGCGGCCTTCTCGGTCGAGCAGCTTGAAGCCCTGACCGATGAACAGCAGGGATACCTGTAGGTTCGACTGAGCAAAGACAAATAAAAATGGCGGCTGAAATATCCAGCCGCCATTTTTCTGTTTGGTTTGAAACCTATTCGCCGCGAGCGACCTGATCAAGTGTTTTAGCCGGCGTTATGGCTTGGGGATCGATGAAGCAATGGATGATGGCGGGCTTGCCTGAGGCTTGCGCACGCTGGAAGGCCGGGGCGAATTCGGCCGTGGTGCGTACAGTCTCGCCGTGGCCACCGAAAGCTTCGGCATAGGTCTTGAAATCCGGGTTTTTCAGGTCGGTGCCGACGACGCGGTGTGGATAGGTCTTTTCCTGGTGCATACGTATGGTGCCATACATGCCGTTGTCGATGACCAGAATGATGACCGGGATGTCGTACTGTACGGCGGTGGCAAACTCGTTGCCGTGCATCAGGAAGCAGCCGTCACCGGCGAAGACAACCACCGTCCTGTCCGGGAACTGACGCTTGGCCATGATGCCGGCGGGTACGCTGTAGCCGACACTGCCAGAGGTTGGGGCGATCTGGGTACGCGGCCGGGTATGGCGCCAGTAACGGTGCAGCCAGATCGCGTAATTGCCGGCACCGTTGCAGGTGATGGTGTCGGCCGGCAGGTTTTCGCGCAACCATACCATGACCTCGCCATACTGGAAATCGCCGGGGATCTGCGCCGGCGTGGTGGTCCACATCAGGAAATCCATATGGGCGTTTTCGGTCTCTTCGGCCCATGTGACGCGCTCGGGCGTCTTGAGGTAACTCAAGGATTGCGCGAAGGCGTCCGGTGCGCAGACAATGCCGAGATCCGGTTGATAGACCTTGCCGATCTCCCCGGCATCCGGGAAGATATGAACAAGGGTCTGCTTTGGTTGCGGGATGTCGATGAGAGTATAGCCGGAAGAAGGCACCTCGGCCATGCGCGCACCCAGCAGGATCAGCAGGTCGGCGTCTTTCACGCGGTCGCTGAGCTTGGGGTTCTGGCCGAAGCCGAGATCGCCGGCATAGGACGGATGATCGGCGGGGAACAGCGCCGAACGGCGGAATTCAGTAGCGACCGGGATTTGGAAGCGCGTAGCGAAATCTGCAATGGCCTCGCAGCCTTCATAACTCCAGTTGCTGCCGCCCAGGATGATCAGCGGGCGTTTGGCGGTTGTCAGCAGGGCATCGAATTGCTGGAAAACATCGATCGACAGTTCCGGCCTGGCAAAGGTCAGCGGCGGCGCGTCAGCCACGTCCTCTATATCGGTCAGTACGTCTTCCGGCAGGGAGATGACCACGGGACCGGGGCGCCCCTGCATGGCGATGCGAAAGGCGCGGGCGACGATTTCGGGGATGCGTTTGGCATCGGTGATCTCGACCACCCATTTGGCGGTGCTGCCGAAAAAGGCTTCATAATCCATTTCCTGGAAAGCGCCCCGCCCCAGCATGGCGCGCTCCACCTGACCGATGAAGAGGATCATCGGCGTCGAGTCGTGCTGGGCGATATGAACGCCGTGGGCGGCATTGGTGGCGCCGGGGCCGCGGGTGACGAAGCAGACACCGGGGCGGGCGGTCAGCTTGCCATAGGCTTCGGCCATGATGGCCGCGCCGCCTTCGTGGCGGCAGATCAGCACGTCGATATTGGCGTCGTACATGGCGTCGAGCGCGGCCAGATAGCTTTCACCCGGCACGCAGGTGATGCGATCGACGCCTTGAATCAATAGTTGATCAACGAGAATTTGGCCGCCAGTGCGCTGAGTCATTTGGAAGTCCATTGGGCTTGCCCGGAGCCGAGCATAGGGGAGGGAGAGGGGGCGGACATGCGTTCGCTGTTGATAACGATGGGCGAGGCGACGCCTGAGACTTTCGAGCCATCAGCGGCGGTCAATTCCAGCCGCATACCACGATGGATGATCTGGGGATCGTTAAAGACGTCCTCGATGCGATTGATCGGTCCGGCGGGAACCCCGGCGGCCTCGAACGCCGCCAGCCATTCGGCACGGGTCTTTTGCATCAGGTAAGGTTGCACAGCGGATTGTAAATCCGTGCGGCGGGCGACACGCAGGGCATTTGTGGCGTAGTCCGGATTGAGGGCGACATCGCCAGCGCAGAGGGTGGCGCAAAACTTCTGGAATTGGCCATCATTGCCGACTGCCACAATGATATGACCGTCCGACACCTTGAAGACCTGATAGGGCGCAATATTGGGATGGGCATTGCCGAGGCGCGAGGGCGATTTGCCGGAGACGAGATAGTTGCTGGCCTGGTTGGCGAGGATCGAGGTGGCGGTATCGAACAGCGACATATCGATATGACAGCCTTCGCCGCTGATCTCCCGGCCGCGCACGGCGGCGAGAATGGCGGTCGAGGTATAGACGCCCGTGAAGATATCGACCACGGCGACGCCCACTTTCTGCGGTTCGCGGTCCGGCTCGCCGGTAATGTCCATCAGGCCGCTCATGCCCTGAATGATATAGTCGTAGCCGGCGCGGGCAGCATAGGGGCCGGTCTGGCCGAAGCCGGTTATGGACGCATAAATCAATCGTTGATTTATTTGTTTGAGCGACTCGTAATCGAGGCCATATTTTTTGAGACCGCCGACCTTGAAGTTCTCGATCAGGATATCTGCCTCGGCGGCCAGGGCACGGATGGCGGCCTGACCTTCCGGCGTCTCGAAAGCGATGGCGACCGAGGATTTCCCGCGATTGGTGGCGTGAAAATAGGCCGCGCCCCATGACTTGCCCCCGGCGTCGGTCACGAACGGCGGCCCCCAGTGCGGGTGTCGTCGCCAACTTCGGGACGCTCGATCTTGATGACCTGGGCGCCGAGATCGGCCAACACCTGTCCGCACCACGGACCGGCGAGGATGCGGGCGAGTTCGAGGACTTTGAGCCCGGCGAGGGGTTTAGCGTGTGGTTTGGTCATCCACATTTGGCCAAATCTTGCTCAAGTTGAAATGCTTTTCGTCGGCTCATAATTTATTTTCCAAATGTCCAGTTCAAATAACTGGTCATTGTCATCAATATTCAAAGATACAATGACATCGATATTGTCATTGTCCTTCAGAATCAGATCGCCGATTTGTACCTTGAATTTTCTACCTTCTTGGTTATGCCCATCAAGACATAGCTTCAGGCTTCCCATGCCCCCATCACGCATTGGGATTACAAGCAGGCGATCTTGCCAATGTTCAGGCGGAGAATAATTTGCGGTACGCTTCAAGATATCGCTTATCAGCGTCATTTCTTTTTCGGTCGGACGACGTTGCGACATTGAGTTTGCCTGAGGTTTAATAAAACGCCTGCAATCCGGTCTGCGCCCGCCCAAGGATCAAGGCGTGGACATCGTGTGTGCCTTCGTAGGTATTGACCGACTCCAGGTTCTGCGCATGACGCATGACGTGGTATTCCTCATGGATGCCGTTGCCGCCGTGCATGTCACGCGCCTGACGAGCGATATCGAGCGCCTTGCCGCAGTTGTTGCGCTTGATCAGTGAGATCATTTCCGGCTGCATCTGGCCGGCGTCGAACAGTTGTCCGACGCGCAGGGCGGCTTGCAGGCCCAGGGTAATCTCGGTCTGCATATCGGCCAGCTTTTTCTGGAAAAGCTGCATCTGCGCCAGCGGCTTGCCGAATTGCTTGCGATCAAGGCCATACTGACGCGCACGATGCCAGCAATCTTCCGCGGCACCCATGGCGCCCCAGGCGATGCCGTAGCGCGCACGGTTGAGGCAGCCGAACGGTCCCTTGAGGCCCGACACGTTAGGCAGCAGAGCGTCTTCACCGACCTCGACACCGTCCATGACGATCTCGCCGGTGATCGAGGCGCGCAAAGACAGCTTGCCGTGGATCTTCGGCGCGGAAAGCCCCTTCAGGCCCTTTTCCAGCACGAAGCCGCGGATGACGCCATCAAGCTTGGCCCAAACCACGAAAACATCGGCGATGGGTGAGTTGGAAATCCACATCTTGGTGCCGTTGAGGCGATAGCCGCCGTCAATCTTTTCGGCGCGCGTGGCCATCGAGCCGGGATCGGAGCCGGCGTCTGGTTCGGTCAGGCCGAAGCAGCCGACCCATTCGCCGGAGGCCAGCTTGGGCAGGTATTTCATCCGCTGCTCTTCGGTGCCATAGGCATAGATCGGATACATGACCAGGGACGACTGCACGCTCATCATCGAGCGGTACCCCGAATCGACGCGCTCGACTTCGCGGGCGATCAGGCCGTAGGCAACATAGGAGGCGCCGGCGCCGCCATATTGTTCCGGCAGGGTGGCGCCGAGCAGACCAAGTTCGCCCATCTCGTTGAAGATGGCGCGGTCGGTGTGCTCTTCGCCATAGGCCTTCAGCACTCGTGGCATCAGGGAACCCTGCGCATAGTCGCGCGCGGCTTCCATGATCATCCGTTCGTCATCCGTCAGTTGCTCGACGAGCAAAAGCGGATCATCCCATTGGAAATCAGACATCGAACACCACGCCCTGGGCCAGCGGCAGGGTGCTGCCATAGTTGATGGTGTTGGTGGTGCGGCGCATATAGGCGCGCCAGGCGTCGGAGCCCGATTCACGGCCGCCGCCGGTTTCCTTTTCGCCACCGAAGGCGCCGCCGATTTCGGCGCCCGAGGTGCCGATATTGACATTGGCGATGCCGCAATCCGAGCCGGCGGCCGACATGAAGAGTTCGGCTTCACGCATGTCGTTGGTGAAGATGGAAGAGGACAGGCCGGCCCCGACATCGTTCTGCATGGCGATGGCGTCTTTAATATCAGAATAGCGCAGGATGTAGAGGATCGGGGCGAAGGTTTCACGCAGGACCGGGCCTTCGTGCTTGCTCATTTCGACAATCGCCGGGCGGACATAGTAGCTGTTGTCGCCATAGACGCTAACGCGTTCGCCGCCGATGACCAAGCCGCCGGCCGCCTTGGCTTCACCGAGCGCCTTTTCAAAACCGTCGAAGGCCAGTTTGTCAATCAGAGGACCGACGAGCACGCCGTCTTCCATCGGATTGCCGATCTTGACCGAGCCATAGGCCTTTTTCAGGCGCGGCACCAGGGTGTCGTAGATGCTGTCATGGACGAACAGGCGGCGCAGAGTCGTGCAACGCTGGCCGGCGGTGCCCATGGCCGAGAAGGCGATGCCGCGCAGGGCGAGATCGAGATCGGCGGTGGGGGCGATGATGGCGGCGTTGTTGCCGCCGAGTTCGAGGATCGAACGGGCGAAGCGGGCGGCCAGCTTCGGACCGACGGCGCGGCCCATGGCGGTCGAGCCGGTGGCTGAAACCAGCGCGACCTTTTCGTGATCGACCAGGACTTCACCGATTTCGCGCGCGCCGATGATCAGGGCCGACAGGCCTTCCGGAGCATCAAACCCAGCATTGACATAGGCCTTGAGCGCGCGTTCAAAAAGCGCGTGGGTGGCCAGGCCGGTTAGGGGAGACTTTTCCGATGGCTTCCAGACGATCGAGTCGCCGCAGACCAGGGCCGGGGCAGCGTTCCACGCCCAGACGGCAACCGGGAAGTTGAAGGCCGAGATGATGCCGACGACGCCCAGCGGCTGCCGGGTTTCCATCATGCGGTGGCTGGCGCGTTCGGTGGCGATGGTCAGGCCGTAGAGCTGGCGGGAGAGACCGACGGCGAAATCGCAGATGTCGATCATTTCCTGCACTTCGCCGAGACCTTCCGAGGTCACCTTGCCGACTTCGAGCGAGACCAGCTTGCCCAGTTCGGCCTTGTGGGCGCGCAGTTCTTCACCGAAGAGGCGTACCAGTTCGCCACGCTTCGGGGCCGGGATGACGCGCCAGTCGAGGAACGCCTTATGCGCGGCGTCGATGGCGTTTTTGGCGTCGGCGGCCGAGCTCTCGAAGACATCGGCGATGCGATCGCCATTGATCGGGGAATGAACGGCCAGAGAGCCGCCGGTATAGGATTTGGCTTCGACGCCGAGGGCTTTCAGCAGGTCAGAGACCTCAGTCGCTGTCTTGGTGGTTTCGGTGATCATGTTCGGTTCCTTAGAAACGTGAGTCAGTCAAATGGACGGCTTGCGCGCCGACCTCGTAAAATACTTCTTTAATGGCCCGCATCTTCGCCTCGGCGGGCGTGGTGACGGGCAGGGGCAGGTCGTCTTCACCCTTTTCGCCGGCGATCAGTTCGGCCAGGGTGCGGCCCATGACGGTGCCCGGCGCGATTCCCCGGCCATTATAGCCGCTGATGCCGATGACCTTGGGCGCGAATTTGTGAAAACGCGGCAGGTTGTCGTCGGTCATGCCGATCTGGCCATACCACTCCGCTTCAAACTTCACATTGCCGATTTGGGGGAAAATCTTGTGCAGGGCGCGCAGGGCCCAGTCGCGGTGGATCGCCTCGCCCATGCCTTTCAGCGCACCAACGCTGCCGAAGATCAGGCGGCCATGCACATCCATGCGGAAGGAGGACAGGACTTCCTTGGTGTCCCATACGCCTTCCTTGCCCGGCAGGATAGTCGCGCGGATATCTTCCGGCAGGGGCACGGTGGCGAAATTGAAATAGGGCAGGTGGATCTGTTCGCGACGGATAATCTCCCACGGACCCTGGGTATAGGCGTCGGTGGCCATGATCACCCAGCTGGCCGTGACCGAGCCCTGCGGCGTTTTCACGCGCCATTGTGAACCATCGGCCGTCACTTCAAGCGCGGGAGAGCCGGTGTGGATTGTTGCGCCCTCTTTCAGCGCCGCCCTTGCCAGTCCGCGCACATAGGCCGGGGGCTGGATGGTGCCAGCGCGCAGGTCGAGCAGGGCGCCGGTATAGGCGCTGGAACCGACCTTTTCGGCGGTTTCCTCAGCGGAAAGCAGGCGCACCGGCGCACCACGCGCCTGCCACTGCTGTTCACGTTGTTGCAACTCTTCCAGACCGGCCTGGCCGACGCCGCAATGCAGGGTGCCGTGCTTTTGCAACTGGCACTTGATACCGTAAGTATCGACAATATCGAAAACTGCCGATGGGGCATCGCCCAGCAATTTCAGCAGACGGTCGCCGTGGACCTCGCCCAGCACATTCGGCAGTTCATCAGGCATGACCCACATGCCGGCATTGACCAGCCCGACATTGCGCCCGGCGCCACCGTAGCCGATTTCCCTGGCTTCCAGGACAACCGAGGCCACGCGCTTTTTCGCCAGATGCAGGGCCGCCGAATTGCCGGTATAGCCGCCGCCGATGATGCAGACCTGCGTGTGCACATCACCGGTCAGCACGGCGGTGGCCGGTGCGGCAGGCGCGGTGGTTTCCCATAGGCCGTGTGTTTTGCTACCCTGCATGTCATTCCGTATTTGTATGGACAATAGGCTTATACGCGCTAATATGGGTCTTATCCATTGCCATTTCGGCAATATATCATTCTTATTTGGAATGAAGTCTGATGCTTGCCCCACGCCGTTTTCTGCCGCCGACTGCCCACCTGCAAGCCTTTGAGGCCGCCGCACGCACCGGCAGCATCACCACGGCGGCGCGCGAACTGGCCCTGACGCAAAGTGCTGTCAGCCGCCAGATCAAGGCGCTGGAGGATTTGCTGGAGGTCGAGCTGTTCCACCGCGAACGCCAGACCATTCGCCTGACCCCCGGCGGCGAGGTCTATGCCCGCGAAGTCCGCGATGCGCTGAAGAAGATCAGTACCGCCTCGCTCAACCTGCGCGCCAATCCGTTGGGCGGCACGCTCAATCTCGCGGTCCTGCCGACCTTCGGTGCGCGTTGGCTGGCACCGCGTCTGCCGCAGTTCCTGGCGCAGAATCCGGCGACCACGCTCAACCTGACCACCCGCCTGAGCCAGTTTGATTTTCGCCAGGAAGCGATGGACGCCGCCATCTATCATGGCACCGGCGATTGGCCGGGCGCGCAGACGCAAATCCTGCGCGAAGAATATGTCGTGCCTGCATGCAGTCCGGCCCTGCTGGAGCGCTACAGGTTCGAGACTCCGGCGGATATCCGTAAGGCGCCGTTGCTGCATATCACCACGCGGCCCGACGCCTGGGAGCGCTGGCTGCGTCAGAATGAGGCGCCGGCCGAGCATGTGCAAGGGATGCTGTTCGATCAGTTCGCCACCATGGCCCAGATGGCGCGCGCCGGACTGGGCGTGGCCCTCCTGCCGGATTTCCTGATCGAGGAAGAACTGCGCACCGGCCAGTTGGTTCGGGCGCTCGACCTGCCCATGAAAAACGCCGAAGCCTATTATCTCGCCTGGCCGGAAGATCGCGCCGACCACCCACCTCTGGTCGCTTTTCGTGACTGGCTACTGACCGAAACCGCTATTGATAACGGATAGTCCCATGCAAAACCTGACCGCGCACGACCTGATCGAACGTTTGCCCTATGCGCTGCTGACGAAGCAATTGCCCAAGCTGTTGCAGGGCGAGACGACCTCGCCGCAGCGCCATGTCCACACGGTTAGTATTCAAGGCGAGCCGGACGCAACCCTGCTGATGATGCCGGCCTGGAGCCAGGGCATGGGGGAGTCAAGATCGTCAATGTGACGCCCGGCAATGCGCGGCGTCACCTGCCGGCGGTGACGGCGAGTTATCTGTTGTTCGATGCGGTGACCGGCGAGCATATGGCCCTGCTCGACGGCGGCGAACTGACGGCGCGGCGCACGGCGGCGGTGGCGGCGATCGCGGCCGACCGGTTGGCGATCGAGGGCGCCGGGCATCTGCTGCTGGTCGGTTCAGGACGAATTGCCAGCGAGTTAGCCTTCGCCTACCGCGCAGTGCGCGAAATCGAAACGGTTAAGGTTTTCAGCCCGACCGCAGCCAATGCGGAGAAATTGGTTTCGGCCCTCAAGGCGGGCGGTTTCCATGCCGAGGTCTGCACTGATCTGGCGGCCGACGTGGCGAAGGCCGATATCATCGCCTGCGCCACCCTTTCCAAAGCGCCGCTGATCAAAGGGGAATGGCTGCGCAATGGCCAGCATGTGGCCCTGATCGGCGGCTATCTGAAGGATATGCGCGAGGCCGACGATACCGCCATGACGCGCGCCGACATCTGGGTCGATAGCTTCGCTGCCCTGAGCGAGGCCGGTGACCTGACCCAGCCGATCGCCGCGGGCCTGCTACATCATGAAATGATCAAGGGCACCTTGCAGACGCTTTGCGCCGGTGAGTCTGTGCCTGGCCGGGAAGGCCGCATCACGCTGTTCAAGAGCGTGGGCGACGCTGCGCAGGATCTGGCGGCGGCGGCGCTCGCTGTAGGCTGATTACCAGCGCGGATCCGCTTCGTGTGGCGGGATCTGCATGTCGTGCAGCAGCAGGGCTACATGCTCACTGTCATGGCCCTTGCGGCCCAGGATTATAGAGCGCCTTGCCTTTGGCGGCGCTCAAGCCGGCCTCGCTCAATACGCTGGCGATGCGATGATCGAACTCGTCGCGCAGAGCCGCTTTGCAGATGGATATGCCGTCCGTCAGCAGGGCATTATCGACCTCGTCCATGATAAACAGCTCATCGACGAAGTGGGACATGAAGTCCATGCTCTTTACCAGGCGCTGATGGCTGACGCAGGAGGCATCTCCCAGCCGGATCATCCAGTCGCGGGCGAAATCGACGTGATAGGCGACATCGCCGGCGCATTTGGCGGCGATCTCGGCCATGGCCTTGTCGGATGACCCCTTGAGGGCTTCCAGGAACAGAAGCTGGTAGTTGGAAAACAGGAACTGCCGCGCCAGGGTCTGGGCGAAATCGCCATTCGGCTGCTCGACCAGAAGGCAGTTATGGAAATCGTGGGTGTCGCGGCGGAAGGCCAGGGTATCGGCATCGCGGCCCCGCGGGTCATGCCTGGCGGCCAGTTCCAGCCAGAAGGTGGCTTGGCCGACCAGATCGAGCGCCAGGCTGGAGAGGCCGAGGTCGACCTCCAGGCTGGGGGCGTGGCCGCACCAGGCGCTCAGGCGCTGGCCGAGAATGAGGGCATCGTCGCCCAGGCGCAGCGCATATTCAAAAACGTCGTTGTCGGCTTGAGGGGCGGGCTTTGTTTTTGTGCTGGTTTTCATGGCGTTTTGTTCCCTGTATCCTTTTTCATCGATGGTGGGGCTAATGCGTTTCGACGCCAGTGACAAAAAAATGCTGCACCGTGGCAGGATGCAGCATTTTCGCTATGTCTGGCGAGTGACGCCGCCCGGTTTACGCACGCTGTCTGGGTGTGGCTTGGGGCCGAGGTGGTGCTCGAACCCTGGCTGAGGCGCGGAGGCGTAAACATTGTGCTGTCTGTGGCGTTTTCTCTTGTTATTGAAAACACAATACAAAAAACCCGACGCAGGGTCAATTTCAAATACTGACATTTATGTCAAATTTGGAAAATTGACGACGGATCGAGATATTTTGTCGCATGACGCGATGCAATCGGAAATTATGCTGCGCAATTCACTCTGCGGTAGAATTGAGCGAGTCGTGCAAGGCATCAAGCAGGCTGTTCGGCCCCGGCTGATCGGCTGTCAGTTCCCAGATCATGACGCCAGCGCCGTTCTGCCGGGCCAGTTCGGCCTTCTGGCGGATCGTCGGGCGGCCATTATAGGTGACGTAATCGCAACCGGCGCACGCCTTGCCGAGGATATCGTTTTCGGCGACCGAATCGCCATATTCCGCCAGCAGGCCCTTGTAATCATGGAAGCCGAGTTTGTAACTGCCAAAGGCGTGACCGTAAAAGGGCACGCCCAGCACCAACTGGCCCTTTTTCACCCCGCGCGCCTGCCAGACGGCGATATCGTGTTTCGCCATGCCCAAGGTGGCGTGCTCATCACCAGGCGTACCCCATGAAGGACCAATGGCATCATAGGACATAATGTTCACATAGTCGAAATACGGCACGGAAGACACGGGCACCATGCCGCCTTCAGCCGAGGCCGTGGCGCAGGTCAGCAGCTTGCCACGCTTTTTGAGTTCGGCGCTGAGTTCCTGGATGAAGGGCGTATAGTCTCCGGCGGTGTCGATAGCCGTCAGAACGTCCCATTCGAGATCGACATCCAGGCCATCGAGGCCAGTCTTATCGAGAAACTTTATGAGGTTGGCCACGGTGGCGGCGCGGTTTTCCGGCTTCAGCAGCTTAGGCCAGTCACCGGAACATTTGGGGATAATGCCACCGCCCAGGGAAATCAGCACCTTGACGCCGGCCTTGTGCGCGCGGTCGATCACCGCCTGCACATCGGCCACCGGCAGGGCGCCATGTCCTTCGGTATCCATGCAGGCCATCAGGGCGCCATTGACGACCTGGCCCTGCGGATCGGGATTGACGAAGGACAGATTGATATGGGTGACCTTGGTCAGGTCGACGGAGTCCATATAGGGCAGCATGGGGCCCTTGAAAGCTGGCAGATAACCGATAATTACCGGTTTGGGCGCGGGCTTGGCCATTACCGGCGCAGCCATCAGGGCCGCGGACGCCATCAGGGCGACGAGCGATTTCATGGTTTTTCCTCCATTTTTCCGAAGGGTGGCCTACCTATTTGTCATAAGCAATAAGACCAATTTTATTTTTCACATCCGTTGAGATTGTCATATCGAGCCGCTATCCTGGGCGCAGATATTCTCCGGACGAGGTGCGCCGTACCCGGTCATGACAAGACGACGCCTAACCGGAGTCGAATCATGTCTAAAAATCCCAAACCCAAAAATACGAAAGTATGGGCGATCATCGCCGTTCTGATCGCCATTGTCTCCGTGCAGCTTGGCGCCACGCTTAGCAAGCATGTCTTTCCGCTGGTCGGTTCCGAAGGCACCACGGCGTTGCGCCAGTTCTTTGCCACGGTTTCATTGCTTATTGTCTTCCAGCCTTGGCGCGGTGGGCCGGAGCGGAAGCACTGGCCTGTGCTGGCGCTTTACGGCGCCATACTCGGCGTCATGAACCTGGTCTTCTATGCCTCCATCGCCCGCATTCCGTTAGGGATAGCCGTGGCACTGGAATTTTCCGGGCCGCTCACCGTGGCGATCCTGGGGTCACGCAAATGGAGTGACTTTATCTGGGTGGCCTGCGCCGTGGCAGGGCTGCTGATCTTGCTTCCGTGGGGAGACGGCAGCACGGCGCTCGATCTGCTGGGCGTGGTCTATGCCCTGATCGCTGGTGTGCTGTGGGGGCTTTATATCATTGTCGGTCAGAAGGTCGGCGATCGGGTACACGGGGGCAAGGCTGTGGCGCTTGGCATGGCCTTTTCGACCATTTTCACCGTGCCGATCGGCGTCGCCTTTGCTGGGGCGTCGTTGCTGTCGCCGATCATACTGCTCTACGGCGTCGGTATCGGTATCCTGGCCAGCGCCATTCCCTATGCGCTGGAAATGATCGCGCTGAAAGCCATGCCGGCCAAAACCTTTGGTCTGATGATGAGCCTGGAGCCGGCCGTCGCCGCTCTGCTGGGGCTGGCTATCCTGCATGAGCTACTGACGCCGCTGCAATGGTTGGCGGTGGCGCTGGTGATCATCGCCTCGGTCGGTTCCAGCCTGACCGCCAAGCGCGGCTCAAACGACGCCACGGCTTAAGCGGTCACTATAAAACCGTCTTCCACGCGTACCGGCCACGGTGTCAGCGACTGCCCGGCGCAGGGACCGCCGACACACTGACCGGAGGAGATGCGGAACAGGGCGCCATGCCAGCTACAGGAAATCAGGTCGGCCTGGGGTGTCAGGTAGTCGTCCAGTTCCTGCGCCAGGGGGAGGCCGGCGTGTGGGCAGCGATCGACATAGCCGTAATAGTCATCGGCTTTACGTACCACGAAGCCATGAAAATGCGCCTCGCCAATTTCCAGCACGAAGTTGCGCGCGCTGTCAGGCGCGATGAGATCCTTTGGCCCCAGTTTTACGCCGGCGGGCGTGGCGTAGACTCTTAAACTCATCTGGTATTGAAATCGACCGTATCGGCATCGGGCTGATGTGCCGGGTGGGCACGCGAAAAAGGCTGGGTGCTCATCGCAGCGCTCATTGACCGCGCGGATATTTGGATAGGGATCCAGGCTGACGCCGAAACGTTGGGCAGAAAAGACCTGCGGCACCAGGAAGCAATCGGCCAGGGTCGGCCGCTCACCGAAGCAGTAGCCGTCGCCATGGCGGGCGATCAGGGTTTCCAGGGCTGTGAAACCTTCGGCAATCCAGCCTTTGGCCCACATCTTCGTCTGCGTTTCGTCGGCGCCCCAGTCGTTCTTCAGTTCGCGCAGAACACGGAGATTATTGAGCGGGTGGATATCGCAGGCGATCATCCCTGCCATGGCACGAACCACGGCGCGGTCGGCGGCGGCGCGCGGCAGAAGCGGCGGTTCCGGGCAGGTTTCCTCCAACCATTCGATGATTGCCGAACTTTGCGTCAGGACATGGCCGCCGATATCTAGCGCCGGCACTAGCCCTTGCGGATTGAGCGCCTTATAGCTGTCGAGATGCTGGGCATTGGTGCGCAGGTCATGACTGTCCTGTTTGTACTCCAGCCCCTTGAGATTAAGAGCGATACGAACGCGATAGGCGGCGCTGGAGCGCCAGTAATCATGCAATTTGAGCATCCTCGCCTGCTTTCTCTTATCTGGCTCTTATCCGGCGGGTAAAATGCGCCCGCGGCAGTCTCCGAACCCGATGCTGACACAGCCGTCGGCTTCGGCATAGGCTCTCAAGATAAGCGCATCGCCGTCTTCAAGGAAGGTTCGTGTTTCATTTGATGGCAAAGTCACGGGTTTTTTACCGCCTTCTGACAGTTCGAGCAGGCTGCCGGCACTGTCCGGGGAAGGGCCGGAAATGGTTCCTGTGCCCAACAGGTCACCGGTTTGCAGATTGCAGCCATTGCTGGCGTGATGGGCGACCAGTTGTGCCGGCGTCCAGTACATATGGCGCGCCTCGCTGTGGCTGAGGGCAAACGGCGGCAGATTTTGCGCGCGCATTTCGGCCGTCTCGATCAATACCTCCAGCGAGAGCTTCAGCGCACCACTGGCCTGATCGGTCGCGTCCCATAGGTAGGGCAAGGGCTTGGGATCACCTTCGGGGCGTGGAGCCTGCGCCAGCCGGAAAGGCGCCAGGGCTTCCGGAGTAATGATCCAGGGCGAGATCGTGGTCATGAAGTTCTTGGCCAGGAATGGGCCTAGCGGCTGGTATTCCCAGGCTTGGAAATCGCGCGCCGACCAGTCATTGAGCAGGCAGTAGCCGGCGATATGTTCGGCGGCGTCAGTCATCGCGATGGGCTGGCCGAGATCATTGCCTGGGCCTATCCAGATGCCGAGTTCAAGTTCGAAATCGAGCCGCTTGCTTGGCCCGAAGGAGGGCGTTTCCGTATCCGGCGCCTTGGTCTGCCCTTTTGGGCGGATGACCGGTGCGCCGCTGGGGCGGATGGAAGAGGCGCGGCCGTGATAGCCGATCGGCACATGCTTGTAATTCGGCAGCAGGGGATTGTCCGGCCGGAATAGCTTGCCGACTGTCACCGCATGGTGGATGCCGGCATAGAAGTCTGTATAGTCGCCGATGTGGGTCGGCAGGTGCAATGTGCAGTCGGCGGCGGTATGAAGGTAGGGCTCGGCGGCTTCGCGGTACTGCGGATCGCTGAGCAGTTTCGACAGTTGCTGGCGCAGGGATTTGCGCAGGGCCGGCGTGGCCAGAACGGCCTCCATGATCAGACTGTCCTGCATCAGGCCTGCGGCCACGAGCGCCTGCCATTCGACGATCTGATCACCGATGGCCGTGCCGGGACGCGGGGCTTCATTGGCCGGTGAGAACAGGCCGAGCGGCAGGTTCTGGATCGGGAAATCCGCATGGCCATTGGCACTGGCGACCCATGAGGTCAGTTTCGGATCGTGGGTTGTATCTATCATTCTGGCTCCTGCGCCTGGCAAGGCGCATTTAAAGGTTTAGCCACAGATGACACAGATGAGCACAGATGCGCTTCGCGCACTTTGATGAGGTGTCTGCTATTCATGCAAAATATCTGTGCCCATCTGTGTCATCTGTGGCTAAATCTTACTTTCTTGGCAGTTCGGCCTTTTTGAAATTGTCCCAGCAATGGTCGTAGTCGCGTTGCAACAGCGGCGTTTCCATGGCCCAGGTCGTCGGGATAAAGGGCAGGCGGCTCTCGAACATGAAGGCCATGGTGCCTTCGATCCTGTGCGGTTTCAGCTCAGCGGCGACAGCGGCCTCATAGCTCGCCTTGTCCGGGCCGTGGCCGTTCATGCAGTTGTGTAGGCTTGCGCCGCCGGGGGCAAAGCCGTCTGCCTTGGCATCATAGGCGCCGGTGATCAGGCCCATGAATTCGCTCATGATATTGCGATGGAACCACGGGGGGCGGAAGGTGTGTTCGGCCACCATCCAGCGCGGCGGAAAGATGACGAAATCGGCATTGGCCGTGCCGGGTGTTTCCGAGGGTGAGGTCAGGACAGTGAAGATCGACGGATCGGGATGGTCGAAGCTGACCGTATTGATCGTGTTGAAGCGCCGCAGGTCGTAGCGATACGGTGCCAGATTGCCGTGCCAGGCCACGACATCGAGCGGCGAATGGTCCACGCGTGCCGTCCACAGCCGACCGCAGAACTTCTGGATCAGTTCATAGTCACCATCGATATCCTCGAAGGCAGCGACGGGTGTCTCAAAATCGCGCGGATTGGCCAGGCCATTGGCGCCGATCGGTCCAAGGTCCGGCAGGCGAAAGGGATGACCATGGTTTTCCAATACATAGCCGATCGCGTGACCTTCTGGCAGGGCGACGCGGAACTTCACGCCGCGTGGAATGACGGCGATCTGGAGTGGTTCGAGCTTTAACACCCCCATTTCGGTGAAAATTACGAGTCGGCCCCATTGTGGCACGATCAGCCATTCGCCATCGGCATCGAAAAAGGCGCGGTTCATCGAGCGGTTCGCCGCGTAGAGCCATACCGTTACGCCGGTTTGTACCGTCGGGTCGCCATTGGCGACGTAGGCGGTCAGGCCGTCAATGAAATCGGTCGGTTTGTCAGGCGCAGTCAGCGGTGACCAGCGCAGGCGGTTGGGGGTTGGCGATGCGAAGGCGGGCGCGTCACGGTAAGGGGTAAACGGTGCGTGGCTGGCTGAAGGCCGCAGGCGGTAGAGCCAGGAACGGCGATTCTCAGTGCGCGGCGCGGTGAAGGCCGAGCCGGAAAGTTGCTCGGCATAGAGACCGAAAGGCATGTGTTGCGGTGAGTTTTGGCCAACTGGCAGCGCACCCGTCACCGCCTCGATGGCGAAGTGATTGCCGAAGCCGGTCATGTAGTCTGACATCTGCGCTTCCTCCCGTTATTATAGAAAGCAAGAAACCCCACCGCCCCGCCGCTGAAGCGGCGCGGTCCCGCTCCCCATCATAGATGGGGAGGTACAAGAGGTTACGCTACCTTGATCACGCCGCGCCGGATCTGATCCAGTTCGATTGACTCAAACAGCGCCTGGAAATTGCCGTTGCCAAAGCCCTGATTACCCTTGCGCTGGATGACCTCGAAGAAGATCGGCCCGAAGGTGTTCTCGGTGAAGATCTGCAACAATATGCCTTCTTCGCCGACATTACCATCGATCAGGATGCGGTTGGCCTTCAGGCGTGACAGGTCTTCGCCATGGCCGGGCACGCGCTTATCGACGAGGTCGTAATAGGTCTCGATCGTGTCCTGCAATTTCACGCCACGAGCGCGTAGCTTCTCGACCGTCTCATAAATATTGTCGGTGGTCAGCGCGATATGCTGGATGCCCTCACCATTATATTGACGCAGGAATTCCTCGATCTGGCTCGTGTCGTCCTGGCTCTCATTGAGCGGTATGCGCAGCTTGCCATCCGGCGCGATCATCGCCTGCGAGAACAGGCCGGTCGCCTGGCCCTTGATGTCGAAATATTTCTGCTCCTCGAAGCCGAAAACCTGGGCATAGAAGCTTGACCAGGTGCGCATCTGGCCGCGCGCCACATTGTGCGTCAGGTGGTCCAGCACCTGAAAGCCAACGCTGTTCAGGTGTTCATCGTCCGCCGCGCCGGGCACGGCGTCCCAGTCTGCGTAAATATCGTGATCGACGAGATAGAGCAGCGAGCCGCCGATACCCTTCAAAGCGTAACTGCCTTCGCCCAGCGCGCCCTGAGACGCGTCGGCCGCCTGAGCGCCATTTTGCAAAGCCAGTTCATAGGCCGTTTTCGCATCCGAAACGCGGAAGGCCATGCCATTGGCAGAAGGGCCGTGATGTCCGGCGAAATCGATGGCCTGCGGGCTGGCGGCGGTATTGAGCAGGAAGTTGATCGTGCCCTGCTTGTAGCGCACAATATCACGCGTCTTGTGGCGCGACGCGGCGACAAAGCCCATCATCTCCAGTTGCGCGGCCATGGCGGCGGTATCCGGACCGGTGAACTCAACAAACTCGAAACCGTTCAAGCCTAAAGGATTAGCATTCATTTTTATTCTCCTTTGCTGAGGTACGGGGCTAAGGCCGCGGCGAAACGCGGCAGGTTTTCAGAGGTCAGGCCGGCGATGTTCATGCGGCCGTTTTCGATCATGTAGATGCCGTGCCTGACGCGAAGATCGGTCACGGCCTCGCGGTTGAGCGGCAGCAGGGCGAACATGCCGGTTTGTTGCGCCACCGAGGCCAGTTGCGGCACGGCACGGACCAGTTCGGCGCGCATGGCGTTCAGGCGGGTGCGCATGATGGTGAGTTCGGCCTGCCAGCTTGCAGTCAGTTCAGGCGATTCCAAAATGGTGCGGACAACGGAAGCACCGTGATCGGGCGGCATGGACCACATGGAGCGGCCGACCTTCATGCAGGTGGCGCGGGCGCGCAGCGCCGCCTGAGCGTTGCTACCCTTGATCCACAGGGCGCCGAGGCGTTCGCGGTACAGCCCGAAATTTTTGGAACACGAGGCGGTAATCAGCGCTTCCGGTACAATGTCGAGCAGGGCGCGCATATCGGCGGCGTCCTCTTCCAGGCCGTGACCCAGGCCCTGATAGGCGATATCGACCAGCGGCAACAGGCCTTTGCGCGCGCACAGATCGGCGATTGTGCGCCATTGATTGGCGGTAAAACCGGCACCGGTCGGGTTATGGCAGCAGGCGTGCAGCAGCAAAACATCACCGGCACGGGCCGCTTCGAGTGCGCTCATCATCTCGTCGAAGAGAACGGTCTGTGTGGCCTGATTGAAGAACGGATGCTCCAGCACTTGCAGACCGGCGGCGCGCATCAGGCCATAGTGATTGACCCAGCTTGGCGTGCCGACCCAGATACGGGCATCCGGATTGGCGTGGGCGATCAGTTCGGCTGCCAGGCGCAAAGCGCCGGTGCCGCCGGGCGTCTGCATTCCGCAATAACGATCATTGGCGGCGCGGGCGGCACCCAGTACAATCGGCGCCAGCAGCGAGACAAACCGCACATCGCCCTCGGCCGCCACATAAGCCTTGGTGGTTTGCGCCTCGGCAACCATTACTTCAGCCTGGCGGACCGCCTGCATGACCGGCGTGCGGCCCTGTTCATCGCCATAAACGCCGATGCCGAGGTCGATTTTGCCATCGCGCGGATCACTGCGCAGTTGGCGCAATAGAGTCAGCATGGCATCGAGCGGCTGGTCGTCCAGCGTGTCGAAAAGCCGGCTTTCGGTCGGGCAGGCCAGGGCGTCGGCGGTCATGGCGGGTCTCACAGATATAGTATCTAATGAAACTATGCCTGTTGTCGCCCCGTGGCAATCCCTTTTTTGAAGTTATGGCCGCTCTGCTGTCACGAGCCCGTGACAGCAGCTTTTTTGCCGGTGCCCAAAAAGACCATGACCGCAAAGAAAATGATCTGGATGGCGGTAAGCAGCGAGCCGATGCCGACCACCGGTTCCGCCCAGGCCGCCCGGATCTGCGCGCCCCATATGCCGGGGATGAAGATCACCAGACCGATGACAGCGATAAAGTAGTGAATCAGGGTGACCTTACGCGATAGCTGGGGGTGGGTATTATAGAACAGGCCAGCCAGGAACATCAGCACGCCGCCGACAAGATTCAGGTGTGCGTGGGTCGGCATCTGGGTGAAATCGTGCGTGCCGCCCATATACAGGCCGAGACCGATGCCGATGCAGAGGAAAACAACGCTGGTACGCAGAAAAATGTTACCGTTCATGACATCCCCCTTATGGGGCCCCGTGGCCCCGTTTTTGGATGCGCATAGTTAACGTAACGCTGATATTTCTGCAAGTTGTGTGTTCGGGGTGATTGTCAGACGCCATGTTCCGGCGCAGGGTAGCGCTAACGCCCATCAGAGGCGGATAAGGAGATGAGCCCCATGAAGCCTGTTGCTGTCCTGTGTTCCGCCATACTGACCCTTGCTGCTTTTTCGGCACAGGCCCAGACCGGTTTCGATGTCGCCATTACCGTGGATGACCTGCCGGCGCATGGCAGTGTGCCGCCTGGCGTCAGCCGTATCGATGTAGCGCGCGATTATCTGGCAGCATTGAAGGCGCACAATGTTCCCGGTGTTTACGGCTTCGTCAATGCCGTGGCGCTGGAGCGCGAACCGGGCAGCGGGGCGGCGCTCGATATGTGGCGGGCGGCCGGTTATCCGCTGGGCAACCACACCTACAGCCACATGAATATCAATGCCGGCACGCTGGAGGCCTTCGAGGCCGATCTGGAAAAGGGCGAGCCGGCCATCCGCGACCGCATGGCCGGCCAGGATTGGCGCGTGCTGCGCTTTCCCTATCTGAGTGCCGGCGACGAGGCCCATCATGCCGGGATTATCGCCTATCTGAAGGTGCATAAATACCGGATCGCCGATGTTTCGATCAGTTTCAATGACTGGGCCTATACCGAGACCTATGCGCGCTGCATGGCAAAGGGCGACCAGGACACCATCGAGAGCATGAAGATTCAATACATGCAGGGGGTGAAGGCGTCGATCGCGCGCTCTCTGATGGCATCACAGAAGGTGTATGGCCGCCAGATTTCACACGTCCTGCTGATCCATGAAGGCGCCTTTACCGCCCTGATGCTGCCGGAGGTGCTGACCGCCTTCGAGGAAGAGGGCGCGCATTTCGTGACGCTCGACCAGGCACAGAGCGATCCGGCCTACAGCGCGCCGAGTGCGTACCAGGGCGAGGGGCTGCTGATCGAGCGCACGGCGAAGGAAAAGGGCATCGACCTGGGAAGCGACGCGCCGCCCGATGTCGATATCAGCAATCTGGACGGGATGTGCCGCTAAAACACTTCCGAGATAATCTCGCTGTCGCCTGAGAACCAGGCGCGTTTCATGCCCTGCGAGCGGAAGGGCGCGATCACCTCGCCGTTGCGGTTCAGCGCGATCAGGCCGCCTTCGCCGCCCATATCGACAATCTGTTGCAGGGCCGTATCGCCGGCTTCGCTGAGCTTCTGCCCGCCGGCATGGCGGAAGGCCAGTTGCGCCGAGGCATTGACGCGAATGAAGTATTCACCCTGGCCGGTGCAGGAGACGGCGGTCTGGCGGTCGGCCCAGGTGCCCGCGCCGATGATCGGCGTGTCGCCAACGCGTCCGGCCATCTTGCCGAAGACACCGGCGGTCGAGGTGGCTGAAGCGAGGTTGCCGTTTGAGTCAAGGCAGACACAGCCGACCGTGCCGTGCGCCAATGTGCCGGGCGGATGGTTGGACTCAAAACGTCCGGCGCGGGTGAAATATTCCGCCTCGTCGGCGATCGGCGCAAAGCCTTGCTCGTGAGCGAAGAGCGCGGCGCCATCACCGGCCAGCATGACGTGGGGCGTCTTTTCCATGACGGCGCGGGCGACGAGGACTGGATTGGCAAAGCCTTGCAGGGCGGTGACCGAACCACAGGTCTGGTCGGCGCCATTCATCAGGCTGGCGTCGAGTTCGTAATGGCCGGCCTGGTTGGGCGAAGCGCCTCGGCCGGCGACATAAAGCCCGGAGTCTTCAAGCTTACGCACCACTTCGGTGACGACATCCAACGCGGTTGTCCCGGTTTTCAGGGAGATGCGGGCGGCTTCGGTGATCTCGCGCATATTGGCGATCTCGGCGGAATAGTCGCGGCCCTTTTTGGCGCCGGCGCCGCCGTGCAAGGCAAAAGCGATCATCTTCAGACTCCGTTACGTTTGTAACCGGCTATGACGCCATGCGCTGAGGGATGCAAGTAAGAAAGGGAGCCACAGATGTCACAGATGGGCACAGATAGTTTTCAGCGCGTAAAAATATCTGTGCCCATCTGTGACATCTGTGGCTCAAACCATTCTTAATCTGCCGCGTGGGTGACGGGGCCCTGGACTAGGGTCTTGCGGCACAGCCAGACGGCGGGCACCAGCAGCAGGATGATGATCGACGAAATGCGGAACAGGTCGACCGTGGCCAGCAGAAAGGCCTGGCTGGAGACCTGCCGCACGATTGCGCCGAGGCTCTGGCCCGCTGTCAGGCCGAAATCCTGCGCCTGATGCAGGGCGTTCTGGAAGGCCGGATCGGTCATGCCCATCACCTCGGCCAGGCGGGTCTGATGCTGGGTTTCGCTGCGTTCCCACAGGGTGGTGACCAGTGAAGCGGCGAAGGAGCCGGCAATGATCCGCGCGAAGTTGCTGAGGCCCGAAGCCGCTGGCACGCGCTGGTGCGGGATGCCATTCAGCCCGATACTGATGAACGAGATGAAGAACATGCTCATCGCCGCCCCCATCACCAGCATGGGCAGGGTCAGCACAAAGAAGCTGGCGTCGGTGGTGAAAAGCGACCGCATGTAGAAGGACAGGGCGAACAGCAGCAGGGACACCGAGCCAAGTATACGCGCGTCATACTTGTTAAGCAGGCGGGCGGCAAACGGCGTCATGATCACGGCCACGGCGCCGGAGGGCGCGGCGGCGAGACCGGCCCAGGTGGCGATATAGCCCATGTTGGTTTGCAGCCACAAAGGCATCAGCAGGTTGGCGCCGAAGAAGATGGCATAGGCGATGCACAGGATGAGGGTGCCGAAGGCGAAGTTGCGCGTCTTGAAGAAGGACAGATCAACCATCGGATTCTTGTCGTTCAGTTCCCAGATCACCCAGGCGATGAAGCCGATGATGGCGATGATGGTTTCGACGACAATGGCGGGCGAATTGAACCAGTCGGCTTCCTTGCCGGTGTCGAGCATGACCTGTAGCGCGCCGACCCAGACGACCAGCAGGGCAAAGCCCGTGCGGTCGATCGGCCGCTGGAAGGTCGGGGTTTCGCGGTCGGACATGCCGCGCCAGCAGAAAAAGGCACAGAAGGCGCCGACCGGCACATTAATGAAGAAGATCCACGGCCAGGTCATGTTGTCGGATATCCAGCCGCCGAAGATCGGACCGCAGATCGGGGCCACCAGGGTGGTCATCGACCAGATGGCCAGGGCCGTGCCGCGCTTGTTGGGCGGGAAGATCATCATCAGCAGGGCTTGGGAGCCGGGGATCATCGGGCCGGAAACCGCGCCCTGCAGGATGCGGAAGAAGATCAGCGAGTTGATGTCCCAGGCCACGCCGCACAGGAAGGAGGCGATGGTGAAGAGGACAACGGCAGATGTAAAGGTCTTGACCACGCCGTAGCGCCCCATCAGCCAGCCGGTGAGGGGGACGGAAATGCCGTTGGCCACGGCGAAGGAGGTGATGACCCAGGTGCCCTGCGAAGTCGAGACGCCGAGATCGCCGGCGATGGTCGGGATCGAGACGTTGGCGATGGTCGAATCCAGCACCTGCATGAAGGTGCCGAGCGCCAGGGCGATGGCAGTCAGGGCCAGCAGACCGCCCGTCATGGGGGCAGGGGCGGCGGCGGGTGAAGCAGTGGACATGGATGTCTCGGTTCGTTTTAATGGCAAAAGTAAGAAGCCCCACCACCATTCGCTTCGCTCATGGTTCCCCTCCCCAGTAAACTGGGGAGGTATAAAAGGAGGCAAATTCTTATACCTCCCCGACTTGTCGGGGAGGGGGACCGCACGACGCGCGAAGCGCTAGATGCGGTGGTGGGGTATCTTTCTTTAATTCTTGGTATCGATTTTCGCACTCATCGAAAGCCCGACGCGCAAGGGGTGCGCGTTTAGTTCCTTCGGATCGAGATCGATGCGGACGGGCAGGCGCTGGACCACCTTGATCCAGTTGCCGGAAGCGTTCTGCGCTGGGATCAGCGAGAAGGCCGAGCCGGTGCCGCCGGAAATGCCACGGACGGTGCCGTGGAAAACCACGCCCTTGCCGTAGAGGTCGGAGTGCAATTCCACTGCCTGGCCAGGAATAACCTTGCGCAACTGACCTTCCTTGAAATTGGCGTCGACATAGGCGCGGGCGATCGGCACCACGGTCATCAGCGGGGTGCCAACGGCGACCTGCTGGCCGACCTGAACGGCCTTTTTGGAGACGATGCCGTCTGTGGGGGCGCGGACAATGGTGCGCTCCAGCGCCAGGTTGGCGGCGTCAAGCCCGGCCTGCGCCGCCAGCACTTCCGGGTTTTGCTCGGCATCGACGCCGGCGAACTGGGCGGCATTGGTGGCGCGCTGGCCGCCGGCGGCCTTAACGCCGGCCAGGGCCTGAGCGCGTGCCGCCTGGGCGGCGTTGAGCGCGGCCTGGCCTGGGTGAAGGCGTTCTGCGCCGTGGTCAGTTCTTCCTGCGATACCGCGCCCGACTGTGCCAGATTCTGCCGGCGGGTCAGTTCGGTCTTGGCGTTGCTGAGATTGGCCTGGGCGGCGGCGATCTGGGCATCGGCACTGGCGACATCGGCCTGGCGGGCGCCCAACTGGCCGGCCAGGGCCTCATCACTGGCATAATAGCCCTGAACGTGGCGTTGGGCCTGGGCCAGTGCCGCCTGGGCCTGAGCAACGGCGATTTTCGCGTCGGAGTCATCGATGGTCAACAAGACATCGCCGGCTTTTACCATCTGGGTTTCGGAAACGGCGATGCTGGCTACCGGACCGGCGACCAGCGCGTTGACCTGGGCCGTATCGGTGCCGACATAGGCATTGTCGGTCGAGACATAATGTGAGGCGACGAGGCCATAGTAGGCGCCGTAGGCGACGGCGCCGACAGCGACGGCAATGCCGAGATAGGTGAGCAGGCGCTTACGTTTGGCATTGCTGGCGGCTTGCGAGGGGGCGACGGGCGCGGACTGAATTTTATCAGCCGTTTGTGCAGTATCGGGCATGTGCGGATCTCTGTGTTAAGAGCTTAATTTTGGGCAATATTCTGGGAGGCATAGGTGCCGCCCAGCGACTTGATCAGGGCGATATCGAGGGTCATGGCGCGGCTCCTGAGGTCGGCCACTGTACGGCGCTGGCTGATCAGGCTTTGCTCGGCCACCAGCAGGGAGGTGTAATCGGACAGGCCGCCATCATAACGCAGTTTGCTGAGGCGGTATGCCTCTTCATAAGCCGTCAGTGCCTGTTCGGAATTGTCGAGCCGGCCTTGCAGCGCCTTCTGGCTGGAAAGCGTGTCGGCGACCTGCTGCATGGCTTCGAGCACGTCCTGATTATAGGCCGCGATAGCCAGGGCGTGTTCGCTTTCGGCCGATTTGAGATTGGCCTTCAGCGCGCCGCCATCAAACAGCGGAAGGCTGAGCGCCGGCCCGACCTGGCCGATATCGGAGCCGGACGAGAACAGCTTATCGAGCCCCAGTGACTGGAAGCCGGCGAAGGCCGCGATATTGATATTGGGATAGAAGGCTGCGTGGGCCTGTTTGATATGGGCCGAAGCGGCTTCGGCGCGCCAGCGGGCGGCGATGATATCCGGGCGGCGGCCGATCAGGTCGAGATTGACCTGGGCGGGCACGTTGCCCATAGCCTTAGTGTCCAGCGCCAGGGCCGGGCGCTCCAGCGTATTGGCAAAATCCGGGGCCGCGCCGGTCAGCATGGCGATCAGGTGCTTGTTGAGTTCGATCTGTTCATCGAGCGCGGCCAGGTCGGCGCGGGCGGCGAAGACGCCCGCCTGCGCCTGGGCATCCTGCGCCTTATTGCTGACGCCATTATTGAGCTTGTCCTGCACCAGTTTGGCGCTGTCCGAACGGATGCCGACGGCGCGCTCGGCCAGGTCGCGTTCCTGGTAGAGGCGGTCGAGATCGATATAGGCCGTGGCGATGGCGGTCGAAAGCACCAGCCGGGCCTGCGCCGCATCTGCGGCCGCGGCTTGTTCGTTAGAACTGGCGGCGGCGATGGCGGCGCGGTTTTTACCCCAGAAATCGAGTTCCCAGTTAAAGCTCAGGGTCGTCTGGCCATAATCCTTATAGCCTTCCGGCACGGCTTCCTTGGGGAAGAGGTAGTTATAGCTCTGCTTGCCCTCATAAGCCGTGGCATCGAGACCGACCTGGGGGCGATTCGCGGCGCGGTACTGCGAAACGGCGGCTTGAGCCTGGTTGAGGCGCGCCTCGGCCATGGCGAGCGAAGGCGAATTGTTGAGGGCCTGGGTCATCAGGCGCTGTAATTGCGGGTCGCCGAGGTCCTTCCACCACATCTGTTCGCTTATCGTATTGATGGGGTTGACCTTCTTGGCCTGACTGGGCTCTGATGCGAATGGCGCGCTTTGCGGAATCGTGGTGCAGGCGCTTAAGGTCGTAGCGGCCAGAAGGGCCGCGACAAAAAGGCGGCGGCGCGGCATTTGGGCGGAGGGCGTGTTATGTGTCATATTATTAAGTCTCATAAGGGCGGACTCTTGAAACAACCGTACGGTATGGTCATTTGTGGTGGACATATAGTCCGGCACGATGTATCTGTCAACTGACCATACCGTACGGTTTAGGAATTATTTTGCGATGCAGAACGAGAAAGTACAAGAGTTGAAAGCCTGCGAATCCAAAGGGCGCATGAGCAGCGAAGACCGCCGCGAAGCCATTCTCGACGTGGCGACCGATATTTTCCTGTCGGAAGGCTATGCCAGCGCGTCAATGTCGACCATAGCGGCGAAGCTGGGCGGCTCCAAGGGCACGCTTTATAACTATTTCAAGAGCAAGGAAGAGCTGTTCGCGGCCTATGTGCAGCGCAGTTGCATTTTCCATCGTGGTGAGATCGCCGACCTGCTGCTGGAAGATGGCGATGCGCGCACGGTCCTGACCGCTTTCGCCAGGGGATATCTGCGCGCTTTCACGGCGGAACCGGCCCTGCAGAACTGGCGTGTCATCTCCGCCGAAAGCCACAAATCGCCAGAAATCGGCCGGCTGTTCTATGAAAGCGGTCCGCTCGCCGGCGCGCGCATCCTGGCGGCCTATATTGAAAAAGCCGTGGCGCGTGGCGCCTTGGTCGTGCCGGACATCATGGTGGCCGCGCATCATTTCACCTCGCTGATTCACGGCCGCATGATCAAGGCGCGCCTGCTCAACTATATTCCGGCCCCGACCGATGCAGAGATCGCCGCCGAGGTCGAGGCCGCGATGTTCGTCTTCTTCGCTGCCTACGGGCCTAAAGACTGACCACCTGATCGGCCAGGACGCGCGGGCCTTCGCGGTGGCTGATCAGAATCAGGCCCTGCGGCCGTTCCGCCAGTCGTCGTGACAGGTTTTCGACCACCCGCGCTTCGGTGGCCAGATCAAGCCCTTCGGTCGGTTCATCCAGAATAAGGATCGGCGCCTCCCGCAGCAGGGCGCGCGCCAGAGCCAGGCGCTTGCGTTCGCCGCCGGACAGCGTGACCCCGCCATCACCGATCCAGGTATCTAGTCCTTTCGGCAAGGCTGTGACGCGATCCTTCAGGCAGGCGGTATCCAGGGCCTCCAGCATTCGCTTTTCCTGATCGGAGCGGCTCAGGGCTTTCAATGCGGCGTCACTTATTGCCATCAGCAGGTTTTCGCGGATCGTGCCGGTCAGCAGGGCGGCATCCTGCGGGCAGAGCGCAAACAGGCCGGGCGCGCCGCTCGTGCCTCTGAGGCCAACCAAGGTTTCGATCAACTGCGTTTTGCCGCTGCCCGAAGGGCCATCGATGCGCAGACGCAGGTTTCGATCGGGCGTGAAGGTCTGGTCGCCTATTGAAACACGTGTCTGCGTGTCGCCTTTTTCGGCCTGCGGCTGGTCATGGATTTCCGCCAGGCGTTTGTGCGCGTGGTCGATGCCGGCTTTCTGGCTGAGGGCGCGCGTCAGGATGGTCGCCGATTCAAAGCCCATGCTGCCAGCCAGCAAGGCCAGGGCCATATGGGCCAGGGGCTGGTCCAGACTGGCTACGGCAATGCCGGCCAGGCACAGGCCGGTCAAGGCCGTGGTGATGGCGTTGCTGACGGCCTCCTTGCCAACCGCATGGGTTTTGGCGGCGAACAGTTTTACTTCCAGATCCTGCAGTTCCGTCAGAAGAAACCTGCGCATATCATAGGCGCGGATATCCGGCAGCAGGGCCATGAGCGAGAAGAAACGCGCCTTGAGGTCGCCCACGGCGGCCGCTTCGGACAGGTTATCAGCCGGGCGGCGATGGATATGGACACCGGTGGCCACGGCGCCGGCCAGGAAAACCAGCAGGAGCAGCGCGGCCCAGGGGGAAGCGATGGCCGTTAGCAAGAGCGATGTCAGGATGCCCGCGCCGCCGGCCCAGGGCGCGCTGCGCATGACCAGCGCGTTTTCGAGCGTGGTCACGTCCTGGATGAAGCGGCTGGATGCCTCGCCCCGGCTTAAGCGCAGGCTGTTTTGCGGATTGCCGGCCAGCACACGGCCGAGGAGGGCAGGGCGAAGCTCGGCCATGGCCCGCAGGGCCGCCGAATGGCCGGTATAGCGTTCGCCATAACGCAAGACGGTTCGGGCGATAGCGAAGAAGCGGATAGCTGCGCTCGGCAGCAGGTAGTTGAACCCTTGCGCCGCCACGACACCGGCGGCGCCTGCCACGGCCGCGCCGGTCAGGAACCAGCCGGAAACCCCCAGAAGCATGACGGCGGAGACGCTGACCCCCGCGGCGAAAAGAGCCGTCAGGAGGAGGCGCGTGCGGAACCGGTCGATCAGTTTTCTGAAATAGTCATCGAAGCTCATGACAGATCCACCACCTGATCGGCCAAAACACAGAGCCTCGGCGAATGACTGGAGAGGATAACGGTCCGCCCCTTGAAGAGCGCCGGCAGTTGCGTGATCAGTTCGGCTTCCGCTTTTGCATCCAGATCAGCCGTCGGCTCATCGAGCAGCAGGATTGGCGCGTCTTTCAGCCAGGCGCGCGCCAGGCCGATCCGCCGCCGTTCGCCGCCCGAAAGACCGGAACCGCGCTCGTTGAGAGCGCCGGTGCGCGCTTCGGCCACTGTGTCGAGACCGAACAGGTCGATCGCCCGCCGTACCTGATCATCGCTGGCAGAACGATTGGCGACGCGAAGATTGTCGGCCAGGCTGCCGGCCAGGATCGGCGGCGCCTGGGAGACCCGGGCGATGCTCTCACCGATATCGGTCAGGGGCTGGCCGTCGATCGTGACCGCGCCGGCTAGCAGATGGCCTTGCCCCAGCAGCAGGCGCAGCAGGGTGGTTTTCCCCGAACCGGTCGGCCCCTTGAGGGCGATAATATGTCCGGGTTTGGCGGTAAAGCTGACGGGGCCGATGCGAAAGCCGGGATCGTCGGCAAATCCGCAGACGACCTCCTGATAGGTTATTTGAGGGGCGGCGGTCAGGTGCGCGGCGGTGGCCTGTTCGGGCCGGCAGTCTATCGCCATCAGTCTGTGAGTCGCGGCCAGGGCGGTCTGCTGGTCGTGATAGGCGGCCGCCAGCCGGCGCATGGGGGCATAGACTTCCGGCGCCAGGGCCAGGACGAAAAAGGCCGCAGCGAAGGTCAGGGTTTCCGGCACCTTGAACGGCAATTCACCCAGCAGGTAGAAGCCGCAATAGATGGCGATCAGCGCCACGCTGAGCGCGCTGAAAAATTCCAGCACGGCCGAGGTGACGAAAGCAATTTTAAGGACGCTGAGCGTCCGTTCGGCGACCTCATGGGCGGCACGGCCCACGGTACGCACCTGCCTGGGGCCGGTTTCAAAGCTCAGGATCAGTGGCAGGGCTTTGATGCGATCGACGAACAGGTTGGACAGGCGGGAGAGAGCGTCGAGCTGGCGCTTCGATTCCCCGGCGCTGGTCAGGCCGAGAACAGCCATCATTGCGACAAACGGTAGCAGGGTGAGCAGCAGGATGCCGGCGCTCACGGGGCTGGCCATGGCCATCAGGGCGATGAAAACCAGCGGCAGGAGACGCGCCTGGAAGTCGCTTTGGCGGAAACGGGCGTAATAGCCTTCGAGCGCTTCGGTGTCCTCGAACAGGGCATTCAGCCGGGTCTGATGGCGGCCGGAATCTATATGGCCGCCGAGCGCCTTCGCCATGATATCCAGCCGTATGGCGCGTATGATCCGCCGTGCCGACTGCATGGCAAGCTTCTGATTCATAAGGCTTAACATAGCGCGTGCGGCGAGGGAGACAACGGTTGCGGCCAGCGGAAGGACGAGGTTACCAAAGTTGGCCGACTTGCCGAACAGATCGCTGACCATGTGGCTCAGGCCCCAGGCGAACCCGGCGATGCAGATGCCTTCCAGCAGGCCCAAGCCGTACATGAGTCGCAATGACCTGGCGTCCGCTTGCGCCCAGACGTGCAACTGCCGGCGAAAGTGTTTCGACGTGTCACCAGCAGGCGGTGCGGCATCCGGGTGCGACATCTTGGTTATTGTGCGGCGCAAGGTTAAGCCTTAAAGTTTCTATGGTTTTAGCCTCGCCATTTCGCCCAAGGGTTGAAGTTAGGCATTGCTAAGGGCTGTTTTTAAGTGTCTTCTCACCGGAGACGCGAAGTTTTTTGGGGAGAAGCCTTTATGGACCTCAGTACCGTAGAACTCTCAAGGCTGCAATTCGCCTTGACCGCTATGTACCACTTTCTGTTTGTGCCGCTGACCTTAGGTCTCAGCTTCATGCTGGTGATCATGGAAAGCGTCTATGTCCTTACGCGCAAGGAAATCTGGCGCACCATCACCCGCTTCTGGGGGCTCCTGTTCGGCATCAACTTCGTTCTGGGTGTGGCAACGGGTCTCACCATGGAATTCGAGTTCGGCATGAACTGGTCCTATTACTCGCACTATGTCGGCGACATCTTCGGCGCGCCGCTGGCGATCGAAGGACTGATGGCCTTCTTCCTGGAAGCCACTTTTGTCGGGCTGATGTTCTTCGGCTGGGAAAAGCTGTCCCGGCCGGCGCACCTCATGGTGACCTTCATGGTGGCGCTCGGCACCAACCTGTCGGCGCTGTGGATCTTGATCGCCAATGGCTGGATGCAGCACCCCACCGGCGCCGAGTTCAATCCGGCCACCATGCGCATGGAGGTGACCAACTTCATCGATGTGCTGTTCAACCCGGTGGCACAGGCCAAGTTCGTCCATACGGTCAGCGCCGGTTATGTGCTGGCGGCGGTTTTCGTAATGGGTGTTTCGGCCATCTATCTGTGGAATAATAAATGGACCAGCATCGCCAAGCGCTCCATGGCGGTGGCTGCCGCCTTCGGACTGGCCTCCTCGCTGTCGGTCGTCGTGCTGGGGGATGAGTCGGGCTATGCCCTGACCGATAACCAGAAGATGAAGCTGGCCGCTCTGGAATCGATGTGGCACACCGAAAAGGCGCCCGCCGGGATTTCGATTTTCGGCATTCCGAACGTCAAGGAACAGCGCACTGATTTTGACGTCAAGATCCCCTATGTGCTGGGCCTGATCGCCACGCGCAGCGTCGATACGCCGGTCGTGGGTATCCTCGACCTGACCGACAAGGCGGAAATGCGCATCCGTTCCGGCATCATCGCCTATGACGGTGTCGAAAAGCTGAAGGTCAATGCCGACGATATGGACGCCCGTGCGCTGTTCGAGGCGCACAAGGCCGACCTGGGTTACGCCCTGCTGCTGAAGAAGTATGTGCCAGATCCGCGCATGGCCACCAACGAAATGATCGTCCAGGCGTCGCTCGACACCATTCCCAATGTGCCGGTGATGTTCTGGAGCTTCCGCGCCATGGCCGGGCTGGGTTTTGCCTTCATCGCCCTGTTCGCCGTCGCCTTCCTGATGGTGACCTTCGAGAAGCACAATAATCGCCTGTTCCTGCTGGTCTGCATGATCGCCATACCCTTCCCGTGGATCGCCATCGAAGCCGGCTGGGTTTTGGCCGAAATCGGCCGCCAGCCCTGGGCGGTGGATGGCGTGTTGCCGACCTTTATGGGGGCGTCTTCGCTCACCAAAGGGCAGATATGGGCCACCATCATAGGCTTTACCCTGGTCTACGGCATCATGGCGGTGATCGAGGTCAGGCTGATGATCCGCGCCATCAATAAAGGCCCGTATGAAAGCAAGCTCGGCCGTATGCACGACGATCCCGAAGTCAGCGCC
Organism: Asticcacaulis sp.; assembly: GCA_024707255.1. Taxonomy (NCBI): domain Bacteria; kingdom Pseudomonadati; phylum Pseudomonadota; class Alphaproteobacteria; order Caulobacterales; family Caulobacteraceae; genus Asticcacaulis; species Asticcacaulis sp. The sequence continues at coordinate 137,883 of JANQAC010000001.1, read as the reverse complement.
ACGGACGATCCCTCGCTGCCGGTTGTCGGTCCCGCTGAATAATCCCCGCCTGAGCTAAAGGAATAAATTATGGAACTTCCTATCGACTATATGACCCTGAGGGTTATCTGGTGGGGCCTTGTCGGCGTACTGCTGATCGGTTTCGCCATCATGGACGGCTTCGACATGGGGGTGGCGGCCCTGCTGCCCTTCGTCGCCAAAAGCGACTCCGAACGCCGCGCCGTCATCAATACGGTGGGCGCCACCTGGGAAGGCAACCAGGTGTGGTTCATCCTGGGCGGCGGCGCCGTCTTCGCCGCCTGGCCCTTTGTCTATGCGGTAAGCTTCTCCGGCTTTTACCTGGCCATGTTCCTGGTGCTGACGGCGCTGATCCTGCGGCCGGTGGGCTTCAAATACCGCTCCAAGCGTCCGGGCAAGGCCTGGCGCCGCAACTGGGACTGGGCGCTGTTCGTAGGCGGTTTTGTGCCGGCCCTGGTCTTCGGCGTGGCGATGGGCAATGTGCTGCAAGGCGCGCCCTTCAGCCTGGATAGCGACTTGCGCGCCAGCTATCACGACATGTTCCTGGGGGGCTGCTGGGCCTGTTCACACCCTTCACCCTGCTGTGCGGTCTTGTCTCCGCGGCCATGCTTGTCCTGCAGGGAGCGACCTGGCTCGGCCTCAAGCTGGAAAAAGGCATTGTCCGTGATCGGGCGCTGCGCTTCGGCTTTTTCGCCGCCCTGGCTGTGATCGTGCTGTTCGCCGCTGGTTATGTCTTTGTCCGCTTTTCCGGTCTTGGTTTCAGCGTCGTCGATGCCGTCAATCCGGCTGGCGCCTCCAACCCGACCCGTGCGGAAGTGGTGCCGATGGCCGGCGCCTGGCTGGCCAATTACGCCAAGTATCCGTGGATGTGGGCGGCGCCTGCGCTCGGCTTTGTCGGTCCGGTACTGGCCATCCTCGGCCAGCGCCTGCGCAGCGACTGGCTGGCCTTCGGTGGTTCGTCCCTGGCGATTGTCGGCATCATCGGCACGGTCGGTTGTTCAATGTTCCCGATCATCCTGCCGAGCACGGTGGATGCCCATTCCAGCCTGCTGGTCTGGACGGCCTCCAGCTCGCACCTGACCCTGTTCATCATGCTGCTGGTGACGCTGGTATTCCTGCCGATCGTGCTCTTCTACACCGCCTGGGTCTACAAGGTGTTGTTCGGCCGGATCAGCACGGAGCACCTGAAAACCAATCCCGATCTATACTAATCAAGGCTGGGGAGGCGCGCCTCCCCAGCCCCCTCAGAAGGACACAGCTATGTGGTATTTTTCATGGATATTGGGTGTTGGCCTGGCCGTCGCCGTCGGTATTCTCAACGGTATCTGGTATGAGTTTCATACCACTGACGATCCGGATGCCGAAGATCCTTACATCGAATAACACATTTCAGGCGCGGTTTTCCCCTGCCGCACCTGACCCGGAGCCGGCCTGATCCGTCAGGCCGGCTTTTTTATTCCCGAAGCGAATTGACGAGATTAAACACCATGGTCTTGGCCTCATCATCGTGGCCGCCCTGGGCCAGGCCGTAAAGCGTCTGCATCACCTCTTCGGCGACCGGGGCGACATGCGCCTGGTTAACGACCTCGAAAATACCCGGAAGCAGCAGGCGGCGCACTTCATTGTCATCGACCAGCGCTTCGGTGATCTTCTCGCCTTCGCGCAGGCCGGTGAAGGTAATCTTGATGTCCTTCTCCGGGCGCAGGCCGTAAAGCTTGATCATACGGGTGGCGAGGTCGTGGATCTTCACCGGCGTGCCCATTTCCAGGATATAAAGCCCGGAATGTTCCGGCGTGCCGGCATTGGTCATCGCGGCGGTCAGCACCAGTTGCACCGCCTCGAAAATGGTCATGAAATAGCGTTCGACATCGCGGTCGGTGAGGGTGATCGGCCCACCGCGTTCGATCTGCGACTTGAACAGCGGTACGACCGAACCGGTCGAGCCCAGCACATTGCCGAAACGCACGACGCACGCCTGGTGGGTATCTGAAATCTGCGTGCGGATCAGGTGCTCGGCCAGGCGCTTGGTGGCCCCCATCAGCGAAGACGGCGCCACGGCCTTGTCGGATGAGATCAGCACCAGTTGCTTGACGCCGGCGGCCTTGGCGGCATCGATGACATATTGCGTGCCCAGCACATTGGTCAGCACGCTTTCGCTGGGGTTCAACTCCACCATCGGCACATGTTTGAGCGCGGCAGCATGGAAGATGACATCCGGCTTCTGCTGCGCGACCACGGCGGCGATCCGTTCCTTGCGCCGGACGCTGCACAGGAAGGGGCGGGCGCGTTCGCTGCCGGGAAACTCAAGTTTGATGGCGCGGTCGATTTCGTAGAGCGCCAGTTCCGAGTGATCGATCAGGCTGACATGGGCAGCGCCCAGGGCCAGCACCTGCTTGCAGATTTCAGAGCCGATAGACCCGCCGGCGCCGGTGACGAGTATACGTTTACCGGCGTAAAAGTTTTTCAGGCCGTCCGTATCCAGCTTGACCTGCGGGCGGTGCAAAAGCACCTTGAAAGAGGCCGGATCGCTGGGTTCCGGCAGGGGCAGGGCGCCGTTCTTCTTTCCGAAAGCCGCCACGCGTGCCAGAAAACGTAGCAGTCGATAATTGGACAGACTCATGGATATTCCGGCAGGCTGGCGATAATTGGAGAACGTATTGAGCGTGTTATGCGGCTTTTAGCAAGGGCGAAGCACCCGTGTAACGCTATTTTTTGCAACCCGACGCCATCTATGGTGTAAAGACAGGCTATGATCGATATTCTCTTTTTTGGCCGTGTGGCGGATAGCCTTGGCAAGCGCCGTCTGGCGATGGCCTTACCGCCGGAAGGCTTGAGCCTGTTTGCCCTGCGCCTGCGGCTTTTTGACGGCGAAGACGATGGACGGTTGCGCATGAGCGTCAATCAGATAGTGGTGACGGAAGACCGGCCCCTGCATGATGGCGATGAGGTGGCCTTTTTCTCGGTATTTTCCGGAGGCTGATGATGGAAATGGAGGTTCGCCTGTTGCCGACGGGATTTGATCCGGCGGCGGTTCACAGCCATTTTCTGGCACGGTTTGGCCGGCTGGGGGCTGTCACGGCCTTTACCGGCGTGGTGCGGGAAGCGGCAAAAGGGGCCCAAAAAGAAAAACAGGTCGATTATCTCTATCTCGACTGGTATCCCGGCATGACCGAGGCGTCGATCCAGGACATAGCCGATGCTGCGGCGGCGCGATCTGATATTCGCGCCCTCAGTATTCATCATCGCTGCGGCGAAGTGCGGGCCGGCGAGCCGGTGGTTTTCGTCGCCGCGGCCAGCGCGCACCGGCGGGCGGCTTTTGACGCGGTGGACTATATGATGGACCGGCTGAAATCCGAAGCGGCCCTGTGGAAGCGCGAAGTCGGGCCGCAGACCGACCGTTGGGTGGAGCCGACAACAGGCGATGCCGATGACTTGAAGCGCTGGAGTAAGACATGAGTGACCTGTCCCATCTGGACCCGCAGGGCCGCGCCCGCATGGTCGATGTCTCCGACAAGGCGGTAACAGCGCGGACGGCCATGGCGCGCGGACGGCTAATCTGCTCGGCGGAAACCGTCGTGCTGGTGCGTGAAAACAAAACGCCGAAAGGGGCGGTAATCTCGACGGCCGAACTGGCGGGGATCATGGCCGCCAAGCAGACCGCGAACCTCATTCCGCTCTGTCATCCTTTGCCGCTCAGCAAGGCCGCTGTGCGGATTGCCATTAATGACGACCTGCCGGGCTTCGATATCGAGGCCGAGGTCCGCACGACCGGCCAGACCGGTGTGGAGATGGAGGCGTTGACGGCCGCCAGCATAGCTGCGCTCACGCTTTACGACATGCTGAAGGCGGTGGATAAGGCCATGCGGATCGAAGGCATCGAAGTCACCGCCAAGAGCGGCGGAAAGTCTGACTGGCCGCAGACGGTAAGAACTTGAGCGGCGCGGCGTTTATGCGCCGCGCCACCTTAGTTTAGAAGAACCTGGCGTGGATGCCCATCCACACCCGGCGTCCGGTTTGACCATAGCCTCCGGCCGTCTGGTAGCGGGCATCACCGGCATTTTCGATACGACCGTAGAGGCTTAAGGTGTCATTGAGCGCATAATCGGCACGCAGGTCAGCCAGGTCATAGGCTTTCAGCATTCCCGTAAAAGCCGTGTCTAGACCTTCACCCACATGGCGCAGCCCAAGACCCAGGTTCAGTTTCTCGGTGGCGGTCCAGGCCAGGTCGATACTGCCCATCTGGTTCGGGCGGCGCGGCAACAGGCCGTCATTGCCGTCACGGGCGTGCAGGAAGCTGTAATTGCCACGTAGGCGCAGGGTGTCCGTGAGGTCTTTTGATACTTCTAACTCGACGCCGCGGGTCTCAGTGCGGCCAATGTTGCCGTAGCAGCCGTAGGGTTGATCGGAACGGCAGCCGTCATAGACGAAGTCGATCTGATCGCGCACCGAACGGGTGAACAGGCTGACACTGAACAGGCCGCCATCAAAGCCGTAATCGAGACCACCATCGAGCGTGATGGATTTCTCCTCAATCAGCGAGTCCGTGCCGTAATCGCTGTAGAGTTGGTAGAGGCTGGGCACCTTGACGCCCTGGCCGGCGCTGGCATGGAAGCGTAAGCGATCGCCCAGCGGCGCATTGACGGTGACCTGGGCGATGTCATTGGCGCCGAAGGACGAAGCATCGTCGTGACGGGCGCTCACGGCCACGTCGAGCGGGCCGAAATCGTGCGTCACCTGGCCGTAAACGCTGGCAAGCGTTGAAGCCGCCCTGAGCGGCACGGGGTTGGGATCCCAACTCGCCGGATAGGCCACGCGCATGGTATCGCGTTCATAGCTCAGGCCGCCGAGCAAACGGGTGGCGTCGCTGAGGCGGTAGCCAATGTGATAGTCGGCCGCCTCGATATGGCCATTGGCGACGAAATTCGGCGTATGGTCGGGATTGTAATTGTTGCTGTCATTGTCAGTGACGCTGACTGACAGAACCTGTTCGCCTTTCGTGAAGCGATGGGTGAGGGCTATAACCGACAGGGTGGTGTCGTTCTTGCCGAAATCGCCGGTATCGGTAAAATCATAGGGCGGCTGAGGGTTATACCCATCGAAGTCGGTGCGGCTGTGGCTGGTGGTTGAAAATACCTGGAGGCTGAGGGCCTCATTTATGTCGTAACGTAGCTTGCCGTTCAGCGTGGTCTGGGTGAAGCCGTCCTTTTCGGTGCCGCCGGCGAAGGTCGATACACCACGATCATTGTAGGTGCTGCCCGACAGGCGCCAGGTCAGGCCGCCCCGTTTGCCGCCAATGCCGGCGCGGGCCGAGCCATATTCATCGAAACCTTCAACGCGCAGATCGCCTTCCAGCGGTCGGGTGGGGGTGCGCGAGGTGAGGCTGACCACGCCGCCCATGGCGCCTGAGCCCCACAGGGTGGAAAGCGGCCCGCGAAGCACTTCGATACGAGACGCGTCATCGGTGCTGACCAGGCCGAGATTGGTGCCGCCGCCGACCTGCGACGGATCATTCAGGCGCACGCCATCCAGCATGTAAAGCGTGTGATCGGCGCCGGCGCCGCGGATTGAAGCCGTTGTGGCCGAGCCGGGGCCGCCATTGCGGGCGAGGCTCAGGTCAGTCGTGTGCGTCAACAGGTCGGCGACGAACAGTGACTGATACGATTTGATGTCGGCATCGGTCAGGACATCGACGCTCTGGCCGATCTTGGAAACCGGGAGGGTTTCGCGCGTGACGGATACAATGATCTCCGTCGGTGCCTCATCGGCGTGCGCGAAAACGGGCACAGCCAGCAGGGTCGTGGAGATGATAAGGGCGGTTTTACGATGACGCATTATCGGTCTTTCAGTCAGAAACGAAAGCCGTAAACGCGCATGACGAAGCCTGCGCCGGTTACGGCTCACAAGGTATCGTCTCTCGGTTTTTTCAGACGCCGTCACGTTTATCCGAAAAGTGGCAATCCACTTTTCGGCATGAGGCTTGAACCGCTCGCGCTGCACTTCCCGGCCACGCAAAGGACGACAGCCAAGGCAGGTCTCCTGACTCGCACCTCGAACGCGGACGACGTCTTCCCGGTAATGACCAGTGACATGTGTCGCTCGCTCGGCGCTTACAGTTGCGGGGACAGTCCGGGATTTCAACCCGATTCCCTATTATCCCGCGGGTTTGACGCGCGGGCACCATTGGCACAGGGCCGCACTAGGGCGTTTGGTGCGGCGCGTCAAGTCGCTATGTCCGGTCCTGCGTCTCGGCCTCGGCCGGTGTCAGGGTTTGCAGGGAAAGCGCATGGACCGGGCCTGCCAGTTCCTCGGCCAGGGTGGTATTGATCAGGCGCTGGCGGGCCACTCGGTTCAGCCCTTCGAAGCGCTCGGATACCACACGCACGGAAAAATGACTCTCGCCCCCTTCACGCGCGCCCGCATGTCCACTATGTTTGGCGCTGTCGTCATGAATCTCCAATTGCTGCGGGGCGAGAGCCTGGTTGAGCTTCGCCTTCAGGCGGTCGGCTATGATTCCCATATTCTGCCTCACTTTCTGGGTATGGAACGGATGTCAGCGTCTTTTAAGATTTAAGGATCATATTTCAAGATATGAGCGAAGGATTTAAGTACAAGCCGCGTCTCGGCATGGATATGCGTATTCGCCCGCCAAAGGAAGGCGAGGAAAAAACACGTCGTGCCGAAGACGACGTGCTGCAACTTAAGCCCGGTGAAAAGCCGTGCGAATGGCCGGAGTGCCACAAGGCCGCAACGGCCAAGGCGCCAAAGTCGCGCGAAATGATGAACGAGCATTATAATTTCTGCATGAATCATGCGGCCGAATACAACAAGAACTGGAACTTCTTCGCCGGCATGAGCGAAGGCGAGGCCCGCCGCCACCGCGAGGCCATTGCCACGGGTGACCGCCCGACCTGGGCTTTCCGCGCTTCGCGCGTCAGCCGTGAAGCGGCAAACTTCGCCACCAAGGGCACCAAGGCCGGCGGATTCTATGATCCGCATAGTGTTTTTGGCGCCGGCGCGGCCCCAATGAAGGAAAAGGGTGTGCAGTCCGAACGCCAGTACGGCAAGATCGAACGCGGCGCCTTTGCCGATCTCGATCTCGAAGTCGGCGCCACGGCTGAGCAAATCCGTGTGCGCTACACCGAAATGCTCAAGCGTTGCCACCCGGATAACAATGGCGGCGACCGTTCGGCCGAGGACAAGCTACAACGGGTCATCAAGGCGTATAAGATCCTGAAAAAAATGTCCCTAGCCTGAAAACCAGGGTCTTTGGCCGTGTAGTGCGTTGGCTGCGCTAGGCTGTATAAGCATACAACAGCCGTCGCTTGCCGCCTGCTACTCGACTCAAATCTCCCGGTTTTCTCTGTTAGGGACTTACAAACTGCTGAAGAACGGATCATCAGCCACGTCTCCGCCCGGCTTGCGGAACAGATGGACGTGCATCCGTCGACGCAGGGCAAAACCCAGGCTTTCATAGAGCCCGATGGCCGGCGTATTCTCCGGCAAAACATTTAGAAACGGCACGCGGCCATCGGCGACGATGCGCTTGCCCAGGATCGAGGTCAGGCGGCGGGCATGGCCGCGGCCCTGAAAATCCGGATGGACGCAGATGGCGCTGATCTCGGTGAAATCCGCCGGCTTCATGCGCTCGCCGGCCATGGCCACCAGTTGGCCCTCTGCGAACACGCCGATATAGCTGCCCATCTCGATGGTGCGCGCACCGAACGGGCCTGGCTTCATCAGGGTGGTCAAGGCGATCATCTCGTCCACATTCCCAGCCGTCAGCGCCTGGGCGTCATCAGCCACACCGGCGGCCCGGAAGTCATAGCCCGCCATTTGCAGGATTGGGAAATGCACCAGCAGATCCAGGCCTTCCGGTGTGTCCAGTTCTTCCGGCGACCATAACACGGCTGTTTCGCCCTCGGCCATGCGTTCGGCCAGAACCGGCAGAGCGTCGGGTGTTTCAATAGCGGCGAAAGGGGAGATCTCGGCCGGATAGCGCCGCACCGGGCCATCGCCAATGGCCAGATGGGAATGACGGCCGGTGAGGGCCGACCAGGCGGGATTGTCCAGTTCAGTGATTTTCATGGAGGGCATCTAGCAGAAAAGAGATGCGGCTGCTGCCGGAATATTGCGCTATAAATGCGTATGAAGACGCTCATGAACACAATTCTGAAAGGCGGCTGCCAGTGCGGCGCCATCCGTTTTGAAGTGACCGGTCCCTTGCCGGATGCCTCCATCTGCCATTGCCGCATGTGCCAGAAAGCGTTCGGCAATGTCTTCGCGCCACTGGTCTCGGTGCGCGGCACGGATTTCCACTGGGCGAAGGCCGAGCCGAAACGCTTTGCCTCGTCCAACCTGGTCAATCGCGGTTTCTGCCCAGACTGCGGCACGCCCCTGACCTATGAGGCGCCAGACGGCATGGCGATTTCCATCGGCGCCTTCGATCATCCCGAAGTGCTGGAGCCGCGTATCCAGTACGGCATGGAAGCGCGCATCGGCTGGCTCGATCATGTCAATAACTGGCCGGCCCGCACCACTATGGAGGATATTGAAGCGGCGCCGTTTCTCGACAAGCTGGTCAGCTATCAGTACCCGGACGAGCCTTAAGCAAAAAACTTCGCGCGGCGCGAAATTACGGGTTGTTTCCTGAGGGCTAAAGTCTTAGCTGAAACCCGTACACCCTTGCCGCCGAAAGCCTGATTATATGTCCGCCGAGCTTGAATATCCTGATCCGCTGCTGTCCCATGTGCCTGATAAAAAGGTCAATGTCCGCGATGTGTTCGGCATCGATATCGACATGCAGGTGCCGGCCTTCACGCACCGTGATCCACATGTGCCGGATATCGACACGGCCTACCGTTTCGATCCGCAGACGACCCAGGCCATCTGCGCCGGCTTCGCTTTCGATCGCCGCGTCATGGTGCAAGGCTTCCACGGCACCGGCAAGTCGACCCATATCGAGCAGATCGCCGCGCGCCTGAACTGGCCGCTGGTCCGCGTCAACCTCGACAGCCATGTCAGCCGGATCGACCTTATCGGCAAGGACGCCATCGTCTTGAAGGATGGCCAGCAGGTGACCGAGTTCAAGGAAGGTATTCTGCCGTGGGCCTTGCAGCGCCCGGTGGCCCTGGTGTTCGATGAATACGATGCCGGCCGCCCGGACGTGATGTTCGTCATCCAGCGCGTGCTGGAAGCGCAGGGCCGCCTGACCCTGCTCGACCAGAACAAGGTGATCAAGCCGAACCCATATTTCCGCCTGTTCGCCACCACCAATACGATTGGTCTCGGCGATACCACCGGCCTCTACCACGGTACCCAGCAGATCAACCAGGGCCAGATGGACCGCTGGTCGCTGGTGACCACGCTCAACTATCTCAGCCACGAGGCCGAGGTCGAGATCGTGCTGGCCAAGGTGCCGGAATTCAATACGCCAGAAAAGAAGGGCATGATCGACGCCATGGTGCGCGTGGCTGACATGTCGCGCTCGGCCTTCGCCAATGGCGATATCTCCACAGTCATGTCGCCGCGGACGGTCATCACCTGGGCGCAGAACACCCTGATTTTCAACAATGATCCCGAACTGGCCTTTCGCCTTTCCTTCCTCAACAAGAGCGATGAACTGGAGCGCCATACCCTGGCCGAGTTCTACCAGCGCGCCTTCGGCACCGATGTGAAGGAATCGGCGCTGAAGGTGAAGGTCATCTAATCTTTTCCTCCCTTGCGAGCCTTGGCGAAGCGGGGGAGGTGTCACGGCGAAGTCCGTGACGGAGGGGGCGACCCCGCCGTCCGTCTTGCCCCCTCCGGCGGGACAAGCCCGCCACCTCCCCCCGCTAACGCAGGGGAGGAGAAAGACGCTAAAGCCCCATGGCCAACAAGCCGACCATCCTGTCCGAACCGTTCAAGAAAGCGCTGGTGCATTCCACCCGGGCGCTGGCGGAGGATGCTGAGCTGGAGGTGGTCTTCGGTTCCGATGGCCCACGTATCGATGGCAACAAGCTGATCCTGCCGCATCCGCCGCGTGATCTGGCGCCGAAACTGGCCCAGCGTGTGCGTGGCCAGGCTGACCGGTTAGCGTTGAAACGTGCCCACCACGACGACGCTCTTCATGCCCGTGCGCGTCCGCGTGACGATATCAGCGCTGATGCCTTCGATGCGTTGGAAGAAGCCCGGCTGGAAGCGATCGGTGCCCGCGCCATGATGGGCGTACGCAGCAATCTGCTGGCGGCTCAGGAAGCCGATCTCGAACGGTCGGGCCTCTATCGCAAGGAAGACAAGGACGAGATCGGCCTGCCGGAAATCCTCGGTCTGATGGCGCGCGAAGCGGTCACCGGCGATCCGATTCCACAATCGGTGCAGCGCGTGGTCAATCTGCTGCGCGCCGAGATCGAGGAAAAGACTGGCGACGGACTGGAAAAGCTGGCCAGCCTGATCCACGACCAGAAAACGTTCAACAAACAGGCGCGCCATATCCTGACGGCGCTCGACCTAAAGGACGACAGCCAGGACGCCGAGGACGAGAAGGACGAAGGCGAGGAGGGCGAGAGCGAAGGCGACAGCCCGAAGGAAGACGCCCCGGAAAAGGACGAGCAGGACGACAGCCAGTCGCAACAGGATCAGCCGGAGGAACAGACCGGCCAGGACCAGCCGCAGGAGGGCGAGGACGACTACACCCAGATGCAGGGCGACCCGCAGATGGCCTCAGAGTCCTCAACCGATGAGACGCCTGATGGCGAAGCCGGTGAGGCCGAGCGCCGCGAGAATGACCAGCCGGAAGCCAACGTCAAGAAGGACTACGAGGTCTATACCAAGCAGTTTGATGAGGTCATCACCGCCGAGGAACTGTGCGATCCGGAAGAGCTGGAGCGCTTGCGTGGTTTCCTGAACGCGCAACTGGCCAACATGGCGTCGGTCGTGTCGCGCCTGGCCAATCGCCTGCAAAGAAAGCTGCTGGCCCAGCAGAGCCGTTCCTGGTCGTTCGATCTCGAAGAAGGTGTGCTCGATGCCGCAAAGCTGACGCGCGTGATCACCGACCCTTCCGCACCGCTCAGCTTCAAGCAGGAAAAGGACACCGAGTTCCGCGATACGGTGGTGACGCTGTTGCTTGATAATTCCGGCTCTATGCGCGGCCGGCCTATCATGGTGGCCGCCATCTGCGCCGACGTGCTGGCGCGGACCCTGGAGCGCTGCGGCGTCAAGGTCGAGATACTGGGCTTTACCACCAAGGCCTGGAAGGGGGGACTGTCACGCGAAGCCTGGGTGCGGGCGGGCAAGCCGGCCAATCCCGGGCGGCTTAATGACCTGCGCCATATCATCTACAAGGCGGCGGATAATCCCTGGCGCCGTACGCACAAGAACCTCGGCCTGATGATGCGCGAAGGGCTGTTGAAAGAGAACATCGACGGCGAGGCCCTGCAATGGGCTTATTCACGGCTGGCGGGACGGCCGGAACAACGCAAAATCCTGATGGTGATCTCGGACGGAGCCCCGGTCGATGACTCGACGTTGAGCGTAAACAGCGGGCATTATCTCGAAAACCATCTGCGCAAAGTGATTACTGATATCGAGACGGCGCCCAAAGCATCCGGAAGGCATGTGGAACTGGTCGCCATTGGAATCGGCCACGATGTGACGCGTTATTACAAGCGTGCCCTGACCCTGATCGATGTCGAGCATCTGGCCGGCGGGCTTATGGACAAACTGACTGAACTCTTCGAAGAGAAATAACTCTTTAGCCCCATGACACAGTTATTTCTGGAACATAAAGTCTATAAACCGAAGGCTGACGGTGTGCAGATTTATATCTGTCAGGAAAAGATCGGGCGCAATTTATTCGCCGTGCAGTTATCAACCTTTGCGAATGAAGATAATGCTGTTGCGGCAATGGATCAGCATAACCATTACCAGGCAGACATGTTGGTTAGCTTCATATCTAATCCAGATATTGAATGGTTTGCGACGGTAGAAGAGGCAATTGCGGCCCATGATGAAGAGTTCAACTAGCATTTTCCTTGGTCTTACCCTTCTCGCCACCTCTGCCACTGCCGAGCCCTTGCCCTATCTGCAAAGGCCCACTGTCAGTTTTCGTGCCTTGAAGGGCAGCGACCCGAAACCGGTCAATCCGAAGGTGCGCTATGTCGGTGGTTATGAACTGGTGGCAAAAGGCACATCCGAACTGGTGGGCCTGTCCGATCTGCACCTGTTTCCAGATGGCGACACGCTGAAAGCGGAAGCCGTCAGCGATTTCGGCGCCATGGCGCAATTCGAGCTGAAGGAGGATGGCAAGGGCGGCTATCTCGACAGTCCTTTGGAAATCGATCCTTTGCTCGATTCGGATGGCAAACGTTTCGCTTACAAGAATGAGGCCGATCTCGGAGGGTATGACGGTCGATCCGCTAAGCGGAGATCGCTATGTCTCTTTCGAGGGGCATCAGCGTGTAATGAAATTTGCCGCACCGGGAAAAGTCGTTCCCTGGAAACGGGCGGGCGAAACCCTGCCATTGGGTGGACTGCCGAGCTTTCCGCCGAACCTCGGCATGGAGGCGGTCACCTATATCCAGGAACCGAAGGGCGATGCCCTGCTGATCGGTGTCGAAGGGGGTGGCTTCTGGCGCTGCGGACTCGCGCTCAATACTTGTAGCGAAATCCACGGTCCCGCTACGCCTGGCTTTCTCTATATGATGACCTCGCTGGCCGTCGTCGATTACGGCGATCCACGCCGCGATCACGATATACTTGGCCTCTATCGCTATTATGACCCCATCACCGGCCCGCGCAATGTGCTGCGCCTGCTGCATCTGGAAGGCGAAACGCTCACCGTAGTCAGCGATCTTGTCAAGATCACGCCGCCCCTGCCGGTCGATAATTTCGAAGGTGTCGCATCGGTCAAAACCGCGACCGGATACCGTATCTTCCTGGTCAGCGACAGCGTAAAGGCAGACGGCATGTCGAAACTGCTGATCTTCGACTGGATGCCCTGATGCTGACTATTCTGGCGCCAGCCGCGGCTTCATGCCAGTTGCTGATGGGACTGCTCATCTGGCGGCGGACGCAATTGCCCGGACGAGGAGAACTGGCTCTCAGCCTCCTGTCAGGCGCGGCCTATTTTCTCCATGCCGCCTTTCCGGAGGCCCTGCGTTTTCTGCTGCCCGTCGTTCTGGCGGCACCTTTGGCGTGCAATCGCGCCATTCGCGCCGGATTTGAAGCGCCGCGGCGCCATCCCTGGATGGAGATAGCGTTGCTGGTCCTGTTGCTGGCGTCAGGACTGGCGGTGCGGGCGGGCGCCCCAGTCTGGACAGGCGCTGTGTCGAACCTGCTCAGTTTGGGGCTGTTTCTGGAATTGCCGATCATTGTATGGCGTGGTCTGCCGGATGATCTGGTCGTGGCTCGGCGGAATGTCCGCTTCTGGGCTCTGGGGTTCTCCGCCCTGACGGGTGCCGTTGTGGCCCTGGCCTCGACCCTGGGCGGCGCCATTTGGGCTGTGCCGGCTGCCGCCGCACTGACCTGCCTTATGATCTTTGCGGCCGTTGGCTTTGGTGGCGATCTGGCGGTTACGTCACACGAACGGAAGGCACCGCTCGACAACCGTGAACAACAGGTGCTGCGCCGCCTTCGTGAGGTTATAGCCGAGGTCTATGATGATCCCGGCCTGACCTTATCGAGCCTGGCCCGGCGCCTGGATGTGCCTGAGCACCGCCTGCGCCGGGTTATCCATCTGGGCGAAGGCCAGCGCAATTTCAGCACCTGGCTCAATAGCTACCGTATCAGCGCCTTCAAGGCGCGCATCGATGAGGATGACACCATATTGGCCCTTGCTCTGGCAGTCGGCTACAATTCGCTGTCGGCTTTCAATCGGGCGTTCAAGGCGGCCGAAGGCGTGACGCCGAGCGCCTTCCGGGCGGCGCGGAAAGCAAACACGAAGGCGATGAGGGTGCCGCCGCCAGAAACACCCAGCGCGACATAAGGTGAGGGCGCGAGGGTGGCGGCGGCAACCGAAGCCAGGGCGCCGATCAGACCGGTCATGCGGAAAGCGTGTTCAGCGGGATTCAGCCACAGGCGCCAGCGCGAGGGGAGCAGGGTGCGTATCATGTCCCATGCCCCGAATGTCAGCAGGCTGCCGGCGATCGAATAGACGAGAGTGAGTGGCCAGTTGAGCCGTTCAGTGAGCTGCGACAGGGCGACCAGACCGACGCCCAGAATAAAGACCCCAATGGCGGGCACCAAATCGGCCGTCCGTCGTCCATTGTCCCTGAGCTTCAGGGCGCGCATCCCGGCCCAGAGGTTGTAGCTGATGATGAGGCTGGCGCCCATGAGATCCAGTTTGCCGCGGAAAATGAAGGCGCCGATCAGGGCGGTGGAGACGCACAGGATGGCCAAGGCCAGCGTTACTCGTCCTGTCACCCTGTGGGCTTTATCGTAAGCCTCCGGCGAGGGCCGCCTTGTTCATTCGCCTTTGTTTCGCGCAGTTATCTGCCTGTAGGTAGTGCTGGCAGTAGTGCCGGCACTGGTGCTGGAAAGTTTTGTCGATGGCTACAAGCGGGATATATGTTCAGCGCCGGACCTGGAGTTGGCAAGAGAAGCGTCAAATTGTGGACGAGGCGTTTTCGGGAGAGGCCAGTGTTTCGGCCGTAGCACGGCGGCATGGCCTTCAAAACCACCAGATATATCGCTGGCGGGATGGCCTTGCGGCAGAACGTGTGAATGAGGCTGCCGGAGATTTCGTTGCGGTCACGGTGACGCCGGAGGCTGGCGTGGCTTTGGTGCCGGCCCTTTCAGGTCCTGGCAAGGACACGGAGGCCAAGACGCCGAAGCGTGCAAGTGGATGTACCAAGGGCATGGTCGAGATCGTTATGCCCGATGGATCGTTGATCCGGATTCCGGTCTCAGCCGGCGCTCGATTTGCTGCTGACGTGGTGGCGGCGGTGTCGCCCAGACGGCTATGATCCCGGTTCCGGCCGGTGTTCGGGTGTGGTTGGCGATGGGCCATACCGACATGCGAAAGGGCTATAACGGTTTGGCCCTGATGATCCAGGAGAGCCAGAAGCGTGATCCATCGAGCGGGCACCTGTTTGTCTTCCGTGGCCGCCAGGGCGACAAGATCAAAATCATCTGGCACGATGGCCAAGGCGCCTGCCTGTTTTACAAGCGTCTGGACCGGGGCCGTTTCATCTGGCCGGCCGTCAAGGATGGCAGTGTCAGTATCTCGCCAGCCCAACTGGGCTATCTCCTGGAAGGGATCGATTGGCGCAATCCGCAGATGACATGGAAGCCGGAAAGTGTCGGCTGAACGGGCATGTTTATTGGGTTGAGAGCCGTAAAATTCCTTTGCAAGATAGGGGTTTTGTGATTCACTTCGGCATGGAAACGACGCCCCAAATCACTCCGGACAATGTGGTCGCTTTGGAGGCGAAGCTCCTTCATGCGCAAGCCGAGCTGGCGGCCGCCAAGGCGGAAAATGCTGACGCCCTGGCGACCATCACGCACCAGAAGCTGGTCATCGCCAAGCTCCAGAACGCGCTGTACGGTCCGCGCTCGGAACGTAGTGTCCGTCTGATCGATCAGATGGAAATGACGTTCGAAGAGATCGAGGCGACCGCGACCGAGGCGGAACTGGCGTCGCAGGCCGCTGCCACCAAAACCTCCACGGTCGAAGGCTTCGTGCGCAATAAGCCGGCGCGCCGGGCCTTCCCCGAGCATCTGCCGCGTGAGCGGGTTGTCGTGCCTGGTCCCACAGCCTGCGCCTGTTGTGGCGGGGATCGTCTGCGCAAGCTTGGCGAGGACGTTACTGAAACCCTGGAGGTCATTCCACGCCAGTGGAAGGTGATCCAGCATGTGCGCGAGACGTTCACCTGCCGGGACTGTGAGAAGATCAGCCAGGCGCCAGCCCCCTTCCACACCATCCCCAGAGCCTGGGCCGGGCCGAACCTGTTGGCCATGATGCTGTTTGAGAAGTTCGGCCAGCATCAGCCCCTGAATCGGCAAATCATGCGCTACGAGAAGGAAGGCGTGCCCATCAGCCTGTCCACGGCCGCCGATGCTGTCGGCGCCTGTTGCGCCGTGCTCGATCCCCTCATCCGCCGGATCGAAGACCACACCTTTGCGGCCGGACGCCTGCACGGTGACGATACGACGGTGCCCGTGCTTGCAAAAGGCAAGACCGACACGGGGCGGATATGGATCTATGTTCGCGATGACAAGCCCTTCGGCGGCACATCGGCGCCGTCAGCCATGTTTTATTATTCAAGGGATCGAACGGCGGAGCATCCACAGGACCACCTGAAAACATGGCACGGCATCTTTCAGGCCGATGCCTATGGCGGTTACAGCAAGCTCTATCTTTCGGAACGAAGGCCGGGACCGATCCTGGAGGCGGCCTGCTGGGTTCATGCCAGGCGGCCCTTCTTTGCCATGGCTGATGCAGAGCAAAATGCGCGTCGCGTGGCGCAAGGCAAGGTGGCCTCCGTCCTATCGCCTATGGCGCTGGAGATGGTGCGTCGCATGGATGCCCTGTTCGATATCGAGCGCACGATCAACGGCAAGAGCGCTGAGGAGCGCAAGGCTGTACGTCAGGTTTCATCTGCGCCCCTGGTCGATGACCTCCATGCCTGGGTGGTGACGCAACGCGCCAAGCTGGCGCGCGGCAACGACCTTGCCAAGGCCATGGACTACATGCTGAAGCGCTGGCCGGCCTTCACGCGCTTCCTCGATGATGGACGAATCTGCCTCAGCAACAATGCTGCCGAGCGCGCCCTGCGCGGCATCGCCCTGGGTCGAAAATCATGGTTGTTTGCAGGCTCTGACCGCGGCGGTCAGCGGGCCGCTGCCATGTACAGCCTTATCGTCACGGCAAAGCTCAACGACATTGATCCCCAGGCCTGGCTGGCGGACGTCCTCGACCGTATCGCCGCTCACCCAGCCAACCGAATAGACGACCTCCTGCCCTGGAACTGGAAGCGGCTCCGCCAACTCGAACAGAAGGCGGCATAACCCCACCTGCGGCCTACGCCGAATGCTTACGCTTTATCCCCTTTCGGGCGGGACAGTATGAGCAGGCCGGCCAAAATAGCGAGTGAGCCTGTGGTGATATGGGTGATGATATTGAGTGTATGAAAATCGGGCATGAGACCTCCTGTTGAGGCAGGTGTCATGGCGCGGATCGAGGCCGGGTTCCGGCTGATTTCTGAAATTGATCGGTCTTTCAGAGTACTTCAGGCAACAAAAAACCCGGCGCTGTGGCCGGGTTTTTCATGTGTTCGATATCTCGCAGGGATTAAGCGGCGGTTTCGGCCAGCTTGTCCTTGATCTGCTTCTTCAGGCGACGGGCGCGGATCGACAGGTTGGCGTCGTCAGCCTTGACGATGAAGGCATCCAGGCCGCCCTTGAAGTCGAGCGTGCGCAGGGCAGCGTTCGAGATCTTCAGGCGGAACGAAGCGCCGAGCGCGTCGGATTGCAGGTTGATCTGGCGAAGCGACGGCAGGAAGCGGCGCTTGGTCTTGATGTTCGAGTGGCTGACGCTGTGGCCGACCATAGGACCGACACCGGTCAGTTCGCAACGACGCGACATGGGATATACCTTCGATTAAAACGAATATATGAGCACGTCCGGACACCTGTCCGCCGCGCGAGAGGCGGTTCTATAGGCAAATGGGCCGGCGAGGTCAAGGGTAAAACGGCATTTTTTGCCGTCTGAGTTTCTTGTGAGGCTTGTAAAAAAGCCTCCCGGCGGGAACTGGGAGGCTTTTTTCATTTCAAAATGGGAAAAGGCTTAGGCAGCCTTGGTCAGGTTCTTGTTGAGGATGGCCACGGCCGAGTCGCGGTCGATCTTTTCGATGGCCGCCACTTCGCGGGCCATGCGGTCGAGGGCCGATTCATAGAGTTGACGCTCCGAGTAGGATTGCTCGGGCTGGCTGTCGGAGCGGTAAAGATCGCGGACGACCTCGGCCAGCGAGACCAGGCAGCCGGAATTGATCTTGGCTTCATATTCCTGGGCGCGGCGCGACCACAT
Source organism: Asticcacaulis sp. (assembly GCA_024707255.1). Classification (NCBI taxonomy): domain Bacteria; kingdom Pseudomonadati; phylum Pseudomonadota; class Alphaproteobacteria; order Caulobacterales; family Caulobacteraceae; genus Asticcacaulis; species Asticcacaulis sp. The sequence goes on along the minus strand of JANQAC010000001.1, from coordinate 119,864 downwards.
GGTGCGCTTGATACGGGCGCGACCCTTGAGGGTCACCAGGGCTTGCGACATAATGGCTTCGTGGGCGAGATGGCGCAGGCCGGCCACCTTGGCCTTCTTGGTGGGCACGCGCAGGGTCATCTTTTCATGATCGAAGGTAACCACATACACTTCGAGAGTGTAGCCAGCCACTTCCTGGGTCTCGATCGCCGCAACCTGGCCCACGCCATGGGCAGGATAGACGACCTTGTCGCCTACGGTGAAATCGTGACGGGAAAGGGTGAGGGTGTCGGACATGGCGAACCTTTCGAGAGGTTGGGGCAAACCGGCGGACAATCGGGTCTCATAGGCGTCAAGGCGTCTCGCTCCAGCAACCGAGGAGGGGCTGAAGGTGGCACGCGAGCGCACAGAATCATCCTCAGGAGAGCCCTCATGGGGATGATGGATGTGCGCTATTTCTCAACTAAGACAAGGTTGTCATCCGACCTGCGTCGATGGTGCATTTAAAACCCGCGCGAAGCGCAGGTCTGAACGCCTGAAACAAACGAAGATTTGCGCGGATCGTGTGGTCTGGGTTTATCCATGAAGGACAAGAAGCGGGCCGTGCGACTCTTGCAATATGACATGTATATCACAAATTTACGGCGAAATAAAGGGCGGCTACGTTAGCGCTCACACAGGCTGCCACATCAGCAGCAGCGTAGCGCAGAGAAGCGCCGCTTGAAAGCCTGCTGCGAGATAAACCTTGTGAATAAAGGCTTTTTTGCTGCCTTTATGGCGAAAAACCTGTGTGCCAATCAAGGCGCCTGGCCATCCGCCGAGCCAGCAGAGGGTTAAAAGCGTGCGTTCGGAAATGCGACTTTCTCGCATAACGGCGTTTCTTTTATCAAGTCGCCAGGCGTGCCATGTCACAAGATGGATAAGGGCGAGGTAAAGCAGAAGCCCCGGCCAAAGCGGCAAGCGGCTTATTTGCCATCTCCGGGCTTTTCGGAGAAGTATTTCTCGAACTTGCCGGTTTCGCGCTCATAGTCCTCGCGGTCGGCCGGCGGGGTGCCCTTTTCCGAGATATTGGGCCAGACGGCGGCGTATTTGGTATTGATCTCCAGCCACTTGGTGCCCTCGTCCTCGGTGTCCGGCTTGATGGCGTCGACCGGGCATTCCGGTTCGCAGACGCCGCAATCGATGCACTCGTCCGGATTGATGACCAGGAAGTTCTCGCCTTCGTAGAAGCAATCGACCGGACAGACTTCCACGCAGTCCATGAACTTGCATTTCACGCAAGGGTCCATAACGATGTAGGTCATAGTCTAAAGCCTCGATTACAAACTTAGGAATGTGTGCGTCATGCTCAGATAAGGCCGCTGTGTCAAGAGTCAGGCGCGGTGCGAAACCCGATTTGTTCTAATTCGAGGCATTAGTATCCGTGTCAGCCGCCGCAGAGGCTTGCCGGTAAAGGCTTTGGGCCTCTGTCGCGGGGCCACGCCGTTCCCCGGCATCCTGCACGATGATGTCGAACAGGCGGGTGCCTATGGCGAAAATCAGGCGGTCGCCGGGCCTGATCGAGGCGGAGGCTTTTTCAATTCGTGTCATCTTGCCGAAGCGCTCCAGCCGGATATGGCCGCTTTCGCACGCTTTGGCCGAAAGCGCGCGCGTTTTGAAAAAGCGGGCGCGCCAAAGCCATACGTCGAGCCGAACGGAGGGGGAGTCTGTCTGCATGACCTGAATATTGGGATGCGGAGCCTGCATGTCAAACGGGCTCTTGTGATCAGGCGATCCTCCGTTATAGTCCTGTAATCGATATCAATGCCCCGCTTCCAGAGGGCAGATTGGGAGAAGACCATGAAGATCAGCAAACTGATGATGGCGGTGTCATGCCTGTCCCTGATGGCGGGGGCGGCGCTGGCTGAGCCAAACCTGAAGCTCAATGACAAGGGTTATTTTGAAGCGCCGGGGCTTAACGTCACGGTCTTTGCCGACATCTACCCGGATGGGCACCAGACCGGCGTCACCGTTATTCAGCACGGCGTACGCGTGGCGGCCAATGGCGACCTGCGACTGGAGCCGTCTCCCGGCCAGTGGTCCCCAATGCCGGCGGGGGATGGCAAGCCGGTGGTCGATGCCGCCACCAACAGCATCAGCCAGGCGCTGCACTATCCGGACGAGTCAAAGAACCGCAAGGGCTTCAATCCGATCGACTACCCCGATCTGAATTTTAGCTACCATGTGCGCGTCACGCCGCTGGAGGGCAACGCTTTCCAGGTGTCGGTTGATCTCGACAAGCCGCTGCCGTCCAATTGGGAAGGCAAGGTCGGCTTCAATTTCGAGCTGTTCCCGACCGATCTTTTCGGCAAGTCGTGGCTGATGGATCAGCAGAGTGGTATTTTCCCGCGCCAGGCCAATGGCGGCATGGAAAATGACCATGGCCAGATCATCACCGCGCCTCTGGCCGAAGGCAAATCCCTTACCGTGGCGCCCGAAAATCCGCTACAGCGCATGACGATCCGGAGCCAGACCGGCGAACTGGAGTTGATCGACGGCCGCGGTAATTTCAATAATGGCTGGTATATTGTCCGCGAAATCACCAAACCTGGCGCCACAAAGGATGCCATCACCTGGACGATCACGCCGAATATCGATCCGGACTGGCGCTACACACCGGTAGTGCAGGTCAGCCAGGTTGGCTATCGGCCGGAGCAGGCCAAGACCATTATCATCGAGCAGGACAAGCGCGACACCCAGGCCGATCCGCTGATCCTCTATCGCATGACCGCGAACGGCCGTGACGAGGTCGCGCGCTATACGCCGAAGCCCTGGGGGCAATTCCTGCGCTACAACTACCTGACGGCCGATCTCACGGCCGTGACAGATCCCGGCATGTACGAACTGGAATATCGCGGCGAAGCGACCGGCGTGTTCCGCATCGCCGACGATGTCTACGACCGCCATGTCTGGCAGCCGACCCTGGAATATTTTCTGCCGGTCCAGATGTGCCATATGCTGGTGAAAGAGAAGTACCGCACCTGGCATGGCCTCGACCACGAGGACGATGTTCGCATGGCGCCGATTAATTTCAATCATTTCGACGGTTATCTGCAGGGCGGCTCGACGCTTACGAAATATCAGCCGGGCGAGCATGTGCCGGGGCTCAATGCCGGCGGCTGGCATGATGCCGGCGATTATGACTTGCGTGTCGAAAGCCAGATGGGGACGGTGTGGCTACTGTCGAAGATGGTCGAGGAATTTGGTCTGGATTACGACGCCACCACGATCGACGAGGCGAAGAAGGTGACCGAAATCCACCAGCCCGATGGCCGGAACGACGCCCTTCAGCAGATCGAGCACGGGCTGCTGTCGGTGCTGGGCGGCTACAAGGCTTTGGGGCGGACCTATCGCGGCATTATCGAGCCGACGCTTGAGCAATATACCCTGCTCGGTGATGTATCGAGCCAGACCGATAATCTCGATTACGACCCGGCGCTGCCAAAAGGTGAGCGCACGGCCAGGACTTCATCCATTCCGGACGACCGCTATGTCTTCACCGAGGACAACCCCAACCGCGAACTGACGACGGCGGCGCAACTGGCAACGGCGGCGCGCGTGCTGACCCCCACCAATCCGAAAATGGCCGCCGATGCCCTGGCCGCCTCACGCGATCTTTATGATAAAGCCTATGACCGCGCCACGGATTTGCAGGCAAAGGTTTTTGTTCTCTCCGAACTGGCCCAGACGACGCATGACGCCACGGCCTTGAAACGGCTGGTCGCGCTCAAACCGGAAATCGTGGCGCATATCGACCAGACCGGTGCGGTGCTGGCTCCGGCCATGCCGCTGATCAGGGACAAGGCTTTCAATCGTGAGGTCGGTGAGGCGGTGAAAACCTGGCAGACCAGGCTCACCGACGAAGCGACGAAGACGCCATATGGCGTCCCTTACGTGCCCTATATCTGGGGCGCTGGCTGGGATATCCAGAAGTTCGGAGTCGACCAGTATTTTGTTCGCAAGGCGTGGCCACAATATACGCCCGATGCATTGCAGATGGAGGCGCTGAACTTCGTTCTGGGTGTTCATCCGGGCGAAAATACCGAGTCCTTTGCCTCCGGAGTCGGGGCAAAATCGGCCACTACCGCCTATGGCGCCAACCGGGCCGACTGGTCCTATATCCCAGGCGGCGTCATTTCCGGCACGGCCCTGATCCGGCCCGATCTGCCGGAACTGAAAAAATGGCCCTATTTCTGGCAGCAGACGGAATATGTCATGGGCGGTGGTGAGACCAATTACATGTTCCTGGTTTTGGCGGCGACGCAGAAGCATTAACTGTCACAGGCTTGTCACGTGGTATGCGCATAAGCGGACTCCCAAATGGAGACCTGCCTATGCGCCCGCTGATCGCTTGTCTTGTCGCTTTCACGCACACCCTGTGGATCGCCAGCGACAATGATTTCCTGAGCACTATCGACGGCAAGCCCAATCCGAACAGCCTTTATGTGTTCGGTTTCAGCGATGCAGACCTGCCAGGTTTTATGCGGCAGGTGCTGGCGCAATAAAAAAAGGCCGGTCCCTCGCAGGACCGGCCTTTCCATCCAAGCTTTACAGCTTAGGCGTTTTCGAGCTGCTCAGCCGACATCTTGCCGGACTTTGAGTCGCGCGCCATCTCATAGGAGACCTTCTGGCCTTCGTTGAGGCTGCGCATACCGGCGCGTTCAACGGCGCTGATGTGAACGAATACGTCTTGGCCGCCATCGATCGGCTCGATGAAGCCGAAGCCCTTTGTCGGATTAAACCACTTAACTGTTCCGGTGCTCATAATGAACCCTTTCAAATAGCATGTGTATACGCAGCCGAACGAAATATTCGGATGCCTCTCGGTAAATTTTTGAATGGGGGTTCGCTCGATGCACTTTATTTTAAGTGCGAAACAAAACAGCAGACAATTAGATATCGATGAAAGAAAGCTACCTTATTTTATCATCAATAGCAAATATCTTATTTTTGACATTCCGGGTAATATAATTAAGCTGCGGAACACATATGTTTCGCGGCTTAATTTAAAAAAAGCTGATTAGGTCGTAGACTCATAATGGCGCAGCTTGAGACGATTGCAGGCTCATTTTACTATGGAGAGAAAGGTCGATCCAAGCGTGTCATAGCGCGTACCGAGGTGCCGTCGATCATTGGAAGGTTTCCGCCGTGTTTCTCCGAGATCGCATCCATGAACCGGTCTCAAACACTCGCGTTGCTCCAGCGTCGAAAACGGTTGTACGCGGTCGTGTGAGGACCGTACCGTTCAGGGAGATCGCGCCATGACGCACCGGATCTTAGAAATCAAAAGATGCCGTTTGAAACCCTCAATCGTCGACGCGGGGAACGCCTCGTGGTTTGTTCGGAAACGGCGGTTCAATGGCTAGCCGCTCGAAGTCAGAAAGGTCATATGGGCTCATAATCAACTTGAATCAAAAAGCGGCGTGTTACCCAAGAGTAAGTTGCTGCACTTGAATAAGGAAACGTCAGGAGTAAAATGGATCTGGTGGGGGGAAGGACATCCCTAACGTGCCCCAGAGGGCAATGCTGAACGCGCCTAGGGTCTTGGGCACCGTCTGCATATAGTCAGGCGCAGACCTTAGTTCCGCCACTTTGAGATAGTTTTCGGTTTAAACCAGAGCGACACCATGAAATTTGGCAATCTAAAATCCGTCGCTCACAACATCGCCGACTCGTTTGCAAGCGGCATGGGATTTATGATCGGCATTTATGCTACGGATGTGTTTGCTGAGGCTTCGGCTAGTCCTGAAGGCTATATCTTAGTCGATTTTGTTGCTGGGACCTCGTCAGGTGCTCAAATATCACCTTCCTTATCGAAGGCAATTTCTCTCTATTCGGAGACCTTAAACGATTTATGCCAGAGGCAGGCTATGCGCCGGATGCGTTTCGCGAACTAAAGGCCCGCTTTTCCTCGGACGCCTTTGGGCGAAGGTTCATCGTATCAATTGAAGATAAACAAGGACGTCGATCAACTGATGAATATCTTGGAAATCCTGGGCGACGGGTGAAGGAGTTGGACGGACACGGACGGATGCGTCCTAAACGCCATCCCGTTTAAGAAACATCTCCCGCTCAGCCTCGATGATTTATGAGTTCACGACCTAACTGTCCTGCTTTTCGCCCAGCTTTTCGCGCAAAATAGCGAAAGGCGAGTAGGGATTAACATAAGGCTCGCGTGAGCGCATGTCGCCTGGCTTCGGTTCGCGATCACGGTGACCTCGTAAGGAGTCTCGCTGTCCCTCCGGTTTGCCTGGCCGCTTACCTTTGCGCAGGTGCTTGCCTTCGCTGTGTTCACCGGAGTCTTTTGGCGCCTTGCGGTCCGGACGCGGCCGTTGTGGCTTTTCGCGCGGCGGACGCGGCTCGAAGGACTTTTGACGCCAGCCCAGCAATTGAATTTCGCGTGTTTCCGTCACAGGGGCGAGTGTTTCAGTCACACCTTCGGAAGCGTCCGGCAGGGATTCAACAGTCGGTTCAGCGGTCACTTCGGTAGCCACTTCCGTCACCGCTACATCTACGGCCTCAACGGCTTCGAGCGATTCAACCGGCGTTTCCGGCGCGGTCTTGGCCTTGCGGCGACGGCGGCGCTTCTTGCCTTCAGGGGCGGCATCCCCGGCAATCGGCGCGACCGCGACCGTCTCGGTAATGGTCATTGGCTCGACCTTTACCAGGCCCAGGGCCTGCATCAGTTTGTCGCGCTGCTTGTCTCCGAGGGAAAGGGCTGCAAAGGCGTCTTCCCGCACATAGGTGGCGCCCTTCTGCCATTGGCCATGGTTCATGACCTTGTCGAGCTGTGACAGGGTCTTGAGCGCCACGGCGCCATAATCTTCCAGCAGCAACTGGCCGCGCAGGCTGTGCTTGCGCTGGGGATGATCGGCCGGATTTTCGCCCTTGCCGAAGGCCTGCAAAAGCGGCCGGAGTTTCGGGCTTTGTATATCGGGCAGGAACCAGGCGTAGCGATGGCCTGCGATTCCCAAGGCTTTAAGCGCGGCCTTGTCTTCCGGCGACAGCTTGAGCGCCTCGTCGCGCACCATGACGCCGCCGTTTTCATACAGGCGGAAGGTGATGGCGCGGACATTGGCCGAGACGCTCTCGTCATCAGCCACCTGCTTCATCTTGTAGAGGCTTTTCAGGCCCGATTGCGCACTTTGGCGTACATAGTCTGTCAGGCGCTTCAGCGCGCGTTCGGCCAGCACCGGATGGTCCGGCGCATCGATCAGCTTCAGGCGCGGATTGAACCAGTCCGAAGGCTCGATACGGGCCACGGGTTCCTTTTGCCACAACACATCATGGTTGCGGATATGGAAGGTTTTCGAGGCGCTTTGCGCCAGATCGCGCAGGCGATCGAGCAGCAGGGGCTTGATGGCGCGGTTGGCCGCCTGGCGCAGGGCCTTGTCGGCGACCAGGCTCTCGCTGCCGGAGGGGCGGAAGCTCAGGCCCTTGACCTCGCCGACGACGTGGCCTTCGATGATCACCTGACCTTCGGGCGTGACTTCCGGACGCGGGGCTTCCTCAGCATCGAGCGCCTTCAGGAGCGCGCTGGTCCGGGCATCGATAAAGCGCTGCATCAGAGCTTGGTGCAGCTTGTCTGATAGCCGTTCTTCGAGATCGCGCGTGGTGTCGCGCCAATGCTCGGTGCGCGCCAGCCAGGCGCCGCGATTGGCGATATAGGAAAGCGTACGTACGCCAGAAAGGCGCGACGACAGGGTATCGATATCGCCGTCCATATGGTCGAGATCACGCAGAGCGCCTTCGAACCAATCCTCGGCGATGAAACCGCCGGGACTGAGGCGCGACCAGAACAGATGCGACACCAGCTTCAGGTGCTCATCGAAGCCGATCTTGCGGAAATCCGGCAACTGGCAGGCTTCCCAAAGGACGCGCAAAGACACCGGATTTTTGATCTTGGCGGCGATGTCTTCGTCCTGTGCCAGGGCGCGAAGGGCCTTTTCATCCAGCGCCTCCTTGGCCAGATGCAGGCCGATGACGTGGGACGGCTCGGTCAGGCTTTTCAGCAGGGCATCCAGCGTCGAGAAGTCGAGCTTGTGGTTGCGCCATTGCGCGGCATCGAGCGGGGTGAAAATATGATTTTCCACCGCATGGACCAGGTCTTCGTCCAGTTCGTGGCATTCGCCGGTAACGCCAAACGTGCCGTCATTCATATGGCGGCCGGCGCGGCCGGCGATCTGGCCGATCTCCTGCGCCGTCAGGTGACGGGTATGCTTGCCGTCGAACTTGGAAAGACCCGAAAAGGCGACATGCTGGATGTCCATATTCAGACCCATGCCGATGGCATCGGTCGCTACCAGAAAATCGACCTCGCCTTTTTGAAATAATTCGACCTGGGCGTTACGCGTCTTAGGCGAAAGGCTGCCCATGACTACGGCGGCGCCGCCGCGCTGGCGGCGGATCAGTTCGGCGATGGCGTAGACCTTCTCGGTCGAAAAGGCGACGATAGCGGTGCGCTTGGGCAGGCGGGTCAGCTTCTTCGGGCCGGAATAGCGGAGTGACGACAGCCGCTCGCGCATCATGATCTCGGCGCCGGGGAAGAGGCGATGGAACAGCGGCGCGAAGGTTTTGGCGCCGAGAAACAGTGTCTCGAAACGGCCGCGGGCGTGCAGCAGGCGATCGGTGAAGACGTAACCGCGCTCAGTATCGCCGCAGAGCTGGATTTCATCGACGCACAGGAAGTCGACCTGGCGTTCCAGCGGCATGGCTTCGACCGTACAGATGAAATAGGACGGCAGGCGCGGAATGATCTTTTCCTCGCCGGTAATCAGGGCCACGGCATTGACGCCCTTGATCGCCACTACGCGCTCATAGATTTCACGGGCGAGCAGCCGCAGGGGCAGGCCCATCATGCCAGAGGCATAGCCGCACATGCGCTCGATGGCGTAGTGGGTCTTGCCGGTGTTGGTGGGGCCAAGCACGGCCATCAGCTTCGCGTCGCTGGCGGCGTGGATGAGGGGGCGGGTATGGTGGGGGGCGATCTCTGACACGGTGCATAAATAGGCGCGGAGATGGCGTTTGGAAAGCGCTAATCGCAAATCTGAACGAGGTGTTACCGGACTCTTGAACAGCACGGAAACAAACCGTGTCCGAATCACTGACACTGGCCGATACCTGTTCTGTTCTCTACCATATATGGTATCCACAAATCCCTTTAACCATATGCGGCGTGTCGTGGATAAAAAGGCAGCAAAACTATCTGGGCCTTGCGCCTCATGGGGCGGGGCGTGTAAAGAGGCGAGGCGTGGCTCCTTAGCTCAGCCGGATAGAGCAAGGCTTTCCTAAAGCAGAGGTCGGGGGTTCGAGTCCCTCAGGAGTCGCCAGCCCTGTGTGTTAGCATTCCCGGAACGTCCTCCAATCATCGGGACGTAAACGACTATTTCAAAATTGTCATAATCGGCGCGAGCAAGCCTGGAAAAAACATCAGCCCGATGGTGGCCGGTGGTGCTGACGAATGAGCGTCTTACACGCAGAGGGGATGCCGCTTACGAGGGCGGCGGCGCAGGCAGGTAGATCAGCCCTGGCGCTTCGGCGATGAAGCGATCGAGTACGCCATCGGCAATCTTGATTGACCCTTCGGGGCGCGTGGCGCCGGGGATCGTCCGGATTTTGGCGGCCTCGTCCGCCAGCCGTGCGGCCTCGCCGAACAGACGCGAAGCCGATCCTGCATCTTCGGCGCGCAGGCCGTCCACGGTCAGGCGCAGGGCACGGCACCACAGGGCGGTTGCATCAAGCCAGGGCTGAGCCTCGGTTGCGAATCCAGGCACGATCACGCCGGCGCGGATAAGGTCGGGTGCGGCGGCCAACTCGTCAGCCGCCTGGCCCAGGGCATCCAGCGCTGCCGCGCGCTCGGTGGCATTGTCGGAGGCCAGGGCGTCGCGCACGCGGTTGGTCAGGGCGCGAAGCCGCGGCGCCTGCGGCTGCCAGGGGCTGGTTGCCGAAGGTGGGGGCCAGGTGCTGGGTATCGAAAAAAGTCAGCAGGGCCTCTGTCACCTGCGGATCGCCACCGGCCAGATAGCGTGCCGCCGCCTGCCAGGTGCGTTCGGCGTCATAGCCCTTGTCATTCCAGGCAAAGGCGATCAACCCCATGACGGCCGGGCGGCTTGCCACTTCCTGATTCATCGGATTTGAGACGATCCCGGCAAGCTCAGTCGAAAGTCCGGCTTCGCGCCGGTCATAGGGGGCAAGCAGCAGGCGTCCGGCGGATTCGTTGTAATCATTGACCGGGTAATTGTCCCACAGCAAGGTCTTGCGGCCGAACGCCTTGGTCGCGTTGCGCGCATCGGCGACCGAGATCGCGGCCGGCACCGTATCGGTGCCGGTCCACTGGATCACGACGCGCGGGTCGAGTTCCTTGCCTAGCATGGTCTTGTAAGGCGAAACCGTGGCGTTGTAGTATTCGGTCGGCACCATGATCAGAGAGCCGTGTCCGGCGGCTGTCAGGTCGGCCTGCACCGTATTGAGCAGGGTGGCCTGAGCGTGCGCCGCCGCGACCTCGCCCGAAGGTCCGTAGGCGGTTTCATCTGCCGCGCAGTTCCATTTGGTATATTCGATATCGTCGAGGGCAATGTAGAAGCTGCGCACGCCAATGCCGCGCAGGGCCGCGAACTTTTGCCGGATCGCTTCGAGATCGGCCGGATCGCTGTAGCAGATCGAAGGGCCGGGCGAGATGGCGTAAACAAAGTTGACATGATGACGGTTCGCATCCCCGACCAGATCGCCCAGTGCCTTGAGCGTTTCCGCCGGATAGGCGTCACGCCATTTGGCCCGCGCGAAGACGTCGTCCTTGGGACTGTAGATGTAGGTATTGGCCTTCATTCCCGCCAGAAATTCGATATGTTCGGCGCGTTCCGCCATCGACCATGGCTTGCCATAGAAGCCTTCGATCGTGCCGCGGACCGGCATGGCCGGATGATCGGCGATGGTCAGCGCCGGAATGTGGCCGGCCGTTGCGATCTGCCGCAAGGTTTGCGCGGCGTGATAAAGCCCGTCCCCATCCTTGCCTGCCAGCACGATCAGGGCGCCGTCTCCGTCCGTATGGCTGGCCAGCGCGTAGCCTTCCGTATCGGTCGGGAGCGCGCCACCGGTGCGCGCCAGGGCGGACCTGATCGCGGTCGCATCAGTGGTGCCTATGACCACATAGGTCGTGTCGAACCGGGCAGGCAGTTTCGTCGCCGTCCGGATCGTCTCCACGCCGGCCTCATTCATCACCTGGCGCACCAGTGTTTCGGTTTCAGCGTCGACATAGCCCGCACGCACCAGCACGACGCTCTTGCCGAGCGAAATGTCTGTACCGGTCAGTTTGAGCGATACCGGCGCCGGAAAAAATGGCGGGTGCGGAGTTCAGTGGCGCTGCGTTCGCCGTGGTGCCAAAAGTCATGGCCGCGCCGGCAAATGCCAGCGCGCCGGACAGGAACAGTGAGCGGGTAAGGGACATGAAGAATCCTGATGTCTGAAATGGCGAGATGGGGCGCAAGCCTAGCGGGACGCCTTCAGCGACTGCCAGTTGGCATCAAAATCAATGGGATCGAGGATCAGGGCCGGAATGCGTCCCTTCATCAATACGGTGTCTATGGTTTCTCGTGCGTAAGGCAGCAGAATGGCCGGACACTTTGCATAGATGATCTTGTCGATCTGGTCGGGGGTAAAGCCGGTCATCTGGAAAACGCCGGCCTGCATCACTTCGATCATATAGGCTGTGCTGCCGGCGCTCATCGCCACGACGGAGATCGTCAGGACGACTTCGGTGAGCCCGCCGGCAATGGCCTCGTGCGTGACCTTCATGTCCACCTTCACCTCCGGCGCCCATTCACGCATGAAGATGGCGGCCCCGGTGGGGGCCTGGTAGGACATGTCCTTGAGATAGATCTGGCGAATGGTGAACGACTGCGTCATGAGAATACCTTAAGCTGTAAGAGGGCCGTCGAGATCGAAAACCGTTTCACCGGGCTGGACATAGTCCATGATCAGGTGAACGCGGGCTTCCGTTCCCGCGTTACGAACGGCGTGGGTGCGTCTGTTGTTGATCTCCCACATCTCGCCTTCCGGCATGTGGAACCGCAGATTGCCCACAATGAACTGGGCGTCCGGGTTTGAGATGAGGGGCACGTGAATGCGGTGGCAGCGCTTGAGGGACTCGCCGTCATCGATGTGCGGTTTTATCTCCGCGCCGGCGGGGAGGCGGGTCAGCAGGGCGCGGACGAAATAGCCGGGGCCGTTCTGTTCGGCCACCCGGCGCTGGCGCAGGGTTTGCAGAAAATGGCTCCGGATATGGTCCATCAGCGGACGGATCTGCGGCTCCAGCCTGGCGAACAGCGGGTGATAGGTCGGATCTGTATGGCGAAAATCGCTGTCGGCGATCAGCTTGAGTGTCTGCGTGGCGACATGGGCATTGAAAGCCGCCTGACGGCTGGCATCTTCGTTCCATGCGTCGTCAGTGAAGGACCGGACGATGGTTCTCAGTCCGGAGATATCAAAAGTCCCCAGTTTTTGGGCGTCGCGTTCGAAATTCATGGGTCGCTGTTAAAGGCTGAGGCGGCAGGCGTCTAAACTAGGCTCAAGTGCATACCATTGTCCATATATGTCATGACATTTGTCGTCGGTGACGGATGCCACTCAGAAAACGTAACCGTATCTGTCCATCAGGGAGCCATCCATGGTCCCGACCAGGGCCTTCAGCTCCGGCGAATAGTAATCATGATGCGGCTTGTGGTCGCTGACATTCAGATTGGGGACGGACAGGATGAACTGGCGGGTGAGCATTGTTTCGGACGGGCTGAGGCCCAGCGGTACGCTATGCAGGTCGGCGCGCAGGGTTTCCATTGGCAGGATACGCGGTGACGCCGCGCCGGCATAGAGCCGGTCATGCAGGTAGCTGTAAAATCCAACACCGGAGCCGCGGATTTTCTCGATGCAGGTCTTGGTGAGATTCAGGCCGTAATTGACAAAATGATCGGGGAAGGCGGCGACAAGCCGGTCGATGCGGTCATTATCGCTTTCCAGTGTCAGAAGGTTGCGGATGGTGCCGGAAAAATCGAGCGTCCGCTCCTCACTGCATATCCGGAACAGGGGGTTGGGTTTGACTTGCGATTGCTGGAAATGATACCAGGAGACATAGTAGGACCACGGATTGCGCACGGTGCCCAGTATGGGCAGGTGCCGGCAAGCTTCGGGAAGCTCTGCATAGGGCAGGTGGTAACCGACGCGTCTGGCCGACGAAATGCACTTCATCATCATATGATTGACGAATGTGCCGCCTGACTTGTGCAAGTGCAGGAAAACGAATGTGTCGCAAACGATCATCTAATCCACATGTCCGAACTGGCGCAGGCGTTTGTATAGGGGCGCCAGTTGCGTTTCGTATCGCTTCCAGGCGTCGACGCCCTGAGAATTGATCGGCGAGCGGACCTGGACGGCGCTGGCCGTCGAGACGCCACCCTTGGCCTCGTGGGGTTTCAGGCAGCCCTCTTCAAACGGCAGGCCGCAGGCATCCAGCAGTCGCCGGATCTCAGGCTCCGGGTTCCGGATCACGGCTTCGAGCGACACCTCGATCAGGCCATCTCCCAGCACCTGCTTCCAATAGGCCATCAGGTCGCGGAAGTGCGCGTAATGGTCCGCCAGGTCGTCCTGGGAATAAGACCAGCCATAGGCACCGGTGAAGAGGACCTTGTAGCAGCCGAACAGGGCATCCATCGGGTTCCGGTCGAGGGCGATGATGAGGGAGTCAGGGAAAGCGAGGCGGATCAGGCCGGCATAGTCATGATTGGCCGGCAACTTGTCGATGACATAGGCGCTGCCGTCATTCAGGAAGGCCGATTCGCGTGTGTAGTAATTGGCGATATCGAGCGGGTCGAGACGAGCGGCGGCGGCGATGACCTCCGGGGCCAGCCGGCGCGCATTTTCGATGCCGGCCAGCTTATGCGTGGCGATACCGAATGTCTTCAGTTCGCCGATCGCCTGAACCTGGCTGTGGGCGGCCAGGACGCGCTCGATGAGCGTGGTTCCGGATCGCGGCAGGCCGACGATAAAGATACGCTTCGGCCCGCTGCGGGGGCGTGCATCCCCGGCCTGGAAGCGCCCGGGCGGAAAATTGGCCTTCCAGGCGGCGATGGTTTCGGCCTCTTCGGCGGAGGACCACGGCTCGATCTTTCCGGCCAGACCGGCCCCTACCTGCAGGCAGTCCCACGCCTTTTCGGGCTGGCGGAGGTCGTCATATTCCTTGAACAGGGTATAGGCCACCCGGCAGGCTTCCAGGCTGGTCCGGCAGGACAGTGATTCCAGCAGGGAGATGTGGTTTTCCGCTTCCGTCCAGCGCCGCAGATAGGCGAGGTTGAAATAGGCGGCAACCGGCGGCGAGGCAGACAGATCTATGGCCCTTTTAAAGGCCGCTTCCGAATCGTCTATCCGGCCCAATGCCCGGTAAACACTGCCCAGGCTGTACCAGGCTTCCGCATGATCCGGCGCCTGTTCTGTCGCGTGGCGGATGCAGGAAAGCGCCTCTTCGGGCAGGCCGGCATGGGTGAAGGTGTAGCTGAGTTTGACCAGGCTCGGCACGTCGGAAAGCCCGGTGGTGACGGCTTCGCGCGCGCTTTCCACGGCGTCCGCCATCCGGCCGTCACTGATCAGGGGCTTGCCGCGCAGGGCCAGCATCTGGCCGCTTAGCTTTGACCCTGGCGGCGCAGCGAGGGCGGCCCTGGCGAAGGCATCTTCCGCAGCCGGCATATCGTCCAGCCCCATGGCGGCCGTGCCCAGCAGCCACCAGGCTTCGGCCGAGTCGGGGGTCGCCGCGACAGCCGTATTTGCGGCCTCAAGGGCCTGCGCCGGCTGGCCCTGCCGGATGGCGGCATGGGCTTTTTTCACGGCCTCAGTAAAAGCATTCAAGGTCAGACTCCACACACCGGCGGGGGTACGCGCGCCGTTATATTACCAATTTCTCGCGAACGCGACCGTGTCAACCGGTCAACCAAATGTGTCATGACCTTTTTCAAAAATGGGTGTGTAATGCGGCAATGCCTGTCGGCCTGGTTTGGACCGGGGCAATTATGGCGGCCCTGAAGCGTAATATGTGCTGCAAAAGCAACATTCTTTCTTATTATCATATTTTGTCAACGCGTGCAGGTATGGCGCTGTTTTTCAGTTATTTTTCGCATGGTTTTGCCTAGAGGATTGAATTTGTATATCAAATTTCAATAGGTGGCGTCGCCGGAAAGGATATGACAACGTTAGACTTTGGTCTCTTTCCTTCACGAAATATGACATATCTACAAAACTAGGATTTGACGTATTTCTGATTTTATATGTAAGAATTATTTCACCAGTGGCTATTTACCGGGGAATTTTGGTACTCAAAAGGTATTGGCGATGGCTCAAACGAGTAGTTTGCATACGTCTTGAAGCGCTTCCGCACGTTGGACAGTTGGAGAAATAGGGAATGAAACTAAAATCTTATGCATTGATCACGACCGCCCTCACGGGCGTGATGATTGCGGGGGCGCTTATGCGCAGGACACCACGGCCCCCGCCGCGACCGCGGATAACGACACCGCGCAGGAAGTCATTGTCGTCGGCGTCCGCAAATCCCTGCAGAAATCGCTCAACGTCAAGCGCCGCGCCTCGGCGCACATCGACGTCATCACCGCTGAAGATGTCAGCAAGTTCCCGGACGTGAACGTGGCGGAATCGCTGTCGCGCCTGCCGGGCATAACGGTTGACCGTTCCGGCGGCGGCGAAGGCGAAAAGATCGCCATCAACGGTATCGATTCGCGCCTGATCAACGTGTCGCTGAACGGCAACCCGCTGGCCACGGCCGACTCGGGTGCCAGTGATCACGACAACGGCCGCAGCTTCAACTTCTCGAACCTGGCGCCGGAACTGATCGGCAATGTCGAGGTCTACAAGACCACCGAAGCCCGCCTGGAAGAAGGCGGCATCGGTGGTACGGTCATCGTCAATTCGCGCCGCCCGCTGTCGCTGCCGAAGAATACCTTCACCGTCAATTACAACTACAACATCAACGAGCGTAACAAGGAAAAGGATCCGCGTTACTCGGTCTTCTACAGCACCAAGGATGACAGTGGCCGCTTCGGCCTGCTGTTCAGCTACGATTACAACAAGTCGGTCCTGGGCAGTGGTCAGATCGGTGCGTCCTACCAGTCGGTATGTAATGCCGCACACTGGGGCGGTTGTGAAGATGATGGCAGCTTCAGCGATCCGGCCTCTTTGCCGACGGTGAGCAGTGGTCCGGCCCTTAATGCCGACATGCTTGTGCCTACTTATATCTCCCTGTCTTCCGGCCTGGAAAATCGTGAGCGCAAGACCTATCAACTGGCCTTGCAGTTCAAGCCGAGCGACGACCTGGAATTCAACCTGACGGGTACGCGTATCAACAGCGATTATTCCAGCTATCAGCAGACCTTCGAGACGGATCTGAGTGTCAACTGGAATGAAACCAATCCATATTACACGCGTTACCTTAACGACGTTTATGAGGGTGGTGTAAGGGTTCACAAAGTTGGGGACGTGATAACGGACGCCAACGGCAATAATCTCTATCCGACGAAAATGTCTTCGGTGACGACCAATGAAGCTGGCGTCACGGGCGGAACGGGCACTATGGCTGTCCGGATGGATGAATACTACAAGCGCTCCATGCTCAACACGTCCAGCTATAACCTGCAGGGTAAGTGGACGCCGGGTATGTGGACGGTGCAGTCCGATATCGGCACCACCAAGGCGACCGGCGGTTCCGATCCGGAATATTACCTGAGCTTCTATGGTACGGATTCCGGTAGCTGGGCCATGAGCCCGGATGGCATCACGCTTAACCTCGACAAGCCGGCCTCTGACCCGACGCTTTTCGCCACCCGCAAGGTAGGCGATCAGGCTGGCTTCGTGAAGACCGCCGTAACCACCGACCAGATCGACTACGCCAAGTTTGACTTCAAGCGTGAAGTCGAATGGGGACCGGTCAACGAGATCCTGTTTGGCTACCGCTATCAGAAGCACACCAACGTCAATAAGCCGCACTTCTTCAATACGGTGTTTGATGTCACCGGCACCATGGCTGATTTCGAAACCGCGCTGAGTGATCCGGCCCTGGTCGATGGTCTTGGCGCAGGCGGTGACCTGCTGTCCTATGTTTCGATGACGCAGCAGGCCGTTATCGACTACTCGATCGCCAACAAGAGCCCTGGTAATGCCGCCGGCGATTACCGTGATGCCGGCAATTTCTGGGATACCTCGGAAAAGACTGACGCGGCCTACGTCCAGGCCAATTTCCGATCCGGCAAGTGGCATGGCGACTTCGGTGTACGTTACGCCAAGACCGAAAACCGCCAGACCTATCGTTCGACCATGGACTACTATCCGTGGGACGAGGAAATGATCACGCTCGACAAGAGCTATGATGATATCCTGCCGTCGTTCAACGCTGCCTACGACCTGACCGACGACATGATGATCCGCTTTTCGGCAGGCAAGGTCATGTCGCGTCCAACCTTCGCCGATATGTCCGGCCAGGTCGAATACAGCCTTGACCGTTACAGCCAGATCGATCCGAGCCTGCAAAAGTTTGGCGGCGTTGGCGGTAATCCAGACCTTCAGCCTTACCGCGCCACCAACTACAGCGCGTCCTATGAATGGTACTTCGCGCCGAACAGCCTGTTCAATGTCGACCTGACCTACAAGGACGTCGAATCCTATATCGTCAAGAAGTATACCTTCGTTGATGTGACGTTGCCGAGTACAGCGCTGGATTACTGCCAGGGAACGGTCGGCCGTGAATGTAACCGCGTTGAGAACATGCTGATCTATGCCCCGTTCAACGGCAGCAATGCCAAGATCCCGGGCATTTCGGTCGGTTACCAGGGCGACCTGTGGTATGGCTTCGGCATTCAGGCCAACGTGACCTTCCTGGATCAGCAATATGGTTCCTACACCGACCAGTACAACACGGGCGGTGGCAAGCTGGCCATGCCGTATCTGTCGCGCTGGAGCTATACGGTTTCGCCCTATTATGAAAAGGGTCCGATCCAGGCCCGTGTTTCCTACACATACCGCAGCAAGTACAATACTGCCTTGGGTAGTGACACCGTACCTCCGAGCTATGTTGACGGCTGGGGCCAACTCGATGCATCGGCGTCCTATAACGTGAACGACCACCTGTCGTTCAACGTGGCAGCGCAGAATGTGCTGGATGATCTGCAACATCCTTACACCACAGGCGGCCTGCCGCAGGGCTGGAGAAAGTACGGCACGCGCATTACCTTCGGCGTGACCTACAAGATGCAGTAACGACTTCCTCCCTCCGGTCCTGCTTTCCGAGGACCGGAGGGAGTTCCATGTTCCGGTTCGGTCGCCCCGAACCGCCTTGCCGGCCCGACAGGCCGCGCCGGTTCCCTCCCTGAACGGCGAATGTGTTCCTGTCCGGCTGTTCCGATTTGTGTGTGTCATCGGATCAAGAAGGCATCCGGCCAGGCCGGAACATTGCGCTGCATTCGAAGACGGGGCACTGTCCCTGGCTTCGAATGCGTCGCAGCGTTTATTGACCCGATTTGCCTGCCGGAGACTGCCATGACCGCCAAACACCCCTCGATGTCGCGCCGTGGTCTGTTGCTGGGAGGAGCGGGGCTGGGTGTCGCGCTTGGACTATTCAGTCGGGCCTTTGCCGCCACTAACGACAATACCACGCCCGATGAGCGTGACGCGCAGTGGCTGAAGGCCACACAAAAATATGCCCCCGAGCGCAAACGCTGGCTGGCCGCCGTGGACAAGGGCGACAGTGACGGACCGTTCCGCGCGGACTGGGCGTCTCTCCAGAATTACAAGGTGCCGCAATGGTATGCCGACGCGAAGTTCGGCATCTTCATCCATTGGGGCCTCTATTCCATACCGGCCTTTGTCGGCGAATGGTATTCGCGCAACATGTATGTCCAGGGCAGCCCGGAATACGAACACCATATCAAAACCTATGGGCCGCACACGCAGTTCGGCTACAAGGATTTTATCCCGCAATTTACGGCATCCGCCTTTGATCCGGCCAACTGGGCGCAGCTCTTCGCCGATGCCGGGGCGCGCTATGTCGTGCCTGTGGCCGAACACCATGACGGCTTCTCGATGTATGACAGCCATCTTTCGGACTATACGGCGGTCAAGATGGGGCCGAAGCGCGATCTGCTGGGCGAAATCAAAAAAGCTGTAAAGGACAAGGGCCTGCATTTCGCCTTGTCGTCGCACCGTGCTGAACACGACTGGTTCTTTGATGGCGGCCGCCAGTTCCCGTCGGATGTTTCCGATCCGGCCAATGCCGGGCTTTACGGACCGGCGCAGGATCGCCTGGCCGGCAAGGACGACCAGGACCTGTTCGGCGACTACACACATGTGTCGCAGGCCTGGCTTGATGACTGGCTGGCGCGCCAGGCCGAGCTGGTCTCTGCTTACGATCCGGATCTGGTCTATTTCGACTGGTGGATCGGCCAGCCAGCCTTCCGCAACACCCTGCCGAAATTCCTCGCCTGGTACTACAACAAGGCGGCCAAAGAGGGCGGCTCGGCTATCGTCAATTACAAGCTGGGTGAATTTGCCGACGGTGCCGGCGTGCTCGATATCGAGCGCGGCCAGGCGCCCGGTATTCGCAGCGATGTCTGGCAGACCTGCACCTCGATCAGCGACAAGGCCTGGGGCTATATCGAAAACGATACCTACAAGTCGCCGGCGCAACTGGTTCACCTGCTGGCCGATGTCGTGTCAAAAAACGGCAATCTGCTGCTCAATGTCGGGCCTCATGCCGATGGCCGCATCCCTGAAGCGGCGCGCGACAGTCTGATGCAGATGGGGGCGTGGCTGAAGGTCAACGGCGAGGCCATCTACGGTACGCGCCCGTGGATCGTCTTTGGCGAAGGCCCAACCGAAACGGCCTCCGGCACATTCGCTGAAAGCAAGGCGAAGTCTTACACCGCTCAGGATTTCCGCTTTACGGTCAAGGACGGCGTGCTGCACGCCATTGAGATGGCGCGGCCGGAAGGGGAGGTGACCATCACCTCGGTGCGCAGCGATTATCCGGTGAAAAAGGTGATGTTGCTGGGCAGCGATGCGTCGGTGACCTTCCGCCAGGATGCCCACGGCCTGAGCTTAAGCCTGCCGGCCGGCGCGCCGGAGCAACTGGCCTATGTGTGGCGCATCGAAACCTGACGCCGCTTTCCGAACGCCGGCGGGCGTCAAATCCAAATAATAAGACCGGAGTGAAACCATGCTGACAACGACCCTCCGCGGCCTGGCCGTTACCACGGCATTGTATTGTCTAGCCGGGGGGCGCCTTTGCAGCCGCCCCCAGCGTGCAGGTGCTGGACCAGAACTGGACTTTCCGACTGTCGCCGGAAGACGCGAGCATCCATCCGGAAGCGGCTGGCTGGTTGAAAGCAACGGTCCCCGGTACGGCTCAGACCGATCTGATGGCGCTGAAAAAGCTCCCCGATCCATACCTGGCGGATAACGAAGGCAAGGTGCAATGGGTGGGGCTGTCGGACTGGCAATACCGCTCCGAAGTGACCGTCTCGCCTGAGACGCTTAAGCGCGACCATGTCGAGATGGTGTTCGAGGGGCTCGATACATTTGCTGAGGTGCGCGTCAATGGCACGGCGATCCTGAATTCCGACAATATGTTCCGCACCTGGCGTGTCAATGTGAAGAGCCTGCTGAAGTCCGGGGTCAATGTCGTCGAGGTCGATCTGAAATCGCCGCTCAAGAAGATGAAGCCACTGGTCGCCGACATGCCCTATGTCATGCCGGGCGCCTATGACTCGCTGTGGGGCGATGAGCCGCTGGGCCGCAATTCCTCCACCTATGTGCGCAAGGCCGGCTATCAGTACGGCTGGGACTGGGGCCCGCGCGTGGTGACGCTCGGTATCTGGAAGCCGGTGAAGATCGAGGCGTGGGATGAGGCCCGCGTGGATGACTTCCATGTGGCTCAGGTTCATCTTGATGATCAGGTGGCGGCGGTCAATGCGGTGGTCGATATCCAGTCGAGCAAGGTAACGCCTGCTCAGGTGCGCGTCGATATCACCGCGCCCGATGGCACGACCCAGACGGTAACGCAGGATGTCAGTCTGTTCGCCGGCAGCAACCCGGTTAGCCTGCCGGTGCAGATCAGGAACCCGCAGCGTTGGTGGCCGGCGGGCTATGGCAAGCCCAATCTCTATATCGTCAAGGCGACCGTCACGCAGGACGGCGATGTTATCGGCGAATGGACGCGCAAGATCGGCCTGCGCACCACGGAAATCCGCCGCGAAAAGGACCAGTGGGGCAAGAGTTTCGAGATCGTCGTTAATGGCGTGCCGATCTTCGCCAAAGGCGCCAACCTGATCCCGTTCGATATGTTCCCGACGCGCGTGACGGCGGCCGAACAGGACCGGATGCTGCAATCGGCGGTCGACGCCAATATGAACATCCTGCGCATTTGGGGCGGCGGCACCTATCAGGATGACCACGTCTATGACAAGGCCGACGAACTGGGCCTGATGATCTGGCAGGACTTCATGTTCGGCGGCGCCATCATTCCCTATGACCGCGATTTCCGCGAAAGCACGCGCATCGAGGCGGTGGAGCAGGTGAAGCGCCTGCGCAATCATCCGTCGATCGTGCTGTGGGCCGGCAATAACGAGGTCCAGACCGACTGGGAAAACTGGGGCGCCGGCACCGATGCGCTGAAAACGGGGGTTTCACCGGAAGAACGCGACAGGATCGTTATCGGCATGGTGCGGATGTTCGATCAGGTGCTGCGGGGCGCGGTTGATCAGAACGCGCCGGGCACGCCTTACTGGGCGTCATCGCCCTCCACCGACTATGACGGCGCGGCTGACCAGGATAATGATGGCGACCGCCACTACTGGAAGGTCTGGGGCGGCAAGCCGGTCGAGGAATATCTCAATGTCACGCCGCGTTTCATGAGCGAATACGGCCTGCAATCCTTCCCGGACATGGCGACGATACGGGCCTTTGCCTCGGAAAAGGACATGGCGCCGGAAAGTCCGGTCATGCGCGGCCACCAGAAGTACGACAAGGGTAATGGCAATAAACGCCTGCTGCTCTATATCCATAACAACTACGGCGAGCCGAAAACCTTCGCAGATTTTGTTTATCTCAGCCAGTTGATGCAGGCCGATGGCATCGAACTGGCAGCCACCCATCTGCGCGCTGCCCGTCCGCAAACCATGGGGTCGATGTACTGGCAGCTCAACGATGTCTGGCCGGGCGCCTCCTGGGCCAGTATCGACTATTTCGGCCGCTGGAAGGCGCTGCAATTCCGGGCGAAGCGTTTCTATGCACCGCTGTCGGTCAGCCTGCTGCGTAAGGATGGGGTGAGCGAAGCGCATATCCTCTCTGACCTGACGACCGAAAAGACACTGAACTGGCGTCTGCGCACACTTGATCTGACCGGCAAGGTGCTCGGTGAGAAGACCGGCTCAATTACAATCGCTCCGCTGTCCAGTCCGCTGATCGGCACGTTCACAGACGCCGACCTGCTGGCCGGCGGCGACGCCAGGACGACGCAGGCCGTGCTGGAACTGCTGGATGGCGATAAGGTTGTGGCGAAAGTCTTCGGTTATGCCGGCGCCACGAAGACATTGGCCTGGACAGATCCGAAACTGGTGACGGTGATCAAACCGGCGGCCGGCGGCTATGATGTGACTGTCAGCGCCAAATCCGCCGCACGCGGGGTGTGGATCGACGTCGGCGACCTTAAGGCCGACCTGTCGGACAACAGTTTCGACATGACCGGCGGCGAGGCGGTGACCGTCCATGTCACGACCGATGCGCCGCTTGCGAAACTCAAAAAAGCGCTCAAGGTGCGGTCGTATTTTGGTTCGGCGACGGTGTTCAACTGATGCGTATACTCTCGATATCCCTCCTGTTGACCGCCGCGAGTATCCCCGCGGTGGTTGCGGCGAAACCGGCGGCGGCCCCCAGTCCGCCGCCGGTCGTTCGCCAGATGACACTTGATGAGAAGGTCGGCCAGCTTCAGGCGGCAGCGCCCGCCATCCCGCGCCTCGGCGTCACCGCCTATAACTGGTGGAACGAAGGGCTGCACGGGATCGCCCGTATCGGCGACGCGACCGTCTTCCCGCAGGCCATCGGTCTGGCGGCGACCTCGATTCGGACCTACTGCACAGCATCGGTGATACGGTCTCCACCGAAGCGCGCGCCAAGTTCAATGGCGTGGGCGCAGACAAGGATCACGGCCGCTATCAGGGCCTGACCATCTGGTCGCCCAATATCAATATCTTCCGCGATCCGCGCTGGGGCCGGGGCCAGGAAACCTATGGCGAGGACCCCTACCTGACCGGCCATCTGGCGACCGCTTTTGTGGAGGGTTTGCAAGGGCCCGATCCGGCGCACCCTAAGACCATCGCCTCGGTCAAGCACTTCGCCGTCCATTCCGGACCAGAAGCCGGCCGTCACGGTTTCGATGTCGATGCCTCGCCCTATGACCGGGAAGCCACCTATTTGCCGGCTTTCCGCCAGGTGGTGACGGTCGCCAAGCCGGGCTCGGTGATGTGCGCCTATAATGCCTTGCACGGCGTGCCGGCTTGCGCCTCTGCGGATTTGCTCGATGGCCGCCTGCGCCAAGACTGGGATTTCAAGGGCTATGTCGTCACCGACTGCGACGCGGTCGAGGATATGTACGCCTTCCACTTCTATCGCCCGACGCCGGAAGAAAACGCCGCCGAAGCGCTGAGGGCCGGCACCGATCTGAATTGCGGCACCTATTTCAGCCACCTGAAAACGGCGGTTGACAAGAAACTGGTCACGTCCACCGACATCGACACCGCCGTGACCCGCCTGTGGGATGCCCGCACGAAGCTAGGCCTCGATGGCGCGCCCAGCCCCTACAGCACGATTTCACCGTCCGCGCTCCATACCCCCGAAGCCGCCGCCCTGGCGCTTAAGGCAGCACGCGAATCGATCGTCCTGCTAAAGAATGATGGCGTCCTGCCGCTAAAGCCGACCGCCCGGATCGCCGTCGTGGGGCCCAATGCCGATACACTGGAAATCCTGCAGGCCAATTATCATGGTACAGCCATTGATCCGGTGACGCCGCTGACAGGCCTGCGCACCGCTCTGACGGCGGATCGTGTCGCTTACGCGCAAGGCAGCAACATCGCCGAGGGCGTGGCCATTCCCATTCCGGAAACCGCGCTTTCGACCGGAAAGACAGCGGGCCTTACCGGCGAATATTTCGACAATTCCGATTTTGCCGGTCAGCCGGTGCTGACCCGTATCGACAGGACGGTCAATCTCGATCTTTACAATACGGTGCCGGTGAAAAGCTTGGAAAATAAGGCTTACAGTGTGCGCTGGACGGGGTATCTGTCTCCCCTCGCTGCCGGTGATTACCAGCTCAAAATCTATACCGAGCGCTGCTGGGAATGTAATAATCAGCACGACACCGTCACCCTCTACGTCGATGGCAAGCCGGTGATCACCGATACCGGCGACGGCAAGTCTCTGGAAGCCAGCCTGCATTTCGATGACGTCAGGCCGCATCCGATCCGGCTGGAATTCCGCCATGTCGGTCAGGACTGGGGTGTGCGTCTGCAATGGCAGGCCCCGGCGGAGGCACAGGTGGCCGAGGCGGTGAAGGCCGCAAAAGATGTTGATGCTATCGTCGCTTTTGTCGGCCTGTCACCGGATATCGAAGGCGAGGAATTGCAAATCCTGGTCGATGGCTTTGATCGTGGCGACCGCACCGATTTGGCCCTGCCAGCCCGACAGGAAGCCTTGCTCAAGGCGATGAAAGCCACCGGCAAACCGCTGATCATCGTCAATCTCTCCGGCGGAGCCGTGGCGCTCAACTGGGCGAAGGTCAATGCCAATGCCCTGCTACAAGGCTGGTATCCAGGCGAATCCGGCGGGACGGCCATCGCCGAAACCCTGCTGGGCCAGAACAATCCTTCGGGCCGCCTGCCGGTCACCTTCTATAAGTCCGTGCAGGATTTGCCGCCCTTTATCGACTATCGTATGGACGGGCGCACCTACCGATATTTTAAGGGAGAAGACCTCTATGGCTTCGGCTACGGTCTGAGCTACACCACCTTCGGCTACAGCGATATCCGCCTGTCGAGCCCGACCCTTGAGGCCGGCAAGGGCATGACGGTCAAAGCGAAAGTCACCAATACCGGCGCGGTTGAAGGCGATGAAGTGGCGCAACTTTACCTGACGCCGCCGGCCAATGCGCAAGGTCTGAAATACAGCCTCGTTGGCTTCAAGCGGATTCATCTAAAGCCGGGCGAAAGCGCGGAGGTGTCCTTCGATCTGACGCCGCGTGATCTGAGCACGGTCGATCGCGCCGGCAATCGCACACAGATCGCCGGTGACTACGCCCTGTTCGTTGGCGGCGGCCAGCCGTCGACCGCCGGAGTGAGCCACAATCTGACCCTCACCGGGTCCTATCAACTGCCGAAATAGAGTGAATATGATGACGACACGCAGAGATTTCCTCACTGCCCTGACCGCCGCCGGTATCGCCACCAGCGGTCTTGTGCCCGCCGGCGCGGCAATGGCTGCCGATGCGCGCTTCACCATCAAGGGGGACGATTTCCTGCTCGATGGCCAGCCGTTTCATATCATGGCTGGTGAGATGCACTATCCGCGTATTCCGCGCGAACTGTGGCGTGACCGCCTGAAGAAGCTGAAGTCGCTGGGGCTGAATACGCTGTGCACCTATATGTTTTGGAACGCGCATGAAAAGCGGCCGGGACAGTATGATTTCACCGGCAACCTCGATATCACGGCCTGGATAAAAATGGCCCAGGAAGAAGGACTGTGGGTGCTGCTGCGGCCAGGCCCTTATGTATGCGGCGAATGGGACAATGGCGGCTATCCGGCCTGGTTCCTCAATGACCCGGCGATCAGGCCGCGCTCGCTCGATCCGCGCTATATGGGACCTGCCGGTGACTGGCTGAAGCGCCTGGGCCAGGAGGTCGCCCATCTCGAAATCGACAAGGGCGGGCCGATCCTGATGACCCAGGTGGAGAACGAATACGGCTCCTATGGCAATGACCTCAGCTATATGCGCGCGGTGAAGGACCAGATCCGCACCGCCGGTTTCAACGGTGCGCTCTACACGGTCGATGGCGCGGCGGTAATCGAGAACGGCGCCTTGCCGGAGCTGTTCAACGGCATCAATTTCGGCACTTATGACAAGGCGGAAAAAGAATTCGCCCGCTACGGCCAGTTTAAAAAATCCGGCCCGCGCATGTGTACGGAACTGTGGGGCGGCTGGTTTGATCATTTCGGTGAGATGCACGCTTCCATGCCGATCCCGCCGCTGATCGACAGCCTGAAATGGATGCTCGACCAGAAGATATCGATCAGTTTCTACATGGTGCATGGCGGCACCTCGTTCGGCTTCGACGCCGGCGCCAATTACGACCGGAAAACCAAGACCTACCAGCCGGATATTTCGAGCTATGACTATGACGCCATGCTCGATGAGGCCGGGCGGCCGACGCCGAAATTCGAGGCGGCCAAAACCTTGTTCCAAAAGTACCTGCCAGCCGAGCGTTTCGCCGCCCTGCCGGCGCCGGAAGAGGCACTTGAGATCAAGCGTTTCCGTCTGACGGAATCAGCGTCCCTGAGACAGCTTCTGGGCAAGCCGGTCACGGCGCCGTCGCCCAGGATGCTCGAACAAATGGGTCAGCCGCATGGCATGATCCTCTATCGCCACACGGCCACGACCGCGCTTTCGGGCACCCTCAGCTTCGGCGAAGTGCGCGACTATGCGCAGGTTTCGGTGGATGGTGTCCCGGTCGGCACGCTGGACCGCCGCAATCATGAAGCGGCGCTGGTGATCACGGCTAAAAAGGGCGCAGCCATTGATGTGCTGGTCGATACAATGGGACGCATCAACTATGGCGACCAGATCGGTAAGGACCAGAAGGGCCTGATCGGTGAGGCAAAGCTCGGCGACAAGACGCTGACGGGCTGGGATCATTACAGTCTGCCACTGGAAGACCTGAGCGGGCTCAAATTCGACACGGCTCACATAGATGGTCCGGCCTTTTATCGCGGCACGTTCGAGACGACTGAGACCGGCTACACCTTCCTCGACATGCGCGGCTGGGGAAAGGGCTATGTCTGGATCAATGGCCATAATCTCGGCCGTCACTGGTCGGTCGGGTCGCAGCATGCCCTGTTCGTGCCGGCGCCCTGGCTCAAGGTGGGCACGAATGAGGTAGTCGTGCTTGACCTGCATGACGGCGCCGAGCGGACCCTGGCCGGCGGCAAGAACCAGATCTGGGATCGTCCCGGACTGGTGGAGGCATGAGCATGGACCGGCGACACCTGCTTATGGGGATGACGGCCCTTGGTGCGCTTGCAGCGTCGCGCGCGTTTGCGGATATTCCCGTCATGTCACCGGAGGTCGCGTCGGGCACACGCCTGCCGGTGGGACAGCGAAAATTCACCAGTCCGGCGGTTGAGGCGGTGATCAAAAGGACCACCAGGGCATTGAAAGACCCGGAACTGGCGCGTTTGTTTACCAACGGCTATCCCAATACACTCGATACCACAGTCGAGATGGGAATGGTGGACGGCCAGCCTGATACTTTTGTCATTACCGGCGATATCAAGGCCCTGTGGCTGCGCGATTCCTCGGCCCAGGTTTCGCCCTACCTGCCGCTGGCGAAGACCGACCCGGCATTGAAGACCCTGTTCCAGGGGCTGATCCGGCGGCAGGCGCGCTGCATCCTGATCGACCCCTACGCCAACGCCTATATGCGCGATCCCAAGGCGATGACCGACCTGTCTTGGTCACAGACCGACGACACCGATATGAAACCCGGCGTGGCCGAACGCAAATGGGAGATCGACAGTCTGTGCTATCCGATCCGGCTGGCGCACGGTTATCTGGCGGCGACCAGTGACCTGACGCCATTCGATGACACCTGGCGCGCCGCCATGCGCACCATCGTCAAGACCTTCCGCGACCAGCAGCGGAAAGAGAACGACGGACCGTACAAATTCAACCGCACGGCCTCCGAGCCGACCGAGACCTTGGCGCATGGCTATGGCTGGCCGACAAAAGTCACCGGCATGATCCATTCCGGTTTCCGTCCGTCTGATGACGCCTGCATCTATCCGTATTTTATTCCCGGTAATGCCTTCGCGGTCGTTAGTCTGCGGCAACTGGCTGATATGGCGGAAAAAACAGGGCTGGGCGGGGATTTCAAGACCGAATGCCTGGCATTTGCCACCGAGGTCGAGACCGCCATGCACCAGTATGGCAAGATGAAGGACGCGGCCGGTCAGGATATCTGGGCCTATGAGGTCGATGGCTTTGGCAATGCGCTTTTTATGGATGACGCCAATGTGCCGAGTCTCCTGAGCCTGCCCTTCCTCGGCTTCTGCGCCAAGGACGATCCGCTTTATTTGCGCACCCGCGCGGCGGTCTTGAGCGCCCGCAATCCCTACTATTACGAGGGCAGGGTGCTGCGCGGCGTAGGTTCCCCGCATTCGGGCCTGAACACGGTCTGGCCGATCTCCCTGATGATCCAGGCCCTGACCAGCATAGACGATGCCGAAATCCGCGCCTGTCTGGGCGAACTGAAGGTCGCAGCCGCACCGCGCGGTTTCATGAACGAGTCGGTCGGCAAGGATGACGCGGCGATCTACACGCGCTCGTGGTTTGCCTGGGCCAACAGCCTGTTCGGCGAACTGATCCTGACACTGATGGCTGAAAAGCCGGAGCTTCTGACATGATCTCGCGTCGTCAGTTGATCGCCGGTTCGACCGCGCTTGGCCTGCTGCCGCAAACCGGTTTCGCGGCCACGGACTCGCTGTGCGACCATGTTGATCCGTTTATCGGCACGGGCGGCCACGGGCACACCTTTCCGGGTGCGACCGTGCCATTCGGTATGGTGCAACTCTCGCCGGATACCAGCAATCTGGGCTGGGATTCGTGCTCCGGCTATCATCAGGCCGACAGTTCGATCATGGGCTTTTCACACACCCACTTAAGCGGCACCGGCTGTCCGGACATGCTCGATATCCTGCTGGTGCCCGCCACCGGCGAGGTCAAACTCCAGCCGGGGCCGCTCGATAATCCCGATGCAGGCTACCGCTCGCGCTATGACCGGGCGACTGAGATTGCCACGCCCGGCTATTACAGCGTCAACCTGACCGACAGCCGCGTGAAAGCCGAACTGACGGCGACAACGCGCGCGGGGCTTCACCGCTATACCTTCCCGAAAGGCGAGGGCGGTCATATCCTGATCGACCTGGCACATGGCGCGATCAAATGGTGGGGTGACAAGGATCTGGTGCTCGACAATGTGTCGCTGAAGCTGGTCGGAAATGACACGGTGGTCGGCGGCCGTCAGGTCTTCCAGTGGGCGAAAGGGCGATGGCTATTCTTCGCACTCAAGCTGTCGCGGCCGTTCGCAAAGGCTGATCTTTTCAGCGACGACCAGCCCGCAGCGGGCAGCGAACTCACCGACAAAAACCTCAAGGCCGTCCTGCATTTTCCCGATGCCGGCGAGGCGCCGCTGCTGGTCAAGGTCGGGATTTCTTCGGTCGATATCGACGGCGCCCTGAAAAATCTCGACGCCGAACTGCCGGATTTCGATTTCGAACGCATTCGCGCCTCTGCCCGCACCGCCTGGGAAGCGGAGCTCGGCCGTGTCCGTGTCGATATGACCAGTGAAGCGGACAAGCGCATCTTCTACACGGCGCACTACCATACCCTGATGGCGCCGACGATCTTCCAGGATGTCGATGGCCGTTATCGCGGCATGGATAACGCAATTCATACGCTGGCACCCGGCGAGGCCAGCTATTCGACCTACAGCCTGTGGGATACCTACCGTTCGGTCCATCCGTTCTTTACGCTGAGCCAGGGCGAACGCATGCCCGGCATGATCGGCTCGTTGATCCGCATGGGCCAGCAAAGCCCGGACGGCGTCCCGATCTGGCCGCTGCAAGGGCGCGAGACCGACACCATGATCGGCTATCATGCCTCCGCCGTCATTGCCGAGGCGGCGGTCAAGGGTATCAAAGGGATCGATTACCGCGCCGGCTATGAGGTGCTGGCTAAGCGCGCCTTTGTCGATGATGTCCACGGCCTGGGGCTGTACCGCCAGATGGGCTATATTCCGGCGGACACGGTCGACGAGGCCGTCTCGCGCACGCTGGAATTCGCCTATGACGACTGGTGCGTCTCGAAACTGGCCCTGGTCATTGGTGAAAATGCGGCGGCAAAAACCCTGAAAAGCCGCTCACAGAATTATCGCAATGTCTTCGATACCTATATCGGTTTCGTGCGTGGCCGACAGGCCGATGGCCAGTGGGTCACGCCCTATAATCCGCAGTCGCTCGGTCACGACCAGACGAAATGGCGTGATTATACCGAGACAAATGGCTGGCAGGCCACCTTTCTGAACCAGCACGATATCTATAGCTATGCCGCCCTGTTTGGCGGGGAAAAAGCCTTTGAGACGAAGCTCGACGCCCTTTTCAGTACGCCGCCGGACCCGGCCCAGGAAAGCCTGGCCGATATTACTGGTCTGGTGGGGCAATATGCCCATGGCAATGAGCCGAGCCACCACGTCGCCTATCTCTATGCCTATACCGGCGCGCCGTGGAAAACACAGGCGCGCGTGCGCGAGTTGATGACGTCGATGTACCGCGACCAGCCGGATGGACTGGAAGGCAATGAAGATTGCGGCGCCATGAGCGCCTGGTATCTGATGAGCGCGCTGGGGCTGTATGCAGTTGATCCGGTCAGCGCCGCCTATGTCTTCGGCTCACCGCTTGTGAAGCGCGCTGAAGTCGCTCTCGGTGATGGCCGCCGCCTGATCATTGACGCGCCAAACAACAGCACCGAGAATATCTATGTCCAGGGCGTGCGCTGGAATGGCAAACCTTGGCACAAGAGCTGGATCAGCCATGCCGAGCTGATCCGCGGAGGACGGTTGACCTTCGAAATGAGCTCAAAGCCCAATAAAGCCTTCGGCACGGCCCTGGCCGCCAGACCCCCTTCCTTTGTTTAAGGCGTTTCCCATGCAAAATCGTCGTGATGTTTTCAAAACCACCCTGGCCCTGTCATCCCTGGCGGGACTCGCCGCCACGGGCGCGGGCGCGGCCTCAACCGGCACGCCGATCGTCGTCTCGACCTGGGATTTCGGCGTCGCTGCCAATTCAGCGGCATGGGACGTGCTGAAAACCGGCGGCCATGCGCTTGATGCGGTTGAGGCGGGCGCGCGCGTGCCGGAAGTCGACCTCAAGAACCATAGCGTGGGCCGCGCCGGCTATCCGGACCGCGATGGCCACGTCTCGCTCGACGCCAGCATCATGGACGAACAATGGCGCTGTGGTGCCGTAGCTGCGCTCGAACATATCGACCATCCCATCTCGGTGGCGCGTCTGGTCATGGAAAAGACGCCGCACGTCCTGTTGGTGGGGGAGGGCGCTTTGCAATTCGCCATCGAACAGGGCTTCAAGCCGCAGAAACTGCTGACGCCTGAATCCGAGGCCGCCTGGAAGGCGTGGCTAAAGGAGGCAAAATACGCGCCGGTCGCCAACAGCGAGATGTCGACTTATGGCCACGCCCCAGGCAGCAAGGTGCCGGGCGATGTCCATAATCACGATACGCTCGGTATGTTGGCGCTGGATGCGCAGGGGCGGCTTTGCGGCGCCTGCACCACTTCCGGCATGGCGTGGAAGCTGCGCGGCCGGGTAGGGGACAGTCCAATCATTGGTGCGGGGCTTTATGTCGATGGCGAAGTTGGCGGGGCTACCTCTACCGGTGTGGGTGAAGAGGTTATCCGTAATGCCGGCAGCTTCCTCGTCGTCGAACTGATGCGTCAGGGCCGTTCGCCGCAACAGGCGTGCGAGGAGGCGGTCATGCGGATCGTCAAGCGCCGTCCGGAGGCCGCAAAGACCTTGCAGGTCGGCTTCCTGGCACTGAACACCAAGGGAGAGGTTGGCGCCTTCGCCATCCAGCCGGGTTTCGTCTACGCGCAGTGTGATAGCAAGAGGACCGATCTGGTCGTTCCGTCGAAAAGCGTCTTTGCGTAGGCCACCATGCGGTGCCTGATCGTCGCCTTTGGACTGTTGCTGGCGTTTTCAGCGCGGGCGGATGAGCTGAGCGTCTTGACCTCACCCAGGGCGACACCGCAGGCGCTGACCGCCGTGGCGATGCTGCACGAGGAAGCGGAAAAGCGCGCCGGACTGGAGCTCGACGGTCAGACACTGGTGATTGCCCGGCGGAATGAAGTGGCCAGCCTGCTGCCTCCCAATGCGCGCGATATGTGGCGGCAAAGATTGAAAAGCCTTCCGCCCGAGACACGGGAGGCTTACACCATCGCGCATATCGGCCGCTTGCTCGTCGTGGCCGGTGACGACGACCGGGGTATCCTGTTCGGTATCGGCTACCTGCTGCGCAAGGGGGAGGCGGCGCACGACACCTATGCCGCGCCGCAGATGGCCTGGCGGGCGCACCAGATCGGTTACCGTTACAAGAACAATAGCTATGACGCCTTTACGCTCGATATGTTCGAGCAGCAGGTACGCGACCTAGCGGTCTTTGGCGCCAATGGCATCCAGTGGATCGCGCCGGTCTCGGATGACGCATCGGAAAGCCCGCTGTTTCACGAAAAGCCGCTCGACATGGCGGTCGCCGTCTCCGGACTGATGGCCAAATACGGGCTCGATTTCGATCTTTACTATCCGCAGATGGGCGATGATTACCGAAAGGCCAACACGCGCGCCGAAGAACTGGCGCGCTTCAAGGATCTGGTGAAGCGTCTGCCGAAGGTGGATGCGCTTTATGTGCCGGGCGGCGATCCGGGCCATACTGACCCCGATGTGCTGTTTCCGCTGGTCGAGGCCGAAGTCGCCATCCTGCATCGCTACCATCCGAAGGCGACGGTCTGGATATCCGGCCAGGGGTTTGATCAGGCGCAGTATGAGCGCTTTTATGCCCTGCTGGCGCAACAACCGAACTGGCTGACCGGCGTCTTCTTCGGGCCGCAGTCGCGCGATCCTCTACCGGTGCAGCGGGTCCGCATCCCCAGGCGTTACCCCATCCTGTTCTATCCGGATATTGCCCACACAATGCACGCCCAATTCCCGGTGCCGCAATGGGATCCGGCCTTCGCCCTGACCGAGGGCCGCGAGCCGGTCAATCCCCAGCCGCGCGCTCAGAGCCACATCATCCGCCACTTCCCGGGCGACTATGCCGGCTTCGTCACCTATTCCGAGGGGGTTAATGATGATGTCAACAAGATGCTATGGTCGGCGCTTGGCTGGAATACACAGGGCGATACTGATGAGATACTGGCTGACTATGCCCGTTACTTCATCGGCGATCCGCGCTTCGCTGAAGGGTTGAATGCGCTGGAGCATAACTGGGAGGGGCCGGTTGTGCTGAACGCATCCATTGCGCTGACGCTTGCGCTTTTCGATGATATGGCGCGCGATCATGTCGGTAACTGGCGCTTTGATATGGCGTATTACCGTGCCACCTATGATGCCTATGTGCAGGAGCGTTTGGCGGCTGAAACGACACGCGAAGCCGCGGCCTGTCAGGCGATTGGCGAAGGTGATATCCCTGCGGCGCGCGCGGCATTGGCCAGGTCGGATAGAGCCGATATTGCGGACCTGCGCGTCCGTCTGTTCGATCTGGCAGGCAGGCTTTATAAGGAAATCGGCCTGCAACTGAGTGTCAGCCTCTATGGTGCCTCCAGCATCGAGCGAGGCGCCAATCTCGACCGTGTGGATGTGTCACTGAACGACCGCGTCTGGCTGGAGAAGCAACTCAGTGACATACAAGCGCTGGATGGTACTCAAAAGGCGGCGCGGCTGGCGCAACTGGCGGCGGGAGACACTCCGCTTCCTGGTGGCTTCTACGATGATCTCGGCGATCCGCAAAATGAACCCCATTTGCTGCGGGGGGCGGGCTTTGACCGTGATCCGGAAATGTACAGCAGCGCCCTCGACGGCATAGCGGATATGACGCCTGACGATGGCTGGCGCACAGCCTGGGCGACCTATGCGGAAACCCTTTACGAACAACCGATCACCCTGCGCTATGACACGCTCGATCCAGCGGCACATTACCGGCTGAAGATCGTCTATGCCGGGGAGGGCTATGCCCTGCCTGTCAAACTCACCGCCAATGGCGAAATCCTGCATGATTTTACCGAACGCAAAACCAATCCCATGACGGTTGAACTGGATGTGCCGCAACGCCTGACGGCGGGTGGACAACTCACCCTCGAATGGACGCGTCCGGACGGCATGGGCGGCAGCGGGCGTGGCCATCAAGTCGCGCAGGTCTGGCTGTTCCCCGTTTTAGCGCAATGAGTCGAGAAACGCCTGATGTGTCGGCATGGAATGCGCGGCCTGATCGACGGCGGTCCGCATCCGTGAAAACTGCCTGGCAATTCTGTCCTCATCGATGATCTCCGCCAATGGATCATAGCCCTGCGGTTCGACATGCTGGCCCAGCATGACGGCCAGCCAGCTATTCGGCTGGAACAGCTCGCCCGGTGTCAGGACGATGCGCGCGGACGAACGGAAGTGATCGATGCGATAGCTCAAGCTCTCCGGCACCGGCATATCGCGGCAATAGCGCCAGAAGGCGGAATCATCGCGTTCGGTGGCCTTGTAGTGCAGGATGATGAAATCGCGGATCGACTCGTACTGGTTGGCCATGGCGCGGTTATACTGTTCGGCCAGCAGCGGGTCGAAGGTCTCGCCCGGCCAGAAATCGAGCAGTTTCACCAGGGCCGACTGAATCAGATGGATGCTGGTCGATTCCAGCGGCTCCAGAAACCCGCTGGAGAGGCCAATGGCCACAACATTGCGGTTCCAGCTCAGTTTGCGGCGGCCGGTGGTGAAGCGCAGGAACTTCGGATCGGCCAGGGCCTTGCCGTCAAGATGTTGCAGAAGCGTTTCCTCCGCCTCTTCCTTTGTCGTGTAATTCGAGCAGAAGACATGACCATTGCCGGTGCGGTGCTGGAGCGGGATGCGCCACTGCCAGCCGGCTTTATGGGCGGTGGAGCGCGTATAGGGCGTGACATCGCCTGTCTTTTCGCTGGGTACGAAAGCGGCGCTGTCGCATGGCAGGACGTCGCTCCAGTCGTCGAAGCCGCTGTGCAGCGTCTTTTCGATCAGCAGGGCGGAAAGCCCCGAACAGTCGATGAAGAAGTCGCCGCTGACGGTCTGGCCGCTTTCCAGGGTCAGGGTCTCGACAAAGCCGGTTTCGGCGTTTTGTGAAATATGCCTGATCCTGCCTTCGATGCGCCTGACACCATTACCCTCGGCATGACGGCGCAGGAAAGCCGCATAGAGGCTGGCGTCGAAATGATAGGCGTAACTCAGGGTGGAGAGCAGTGAATCGTCGCGCGGCGGTGTGGCGAAATGGTTCAGCTTCGCCGCGGCGGCATTCAGCGAATAGTCCTCGAAGGACTCACTTTCGCCGGCGAGCCGCCGCCGGGTGAGGAACTGATGAAAGGCGGTGCGCCCGATCGGATCGCCGATCTGACCGAATGGATGGAAATAGCGCGTGCCCAACCGTCCCCAGTTGACGAATTCGATACCCAGCTTGAAACTGGCCTGGGTCTGGCGAACGAAATCGCGCTCATGGATTTCTAGCAAACGATTGAAGCGCTTGATGGCCGGAATGGTGGCTTCGCCCACGCCGATGGTGCCGATCTCCTCGGATTCCACCAGGGTGATATCGCCCAGCTTGCCCTGCGTGATCTTCGCCAGCAAGGCGGCCGACATCCAGCCGGCGGTGCCGCCGCCGACGATCACCACCTGCCGCCGCCGGGTGGTTACAGGCGTTTGGCCCTCCATATAGTTCTCCCCGGAATAAGGTTTTGTCAGGTCGCCCAGTCATAGGTGAGCGTTGCGGCATTCCCAGGCCGTCCGTCGCCGGCACAGGGAACGAGTTTCAGGCGTGTGCGTCTGGCGCTGCCGCGCGTCAGGCTTTCGACATAGTAGGCGTCGCCGGCGATCCGGCCCAGCCATGATTGTGTCCGGCCGGTTTCGGCGAACAGGTCATAATGACGGACAGCCGGATCGAATGTCCAGTTCAGGCGCAGTTCCACGGACTGGCCATCCACGGCAATCCGGCTTTTTTCGATCCGGAAGCCTTCGGGTTGGCGCGGAACAGGCGCGGGCTGACCGGTCAGGGACAGTTCGCCGAGATGCAGGCTGAAAGGACTTGCGCCCTTGTCAGCGTCTATTCCGAGGGAAATAGCCGCCAGGGTGCGGCCGGCATAGGCGCGCAAAGGTGTCTTCCAGCGTCGCCAGCCGGCAGAGCTACCCTTCACGGCGATCCATTCTGTCACCTCCGGCGCATCCTCAAATACAAGGCCGACCGAAAGCCGGCCGCCAGCGCCGCCTTTCAGAACCAAACCAAGCCCCGTATCGGTGCTTACGGGCAGTTTTGTCTTGTAGAGACGCACCTCAGTGGCATTCTCAGCCGTCAGCGGGCCTGAAACTTTCAGCGAGGCGCCGCCATCCCAGGCGTCTTCGAAATCGTAATCCACCGCCAGCAGGCCGGCGGCATCGTGGTCGCGGTCGAAGGCGCCATGCAGGGGCTTCGTCCACCAGGTCCAGGTCGGCAGCACGTCCTGGATGCCGAGATTGAACCACGGCAGGGACGAGACCTCAACGCCCTCGCGGAAGAAGCGATCGCCTTCGCCGGTATTGAAGCGGGTGACGAAGGGCAGGGTGCCGATCACCGAGCGCTCTGCAATGAAGTTGGCGACACCATAGGTGATCGGCAGACGCAACTGGTCTGTCGGCTTACCCGGTGCCTCGTAGTCGGTATAGATTTTACGGACCTCCGGCGGACCGTAGATAGCCGCCTGCTCGTTGCTGGGCGTATTGTTGCGCGCCGGGTTGCCGGACTGGCCAGACCAGAAGCGGTCATGCAGGCGATACCACGAAGCACGCGTGCGGTTTGGATCGGTCAGATCGGCCAGGTCTTCCTTATCCTGGGCCGACAGGCTGGTGGTAGCCTTTAGCTGATCGAGACGGGCGCGGCGCATCTTGCGCAGGCCGTCCTCGGCGCTGTAGACCTGAAGGCCGCCGAGCGCCTTTTCACCGCTGTTGGGCGAGATGACCGTGGGTGCAATGAGACCGAGATAACCGGGGCCGGGGTACAGTTGCAGGCCATAATAGACCTGCATCGGGTCATAGGTCTGACCGAGATCGGCCGGCAGGGGCAGGGCCTCCAGCGGCAAGCCGGAGCAGCAGCCGCGCGTCAGGCCGTAATGGCTCCAGCCCTGGTCGATCATCATCGAATTGGCGCGCGGCGCATCGGCTTCGCGCGGGCTGCCATCGACATGTGGCGAGCCTGGCCAGACGGCGCGGGCATCGGTATAGCCGTTATAATACTGGATGTGGAAGTCGCTCAGCCCCTGTTTGGCGGCCTCCACCTGCATCAGGCCGATCAGATCCTGAACCGCGCGGGCGTCTTCGGGCGTATAGCTCTCGAAATTGACGAAATAGCCATCAAAGCCAAAATATTTGGCCAGCGCGACCAGCTTGACCGCCACGGCTTCGCGCGGCAGGTCTGAGCCATCGAACATGCGCTTGTCGGGCTGGAACATGGTGCCGAGAATCCGCGCCCCATTGCGGTGGACGGCATCGCTGAGCGCCGGATTGGGCACAAGACCGGTCGTGTTCCACGCCACCACGACATCCTGATATTGCCAGGCGCGCTCGACATGGACGCGGCTCCGCGCGCCGGTCTGGTAACGCGTGCGGTTGAGGTCTTCGTCGGGGCCGGAGAGCGTCAGGTAGGCCGCCAGAAGCGTGCCGCCGGGCACTTCGGGTTTCAGCTCGGGATGGGCCTGTGTGGCGGCAAAAGGCTTGACGCGGTCGGCGCGCTTCACTTTTGAACGGAAGAAGGGGGCATTGGGGTTGGTGGCCGGGTCATAAGCCTTGAAGGCATCCCAGGCATCGCCGCCGGTCAGCGGGTAGGCCGGGGCAATATTGCCCGCGGCGAAGCTCAACGCCGCCGGAATGAAGGCCGCGGCGGAAGCGGCGGTGGTCAGGGTCAAGAACTGACGACGGGAGGCGAAGGCGGACATGATCTGACTCTGAATTAGCGTGTAATGATACCGAAACCGGCAAAAACGATGACAGGCTTGTCCTGCACGGCGCGCGGCAGGCGCAGGCGCAGGAAGCGCCCCGCATGAGGCACATCGAAACGAGATCTTCTGTTCCGAGCGGCTGGCGGCGATATTGGAGAATTCCCCGCTGGCTACCGGCGCCCCCCAGTCCTGGCCGTCGGCGCTCAGCCAGATTTCGTAACCGGCGGGCGGCCCCATGCGCGCAACGGCCTCGACGCCCAGCGAAATATCCTGCGGCGCCGGTTTCAGGGTGAAGCCAGTAAGCGCGTAAGGCTTCCCAAGATCAAGTACGGCCTCAAGCGGCTGGCCTGCCGGTCCGGTGACAGGGGCGCCGGTCAGCAGACTTCCTGGTTTGTCGCCATTGCTGGACACAACCTGCCAGCCCGCCGGGGAGACGTCAAAGGCGCGGGTAATCGCCGCGCTCATCA
Organism: Asticcacaulis sp.; assembly: GCA_024707255.1. NCBI lineage: Bacteria > Pseudomonadati > Pseudomonadota > Alphaproteobacteria > Caulobacterales > Caulobacteraceae > Asticcacaulis > Asticcacaulis sp. The sequence goes on along the minus strand of JANQAC010000001.1, from coordinate 81,265 downwards.
CGTCGGTAGCGGAGCGTCGGGTAATCGCCCTGACCGTACCGCCGTCCGGCAGTGCAAACGGCGCTGTGTACAGAGGTGAGGCCGCGCCGGGCTCAGTGCCATCGAGCGTATAGCGTACTTCCAGACCCTCGGCCGGACTCCTGAGCATGATCATGCCTTTTTCATCCCGGCGGATACCGGGTTCTTCCAGAATATCCGGCAGGCGGAACAGACCGACATTGCGGATAACGGGGGCGGCGGTCGCACTGATAATGCGCAGACGCACGGATTTTGTCGTCACCGGCTGATCGAGGCGGATCAGACGCTCGAAGCCGATGGCGGTATGGCGAGCGATCTCGGTCCAGCCATCTGCATTGCGAACATCGACGGCAAAGTCATCGACGCGTACACCTTTGGTAATGTCTTCCGCCAGGCGGATGACATCGAAGGTCGTGGCCTTGGGCAAGTCGAGTTGCAGCCAGGCGCCGGCGCGATCGCTGGAGCGGGCCGCCCAGGCGGCGGTCTGCGACAGGGCATTCTTCGGCGCATAGGCGCGGCCCCGGTCACTGGAGGCCGTAACCGTGGCCCCATCCGCCAGATTGGTGGCGAAACCGTGGTCACGCAGGGCCTTCCAGGCTTTCAGCGCTGCCACGTCCTCATCCGGAATCCGGCCGCGGCGGTCAGGGGCTATATTCAGCAGTAGATTGGCGCCGCGCCCAACTGAAACAAACCACAGGTTCAGCAGGTTGGCCGGGGTGCGCGGCGCTTCGTCGGCGTGCCAGAACCAGCCCGGACGGATGGAAACATCGACCTCGGCCGGGTTCCAGATCGGCCCGCCGCGCACACCGGCATTGGCCTTTCCCAGGCTGTAGGGCGTGGTGTAGTCCCAGGTCGGCCAGCAGGGATCGCCGGCTATGCCTTCCTCATTGCCGACCCAGCGCACATCCATGTCGGAATCAGCGAACATGACGGCATTTGGCTGGTTTTTGCGGACGATTTCGCGGACCTTATCCCATTGATAATAGGTGTGGCCGTCGATCTTGCGGCGTTCGCGCGCGCCGCCATAATAGCCATCGCCGCCATTGGCGCCGTCAAACCACACCTCGATCAGCGGGCCGTATTGCGTTGTCAGTTCCTCAAGCTGGTTGTGGTAATATTCGACATAGGCCGGACGGCCGTATTCGGCATGATTTCGGTCCCAGGGCGAGAGATAAAGGCCGAATTCCAGGCCATGCCTGCGGCAGGCGGCGGCCATTTCGCCAACAATATCGCCATGGCCGTCCTTGTAGGGGCTGTATTTGACTGAGTGTTCGGTATAGCGACTGGGCCACAGGCAGAAGCCGTCATGGTGCTTGGCGGTCAGGATGATCGCCTTCAGGCCGCCGGCTTTGGCGCTTTCAACAATCTGGTCGGCGCTGAAATCGGTGGGGTTGAACAGCGAAACGGATTCGTCGCCATAGCCCCATTCCCGGTCGGTAAAGGTATTGATGGTGAAGTGGACGAAGGCATAGGTCTGGCGTTTATGCCAGGCCAACTGGCGCGGTGCGGGCGTGGCACCATAGGGTGCGGGGCCTGACATAGCATGAGCGGCCACTGGGCTAAAGGCCAGGGTGGCGCCGCCACCTATGAAAAGCTGTCGCCGGTCGATCGCAGTCATGCCGCTTCCTTCTGTATGCCGTCAGAAGGTGGGCCGCCGTCCGCCTTCGTCAGATATTTGTCATGACAACTCTATATCCGCAGGTCTGAATGGCAATGGTAAAAATCGTTTTCCTGATAAAAATATCAGGACCGGCAATATCAGGGATTATGACTGAGTTCCGACATCAGGTCGTAGGCGTCGCCGCGATAATAGGACTGCGTAAATTCGGCGGGGCGGCCATCAGCCAGGAACCCGCGCCGTTCGATCAGCAGGCCGGGGGCGCCGGTCGGGATGTCCAGGAGTTTTGCCTGCTCGGCATTGAAGGCGACGGCGCGCAGGCGTTGCAGAGCACGGATCGGACGCGTGCCGTAAGCTTCAAGGGCCGCGTAAAGGGAGTCCTCGACGGAATCGAGCGAGGGCAGGCAGTCCGCCGGCACGGTGGCGTAATCCAGTCCCATGGAAGATCCGTCAGCGAAGCGCATCCGGTTGAAGCGATAGACCAGGGTGCCGGGAGACAGGCCCAGGGAAAGTGCCTCTTCCGGATTGACCGTGCCGGAGGTTTTGGAGAGCCACTTGCTGCTGGGGGTGCGTCCGCGCGAGATCATGTCCTCCGTGAAGGAGGTCATCTTGGAGTAGCTTTTTTCGACACGGGTAGCCACAAAGGTGCCGGCGCCCTGACGTCGCGTCAGCAGGCCCTCGTAGACCAGGCCATCCACCGCCTTGCGCACGGTGATGCGGGACACATTGAATTCCTCGGCCAGTTCGCGCTCCGTCGGGATGGCGTCGTTGGGCGACAGCCGGCGGCTGGTTATCGACTCTCTCAGAGCATTCTGCAGTTGCAGATAAAGGCTTTCCGATTTCGCCGTGGCCTGGTTTCCTGAAGCCATACTGTCCGTCATTCCCCCGATATTGCGCTTCCATGTACTTGTAATGACAAGCTTGTAATTGCCATTTTTTATATATGGTATTGGTATTGTTGCGTCAATTCAATCCTGACGCGCGCGATAACGGCATAGTAAAGCAAAATCAGGCCGGCAAAAGCTGCGGGACCACCACTTCCGCCACCAGGTCCGACACATCGCCGCGATACCAGGCGCGGGTCAGTTCGCCGGTGCGACCATCGCCCAGGAAGCCGCGCCGTTCGACATAAAGACCCGGCGCGCCGGCCTCGACCCCCAGGCTTTCGGCCTCCGCCGGCTCCAGCGCCACGGCGCGCAGGCGCTGCAGGGCGCGCACCACCGGATTGCCGGCTTTTTGAAGCGCGGTATAAAGAGTTTCATCATCGGTGAGATCGCCCAGCAGGCAATAGATCGGGATGGCGGACATCTCGATGGCGACCGGCATGTCATCGGCATAGCGCAGGCGTTTCAGGCGATGAACGCGCGCGCCCGGCGCCAGGCCCAGTTGCATGGATTCATCGGCCGTGACCACATCGGTTTCGCGCCCGATCCAGGTGCTGCGGGTGGTGCGGCCACCGGACAGCATGTCCTCGCTGAAGGCAGGCAGGCCGGAAAAATGGCGTTCTTCGCGCGGTGCCACGAAGGTGCCGGCCCCGCGGCGGCGGATCAGCAGGCCCTCGCGCTGGAGGTCATTGAGCGCCTTGCGCACCGTAATGCGCGAAATGTCGTAGCGCTCCGCCAGTTCACGCTCGGTCGGCAGGGGCTCGCTCTGGCTCAGGGAGCCATCCATGATGGCGTCGCGCAGGATGCGTTCAAGCTGGATGTAAAGCGGGCCGTGATGCGCGGTGAGCGCAGGTATGACAGAGAAAAACGACATCTTATCAGCTCCTCGGAAACCGGCTTACCTTGCCCCGACCGTGTTATCGGCGTCCTGCGACAGGGCCTGGCGTAATTGCGTGACCAGTGTGACATCCGTGCGACGATGGCCTTGTACGGCGAAGCCAAAGCGGACGGTATCCCCCGTCGCCTGCGTGTCGACGAGACTGCACGAGCCATGAACCGCTGGCACACCGGTCCGCCGCAGGATTTCGCCGACCGTGCGGTAGCTGACTCCGACACCGGCCATGATCTCGATCGGATTGCCGGGTTCGCTGCGGACGGCCTGAACCAGCCGGGCGATGACCTCGGTGCCTTCTATGGCGGACATCGCGCAGCCGGAGGTCAGGATTGAATTGATGCCGAGCGAACGCGCGAGCGCCAGCGCGGCCAGCGGGTCAGGCACCAGGTCGAAGCTGCGATGCAGGGTCACCTTAAGGCCGGCGGCCTTCGCATAGGCCGTCAGTTCCGCCAGGGCGGCGGCGTCCAGTTCGCCGTTTTCCAGATTGGCGCCCAGCACCACACCTTCCAGACCGATATCGGCCACGGCATCGATATCGTGGCGCATCATGGCCAGTTCGGCGGCGCTGTAGGTGAAATCGCCCTGGCGCGGGCGGATCATGACCCGTGTCGGGCAATCAAGTTCGGCCGCCAGACGCATCATGCCGAGACTCGGGGTCAGGCCGCCTATCCCTAAGCTGGCGCACAGCTCGATGCGGTCGGCGCCACAGGTCGCGGCGATGTCCAGCCCATCGGCCGTATCCACGCATATTTCGAGCAGAACAGGGCCGGTCATGCCGCACCACCTGCCCGCAGGGTGATCGAGGCGCCGTCCCCTTGGCGCGCCATCAGGATCGCGCCATCGAGCACGTCCATGCGGGCGTCGGTGAGGTGTGCGTGCGTAGCGTCGGAAAGCCACGGCGAGATGTGCGGCGCCAGCCCGCCGACCAGGCAGATCCGGGGCGCACCGACAGCGACAAGATGGGCGATATAATGGTCGATGTCAGCGGCCAACTGGCGCACCAGCCGTGTGGCCACCGCGTCCGCCTGCCGGGCATAGTCAAATACGAAGGGCGAGAGCGCACCATAGTCAGCAGGGCGCGCGCGTTCCGACCAGTCAATGATGTCTGAAGTAGCGCCGAAACGGGCGATCATGGCCTCGGTGAAGGGCGTGCGCTGGGCCAGGCCGTCATTCGCTTCGAGGGCGGCCCGAATGGCGTCACGGCCAAGCGCCGCCGCGGATCCCTTTTCGCTCAACAGAAAACCCCAGCCCCCGACCGGATAGCCCCGGCCATTCACTATGGCATAACCCGAACTGCCTGTCCCGGCGATCTGAATGGCGCCATCTTCGCCGGCAAAGGCGCCAAGGCAGGCCACATGACAATCCGCCGCGGCGCAGATCTGGCCGAACTCGACCGGCGCTGCCTCCTTAGTGCGCACGCAATCCGCCGGTGTCACTATGCCGGCCAGTCCGAGACCAAGGGAGGTCCGGGGCAGGATGTCGCGGGTCAGGCCGGCGGCAGTCAGGGCAGCGTCAATGGCGGCCATGATGTTTCCCCAGGCCACATCGAGGCCCAGGCGGATATTGGCCGGCCCGCTTTCACCCTCGCCCAGGGTGCGGCCGTGGTCGTCCTGAAGCCTGGCCCGGCATCGCGTTCCGCCACCATCGATTCCAATGTAATAATTCGGACGAAATATATATGTCATCACAGTGTTTTAGAACGATTTCAGCGTGTTGTGTCTGGCGGGGTTAGGCCGAGGCGGAAAGGCGCATCTGAGATGCGTTTTGGCGCACATTAATGCTTACCAATTTGCATGTTGTCATATCAAATAATAGAAATTGAGCTGATTTGTCTATAAAAACATTATCGAATGTGAAAATGAATGTCGCTGTTTGTCTCTAAGGTGCTGTTTTAAATCGTATCTTTATGGCGGATAACACCAATTTAAGTCATGGCTGACCGGAGCAGGCGCGCGAGCCTGCCTGAACGCGTCATCTTGAGCACTGGCGCCATTTGGCAACCGGCGATCCGGGGGACTGCGGGATATGGGGCTGCCGTCAGCGGGTGCCAGATTTTTTCTGTGGCAGGGTGGCGTCGCCATCCGCCTGCATCTGGCGCAAAAGATCCTCGACCTGGGCGACTTCTACAGGGCGGCTGAACAGATAGCCCTGAATTTCCGCGCAGTGGGCACGGCGCAGGTGTTCGAGCTGATCGGTCGTTTCCACGCCCTCGGCCACGCAATCGAGATTAAGGTCACGCGCCAGCCCAAGGATGCTGTGGACGATGGCGGCCGTGCTGTGGTCGTTCACGATGTCGCGCACGAAAGAGCGGTCTATCTTGATCCGGTCGAGCGGAAAGCGCCGCAGATACCCCGGGGACGACCAGCCTGTGCCGAAATCATCCAGCGACAGATTGACGCCCATGGCCTTCAGTTCTTCCATGACCCTGACGGTCACTTCGGTATCATCGAGCGTCAGGCTTTCGGTCAGTTCGAGTTCAAGCCATTCCGGGGCCAGGCCCGATTCATCCAGCGCGTCGCGGACCGCCCGGACGATATCCCCGCGATAGAACTGCTGGGCGGACAGGTTGACCGCAACCCGGACCTTTGGCAGGCCTTGGGCCTGCCAGGCGGCGTTCTGCAGGCAGGCGGTACGCAGCACCCAGCGGCCGACCTCGACCATGCGCCCGTGTTCTTCCAGCAAGGGGATGAACAGGGCTGGCTGGATAAGCCCCTCGGTCGGGTGATGCCAGCGCAGAAGCGCCTCCAGGCCCGTTATGGTGGAATCGCTGACCGATACCTGCGGCTGGTAATAAAGGGCGAATTCGCCCCGTTCGCAGGCGCCGTAAAGATCATTCGACAAGGTATGCCAGCGTTCGGCCGCCATGGTCAGGTCGCTGGTGAACAGGCGGTAGGTGCCGCGGCCGTTCTTCTTGGCCTGGTACATGGCGGTATCTGCGGCCTGGAGGAGGGCGGAGGGGCTGTCACCGTCGGCGGGGTACATGCTGATGCCGATACTGGTGCCGATACGAAGCGTGTGGCTGCCGAAATGGAAGTCCGGCTCCAGGGCCGCCTGGATGCGCTGCGCCAGGATCTCGGCATCGGCGCTGCCGGACAGGTCTTCGGCCGCGATAACAAATTCATCTCCGCCCAGACGCGCCGGGGTATCGCTGTCGCGCAGGACACTGCGCAGCCGCTTCGACACCTCTTCAAGCAGGGCGTCACCGACGAAATGCCCCAGGCTGTCATTGATGTGTTTGAAATGATCGAGATCGAGCAGCAGCAAACCGACCTGCGTGTGGTCGCGGCGCGCCCGCGCAATGCCATGGCTGAGGCGATCCATCAGGAGGGTGCGGTTGGGCAGGCCTGTCAGGGCGTCATGCATGGCGAGGTAGCGGATACGCGCTTCTGCCTCTTTTCGCGCCTTGACGTCGCGCAGGGTGCATTGGGCCAGTAACCTGTGGCCGACGCGATAGGTGGTGCAGAGCACCTCGACACTGACTGTCGTCCCGTCCGGGCGCTCCCAGGTCCATTCGGCCCATTTCATTTCACCGCTCTGCCGCAGCGTGTCGACGATCGTGCGGGCATCGCCGACGGCCGCGAAAATGGGCAGGTCGTCGAGATAGCGGCCGCGCACCTCGTCAAGCGGCATGGGCAGGATATGGGCGCATTGCGCGTTGAGATCGTGGACGGTGCGGGCATCGCAATCGATGACCAGTATGCCGTCGCCGGCAGTTTCAAAGAGGCGGCGGTGCCGCAGTTCTGAGTCGCGCAGGGAGGCTTCCACAAGGTGGCGCGCCTCAACCTCAGCCTGGAGCGACATCTTCTGTTCCAGAAGCTCGACGCGCGCCTTGCGAAGGGCGATATGCGTCCGGACGCGGGCGATCAGTTCCTCGATCTGGAACGGCTTGGTGACATAGTCAACGCCGCCGGCCGCAAAGGCCGATACCTTGCTGTCGACATCGGTCAGGGCGGTCATGAAAATGACCGGTATGTCGCGGGTCTGCGCGTCGGCCTTCAGCCTGCGGCAGGTCTCGAAACCATCCATGCCCGGCATCATGACATCGAGCAGGATAAGATCAGGCTGGGCATAGCGCAGCCGGTCGAGCGCTTCCTGGCCGCCCAGGGCCACGAGAACCTCGTAACCACGGGCTTCCAGGTGATCGACCAGCAGGCCCAGGTTGGCCGGGGTGTCGTCAACGACCAGGATCTGGGGCAGGGCGGGGGATGCGTCCTGACCGGGCGTGAGCAAATGGGTCATGCGGCATCTCTTTCTTTCGCGGCGTCTTCGATCAGGCGTAAAACGGCCGGGGACTGATAGGCGGCGGCCAGGGAATCGAGCCGTTCCGCAAAGCCGCGATATTCAGGCCCGGCCGCGATGATTTCCGGCACCGCCTTGCGGATGGCGCGCAGATTGCCCGCGCGGGCCAGGAAAAGCAGGTGGTCCAGTTGCGGGCCGAAGGGGGCCACCAGATGGGAGGCGTCTTCGGTCTCCGGCAGCGGAGGTTTGTTGTCATCTGGTACGTCAGCCACGGTATCCGGGGCCTCAAGCCTGGCCATTTCCTCATCGGCATGGCCAAACGGCGCCTCGACAATGAAGCGGCTGCCGCTGCCGATCCCGCTTTCCACGCGGATATCGCCGCCCATCATCTGGACGATATGATAGGTGATGCTGAGCCCAAGCCCGGTGCCACCGCTTTTGTCGATGGCGTTGCCGGCCTGCTCGAAGGGCTGGAAAATCCGCTGGAGCTGGTCCGGGTTGATGCCGACACCGGTATCCGCAACGCAGAAGCGCAGGCCGGTGTCGTCCGTCGCGGAGGCGACGCAGGAAACCTCAAGGCGAACTTCGCCGGATGGCGTGAACTTGATGGCGTTGCCCAGCAGATTGATCAGCACCTGACGGATACGCTTCTGGTCCGCCACCACCAGGCGGGGTACGTCGTCGGCGATGTTGACCGTAAACAGCAGGCCCTTTTCTTCCGCCCGCAGACGAACCATCTGCGCCACATTGAGGACGCACTGACGGATATCGAAGACGCCCGGCAACAGTTCAAGCCGGCCGGCCTCCACCTTGGCGATATCCAGAATGTCGGTGATCATCGTCAAAAGATGCTCGCCGCTGTGTTCGATCGTCTGGAGGGCAGCCAGATCGCGCTCGCTTACCTTGGTAGTCTTCAGCAACTGGGCATAGCCCAGGATCGCATTGAGCGGCGTGCGCAATTCATGGCTCATATTGGCGAGAAACTGCGACTTGGCCGAACTGGCGGCTTCGGCGGCCGCGCGGGCCTCGGCCAGAACGCGGCTTTCCTCGGCCTGCTGGCGCTGGCGCGCTTCATAGAGCCGCCGCACCCCCAGGAAGCGAAAGACGAGAAAACCGCCGGTCAGGACCAGCCAGACGCCCAGAATGATGAGATACCACTGATCGGTGGACAGCGAGACACCGTGGAACTCCAGGGAAGTGACTTTTACGTCAAAGCGTCCATGCGGTGTCTGGCTTCCCGACGAAAAGGCGAGGGACACAATGTCATCCATGTCGATGCCGGCCTCGTCCGCCGAGACACCGTGACTGGTGAGCCACCATTGTTCGACGGCGAACTGCTCCGCGTTCAGGTGGATTTCGTTTACGCCTTGCGTGACGGGGAACTCGGCGACGAAGGGCATGGTCTCGCCAGGCTTGACCTTGCTGCCGAGCGTCGCCGGCGCCGTACTTTGCAGCAACAGGCGCAGATGATCACCGACGCCATGATAGGTCAACCGAATCGTGACATTCTTGTACTTTGAAAAGTCGATCCCCTTGCCCTTGCCGGGGGCTTCGAATTGCAGGCCGTAGCCGCAATAGACGAATGTCGCGCCCTCGCGCAGATCACAGCTCCAGGTCAGCGGTTTGGTCGTATCGTGATCGATGGTGGAATTGCCGCCATCATCCTTGTCGCCATAGACAAAGGGATAATACTGACCAACCCGTGATGTGAGGTCGAGGTGCCGGCTGGTTATGGCCTTCTGGCCAAGGACCGCGGCGAAGGTCAGGGCAATCAGCAGGAATATCGCCGCCTCGACCTTGAGATTGCTGTAATGGAGCCAGCTACGGCGGGGTGTCTGGCGGGCAGACACCGAAGCGAGCGGGGCGTCTTCCAGCAGATTATGCGCCACAAGCGTGGGGGCGGTGTCATTGGCAAGCTTAACGCCTGGTGTACTGTTGTAACGCTTATGCAAACTGCACTCTCATACTTTGGGCGACCATTTATATTTTTATGTCCTCCCTGTCGCCGGAGGTATGTATGATGATTACACGGAATGCTTATTAATCGGTTTCTGCCGGGAAATATTTATACTGCCGGCAATTATAGCGGATGATTTGTGCGGATATTGATTATTTAATGCGGTATCTGGACACTTTATCGAACCAAGCGCGCGGGTCAGTGCAGATGAGCCGCCGGTGTCTTGGGCGTCCGGCCCCGGCCTGCCGGGACAACCGGTTGCTCAGGCGGCATCTGGCGCCAGGCTTTCCAGTGGCGGTTCACATCCATGGCGAAGTCATCCGCCGACCGGGCATAAAGCGCGTGTCCCAGCCGGAGGGCCTCATTGCGCAGCTTGCGGCGCTGACGTCTGGCTGCGGTGAGCAGACGGTCCGCCGGGCTGCCCTCAGGGACCGGCCGGATCTGCTTCAGCCGTTTCCGGAGGAGGGTAAGATCCTGAATATGGCCCAGTATCTGGGCCAGGTGCCGGGCATCATCCTCGGTGCCGTCCATCGGCTTCGGCCAGATCGTGTTCAGGTCATGTAACTGATATTCCAGCACCTTTATTTGTTTGCGCCATTCGTGCAGATTGATGCCTGACGGGTCTCGCACCACATTGGCGAAGGCGTTGCGGTTGCGCCTGTAGGTGCGCCGCATGGCTTTGGTGAGGTCGGACTTTTTGATTTTCAGCGCGTCCAGGTGAAGGGCCGTCCGTCTCGCCTGAGTATTGTTGCGCACCGTTGCCAGGGCATCGTCACAACCGGTGGGGAGCGGGGAAGTCGTCAGGATTTCGCGCAAACCGTCCATTTCACCGACGTCGAACTCGGTCGCCCCGATTTCATTCAGATAGGCAAGGACTTCGGATATGACTTCGTTATCGCGGAAGGCGCGCAGGCTTTTCGCACTATCCCTGAAGAGGGTATTGGCCTTGTCGAACGTAAGGCGGTCGAGTGATCCCCGGACCAGGCGCAGACAGGCGCGGATCTTCTTGGTGCCTGCTCTTACCGTATGCACGGTCGAGGTTTCACCGGGTTCAGCGTCTGGCGCCATCAGGAGATTGATTTCCTGATGCAGAAGGTGGTCGATGGTGGTCGAGAGCGCTGTGTGTTCCGTCTTCCGTGTCATGGCTGTTGCCCGTAAATCCGCTGAAGAGACCCTGTTTTTACCTCACGGCGCCGCCATCCCATTTGATTGGGGTCAAAGCCGCCCCGTCCGTTCTTCCGCACACTCTGACAGCTCTGTTCCAGGAGTGTGAACCATGATTTGTTTTCCCGATCGTGAAGCGGCGGGGCGCCAGTTGGCCGCCGTTCTGAAACCCAGACTAAACAAGCCGGATTCGCTCGTCCTGGCGTTGCCGCGGGGGGCGTGCCCGTGGCGTTCGAGGTCGCGCGCCTTTTGCACCTGCCGCTCGATCTCATGCTGGTGCGCAAACTTGGTGTACCGGGGCATGAGGAACTGGCCATGGGCGCCATCGCCGACGGCGGGGTTGAAGTCATCAATGATGACATTGTGAGAAGCCTGAACATAGGTAAGCCCGCAATAGCCGCGGTTGCAGAACGCGAACGGGCCGAACTCCAACGCCGCAGCCATGTATACCGCCAGGGGCGGTCGGTGCCGGAACTGAAAAACCGGACGGTGATTTTGGTCGATGACGGGTGCGCCACAGGCGCTACGATGGAAGCGGCCATTCAGGCGGCGCGCCGGCGTGGGGCGGCATGGATTATCGCCGCCGCGCCCGTGGCTTCCGATTCGGCCTTCGCCATGATGGGCCGTATGGCTGACGAGGCGGTTTGCGTCTCTGTGCCGGAGCCCTTCTATGGTGTTGGCCGGTTTTACACGGATTTCGGACAGACGGACGACAGTGAGGTCATGAACCTGCTGACCCTGGCGGCTGAGACAAAAGGGCAGTCCCATGTCTCATGACGCCGCCCGCCACCTGACGCGGCTTGTCGCCAGCCAGGCGGTCGCCCTTAAGCGAAATTCCGGCGATTATGACGCCGTGCGTGGCCTGATCGGGAACGCGCGGTTTGTGCTGATCGGCGAGGCGACCCACGGCAGTGATGAATTTTATCGCTTCCGCGCCGGGCTGACACGGCGGCTTATAGAGCAGGATGGTTTCTCGGCCGTGGCGGTCGAAGGCGACTGGCCCGATTGTTACCGGGTGAACCGCTTCGTGCGCGGTGACGAAAGGATCAGCACGGCTGAGGACGCCCTGTCGGATTTCAAGCGCTTCCCGGCCTGGATGTGGCGCAATGAGGTCGTCGCTGAATTCGTGGACTGGCTGAGGGCACACAATGCCGGCAAGCCAGCGGAAAAGCGGGCCGGTTTCTATGGCCTTGACCTCTATAGCCTATACGCCTCCATCCAGGCGGTGATCACCTATCTCGATGAGGTCGATCCGCCCGCCGCCCGCCAGGCGCGGGCATATTATGCCTGCTTCGATCATGGCCACAAACTGGCTCGAAACCCGCAGCAATACGGTTATTCGACCGTTTTTGGCATCAGCGAGAGCTGTGAGCGTCACGCCGTCGATACCCTGGTCAGCCTGCGTCGGAATGCCGCACAATATCTGGCGGCGGACGGATTCGACGCCGCCGAGGATTATTTCTCCGCCGACCGCAACGCCCGGACCGTCGTTGACGCCGAGACCTATTACCGGGCCATGTTCCGCGGGCGCGTTTCATCGTGGAACCTGCGCGACCGGCACATGGCGGAAACGCTTGACGCCCTGATGGAACATCTGGAGCGGCAGACCGGGGCGCCGGCGAAGATCGTCGTCTGGGCGCACAATTCGCATGTCGGGGATGCAAGGGCCACCGAAATGGGGGCGGGCGGCGAGTTCAATATCGGCCAGCTCGTGCGCGAGGCCCATGGCAAGGCGGCTTTCCTGCTTGGCTTTTCCACCTGTTCCGGCGAGGTGACGGCCGCGTCCCGATGGGATGGCCCCGCCGAACGCAAGGCCGTGCGCCGGGCCTTGCCGCAAAGCTACGAGGCCCTCTTCCATGACAGCGGATTACCGAATTTTCTCCTGTCGCTGAAGGGCAGCGAGGCTCTGAACCTGCGCCTGGACATCAGCCGGCTTCAGCGCGCCATCGGCGTCCTCTACCTGCCGGAGACGGAACGGCAGAGCCATTACTTCTTCTCAAAACTGCCGGAGCAGTTCGACGCCATCATCCATTTTGACCAGACGCACGCCTTGCGTCCCCTGGAGCCTTCGGCGCCATGGCACGAGGGCGAAGTCTTTGAAACCTACCCCAGCGGTTTTTGAGGGCATTCATCATGATACCGCATACTCATCTTGCCGAAGCGCTTTCCATCCCTGTCGTCGTGCCTGCGGGCGATATGAGCCTTGCGGGAGACCTGACCGTTCCGGAGGACGCGAAGGGGCTGGTCGTCTTCGCCCACGGCAGCGGTTCAAGCCGCAGGAGCGTGCGTAACCGGCGCGTGGCGAAAACATTGAACGACCGGGGCACGGCGACCCTGCTGATCGATCTTCTGACCAGCGGGGAGGAAGAGATCGACCAGCAGACCCGCCAGTATCGGTTCGATATACCGCTGCTGGCCGACCGGCTTGTTGACATTGCGCACTGGGTGGTTGAGCAGCCGGCGCTTGCCGCGCTTCATCTGGGGTATTTCGGTGCGAGCACCGGCGGTGGCGCGGCTTTGATTGCGGCGGCGCGCCAGCCTGACCGTATCGGCGCGGTCGTTTCACGCGGCGGCCGGCCGGATCTGGCGGCGGCTTTTCTGGATAAGGTCAAGGCGCCGGTGCTGCTGATTGTCGGTGGCAATGATCCTCAGGTGCTTGAGTGGAACGAGCAGGCCCTGCGCGGCCTGAATGCCCGGTCTAAACTGTTGGTCGTGCCCGGCGCCACGCACCTGTTTGAAGAGCCCGGATGCCTCGAAAGCGTGGCGAATCAGGCTGCGGACTGGTTCAAAAGGTATTTGGGTTAGAGGTTTTACGGTGGTGTGGGGGGAGGGATTTATACGTCTTATATGCGCCATTTTAGGCGGGACTGATTGATGATAGTCTTGGTAAACGAAAGTCGATATCGCGGCTTAACGTGCAATAGCTCGCCACAATGATATTCGTCAGCATTCTCTCCACTCATGTACTTCCTTTGCAATCACTCCGGCCATATCAACTTTAAAAAGTTGAGGCGAAGCGGTTTGATCACAGGGAACCGCGAGCCTGAACTCCTGCTGCGTCCTAAATCTTTCAGGCTTTCTAAAGGGGCTTAAATGCCTGTCCAATTCATGGATATCATTTGGTCCAAAGTTACGATTTGCATATTCAACATTGCCAGTAGACCCCATAGTTCTTCCACTTCCCTGACTCATAATTGCTTTGTGCAATGCCTCCATAAATATCTCGGGCGTCGAAATCTCGACACATGCGTCATATTTCGGATCAAGATCAGCGGCTATTTCAGGCAAGAGTTCACGAGAAGCGCAGAAGACATAATGGTTAGGACACTGAAATATTATGGCTGGCCGGGTACTGTTTCCAAACTCTATAGTTAATCCTCGGATGCCTATTACAGGCTCCGACCCAATCACGGCCGTGCCAGGTCCACCTAAGCCAATACGACCTTCATAATCGTCTGCCTTATTTTTTCCATGCTCTGCTTTGTTAAAATCCACTAGCGTTCCTACCATAACGGCATTCCCGCTTATGAAATCCGCGACGTACCTTGCCTCCATGAATTTAAACAGTTTTCTTGGAAAAGGCTGATAATTGATAAGGGGCATTTTTCTTCGACTGCATGTGCGTGCGATCACATCCTATCAGTCTCGAAAATGGCCTGCCACACCGAATTTCGGTCTCTGTAAACTCAAATGGTCAAAATTCATAACGATCCAAATCAGCGCATAAAACGGCCAAATCAAACAAGTTCCACTCGATGGATCTAGTGGATGTTTTCCGGCGGGGCTTTTTTCGCATGTGCTTAGTCGCCGCGTGCAGGCTGGGGGTGCCCGTTTATTCCCATTCACCCCCATAAATAATGTGAGGTAGAATGTTCGTTGGCTGTCCGGGTTTTTGTTAATTTGTTGAATTTTAAAGAATTTTGTTTATGGGGCGGACAGGGAGGGATTGGCTGCGCTTCGCTCCGCCGAAACCTTCGCTGTGCTCGGTTTACGAACCCGGCATTTTTCCAGTACCGAGCGGTTCTGAACCCCGTTTTCCGCCATTAAAAAAGGCCCCCTTGCGGGAGCCTTTTTTAATGGCGGACAGAGAGGGATTCGAACCCTCGGTACGCTTGCACGTACACACGCTTTCCAAGCGTGCGCGATCGACCACTCCGCCATCTGTCCATCCATCAAGCCGCACCAGGTCGGTGGTGCGCGGAAGGCGGCCTTTATACCCATGCTTTGCGAATGAGCAAGCCTAGTTTGCCTCTTACCACCGCTTTTTTTGTAACTATATTGGCGGCAAAGCGTAATATAAGTCTCCAAATCCCCTTATCAGGGGATTTGGCAAGGGCAAGCGCCCGCCGCCGCCTTTGCGGCGAGCCCGGCGGCTCTTGAGCCATAATAAAGGAAAACACCATGTTCGGCCTTAAATCCCAGATGATTTCCGCCAACCAGGCCCTGCCGGGCCGCAGCGAGCCCATACCGACCGAAGAAACCCATTTTGTGCTGCATACACCGCTGAAGGGGCCTTATCCGGCCGGCATGGAAACGGTCGTCTTCGCCATGGGCTGTTTCTGGGGCGTCGAGCGCAAGCTGTGGCAGCAGGAAGGAGTCTACGTCACTGCCGCCGGTTATATCGGTGGCTATACGCCCAACCCGACCTACAAGGAGGTCTGCACCGGCCAGACCGGTCATACCGAAGGTGTGCTCGTGGTCTTCGACCCGAAAAAGATCAGCTTCCAGCAATTGCTGAAGGTTTTCTGGGAAAGCCATGACCCGACGCAGGGCTATCGCCAGGGCAATGATATCGGCACCCAGTACCGTTCGGCAATCTTCACCACCTCCGAGGCGCAGTATGATGCCGCCGTCAGCAGCAAGGCGGCGTTCCAGAAGTCGCTGAATGCGCTCGGAAAGGGTCTGATCACCACGGAGATTGAGCCGGAAGCGCCGTTCTATTTCGCTGAAGGCTACCACCAGGGTTATCTCGCCAAGAATCCGGAAGGCTATTGCGGTCTGAAAGGCACCGGCGCCGTCTGCGCCATCTGATCAGCGGTTTAGAGCACTTTCCGAAAAGTGTAACGCACTTTTCGGATTAAAAAGTGTGGTACAGTAAAGAGTTAGAGTGCTTTCCGATCTGATCAAATCAGATCGGAAAACGCTCTAACTGACGCAGCACCTGCGGCACCATTTCGCTCAGGTCTTCCGAAATCAGGCCGGGGCCGAACAGGCGCGCCGCTTCGGCGTGTATCCAGGCGGCGGCGCAGGCGGTTTCAAAAACCTCCATGCCCTGCGCCATCAGCCCGCCGGCGAACCCCGCCAGCACATCACCGGAACCGGCGGTGGCCAGGGTCGGCGGGGCGTCGCGGTTGATGACAAGACGGCCATCCGGCGCGGCGATGACCGTATCACGACCCTTCAACAACACCACCGCGCCACTGGTCTTTGCGGCCCGCAAGGCATCGTCTTCGCGGTGGGTAACCTTGCCGAACAACCGGGCAAACTCGCCTTCATGCGGTGTGAGCAGGACCGGCGAACGGATGGCGTCGAAAAGCTGCGACGGATCGTTCTTGAAAACGGTCAGGGCATCGGCATCGAGCACGCAGGCTCTTTGGGCTTTCAGCGCCGCCAGCACAAATGCCTTTGTCCGGTCATTGACGCCCGCCGCCGGCCCCATAACGAGCGAAGTGATGCGGGGATCACTGATCAAGTCTGCAAAGGCGGCCTCGTCCTTCACCGGCTTGGTCATGACCGCTTCCAGCGCCGTGGCATAGACCATCAAGCTCGATGGATCGCAGGCCACCGAAACCAGCCCGGCCCCGATCCGCAGCGCTGCCCGCGCCGCCAGCCGCGCCGCACCCGTGCTGGCCACAGGCCCGCCGAGCACGACACAGTGTCCGCGATCGTACTTGCTGCCGTCCGTCTTGAGGGCGGGCAGGGCGGAAAGCCAGGGGGCAGGGGTGTTATCGGTCATAGGAAGGGTATGATCTCTTTCAGTGCCGTGGAGTCAACCTGTCCATATCTCGGTGTCAGTCCAACTTGTAATCGCATCCAGTCCTCCATCATCGCCGCCTGCTGCTCATAACCGTAATCAACATAGGCCCGGCCATCGATCCGGTAATGATAATGCCCGCGTTCGCGCCAGACATAGCGCATAAGAGTCATGCCGCTTTCATATTGCCAGACATGGACGAGTTCATGCGCCAGCAGGCTCATGGCGGCCGAACTGCCGCTCATATCCGCAGGCAGGTGAGGCCAGAAAATCCGGCGGCCGCGCACCACGATTTGCGGGCCGCGCCCGATAAACTGCGCCAGCCAGGATACCCAGTGGTGGGCACTGACCAACCGCACCTCCGCAAAAGGCACGGCAGCCAGCAACCCTGTCGGCAGGGCGTTGATCTCGGCAGCGGTGAGCGGGCGCATTTGAACCATTGTGACGAAGCCTAACCGCTTATACAGTGTGCGCCAATGATAAACGGGGCGGCCATGCCAGAGAATAAGAAACCCTTCTACCGTCATCTCTATGTGCAAGTGCTGTTCGGCGTGATGCTTGGCGCGGCCATCGGCCTGATCTGGCCGGAGGTGGCGGCGCAGCCTTGGGTGAAGGCGCTGGGCGACGGTTTCGTCAAGCTGATCAAGATGACCATTGCCGTACTGATCTTCTGCACGGTTGTCTCCGGCATCGGCCAGGTGGCTGAAGCCAAGCAGGTCGGTCGGGTCGGCGTCAAGGCCATGGTCTATTTCGAGGTGATCTCGACTTTCGCGCTGATACTCGGCCTGATCGTCGCCAATGTCATCAAGCCGGGCGCCGGTATGCACGCCGCCGGCAATGCCGCCGCCGTGGCGAAATACGTCGCGCCGGAAACCCACGAAACCCTGGTCGATTTCTTCCTGCACCTGATCCCGGATACCTTCCTGAGCGGCTTTGCCGAGGGCAATATCCTGCAGGTGCTGCTGGTGGCTATCCTGACCGGCTTGGCCCTCCAGCGTATCGGTCCGCCGGTGCAGGAAATCCGCAACCTGATCGACCAGGGAAGCCAGATCATCTTCGATATCATCACCCAAATCATGAAGCTGGCGCCGATCGGCGCCGGCGCGGCCATGGCCTATACGCTCGGCAAGTTTGGCGCGGCGGCGCTGGGATCGCTGCTGATGCTGATCGGCACCTTTTACCTGACGGCTATCCTGTTCGTTGTTGTCGTGCTTGGCATCGTTGCCTGGTTGTGCGGCTTTTCGATTTTCCGCTTCGTCGCCTATATCAAGGATGAACTGCTGATCGTGCTCGGCACCTCGTCCTCGGAAAGTGCCCTGCCGAACCTGATGCGCAAGATGGAGGCGCTCGGCTGCTCCAAGCCGGTGGTGGGGCTGGTGATCCCGACCGGCTATTCGTTCAATCTTGACGGCACCAATATCTACATGACCCTGGCCTCGCTGTTTATCGCCCAGGCCCTGGGTTATGACCTCAGCCTGATGCAGCAACTGACCCTTCTGGGCGTGGCCATGCTGACTTCGAAAGGCGCTTCCGGCGTCACCGGCGCGGGCTTTATTACCCTTGGCGCGACGCTTGCCGTGGTCAATCCGGCGCTGGTGCCCGGCATGGCCATTGTACTCGGCATCGACAAGTTCATGAGCGAATGCCGGGCGCTGACCAATTTCATTGGCAATGGTGTGGCCTGCGTCGTCGTTTCGCGCTGGGAAGGCGAACTGGACAGGGCCGCGCTCAGGGCCGGCCTGCATCGCAATGCGCTGGAAATATCGGCCGAATAGGCCAATTCCCGCCGCAAGCGCGCCTTATTGCATACTTATACTTATGGGTTCAGGCTGGCAGGCAAAGGCTTTGCGCCTGGAGGAGAACCTTGAGATGACACAGCACAAGAAATATCTGGCGCCCTCGCTGGCCGTGCTCGGCCTGATGGCGGCCACCCTGGCCACGCCCTTCGCGGCTCACGCCCAGTATGACACACGATCCTATGATGGTTATTGTTACGCCAAAAAGGACAATGCCGGCACCAATGGTGCGGTGATCGGCGCCGTGGTCGGCGGCCTGGCCGGCAGCCAGGTATCGAAGCACGAACGCGGTCTCGGTACGGTCGGCGGCGCAGTGCTCGGCGGCGTGATCGGCAACCAGGTCGGCAAGTCGTCGGTGAAGTGCTACAACGGCGCCTATTACGCCTATCGCCAGGGGCAGTATTATTCGCCACCGGCGGCGCCCGATGGCTATCAGGTACTTTACTTCCGTGACCGTCCGCAAAGCGGCTATTACGACAACGTCTATTATGATGCGCCATCGAGCCGCTACAGCCAGTCGGACGACAGCGGATACAACACCGTTCCCTACAGCGACAACAGCGACTACCAGTCCCGGCCTTACGATAATAATGGGTCGGATCGGCCTTATGTCGATGACCGGTATAATTCCGGTTCGCAATATGGTTCCCGCCGCCCGTATAATGCCGACGAAGGCTGGCGCGACGACCAGGGCCAGTGGCACTATGGCCGTCCGCGCGCCGTAGGCTGGCAGGATGATGACGGCCGCTGGCATATCGGCCAGGTGGTCGCCTATGGCTGGCGTGACCGTGACGGCGGCTGGCACGAGGAATCGTCCAGCTATTCCAGCAGCAGCTATTCAAGCTCCGGATACTAACAGGAAGGCGGAAGGTGGGGACATCTTCCGCCTTTATCGTCTTCACCTGCGAGCCCTTTTATGAAAAGGTGGGGGCAGACGGCGCGCCAATGACGCCGTCATTTGCCCGGAGGATATCATGAAAGCGGTTGTCAGCGTCGTTTTGGGTCTCTTTTTGTTAGCGCTACCAGGGGCGGCGCCGGCCGAAACCATTACCGCTGAGCAGGACCACCGCAACATGATGGACCAGCTTGGTATCCAGACCCTGCGGCCAGGTCCGAACGGCGATGAAAAGGCGCCGGACCATGCCAATTATGACGAAGCCAGGGCCAATCCCTATCCCGACTGGCCGGATATCCTGACCCTCGACAATGGCCGGAAGGTCACTACGGTCGATGACTGGTGGCAAAAACGGCGGCCGCAGATTGCCGAAGCCTTCGAGCGCGAGGTTTATGGCCGTATCCCCGCAAATGTGCCTGCCGTGACGTGGCGTACCACCGAAAGCGAGGCGGAAACCCTGCTGGGCACAGACATTCTGGCTTCGCGCCTGGTGGGGCGTGTCGATAATTCGGCTTATCCGGCGATCGGCGTTGATATCGACGCCGTGCTGATCTTGCCGGCGAAGACGAAAGCCCCGGCGCCGGTGCTGATCATGTTCAACTGGGGGCCGGCCCAGTTCCCGGCGCCGAAAGTGCCGCCCGCGCCGCCGAAAGACCTTGACCCACGCATGGCGGGCTTTCTGGCCGCGGCGCAGGCCGCCAATCTCGACCGCATCCACCAACTGGTGGCCGATGGCTGGGGCGTGGTTATCCTTAACCCGACCAGCTACCAGGCCGATAACGGCGCGGGCCTGACTCAAGGCATCATCGGCCTCGTCAACAAGGGCCAGCCACGCAAGCCGGACGACTGGGGCGCGTTGCGTGCCTGGGCCTGGGGCGCCGGCCAAGTGTTCGATTATCTCACCACCCGGCCGGAGGTGGATAAATCGCACATCGGCATCGAGGGCGTGTCGCGCTACGGCAAGGCGGCGCTGGTCACCATGGCTTTCGATCAGCGCTTTTACATGGGGCTGATCGGCTCTTCCGGCGAAGGCGGGGCCAAGCCGCACCGGCGCAATTTCGGCGAGGCGGTCGAGATCCTTGACCGGTTCCGGCGAATATCACTGGATGGCCGGCAACTTCCTCAAATATGGCGGGCCGCAGACTGCCGGCGACCTGCCGGTGGATTCCCACGAACTGATCGCCCTGGCGGCGCCGCGACTGGTCTTTATCTCCTACGGCGTGCCCGAACAGGGCGACGCCAAATGGCTGGACCAGCAGGGCAGCTATATGGCGACCGTGGCGGCCGGCAGCGTCTGGAAGCTGCTCGGCGCGAAGGATCTTGGCGTCGGCAATGACTACAAAACCGCCGTCATGCCACCGCCGCTGACCGACCTGCTGGATGGCCAACTGGCCTGGCGTCAGCACACCGGCGGCCACACGGATGCGCCGAATATCGCCAGCTTCATCGCCTGGGCGGATCGAAACATGGGCCGCCAATAGCCATCCCGTACTGAACCTTTACATGCGCCGGGCTATGTTCGCGGCAGTGTAAAAGGGTGCCGCATGAGCGAACTCAGTCCCAAGACAAACCGTCTGGTCCTTGTGGCCGATGACAATGACGAGACTGCCTTCGTCATCGAATCCATGCTGGACCTGCTGGATTTCGGCGTCGAGCGCGCGCGCGACGGCCGCGAGGCGCTGGAGATGTCGGGCCGTTCGGCCTATGCGCTGATCCTCATGGATATCGAGATGCCGGTCATGGACGGGCTCATGGCCACCAAGGCGATCCGCGGCCAGGAAGGTGAGGGGCTGGTGCCGCCGGTGCCGATCGTGGGGATCACCGGACATTCGGACATGGGCACGCGCCGGCTGTGTCAACTGGCCGGGATGGACGAGGTGTTGTGCAAGCCGTTCCTGATGGAGCAGCTTGAAGAGATCGTGACGGCGGTTTCGGTCAAGCGGGTGAACTGAGGGGTTAAAAAGCAAGAAACCCCACCACCACGCCCTCTGGGCGCGGTCCCCCTCCCCAATAAATTGGGGAGGTATGATATTTCTTATACCTCCCTGGCTCTGCCGGGGAGGGGGGCCGACGCGCTCTTGCGCGTTGGTGGTGGGGTTTCTTGTTTATTCAGAGCGGACGGGCGTCGGCCAGAGCGCGATCGCGAAAGGCCGTCCGGCAAGTCTTTGGTCTGCGGGTAAATTGGGGTCAGGTAAAGCGAACCTGGGCCGCGCCGCCCGCCGTGAAGATGGCCAGCATGGCCTGACGGACCGAGTTATCGGCTTCGGTGCGCGACTGGAAAACGCCCCAGAAGGCGGCGTTACGCGAGACCTGCCAGGATTTGCCGCGCGGCAGGATGCAAAAGCGAACGGGCACGACCTGGTGCTTCAGTCCGGTTTCGCCGGCGGTCGGCCAGATGTCGTCCCAGCGCAGGGCCGCCAATGAAAGCTTTTGTGTCATGATATGCGTGCGCAGGTCCGGCGTGGCCGAACCTGGCCCTTTCCTTTGCTCAGACGGTGCTGAGATCAACCGCGGCGTTCTTGCCGCGCTCATTGACGATCTGGTAGGCGATCGACTGGCCTTCGTTCAGGCTGCGCAGACCGGCCTTTTCGACTGCCGAGATATGGACGAAGACATCGCCGCTGCCGTCTGTCGGCTGGATGAAACCAAAACCCTTGATCGGGTTGAACCACTTAACTGTACCGTTGGCCATGGGGGGCTCCTTGAAGATCGCACGATCGTGCGGTTATGCGGCGCGAGAATGCGCGGCACGGTCCGAAATTTGCGATGCTTGAGAGAAGGCCTGAGCGTGCAGACAAGTCAAAGGTCTGGTTTCGAATATATTTCAGGGTCTCATATATGGGGTTTAATAGCAATAAAATTCGCTATTATTGAAGAAATATTTGCAGGATGGGCTCAATATATGAAGGCGTATTTCAAAATATACTTTTTGATCTGGCGAAATAAATAAGATTTCGATGTGGAGCGGCGGCGGTCATTTTGGCTTTATTTGCACGTGGCGCGCCAGGCTCGCGCCGCCGCTTCAGGGCAATGGCGTCGGTCTCTTCGCCGGTTTCCGGCGCGCTGTCGGTGTCGAGGCCGGCCTCCATCCGGGGGGATATACCGGCATCCTCTCAAGATCTTCCACCACCTGGGCCATACCCGAAAGCAGCACAAGCTGTTGCGGCTATTGCCGCTCTTGAAATTGCAAAGGATGCTATAGCAAAAGCGGAGAATACGATCCGACAGCTTAACAAGTGAATTTATTACGGATCAGGGAGAGCTAAAGCTCTCCCTTTATTCTATATCCGATGGTTCGCTATTTGTATTATGTAAATAGGCGCTTGTAAGCACCTTCCGGGTGCAGGGGCCGTGCCCCTGCCTGCCTCTCGCACCCGCGAAAAATAGTTTGGCGGGTGGTCTGGCCTTTTGGGCCGGTTTCGGTTATACGGCGCGCAAATCTATAGACACCTCCACCTCGCAGCCTCTCCGAATTCGCAGAGGCTTTTTTGGCATCCGGAGCGGGAAGGGCCTTATGCCCCCTCCGTCGCTTCGCGCCACCTCCCCCGCTTCGCAGGGGAGGAGAGGGAAGCAAGATACCCCACCACCACGCCCTGACGGGCGCGGTCCCCCCTCCCCAACAAGTTGGGGAGGTATAAACAGAAGCCGCCCTGACCTGTTGGGGAGGCTTAAGATGAAAGCCCCCTCCGGCGCTTCGCGCCACCTCCCCCGTAAACAGGGGAGGCGAAACAGTTTAAAGGCCCTTTATGAATCTGCGTAATATCGCCATCATCGCCCACGTTGACCATGGCAAGACCACTCTCGTTGACGCCCTGCTGGCCCAGTCCGGCGTTTTCCGCGCCAATGAAGCGACCGTCGAGCGCGCCATGGACTCAAACGACCAGGAGCGCGAGCGCGGCATCACCATCCTCGCCAAGTGTACCTCCGTTCTGTGGAACGGCAAGGCGGGCGAGACCCGCATCAACATCATCGACACGCCGGGCCACGCCGACTTCGGCGGCGAAGTGGAACGCATCCTGGGCATGGTTGACGGCTGCGTCATCCTGATCGACGCCGAGGAAGGCGTCATGCCGCAGACCAAGTTCGTGCTCGGCAAGGCGCTGAAGCTGGGCCTGCGTCCGATCCTCTGCATCAATAAGGTCGACCGCCCGCACGCCGATCCGGACCGCGTCCACAATGAAGCCTTCGACCTGTTCGCCGCCATGGGCGCGACCGACGAGCAGCTTGATTTCCCGCACATCTACGCTTCCGGCAAGAACGGCTGGGCGACGATGGACATGAATGTGCCTTCGGATAACCTGGGGCCGCTCTTCGACCTGATCGTGGAACATGTGCCGGCGCCGAAGGTGGTCGAAAACAAGGACAAGCCGTTCCAGATGCTGGCCGTTCTGATCGAATCCGATCCGTTCCTCGGCCGCGTCCTGACCGGCCGCGTCAATTCGGGCCGCGCCGTTCCGGGCCTGGCCATCAAGGCGCTGAACCGCGACGGCGTTGAAATCGAGCGCGGCCGCATCACCAAGGTGCTGGCCTTCCGCGGCCTGAAGCGCCAGCCGATCGACGAAGGCACCGAAGCCGGTGACATCTGCGCGATTGCCGGCCTTTCCAAGGCGACCGTGGCCGATACGCTGTGCGACATGAGCCTGACCGACGCGCTGCCGGCGCAGCCGATCGATCCGCCCACCATCTCGATGACCGTTTCGGTCAACGATTCGCCGCTGGCCGGCAAGGAAGGCACCAAGGTGCAGTCGCGTGTTATCCGTGAGCGCCTGCTGCGTGAAGCCGAATCGAACGTCGCCATCCGCGTGACGGAAACCGACGAGAAGGACGCGTTTGAAGTGGCCGGCCGTGGAGAACTGCAACTGGGCGTGCTGATCGAAAACATGCGCCGCGAAGGGTTTGAAGTGGCCATTTCGCGTCCGCGCGTGGTCTTCAAGAACGATCCGGAAACCGGTGAGAAGCTGGAGCCGATCGAAGACGTGGTGATCGACGTTGACGAAGAATATACCGGCGTGGTCATCGAAAAGCTCTCCGCCCGCAAGGCCGAGCTGAAGGACATGGGGCCTTCGGGCGCCGGCAAGACGCGCATCACCTTGAAGTCGCCGTCGCGCTCGCTGATCGGGTATCAGGGCGAGTTCCTGACCGATACGCGTGGCTCCGGCGTGCTGAACCGTGTGTTCTCGCACTATGAAGGCTATAAGGGCCTGATCGACCAGAACCGCAAGGGCGTGCTCGTCTCCAACGGCGACGGCGAAACCGCGGCGTTTGCGCTGTGGAAGCTGGAAGAACGCGGCACCATGTTCGTGGGCGGCGGCGAAAAGACCTATATGGGCATGATTATCGGCGAAAATTCGCGTACCGATGACCTCGACGTCAACCCGATGAAGACCAAGCAGTTGACCAATATCCGCGCCTCGGGCACGGACGAAGCCATCCGCCTGACGCCGCCGCGCCGTCCGACGCTGGAACAGGCGATCGCCTATATCGAAGACGATGAACTGGTGGAAGTGACGCCGAAGTCGATCCGCCTGCGCAAGAAGGAGCTGAACCCGTCGTTCCGCAAGAAGCGCGTTAAGGCAGACGCCTAAGCATCGATCTTTGGTCGATTAGGGCGTCGGTTTCGCTGGCAGGTACCAGATATACCTGCTGGCGCTCACCTCCTGCTACTCGACTCAAATCTCTCGCTTATCATTAAACGGCCCCAGGCAACTGAGGCCGTTTTTTTATGGTCGGAGCCGTAATCCCGAAATGACCGCCGTCTTGATTGCGGTCAAACCGGCCGGCCCTCCCTTCCATTAGAAATACCTCCAGAGTTTGCGGCATTTTGCCGACCGGCGGTATTCACGCATGAAAGGAGAAAGGCATGTCTTTAGCCAAATTATGGATCATTCCGGCAATATTGATGGTAGCGGTGGCGGGTGAACCCGCGCAGGCGCAGGCGCAGGGCGGCGGCGGCGGCGGCGGCGGTAGTGGTGGGGGTGGTCAGGGGCGCGGCGGGGCAATGAACATGCCCATGGGGACGCGTACCACCGACCAGGACCGGCTCAAGGACCAGGACAGGCTTAAGGACAAGGACAGCCTCAAGGACCAGGATCGGCTCAAGGATCAGGACAGGCTTAATGATCAGGATCGTTTGCGCACGGATCAGGCTCTGCGCGACCAGATCAGCAACTGGAGCCTGCTGACGAGCGAGGAGCGCTCGCGCTTTCACCAGGAAATGCAGCAGGCATCGACGGATGCGGACCGCACGCGCATCCGTAACGAGCATCGCAATATCATAGCAGAACGGGCGCGCGAACTGGGTGTTGATGCGCCGTTTGGTCCGGGCTCGGGGGCCGGACCTGCGCAGAATCGCTATCTGATGTCACTGCTGCTCACCGATCAGGAACGCTTACAGTTTCATGAACGGATGCGCACGGCAGGCAGCGACGCCGAGCGCGACCGCATCCGCAATGAGCACCGGGATATGGTGCATTCGCGCGCCCGTGAAATGGGCATTGACGTACCTGACGGATTTTAGAGCGCAGGCAGGAGAGTTTTGCCTGTTGACTTTATCCACAGAATGGAACAAAATAAGAACATTGGGGCGTGGCTGTTCCCTTGAGGATGTTTCATCATGCTGGATACCAAAACCTATATATGTCCGCCGCAGGTGAAGGATTTGCCGCGCGACACCCGGATTGGCGCCACCTGCCGGAGCTGCGGGCGGCAATGGAGCGAGAACGTGCAGGGGCTGATCGACAGGCACTTAGGCGTGGAATTTGTCGACCTGCTCGAATGGAAATACCGCTGCCGAGATGAGACGTGCGGCGGCATGGTGCGGATCGCCATCAATGGCGAGGCGCCGGTCCTGCCGCCGGTCGCGCCACGGGTATCCGTACTGGCGCGGCCGAAGCGGGCGGAACGGCCGCTTTATCCGGTCAAGGCGGTGGTCAAGCCGCGGCTGCGGATCGCGCCGGTCATTCCGGCGGCGAAGCGGCAGTTGTCATTGCCATTGGTTCCGCATTGAGTTTTTAGGGCGGGGCGGCTTAGGGTGCGGGCATGAGTAAAGCGCCTGTTTCCAAGCCCCGTCCTGCTGCCGCCTGGTGGCGTCTGCTGGCGGCTTTTGTGTTTGTGGCCGTGCCAGCAATCAGTCTGCCGCTGTTTATCAGCCATCTCTATGCGGTGCGGCCGCACGTAACCGATGCGCCCGGCGGGTTTGTGCTGCCGCATTACCGGGACGGCGTGACCTGGTATTTCGGCCATTCCGACGAGATGCTGATCCGTGGCCTGTCCTTCTGGCTGTTGGCGGCGGTGGTCCTGCTGCTGTTTGTCGGCGGCCAGATGATCCGGCGGCGCCTGAAGCAGTGGCTGAAGCCGCCGGTAGTGGATGCGCCTGACGACGAACCGGTCAGGCCAGCCTGACCTCTTCGCTTTTGACCACGCGCGCAATACGCGGGAAAATGTACTTGAATGCCGCCGCGTGGGCCTCGGCGGCATTAGTGGTGCAGGCGTCTTCTACCACGACCAGGCTGTAATTGCGTTCCCAGGCGTCGCGCGCGGTGGATTCGACGCCGATATTGCTGGCGATACCTGCCAGCACGATTGTCTGGATGCCGCGGCGGCGCAGGTGCAGCTCGAGGTCCGTGCCGTGGAAGGCGCCCCAGTTGCGCTTGTGTATGATGATATCGCCGTCCTGTTTCAGACCATCGACAAATTCATAGAAAGCCGGTGGCAGGCCATCGGCCGGCAGTGGCGCCGGCTGGTCAACCGCCTGGTTCAGGGCGTCTTTGTAGTCCTTCGCCCAGTAGACGTGAACGAGGAAAACCGGGCTGCCGGCGGCGCGAAATTGTGCGGCCAGGGATTTGGCCCTGGCTAGCACGTCGGTGCTGTCATGGGGCGCGCGGCCGGGTGTGGCGATGCCCTTTTGCAGGTCGATCAGAACGAGGGCGGTGGTGCCGGGATCAAGCGGGGGGAGGGACATGGCGCGGCCTTACAAATGATCTGCCCCCCGGACGCCTCTGTCTTAGCAAAAGGCGGCGGTGGTGGTCCACCGCCTTTTCATCAAACTATTGCAGGGCGGCGCAGGCGACACGGACGCCGGCGCCGCCGATCGGCTGGGTGGTGTAGTCATCCGCCATGGCGTGAATGACCACGGCGGAACCGTCGCTATCCATCAGGGCGGGCAGCTTGCCGCCTTCGCGGGCGCTGACGAAGCTGGAATAAACCTCCGCCGTGGCGGTGCCGTCGGCATTGGCGAAGATATTGGGCAGGTCGCCGGCGTCATTGGCGTTCGCATTGAGCAGGCCGTGGGTGACAGGCGTCATATTATGGACGTGGCCGCCGGCCGAGGCGAATTTCTCATCCGAGCAGGCGCCTTTTTCATGGAAGTGCATGGCGTGCCAGCCGGGGGTAAGCCCCTTGGCCTCAACGCGCAGGATGACGCCGTTCGGCGCCGGTGTGATGGTGACGCTGCCCATATCGGCACCCTCAGGGCCGGCCAGTTTACCAGTGAGCGTATCCGAAGCGGGTGCGGGGGGCGTCGATGTTTGCGCCAGCACCGGTGTGGCGAGCAGGGCGAGGGCGGCGAGGCTGTAACGGATCATGCGTAGGCTCCCGGTTTTGCGAACGATTCTGAACAAGGCGTTCGTAGCATCTGTGGCATAAGGAAACCATAAGGGAATGATGCGGCGGATCGTCAGATGACAAACTATTCATGTGCGGGCGGTTGCGGGCGAGACAAGTTCGGCATAGGTTCGCCGTCATAATAAACCATAAAGTGGGTTCTTATGATCGATCGTCGTTTTCTGGTGGGCGCCTTGGGCGCCCTGCTGGGCCTGACCGCCACCGAAGCCCTGGCCGCCGCCAAGAAGAAAAAACCGGCCGCGAAGAAGACTTCGGGCAAGAAAAATCAAGCAAAACGACGAAGAAATCCAGGGGCAAGGCCGCACCGAAAAAGGCCGTGAAGAAGGCGCCGCCCCCAAAGCCGGTGGAGCCGCCGCCCCCGCCGATCCCCGATGTGACGCCGCCGGAAGTGGCCCAGGCCCTGACCGCGGCCTTCGGCGCGATATTGCGCGATATGCTGCTGGCCTCGCCGGTTCTGGCCACCTATGCCGGGCTCGACAAGCCGGAATATGGCGAATTCGCCGCCCTGAAAGCGAAGCTCGATGACCGCAGCGCCACCGCGCAGGCGGCGCATGTCACGCGGCTGCAAAGGGCGGTGGATCGACTGAGCGCCATTCCGCGCGACCAACTGGCGGCGACTGATCGGGTCAATTATGACGCCGTGCTGTGGGACAACAGCAATCAACTGGCCCTGGCGCGCAATTTTACCTTCGGCGACAGCGCGCCCTGCGGCGGGTCGTGGAGCGGCGGGTTCCCCAATCCCTATGTCATCAGCCAGCTTTCGGGATCGTGGCAGTATATTCCGGACTTTCTCGATAGCCAGCATACCATTGAAAATGCCAGTGACGCGCAAGCCTATCTCAGCCGCCTGTCGGCCTGGGCGGGGGTGCTCGATCAGGAAACGGCGCGGGCGAAAGCCGATTTCGCGCGCGGCGTGGTGCCGCCCGATTTCATCATGAGCAAGACGATCGCGGCGCTGACCGCTCTGCGCGACGCCGATCCGGCGACCTCCGGCCTGGTCACCTCGCTGGTGACGCGCACGGCGGCCAAGGGGATTGCTGGTGACTGGCAGGCGCAGGCCACAGCCATTGTTTCAGGTTCGGTGAAGGAGGCGCTTGGCCGCCAGGTCGATGCCCTGACGGCGCAGCAGAGTGTGGCGAAGCATGATGCCGGGGTGCTGAACCTGAGCAATGGCCGCGCCTATTATGATCAGTGCGTCAGGCTCAATACGTCTTCGAGCCTGACGGTGAAGGACATCCACAAACTGGGCCTGCAAAAGGTCAGCGAGATCACCGCCGAACTGGAGACGCGGTTCCGGGCGATGGGGCGCACGCAAGGCACCGTGGCCGACCGCATGAAGGCCATGTACAAGGACCCGCAGTATCTTTATGCCAATGACGACGCCGGCAAGGCGAAGCTGCTGGAGGACCTGAACGCCAAGGTCAAGGCGGTGCAGATCCGCCTGCCGCAATGGTTCGGGGTTCGGCCCAATACCCGGGTGCAGGTCAAGCGCGTGCCGGTGACGACCGAGGCCGGGGCGCCGGGCGGCTATTACAGTCCGGGATCGGTCGACGGGGCGCGGCCGGGCATGTATTACATAAATCTGCGTGATATTTCCGAGCTGCCGAGCTGGACACTGCCCACGCTCACCTATCACGAAGCCATTCCGGGCCACCATCTGCAAGGCACGATCCAGCAGGAGACAAAAGGGCTGCCGATGCTGCGCAAGCTCTCCAGCTTCAATGCCTATGTCGAGGGTTGGGCGCTCTACGCCGAGCAACTGGCCGGTGAGATGGGCATGTACGACACCGACCCCGCCGGGCGTATCGGCTATCTGCACGATGCCCTGTTCCGCGCGGTGCGGCTGGTGGTCGATACCGGCATCCACGGCGCCGGCTGGAGCCGCGAACAGGCGATCACCTACATGATGGATACGGCCGGCAAGGCGCAGGGCGAGGCGACGGCTGAGGTCGAGCGCTATTGCGTCTGGCCGGGTCAGGCGCTGGGCTACATGGTCGGCAAGCTCGAATGGCTGAAGCTGCGCGATGCCGCCAAGGCGAAGCCCGGCTTCGATATCAAGCGCTTCCATGATGTCGGCCTGACCTGCGGCGCCGTGCCGCTGGATGTGCTGGATGATGTGTACAAAACGGCTGGAATGATTTGATGAAAAAGGGAAATAATATGATCAATCGTCGTAATCTGCTGGCCGGCGGCTCCGCCCCGGCGGCCGTGGCGGTCACCGCCTGCTCGAAGCCGGCGGCGAAGGCCGCCGATCTCAATACGCTGTTCCAGTCGATGTACGACGAGACGGTGGCCAATTCGCCGATGCTCGCCACCTCGCTGGGTCTGGACAAGGACAAGCTGGCCCCGCTGAAATCGAAGCTCGACCCGGCCACGCCGGAAGAACGCGCCCGCCTGACCGCCTATTACGAAAAGTCGGCCACCGCCCTGAAGGCCATCGATCGCAAT
The DNA here is from genome assembly GCA_024707255.1 of Asticcacaulis sp. Classification (NCBI taxonomy): domain Bacteria; kingdom Pseudomonadati; phylum Pseudomonadota; class Alphaproteobacteria; order Caulobacterales; family Caulobacteraceae; genus Asticcacaulis; species Asticcacaulis sp. The sequence goes on along the minus strand of JANQAC010000001.1, from coordinate 50,755 downwards.
ACGCTCTCCGGCATGGACCGCATCAATTACGACACCGTGCTGTGGGATACCGAAACCACGCTGGAGGGCTATAAGAGCTTCAAGTTCGGTGATGGCGGTACCTACTGGGGGCCGTACCCGATCACGCAACTGACCGGCAGCTATCAGTATGTGCCGGACTTCCTCGACAGCCAGCACGCGATCGAGACCAAGGATGATGCCGACGCCTATCTCAGCCGCCTGAACCAGTATGCCCAGTTGCTCGACCAGGAAACGGCACGCTTCAATGCCAGCATCGCCGACGGCATCGTGCCGCCCGACTTCGCCCTGCAAAAGGCGATCCGGCAGATGGAGACGCAAAGCAGCACCAAGGCCGACGCGTCGCCGCTGGTGCAATCGATCGTCAACCGCACCAGGGGACAAGGCCATTGCCGGCGACTGGTCGGCGCCCGCGACCAAGGCGTACCAGGAGGCCATCCTGCCGGCGCTCGGCCGTCAGATCGAGGCGCTGAAGGCCGCCCTGCCGAAAGCGACGCATGACGCCGGCGTCTGGCATATTCCGAATGGCGACGCGCGCTATGCCTTTGGTGTCAAGGCCAATACCTCGACCACGCTGACGCCGGATGAAATCCACCAGATCGGCCTCGACAAGGTGAAGGAAATCTCGGCCGAGATGGACGCCATCATGAAGGCGCAGGGGATGACGAAGGGCACGACCGGCGAGCGCCTGGCGGCCATGCACAAGGATCCGAAATTCTGGTACGAAAACACTGACGCCGGCAAGGACAAGCTGCTGGCCGACCTGAACAAGCAGGTCGAGGTCGTTTTCGCCAAGCTGCCGCAGTTCTTCGGCGTGCTGCCGAAATCGAAGGTGACGGTCAAGCGCGTGCCCAAGGCGACCGAACTGGGTGCGCCGGGCGGCTATTATCAGGGGGCTTCGCTCGATGGCAAGCGTCCGGGCGCCTATTACATCAACCTGCGCGACACGAAGGAAGTGCCGAGCTGGACCCTGCCGACGCTCACCTATCACGAGGCCATTCCCGGTCACCACATGCAGATTTCCATCCAGCAGGAAAACAAGAACCTGCCGGAACTGCGCAAGATTTCGGGCTTCAACGCCTATATCGAGGGCTGGGCGCTCTATGCCGAGCAACTGGCCGGCACCGATATGGGCATGTACGCGACCGATCCGTTCGGCCATATCGGTTACCTGAGCGATGCCATGTTCCGTGCCTGCCGCCTGGTGGTCGATACCGGAATGCACGCCAAACGCTGGAGCCGCGAGCAGGCCATGGCCTTCATGATGACCAATCTCGGCGATTCCAACGAGACCGAGATCGAGCGCTATTGCGTCTGGCCGGGGCAGGCCCTGGGCTATATGGTCGGCAAGATCCAGTGGCTGAAGCTGCGCGCAGCGGCCACAGCCAAGGCTGGGACGGCCTTCGACATCAAAAAGTTCCACGATACTGGACTTCTGTGCGGCGCCGTGCCGCTCGATGTACTGGAACAGGTCTATAAGGATGCGGGCCTGATCTGACGAAGGATGGTGGCGGGCCTTACCGCCTCATATCTTCAGCCGGTAGCCGATACCGGGTTCGGTGATGATAAAGCGCGGCGACAGCGGATCGTCGTTCAGCTTTTCGCGCAGGTGCTGGGTATGGATGCGCAGATAGTGGTTCTGCTCGGTTGAATGCCGTCCCCAGACCTCTTTCAGCAGATAGGCGTGGGTCAGCACCTTACCGGCGTTCTTGGCCAGCACACTGAGCAGCCTGTATTCGATCGGCGTCAGGCGGACCTCTTCGCCATCCAGCGTCACGCGCCGCGCGGAGAGGTCGATGCTCAGGCCGTCAAAATCATAGGTATGGCCGACGCTGTTTCCCACGCGCTGGGCGTGGCGCAGGGCTACCTTGATGCGCGCCAGCAATTCGCCGGCGGCAAAGGGCTTGGTCAGGTAGTCGTCGGCGCCGTTTTCCAGCGCCAGCACCTTGTCGGCCTCCTGCTCGCGGGCAGAGACGACGATGATCGGCACCTGCGACCACTCACGGACATCGCGGATGAAATCCTGGCCGTCCTGGTCGGGCAGGCCGAGATCGAGGATGACGACTTCGGGCCGTTGGGCGATGAGCTTTTGCAGGCCCTCGTGGGCCGTTTCGGCCTCCAGCGGCGTGAAGCCGTTGGTATTGAGCGTGGCGCGCAGGAAACGGCGGATTTCGGTTTCATCTTCGATGATCAGGATCGTGGCGGTCATATTTGATCCTTTGCCGCTTCGCTGGCTATTGGCAGAGTGAAGATAAAACTGGCGCCACCGGTCGGATTGTTCTTAGCATAGATCAGGCCGCCGTGCGCCTGGATGATTCCGCGGCAGATGGCCAGGCCCAGGCCCGTGCCGGAATGGCTGCGGTCGGATTTCTCGCTCTGGCGGGTATGGAATTTCTCGAAGATCTGGTCTTCCTCGCCGGGTTTCAGACCGTTGCCATCGTCCGATACCCGCACACGCACCCGGTCGGCGTCGTTTTCGACCGAGATCAGGATAACGCCGTTGGCGGCCGTATGCGCGAAAGCGTTTTCCAGCAGGTTGAGCAGCACCTGTTCGATCAGGGCGCCATCGATCATGACCATCGGTATCTGGCCATTGATCTGGGTGCGGACCTGGCGGTTTTCCTTTTGCGGCTCCACGCGGCTGATGGCGGCACCGATGATTTCCTGGATCAGATAGGGCTCGAAATTCAGCCTGAGTTGTCCGGACGTTATGGCCGCCATTTTCAGCAGGTTGGTGACGAACTTCTGCAGGCGTTGCATCTGGCCCCACAGGCCCGTCAGTTCGTCGACCGCCTCGCGCGGCAGCTTCTTGCGTTGTTTCAACAGGGTGGAGATGCTGTTGTTCATCACGGTGAGGGGCGTGCGCAGGTCATGCGACAGCGAGGCCAGAAGCACATTGCGCAGCTTCTCGTTTTCGCTTTCGATGCGCGATGTCTCGGCCTCATCGGCGCGCTGGGCGCGTTGCAGGGCGCTGGCGATCAGGCTGGCTATGGTCTCGAAAACGAGAATGTCGGCGCCGGTAAAGGCGCGGTCGTCCGGCGGTGTCAGGCCGAGCACGCCGAGGGTTTTGTTCTCGGCGATAAGCGGCAGGTAGAGGCCGCGCGCAGAGGGCAGGGTATCGGTGCCGCGCCCGGCGATCTGGCCATTGGCCGCCACCCATTGCACCGCACCGCTTTCCCTGATTTCGCTCTCACCTGCCGGAAAGGCCGTCAGCACCTTGTCCTCGCTCACCCATAAACGCACCTCGGCATTGAGCGCCGGCGCCAGGTGGCGGGCGGTCACCTCGGCCATGGCGGCATAGCCGCGCACCGAGGAAAGGCCGCGCGTCAGGTCGTAGAGCAGGCGGGTTTCCTGTTCGCTTTTGCGCGCCATGCGGGCGTGCAGGGAGAGGCGAGCGGTCAGGGAGCCGACGATCAGCGATGTGGCCAGCATGAAACCGAAGGTGAAATAGTAATGCGAGTCATAGAAGCTGAAGGTGTAATAGGGCTGGGTGAAGAAGAAATTGAAGGCGGGCAGGCTGATCACCGAGGCCAGCACGGCGGGGCCAATGCCGAAGCGCGCCGCGGCGATGACCACGCCGGTCAGGTAGAGCAGGGCGAGATTGTCGGGATCGGTGACGCCGCGCAGGGGAAAGCCCAGGGCGGTCACGACCGCCACGACCAGGGCGGCATAGACATAGTCCATCCACGGCACGATCAGCGGCGCGGCCAGACCTGCGATTGAGCGAGGACGCGCGGCTTCAGAGCGATCGGCCGGCATATAGTCGGCGCTGAGGGTGGTGATTTCCAGCCCGTCGCCGCGTTCGATCAGCTTTTGCGACAGCGACTTGCCCCAGCGCCGCCAGAGGGGCACCTTGCGATTGCCGACCACAACGCGGGTAAAGCCGTTTGCTGTGGCGTAGGTGATGATGGTGGTGGCGGCATGGGTGCCGTTCAGCCGCACCACCTGGGCACCCATGCGTTCGGCCAGGCGCAGATTATGCTCGACGCGCAGGCGGCCTTTCCGGTCAAGCAGTTCGTGGCGGTCGGTCTGTACATAGAGCGCGGTCCACGGCGACTTGGAACGGCCGGCCATGCGGCGGGTATGGCGGATCAGGCGGCCGGAAAAACTGTCGGGCCCGACCAGCACCAGCACCTTTTCGGAGAGCGCGGCTTCACCCTGACCGGTGGCGGCGCTCAACTGGTCATTCTGGGCGTCCACCCGTTCGGCGGTGCGGCGCAGGGCCAGTTCACGCAAGTGCCCGAGATTGGTCTTTTTGAAAAAGTTTTCGGCGGCGCGGGTATTGGCGCCTTCGGCGACATAGACCTTGCCATCGGCCAGACGCTTCAGCAGTTCATCGGACGGAATATCGATCAGGGCGATATCGGCCGCTTCGTCAAACACGCTGTCGGGTACGGTTTCCTTCACCCAGACGCCGGTCAGGCGCGCCACCTGGTCGTTAACGCTTTCGAGGTGCTGGACATTGAGGGTGGTATAGACGTCGATGCCGTTGTCGAGCAATTCCTCGACATCCTGCCAGCGCTTGGGATGGCGCGAGCCCGGCGCATTCGTGTGGGCGAACTCGTCCATCAGGATCAGCGAAGGCCGGCGGGCAAGCGCCGCATCGAGATCGAATTCATGAACCTTGACGCCGCGATGATCGATTTCCAGCCGGGGCAGGATCTCCAGCCCTTCCGTCAAGTCCCTGGTTTCGCTGCGGCCATGGTGCTCGATGACGCCGATCAGCACGTCACGGCCTTCCGCCGCCAATCGCCGGGCTTCCGAGAGCATGGCGTAGGTCTTGCCGACGCCGGCCGAGGCCCCGAAGAAGATCTTCAAGGCACCACGCGCGAGGCGGCCCTCGTCGGCATTGACGAGGGCCGAGGAGCTTGTCGGGGTCGGGTCGGGTGTTCACTTCAGTTGGCCATCCAGTCGCAGATTGACCTCTAGCACATTGACGCGCGGTTCGCCGAGGATTCCGAAGGTGCGGCCCCTGGTCGATCGGGCGATGGCTTCGGTGACGACCGCTGCGCTGATCCGGCGGGCGCTAGCGATGCGCGGCACCTGGTAGGCCGCCGCCGCCGGGCTGATCTCCGGATCGAGGCCGGAGCCGGAGGCAGTGACCAGATCTACCGGTACGGGTTTGGTGCCTTTCAGCGCGTCGATCCGGCCTTTGACTGCCTCCATCAACGCCGGATTGTTGACGCCAAGATTGGAGCCGGAAGAGGCGCCGGCATTATAGGGCGTCGGGCCAGTAGCCGACAGCCGGCCCCAGAGATATTGCGATTGGCTGAAATTCTGGCCGATCAGGCGGGAGCCGATCACCTGGCCCTTGCCGTCACGGATCAGGCTGCCTTCGGCCTTGGCATGAAAAGCGGTCTGGACGATGGCTGTGGTCAGCAGCGGGTAGAGGCCGCCCAGAAGGAGGGTGAAGAACAGCAGACTGACGATCGTGGCCTGCGCCTGTTTGAAGAGATTGGTCATTTCGGGTTCCTTGATTAAGCCAGAAACCCCACCACCACTTCGCTTCGCTTGTGGTCCCCCTCCCCGGCAAAGCCGGGGAGGTACAAGAAAGACTTGCTTTTATACCTCCCCAACTTGTTGGGGAGGGGGACCGAAGCGCTTTAGCGCTTTGGTGGTGGGGAATCTTGCTTCCTTTCTTTTCTTAAGCCAGCCCGACAGCCGCCAGGCCCATATCGATCAGCTTGATGCCGATAAACGGGGTGATGACGCCGCCCAGGCCATAGATCAGCACATTGCGGGTGAGCAGGTTTTGCGCCCTGGCCGCGCGATATTTGACGCCTTTCAGGGCCAGCGGTACGAGCGCGATGATGATCAGGGCATTGAAGATTACCGCCGCCAGGATGGCGCTCTGCGGCGAGGCCAGGTGCATGATATTGAGCAGGCCCAGCGCCGGATAGGTGGTGGCGAACGCCGCCGGGATGATGGCGAAATACTTGGCCAGGTCGTTGGAGATGCTGAAGGTGGTCAGCGCCCCTCGTGTCATCAGGAGCTGCTTGCCGATCTCGACGATCTCGATCAGCTTGGTGGGGTCTGAGTCGAGATCGACCATATTGCCGGCTTCCTTGGCCGCCTGGGTGCCGGAATTCATCGCCACAGCCACGTCGGATTGCGCCAGGGCCGGGGCGTCATTGGTGCCGTCGCCGACCATGGCGACCATTTCGCCGCCGGCCTGCATCTGCCGAATATATTTCAGCTTGGTCTCGGGCGTCGCCTGGGCGATGAAGTCATCAACCCCGGCTTCCGAAGCGATGGCTGCGGCGGTCAGCGGATTGTCGCCGGTGATCATCACGGACTTGATGCCCATCTTGCGCAGGTCGGCCAGGCGCGCCTTGATGCCAGGCTTGACGATATCCTTGAGGTAGACCACGCCCAGCACCTGCGGGCCTTCGGCGACGGTCAGCGGCGTGCCGCCCTTGCGGGCGATATCGTCGATCTGGGCGGTCACTTCCGATGTTACCGCGCCGCCTTTCAGGGCGACAAGCGCGGCAATGGCATCGCCAGCGCCCTTCATGATATGGCGCTCATTGACCACGATGCCTGAGAGGCGCTGTTCGGCGCTGAAGGGTATGAAGGTGGCCTCCACATCATTGGCGGTTCTTTCGGCCAGGCCGAACTGCGTGCGGGCAAGCGTCACGATTGAGCGGCCTTCCGGGGTCTCGTCAGCCAATGAGGCCAGTTCGGCGGCCTCGGCCAGTTGCCGGGCGGTGACGCCCGGCGCCGGGAAGAACTCGACCGCCTGGCGATTGCCGAAGGTGATGGTGCCGGTTTTATCCAGCAGCAGGACGTTGACGTCGCCGGCGGCCTCGACCGCGCGGCCGGAGGTAGCGATGACATTGGCCTTGATCAGGCGCTGCATCCCCGAAATACCGATGGCCGACAGAAGCCCGCCGATGGTGGTCGGAATCAGGCAGACCAGCAGGGCGATCAGCACCACGATGGTGATGACCGAGCCGGAACCGGCGCGCGCCACCGAAAACAGCGAGAAGGGCAGGAGGGTGGCCACGGCCAGCAGGAAGATAAGGGTCATGGCGGCCAGCAGGATCGACAGGGCGATCTCGTTGGGCGTCTTCTGGCGTTTGGCGCTTTCCACCAGGCCGATCATGCGGTCGAGGAAGCTCTCGCCGGGATCGGAGGTGACGCGCACCTTTATCTGGTCGGAAAGGACGCGCGTGCCGCCGGTGACAGCATCGCGGTCGCCGCCGGATTCGCGGATGACCGGGGCGCTCTCGCCAGTGACGGCGCTTTCATCGACCGAGGCAATGCCCTCGATGACCTCGCCATCGGCGGGGACGACATCGCCGGCCTCGATCAGGACAAGGTCGCCCTTGCGCAGGGTGTTGGCGGCGACGATCGAGACCTGGCCCGATTTGTCGAGCTTTTTGGCCGACACATCCTTGCGGGCGGAGCGCAGACTGTCGGCCTGGGCCTTGCCCTTGCCTTCGGCGATGGCCTCGGCGAAGTTGGCAAACAGAAGCGTGAACCACAGCCAGAAGGTGATCAGGCCGATAAACCACAGGGGTTGGCCCCCAGAAACTGAAGTGCCAATGACGCTTGTGGGTGCGGCCAGCATGACGGCGAAGATCAAAGTGGTGACGATCGAGCCGATAAAGACGACGAACATCACCGGATTGCGCACCTGATAGGCCGGGTTGAGGCGCTGGATTGTTTGTTTGAGGACTGAGCCGAGATCGGCGCCTTCAAACAGGCCGGACTTTTTAGCGGTTATAGAGGACATGAACTTAGCCCTTAATCATGTTGAGGTGCTCGACGATTGGCCCCAGGGCCAATGCCGGCAGGTAGGTCAGGACGCCGACCAGCAGAATGACGCCGATCAGGACCGCGATGAACAGCGGGGTATGGGTGGGCAGGGTGCCGGCCGAGACGGGGACAGCCTTTTTGGTGGCCAGCGACCCGGCGACGGCCAGGACCGGCAGCAGGACAAAGAACCGTCCGAACAACATGCAGATGCCGAGTGCCGTATTATAGAAGGGCGTATTGGCGCCGAGGCCCGCGAAGGCCGAGCCGTTGTTGTTGGCCGCCGAGGTGAAGGCGTAGAGCGCCTCGGAGAAGCCTTGCGCGCCGGGATTATAGAGTCCGGCCTTGCCCCAGGGGGTCAGCACCGCCAACGCCGTACCGATCAGCACGAAGGCGCAGGGCGCGAGTATGGCGATTGAGGCCATCTTGATCTCGAACGCCTGGATCTTCTTGCCGAGATATTCCGGCGTGCGACCGACCATCAGTCCGGCGATAAAGACGGTGATGATGACGAAGACGAGCATCCCGTAAAGCCCGGAGCCAACGCCGCCATAGATGACTTCGCCGAACTTCATCAGCAGCATGGGCACGGCGCCGCCCAGAGGCGTGAAGCTGTCATGCATGGCATTGACCGAGCCATTGGAAGCAGCGGTGGTGGCCGTGGCCCACAGGGCGGAATTGACGATGCCGAAGCGGGTCTCCTTGCCTTCCATGTTTCCGCCGGCCTGGGTGGCCGAGGCGAGTTGATCGACGCCCAGCGCGGTGAAATGCGGGTTGCCGCCCTGTTCGGCCGAGACGCAGAAGAGCGTCAGCGGCACAAAAACCAGGGTCATGGCGGCCAGAACGGCGATACCCTGACGCTTGTCGCCGATCATCTGGCCGAAGGCAAAGCAGCAGGCCGCAGGGATCAGCAGGATGGCCAGCACCTCAATGAAGTTGGAAAGCGGTGTCGGATTCTCGAACGGATGCGATGAATTGGTGTTGAAGAAGCCGCCGCCATTGGTGCCGAGCATCTTGATGGCTTCCTGGCTGGCCACGGGGCCCAGCGCCAGGGTCTGCTGCGCGCCTTCCAGCGTGTGGCCGGTGACATAGGCATCAAGCGTCTGGATGACACCCTGCGAGCCCAAAAGCACGGCCCAGACCAGGGCCAGGGGCAGCAGGACATAAAGCGTGCTGCGCACCAGATCGACCCAGAAATTGCCTATGCCTTTGGCGGACTGGCGGGAAAGACCACGGATCAGCGCCGCCATCACTGAGATGCCCACCGCCGCCGACAGGAAGTTCTGCACGCTTAGGCCGAGCATCTGACTGGCATAGCCAAGCGTGCTTTCACCGGCATAGGATTGCCAGTTGGTATTGGTGACGAAGCTGACCGCCGTATTGAAGGCAAGGTCGGGCGTCAGGTCGGCCATGCCCTGTGGATTAAGGCCCAGGTGGCTCTGGAACAGCAGGACCAGGTAGAGCAGGGCAAAACCGCCGAAGGAAAAGACGATGACCGCCGTGGCATAGTTTTTCCAGGTCATGTCTTCGGAGGGCTTGATGCCTAGCGCGCCATAAACGGCGTTTTCGACCGGCGCCATGAAAAGGCGCTCGGCCGTGAGGATTTTAGCCATGTAAAGGCCAAGCGGCCAGGCGAGCGCGATAAGCGCAGCCAGATAAAGGGCAAGCTGCAACCAGCTATTGCCCGTGAGTGCATAGGACATGTGACAGTCTCGGATTTATGGCTCGAATGTTACGGAAAGAGTTCGGGCCTGATCAGGGCGATGATCAGATAGCCCGCTATGGCCAGGGTGATGAGGCCGGCCGCGACATAGAGAACGGTCATTGCCCGTCCTCCCGCAGCTTTTCGCAATATTCGACAAATGTCTTGCAGATGACGAAGAAAATGCTGCCAATCAGCAGATAGACGATGCTCATGAGAACCTCCTGTGATGGAGGCTGTTTTAAGCGCTCAGGCGTATGCCCGGCGTATAATCACCGGATGCCGTCATATAGTTTCCGTATATGCGCAGGCAAAAAACCGTCTGCGCTATTTCAGAAACTGATTGAGAATGAGGACGAAGATCAGTCCGAATATACCGACCAGGCCCTCCATCAGGGTCCAGGACCGCAGGGTGTCCTTGACGGACAGGCCGAAATATTCCTTGAACATCCAGAAGCCGGAATCGTTGACATGGCTGAACATCAGACTGCCGGCGCCGACCGCCAGCACCATGAGGTTCGGATCGACCCCGCTGGCCTTGACCAGCGGCGTGACCAGTCCTGCGGCGGTTAATCCGGCCACCGTCGCCGAACCCAGGGACAGGCGGATGACCCCGGCGATCAGCCAGCCCAGGACCAGCGGCGGCACCGGCAGGCTCTTGAGCAGAATGCCAAGCTGATCATTGACGCCGCCATCGACGAAGATCTGCTTCAGGGCGCCCGCGCCGGCGATGATCAGCAGGATCGGGGCGATTTCGCGCAGGGCCGTGCCCGAGCCGGTCATGAGTTCGCCCAGCGGCTTGCGCCGCCCCAGGCCCGGGGTCACCAGCGCCACAATGACGGACACCAGCATCACGATCATCGGATTGCCGAGGAAACTGATGAGCGCCTTCTCAGACGCATCGAGACCGCTGGCATAACCGAGCAGGGTGAAACCAGTCAGGAGGATGACCGGCAGAAGCGCGGTCAGGAAGCTGTTGGCCGCTGACGGCAACTGGTCGTCCGGAATCTCCTCCGCAACGAACAGCGCCGGTGGATTGGCCCGGATGTGCCTGACGCTCAGGGCAAACACCGGGCCGGCGATCAGGGCGGTGGGGATGCCGACGATAAGCCCGTAGATCAGGGTCAGGCCCATATTGGCGCTGAACATGGGCACGATCGCCGCTGGTGACGGATGCGGCGGCAGGAAGCCGTGCGCAATGGACAGGCCCGCCATGACCGGCACGGCGAGGAATACGATCGGCCGGGCAGACTGGCGCGCCACCGAGAAAATCAGCGGCACCAGCAATACGAACCCTACGTTATAGAAGAGGGGAATGCCGACGATAAAGCCGGTCAGGCACAGGGCCAGGGCAATGCGCTTGTCGCCGAACAGCCCGATCAGCACCTTGGAGATCTTCTTGGCCGCGCCGCTGTCGGCAACGATCTTGCCGAAGATGGCGCCGAAGGCCAGTAATACGGCGAGCGAGCCCACCATATCCCCGATGCCCTGCTCGATCGAATGCGTCACCTTGTCGAGCGGCATTTGCAGCAGCAGAGCGGCCAGAATCGATGCCACGACAAAGGCCAGCAGGGGCTGGACCTTGGCCCAGGCGATCATGACGATCAGGGACACGACCGCGGCGAGGACGATGACCAGGGCGGTCGTTTCCGGGGACAGGGCCAGCATGGATCAGAAACCTTTCACATCGAGGCTGTAAAGGCTGTGATGTGTGAGAATGAACAGCGTCTGTCGGTCGGGGCCGCCGAAGATCAGTTGCAGCGGCCGTTCCGGCGTATCGATGCGGCCGAGGGATTTGCCTTCATTGTCATAGATGAAGACCTGCCCGTTGGCGACGAACAGCCGCCCTTTGGCATCGACGGCGACGCTTTCACCGCCGCGGTCGGTCAGCGGCTTCAGATCGGTCAGGCTGCCGCCTTGTCCGACCTGCCCGCTGTAGATCCGCCCTTCGGAGCCGTTGCTGACCGTCACCCGGTCGCCGGGCTTGCCCGTGACGAAGCCGTAGGTGTCGAGCGTATCGGACCACCGCCAGCCCTGGAAGTTGGTCGGCCCCTGCCTGTAGACGCGGAAGGCCGGCAGGACCAGGCTGTCATCCGGAGAGACATATTCAAGCGGCTTCGGGATAGCGACGTCGCGCGCGAACATCTCCGCCAGCGTGGTGAAGGTGTAGGTCTTCGGATCGAGCTGGTCGCGGAATTCGCCGTTGTTCCAGAGATTGCCGGGCAGGGCGGTGACCGCGTCGGGGTGCGCCGCGACCGGCGTGGGCGCAATGCGGGTCAGTTCCGGCGTGGCGGCCCACGGATCGAGGCTGTAGACCGTGGCGTTCGGGCCATCCGAGGACAGGACCATCAGGTGCCCGGATTTATCGACGGCCAGGTTGACCGGGTCGAGTGCGGCATCGCTCACGACTTCCAGGCCCTTTGCTTCCGACCAGCGATAGATGCGGTGGAAGTGGTGGTCGACAAAATAGAGATTGCCCTTGTCATCGACCGCGCCCCCGGCGATCGAATAGAAACCGTCCTCCAGCTTTTCGACCTTCGCATCCGTCAGGCCGGCCGGCACGTTCGCAGGCTGAGGCGCCGGCGGCATGGCCGATACGTCGAGCACGGCGAACTGCCGCTCACGCACCTCTAGCTTGTGCGTCATGTCGGTGACGGCATTTTCAAACGAGAACTTGCTGGCGCGCAGATAGGTGCCGCAACCGTTATCATCGCAGGTGGCGTAGCCGCTTTCGGCATTGGTGGACATATTACGGAAGCGGATATTATCGACATTGAACAGTTTGACGGCGGTCGGTGCCGGTTTCAGGCTGCGGGTCACGCGATAGGCGTGATAATTGGCGAACAGGATGTTCTTCGAGTTGCGCACTTCCAGCGACATCGATTCCAGCCCGTCGATCACTTCCTGCTCGGTTTGGGGCGCCAGGAATTCCCAGTTTTCCACGTTGTCGAGCACGATTTCATGGCGGTTATGGTGCTCGGCCGACAGTTCATAGACATGGCCGGGGGTCTTGGTATTACTGACATAGAAGCCTGCGTCCGACATGGTATTGGGCGTCCAGTTGGCCACGAAGGTGCCGCCGCCGCCATCGGTCACCCAGATGCCGGGATGCTGGCCATCCATGCGGAACTTAGGGTCGGAGAAATCGACGCGCTTGCCATTGGGCAGAAGCGTGCCGTGGCCGCCGTGGATGCGGACATCTTCCACCAGCGAGCCTTCACCGGCCTTCCACAGCAGCGCCGTGGCGCGCGGATTGACGCCGCCGGTGAACAGGCCGAGGCCGGTGATGATGGCGTTGCCACCCCTGGCGCTTTCGACCAGGGCCTTGGCATTGCCGACGCCTTGGTAGGCCGGCGTATTTTCAGCCAGGGTGATCTGGGTCGCGCTGGGATGCAGGGCGATCAGAACCGTGTCCGGGCGCAGATGCAGGGTGTCGCTGACCAGGTAATGGCCGATCGGCAGATAAACGACGCGATTATTATCGATGACCTTTTGAAGGGCCGCCGTATCGTCGGCCACGCCGTCACCGATAACGCCCTGGCTGCGGACATCCACCCACTGATCGACAGGCGGCAGGGCCGGCAGCACGGGACCATCCCATTTGGGCAGTTGCGCCAGCGGCTTGGCCTGGAAGTGGGTGTCGAAATGCCCCATTTCGCCGAGGTTATCGATTTTTAGCCCGTAATTGAATGCGCCGATCTGGTACGCTTTGGCCGGTCCTTTGACGGTTTTCCCGGACTCGCGGAAGCGGGCGAAAACGGGTACGTTCGCGGCCATGGCGTTATCGAAGCCGATCTGGGTAAAGGGGCTGTTCTCATTGCTGATGACCACGGCGGCGTTCGACACGCGCTCGAAGCGCACGTCCTTGCCCCACAGGCTGTCGCTGTAGCCCTTGTCGATATCGATGCCGGTCGGCGTATCCTTGATCGTGACGTTGACAAGGGTGAGATCGACCTCGTGCTCGCGGATGGCGGCATCGCGCTGGCCTTCAAAGTGCGAGTCAATCAGGGTGAATTGCCAGGCGGGCGAGGTCTTTTCGGTGACAACGCCGTAGCGCCCGCCATAGAAGTGCAGATCTTCGGCTTCGTTACCGGCCTGGTAAATACCGGCAAAGCCTGAGCCGATATGGAAGTCGATATGGCTGAGATAGCCATGCTGGGCGACCCGGAAGCGTACGGCCGCCGCGGCCGGATTGCCATCGCCGATTTCAAAATCAATATTCGACAGCGCCGAATAGAACGTCCCGGAATTGGCATCACGCACATCGGGTTTGCCGGGCATGGCCGAGGGCACCGGCACGGGCACGGGGCCGGTGGCATATTGATCGGCGCCGGTGAAGGTCACCATGGTTTTCACACCCGTATCGAACCCCGACGTCCGGTCCGCCAGGACAAGCGTGGGCCGTTTCGCGCCTTCGCCAAACAACCGCACCGCTGGCGGCACGAGCAGGGTCCGTGTGAGGCGATAGCGGCCGGATGGCAGCCAGACAATACTGCCGGCGCCGGATTTGGCGGCGGTATCGATCGCGGCCTGGATCGCGGCCGTATCGTCCGCCTTGCCATCGCCCACCGCTTTCACTGTTATGGCCAGCGGATCGTGGGGCGCGGTCACGAAAACCGACTGGCCGGCCTGGGCCGATGACCAGATGCCAAACGAGAGAACGGTCAGGGACGCAGCGAGCATCCAGTGTCTTTTTTGCCAGTGTTTGCGTACCATAAGCGTAACCTCAATTCCGGTGTGGGGGGAGGGATCAGGTGGGGAGTTCGGTCAGGGCCGAAAGATAACCCATGACCAGGTTGACGGACTGGGCGGTGGTGGGCGTACCATTCAGGATCAGCACCCGTTCATCCGGCCGGGGCGGTTCGAGTATTGCCAACTGACTGTCCACTAAGCTCGGCGGCATGTAATGGTCGGAACGATGGCGCAGACGGGCGCGCACGACCTCGACCGGGAGATTCGGGAAGACGAACAGAATGGGGTGCCCGGCCCGCAATCTCAGAAAATCGCGGTAAATATATTTAAGGGCCGAGCAGGAGATGATGACACCACTGCTTTCATCAGCGCTGCCCAGCACATCGGCGACGCGTTCCAGCCAGGGCCAGCGGTCATCATCCGTCAGGGCGATGCCGGCGGACATCTTGGCGATATTCTCCGGGGTATGGAGATCGTCCCCTTCGATGAACCGGTATCCTGTTGCCTCGGCCAGCGCATTGCCAAGGGTGGATTTGCCGCACCCGCTGATGCCCATGATGACGATCGCCTTCGCCGAAAGTGTCAATGCGTTACCTCGGAGCCCGACAGGGACGTGGAATGAAAAGAAAAAACATGCTTCCAGGCGCCCAGGGAGAAGGCTTCGCCTGAAAGCATGTGGCTCGAATATCGCTGCGCTCACGCTTGCCAGGATATCGCGCCAAGTGGGGGAGAAAAACGCTCCAATAAGGAGCACCGGATATCTGCCGCCAGGCAGCGGATATCCGGTGGATGGTTTTAGAAGTTGAACCGCAGGCCTGCGTGGTAGAAGCGGCCGAGCGTATCATAGAGCGCAGGGTTTACATCGAGGCCCGTATTGGTCTGGGGCGATGGCTCCGGATCGACATTGAACAGGTTGTCGATCTTGAAGTAGGCCACGACATTCTTGTTGATGTTGTAGGAACCGGCCAGATCGACATAGGTCGCGCCCTTCATGGTGTTGTTGTCCAGGGTCGGGTTGTTGGAGGTCGAAACCGGGCATCCCGTGCTGCAAACCACATATTGCGTACCGATCACGCCGTTGCTGAACCAGCGTTCCTGCAGGGTCAGGCTGTAGGTCGGCGTCGAATAGGTCTGGACGAACAGCGCTTTCCAGTCAGGCGTCGCACCGGAGTTCTGTCCGGCGGATTCCGAAGGAATGGTGCCCGGCAGGCCCGGTACCGTGGTAAAGTTATGCACATTGGTCGCCAGGCCGCGCAAGATCAGGTTGCCCTGCAGACCGAGCGGGCGCGGCATCTGATAGCTCAGTTCATAATCGACACCGCTCGTCTTGATCGAGGCGGCGTTGATGCTGCCGACATTGACATACGGGTTGGCGCCGGTCAGATCGAAGGCGTTACAGGCCGCCGGCACGGAGCCGTCAAAGCAGTACTGTACGAGCTGGGTGGCGTTGGGACCGGAGGCAATCGCGTCTTCCAGCTTGATGTCGTAATAGTCGATCGACGCGCTGAAACCAGGCAGCCAGTCGGGGTTCGACAGAACCGCCCCGAAGGTGAAGTTTTGCGCGATTTCCGGCTTGAGGCCTGGGTTCGAGCCCTGGTTCTGCGAAATGGTCAAAGTGGTGTTGGTGAACGGATTGGTGAAGTTCGGCATATTGGTCGAGGTGGTTGGGCCGAACAGGTCGTTCAGGTTCGGCGCCCGCACGTCCTGGGACCGGACGGTGCGGAAGCGCAGGCCGCTGAGGGGGTATCCCAGGTAAAGCCGACCTTCCAGGCTTCGGCATTGCCCGCCGTGCTGTATTTTTCGGCACGGCCGGCGACGTTCATGTTGAGCTGGCCGGTCGCGTCGGAATTAAGCAGCGGCACGTTAAATTCCAGGAAGGCTTCGATAACGTTGAAGCTGCCTGTGCCGTTGCGGTAGTTGCCGGCGTAGAAATTGCCGCCGCCCGTGCTGAGCAGCGGATCGGCCGGATAGTCGGCATTATAAGGCGTGGTCGTGCCGTTGCCATAGGGATCGGCCACGGCGCTGTACCATTCGCGGCGATATTCCGCACCGGTCGCCATCGAAACCGGGCCGGCCCACAGTGAGAAAGGCTCGCCCGAAATGCTGACGGCCGTTACGTCCTGGGTCTGGATCGTATTCTGGTAGGCGCCGACGGCCGGTTGCAGATAGGCGATCGCCGAGGCGCTCGGGGTCTGGTTGCCGATAACATTGATCGGCTGGCAGCCATTGGCGCGGGCCACCGGATCACGGCAGACTATGACGCCATTCTCTTCTACCGCATCGATCGCGGCGGTAAAGCGGCCCTTCAGCAGGAGGTTATGGACAAAGATATCCGAGTTCTGCTTGCCGTGCTCGTAATAGGCGTCGTAGTTCCAGTTGCTGCCAAACAGCTCGAACTTGCCGTCGGCGCCGACAACAAACCGTTCCTGCTTGCGCTCGGTATTGACGCGGATGCTGGGCAGGAAGGGCGTAACCGTGCCCAATTTGAAGCTGGTAATACCATTCAGGCCGCACTGGGTGACAATCGTGTCAGGCACGTAAGGGTTCGAGCACTGGATAGTCAGGCCCGGTTCGGTAAAGCCGGGGTTCGGCTGGTTGTGCGTATCGACCTTGGCCAGGTTGATGGTGAAGTAGATTTCGTTGTCCTCGTTCAGATCGAACGAGGTGCGATTATAGAAGTTCGACCGGGTGATGGCCGATTGCAGGCTGGCCCCGACGCCGACATTGGCTGAGGTGTCGCCGCCAACGCAGAAGCCGATATAGCAGCCCGCGACCGTGCCGGCTGCATCCTTTTGCGGTACGCCGTTCGAGCCATAGGCGAAGTTATACGGATTACCGTTCTGATCGAAGGCAATGCCCTGCAGCGGGCCGGAGGTGATCAAACCATATTTCGAATAGGTGGTGGATTGAGCGTGATCGACGTTCACGTACTGCGGTGAGCCGTTATTGGTGATGCCGGTATTGACCAGGGTTGAACTGCGATACCAGTCACGGCCGTTGGCGGCATTCTCGCCAAAGTCGCCGGCTTCGATGCCGTCTTCCTTGTGGTATTCAACGGCGAACTCGGTGTGCAGCTTACCTTCCAGGAAGGACTTGCCGAAGGCCATCTGGACCAGCCCCTGCTTGTCATCGCCATAGGTCGTTTCACCCATTTCGACATTGGCCTTGAAGCCCTCGAATTTTTTGTCGGTGATGAAATTGACGACGCCGCCGACGGCATCGGACCCCCAGGAAGCGGAGGCGCCGCCATTGACCACGTCCACGCGCTTGAGCAGCAGTTGCGGGAACAGGCTGATGTCAGGGGCGCCGGTGCCGATATTGGAAGGGACGACGCGCTGGCCGTCGAGCAGGGTCAGGGTGCGGCTGACGCCCAGGCCGCGCAGGGCGAAGGAGCTGAGGCCCTGCTGGCCGCTCGATGTGCTGAACGTATTGGTGGCCACGCCGCTGGAGCCTTGCAGGGAAGGCAATTGCGTGATCGTGGTGAACACGTTCGGCTGCGCCATGTTGGCGATGTCCGTCGTGCTGATGGAGGTTGTCGGGGTAGGGGCCTTGAAGCCGCGTGATGTGATGCGCGAGGCGGTGACGACAACGACAGTGGTGTCATCGGACTTGTCCGTTTGCTGCGGCGCGGGCTCGGCCGCCAGAACGGCGCCCGCAAAGGCGCAGAACGCCAGCAGCGACCCTGATCCGATCAAGATGTTTCGCTTCGAGTTGTGCATATTCTTTCCCAATCCTGTTTGAAAACAATGTGGTGCATTATGACAGCGCTAACATTGTGCGCGGGCATTTTCATGCCGCTTTTTATCGCATAGCATTGCGTTATCTGCCTTATGCTTTATAAGCATAATGACAGCGCTAACATTGTTTGGTTTTGTAAAAGCCCGACCGTTTCCGGGCAGGCAAGGGCATTTCCTGTGTCATATTTTATTACATGATAGCGCTATCAGATGGTAACGCTGTCATGCGAACGTCACTATGCGTGAAATTTCGCCGGAGTCAAATCCGATTTTTAAAAAATGTCTGAGTTGATCCCGCTGCGGTCAAATTTTATCACGGGTGCAAGCCGGTTTTCAGGCACTTTCCCGAGGCTTCAGTTCAAAACCCAGATCGATGCTCGAACGGTTTACCCTTTGATGTTCGATAAGGGACAAGAGCATGTTTGCGCCCTGGACGCCGATATCGAATCGCGGCGTGGCGATTGTGGTCAGCGAAGGCACGGTCGAAGCCGAGGCAGAAAGGTCATTGAAGCCGGCGACGGCCAGTTGCGACGGCACGGGAATCTGTTGCCGCGCACATTCAAAAAGCGCGCCCTGCGCCAGGTCGTCATTACAGAAAAAGATCGCGTCGGTGTCGGGGGCCTGTTGCAGAAGGCGCTGAAGCAAGCGGCCGCCCAGGGCGATCGAGGACGGATCCGGCACCATAAGCTCGCGCTTCGGGTCATACAGCCCGGTTTCCACAAGGGCGTCGCGGTATCCGCGGCCGCGCGCCAGAGTACGCGAATCAAGCTGGGAAGCGACAAAAGCGATGCGTTTGTAGCCCTTTGCCAGAAGGTGTTGTGTCATCGCCTTGCCGGCGGCTTCCTGCGAAAAGCCAACGCAATGAACGTCAGGCTGGTCGGACAATTCCATGAGATGCACGACCGGCACGCCGGTCTTTTCAAGCAGGTGCCGCGTCGATTCCCGATAGTTCAGGCTTGGCAATATAATGCCGTCGGGATCGAAGGCCAGATAGGCGCGGACGAGCGCATCTTCCTCTTCCGATGAATAATGGCTGACGCCCAGGAGCATCTGGTATCCGCGCGGCCGGAGGATTTTGTCGATACCGTTCAGTATGTCGACGAAGACGGCGTTGCCTAAGGAGGGGATGATGACCGCGATATTCATGGACCGGGCGGAGGCCAGGGTACTCGCGGCTCTGTTGCGGACATAGCCAAGCTCATCGGCCACCTTAATTATCCGTTCGCGCAATTCGTCCGCGACCTTGCCCGGATTGCGAAACGCCCGCGACACGGTAATGCTTGATACGCCGAGTTTCGCGGCAATATCGTCCAGTGTTGCGCGCCCCGAACTGGAGGCCCGTACACTGCGCCTGGCCGACTTGTCTAACACTTTGCGTGCCGCCCCCTGACTATTGCCGAATATCTATCTGTACGCATTGCTGAGGACAAGTCCGAAGGGGTTTTACCGGGCGATTGTTTGATTTAGACAAATTCGGCACGGTTATTCAATGACAGCGCTATCATCAAAGGTGGGCAGTGTCAAAAAATAGTGGTGTGATCCGAGGGAAAGTCGGCCGCACCGGCCCGCACACGATTTTAGATCATCACCTAAGGGATAGTTGTGTAGCGGCGGAACCGGTGGGTTCCGCCGCTTAAAAGTTCTACTCGAAGATCTTTTCCACGTTCAGGCCGGTATAGCGCTCCTTCTCGAAGCGCAGGCAGTTATAGACCGTGGCATTGATCATCAGGAAGATGACGCTGGCCAGGCTGCCGGCAATGGTGAGCAGGACCAGCATCGACCCGGGCGGCATGAAATCCGTGGGCGTCTGTCCGGTGGTCTGGGCCTGCATGGCCTGGCGCATGATCGGCATGATGATGGGCATTTCGATGGCCAGCATCAGGATGTAGAAAATGACCACGATCAGGCACCAGAAGCCGAAAACACCCCAGCGGCGCCCCTTGGTCAGCGCGCGTGAGCGACCGAACGCTTTGAATATACCCGACCTTTCCGCGACATAGATGGGTATGACAAGCGAGAAGATGGTGCCGAAAATAAAGCCGGGAACGAGCAGGAACAGACTGCCGATCATCCAGCCGATACCGCACAGCAGATAGATCACGAAGATGGGGATAGCATTGACGACACCATGTTTCAAAATCGTGCCCAGATTAACGGGCTGGTCCGTGGCGGTCAGGACGGTGATCTCGGTCACCGTGCTGATATGGACGAAAACCAGAAAATACATCACGAGCGAGGCCGCTATGGTTACAGCCAGGGCCTTGCCCTGAAAGGCCGCGAGCGTGCCCAGGTTAACGCCCATTCCAAAGCGCAGGCCCAGGGTGACAAGCAGGTTTGGTCCCAGATAGAGCAGCAGGGTGACAATGAGCAGCGGAATGAATCCTTTCCGGATGCTGGAAAAGGTGCCGCCGAAGACATTGGCGATGGTAAATGACATTATGTTTCCCCCTTTTGTGACAGTGCGCTTTCGCAAAGTACAGTGCCGAGGCTAATCGTGAACAAGGGGATTGGCAAGTTTGGCTTTAAGGGCAGGGCCTACCTTATATCTAACGTGGTGCCGAGCGCGAAGGCGCCCAGGTCCGCGTCCCATGTCTGGCCTTTCGCCGCGTTATCGGCATTGGCCAGGCGGATAGCAAAGCGCGGATCGGCCTGAATCCGGCTGTCGGCATCGGGCAGGGCCAGCCAGACCTCGCGCGTGCCCGCGGGTAAATCCGCCGGCAGGCTGATTTTAAGGGTCTCAGTCGTATCCGCGCCCGGCAGCCAGCGGCGCGGATCGGCGCCGTTTGCTTCCAGACGCCGAAGGTCTCCGGAGACCGGATCGCGCAGAATGATCTCGACCGGCCGGGCGTTATAGAGCCGTGCCCAGCCGCTGTTACGTATCACGATTGAAATCAACAAATCACTGCCGCGTGCGGCGGTTTTCGCATGAGCCACGCTGACGAGGGCCAGGCGGTAGCCCATATGGCTGCGAACCTCGGTCATGCAGCCGCCTTTTGTCCAGTTGTCATGGAACAGGCGGCGATAATAGCCATCATTCAGGTAGGTGAGATTGTAGCGCGCGCCTTCGGCCAGGATATCGGCGCAGGCGGTGCGGGGGATAGCACCAGGGTCATCGGCCGGATTGCAGGTCTCGCCGCCGAAGGGGCCGGCATCGCCCAGCGCGTCGGTGAACTGCTGCTCGCCGGCGCGGGTGGCCGGGTCTTCCGAATAGGTGCCGACATCCGTCTGGCTGGCCAGGAAGCAGTCGTTATGAAAACCGATGCGGAAATTGTCTTTTATCGCCGCGGTCACGCCCGGCGGGTTTGGATACCAGTCGCGGATATAGGGCGGATAGCGGAACTGGATGAAGCGCGTCGGCGGCACGGCATCGAGCAGGGCGTCTTTGATCGCGGTGCGGTTTTCGGGCGTTGTGAGGTTGTTTGACGAGGTGTGCCACTCGCCCCAGGCGCCGATGAAGCCGGCCTGCATGAAGGCGATGACGTCGGCATTGCGATTGAGGAGCGGCTTGAGCTGCGCAAGCTGGCTTTTCACCCGCGCCAGGGAGGCGTCCTTGGCATCGTGATATTCGGTCTCGCCCTGCGGATAATTATAGGTGGCGCGGACGATCAGCTTGACGCCGGATGAGCGGGCGACGGCGAAGCCGGCCTCAAGCCGCTGCAGAAAGGCGGGCGGCAGGTCGGCATCAAGGTAGTCATCCAGATTGATCCGGACATAGATCAGCCGATAGCCATCGGCGTAGGCTTGCGTCATTTCAGCGGCGTCGAGCGCCTCCAGGCCGGTAGCCGACGCATGGTAGAAGCCGCGTTCGGGATTGGGAAAGTCGGAGTCTGTCGTGGCAAAGACCGCCTGAACCGCGGAGTCTGGCGCAGGCGGCGGTTCTGCCGGGGATGCCTGCGTGCTGGTGCCGCAAGCGGTCAGGGCGAAAGTCACGAAGGCCGAAAGCGCCAGAATGCGGGAAAAGGCAAACACAGTCATTGATATCTCCCATGTCTGCACCCGGACGAAAGACGGGTGCTTTGTTCCCAGGTTAATTGGCTATAAAAATACTACAAGTTATAAAATGATATAAAACGAAATAAAAAGAAAATAATAATGGATGCGATGATTTAAGATAACCGCGTTAACGCTAAACCTTCACGGTCCGCTTAGGGTTGGCGTGTAAGATATCCACAGGGAAAATGGAAACCTGTGGTTTGAGGTAGTGAATGGCCTTGCGTATCAAGGGCTTGCCTAAGGATTTCGCGGAGCGTGCCGGCCGAACCGCGCGCCTGCTGGCGAATGTCAGGTTTGAACTGGCACTGCTGGGGCTGTTGCTGCTCACCGCCGGGGCCGTCATCTGGCAGGACCAGATACTCCTGCGCACCACGCACTTTACACCGGCCAGTACCGCCTCAAACAGTCATCTGGTCTTTTCCGATGCCGATTCCGGCGGCAAGACGGTGGTGCAGGGCACCGGGCCGCTGGCCTGGGATTGCGACCTGCGTGCCGGCAACCCGTATCCCTATTGCGGCTATGAACTGTTTGTCGATCGCAATCGTGGCACGCACGGCCTGAACCTGACCAATATGCGCACCCTCGCCATCACCCTGATGTACGAGGGCCACGCGACCTCATTCCGGGTGCATCTCAAGAATTTCGACCCGCATTACAGCCGCGCCACCGATGACGACACGCCGAAATATCTGCGCGTGGAGGCCGACACCACGCCCGGAAAATGGCAGCGGACCAGCTTCGTGCCCGATGATTTCGGCGTGGCCGACTGGTGGCTGCGCAAATACAAACTGGCCCCGCAGTATGGCCGGCCGCAGTTCGATAATATCACCTCGATCATCATCGAAACCGGTTCCGAGGCACCGCTGGGGCCGCACGCCTTCCGGATAAAGGGCATTGAGATCAGGACTGCGATCATGAGCGACGCGCAGTGGTATTCGCTGTTGCTCGGCCTGTGGATCCTGATGATCGTCGCCTATCTCGGCTACCGGCTCAGTAATCTGCGGCGGGCCTTGCGCGAGCGCCGGACCCTGGATGCCCTGGCCTTGCGTGAGGCGCAGGAGGCGGCGCGCCACGATCACCTGACGAAGGTGCTGAACCGCCGGGGTGTCACCGAACGCTTTGAGGAATTGCGCCGGGCGCGGCGTGAGGCGGCGATGACCGTCATCCTGATCGATATAGACCACTTCAAGGCGCTGAACGACCGCTTTGGCCACGCGTATGGCGACCGGGTGCTGGCCCAGATTGCCGGGGTGATCAGCCGCAATGTGCGCGCGGTCGATCTGGTGGCGCGCTGGGGCGGGGAAGAGTTTGTGGTGGTCTGTGCGGGTATCGACCGGCGCGGCGCACAGCGGGTTTCGGAAAAGATCCGCGAATGTATCGAGACATTCGACTTCGGTGAAGGCGGCCGGATTACCGCCAGTTTCGGCATTCACTGGTCGAATGTGCCGGAAAAAGAGCTGTCGCAGATGGTTGCCCTGGCTGATATCGCGCTCTATGCCGCCAAGGCCGGCGGCCGGAACTGTGTCCGCCTGCACCGCCCGGCGATGAAGGCGGCTTAGGGTGCATCCCCGGATAGCGCGGGGCGCCGGTGAGGAGTTCCCACAGGCCGCCCAGTGCCCGGCAGGCGCCGCCGAAGGCGAACAGGATCAGGAAGACCGTCACGCCCAGTTCCAGCGGGATGGGAATCGGATTGGCGAGGAAGACCTGGATACGCTGAAAAAGGTGCGGCACGTCATCGACGCGGACGGCATCGGTGATCGGGGAGGCGGTCCAGACCCAGCCGGCCGGGCCCATGACGGACAGGCCGATGACCATGTCGATCACGCCGCGCAGGCGGACGCCGCGGGGCCAGGTCAGGACGGCGGCGCCGAACAGGACGGTGGCGGTCAGCCAGGCCGAGGACGGGCCAGTAGAGCGCGGCCTTGAGCGCCGGCCAGTCGACCTGAGCCAATCGGCCGGGATCGACATGCAGGCTGGCATAATCGACCGGAATCGGGCGCAGGCCAAAGCTCAGAATGCCCACCCACCACAGGATAAAGACCACGCCCGCCACGATGGCGCCGACGCCGCGTCCGACCGAGGACTGCCGCAGGGTCCATCCGTGATAGGCGTAGTCACGCGAGCCCCCACGATAGGGCGCGCCGCTTTGCCATTTATCGAATGACTCGCTGACATCGCCCCAGTTCCACACCGGAAAATCGAGGAAGCGCAAGTCGCGCACCCGCCAGGTGTTGAAGTAGTCGATGGTGATGCCCTTGCGCTCGATGATCCAGGCGGCGACCGTAGCGAAGCCGATCAGGGTCATGACGCCGGTGAGGCCCGAGCCGAGGGCGGTGCCGAACGCCTGGGCGGGATTGGCGCCACCCACGATGCGGCCGAAGAAGACAATGGCGGAGATGACGATCTCGATGATCACGGCCAGGCGCACGGCGAAGATCCAGAACGGATAGAGGGCGGGGCCGACGCTGTATTGCGGGCCGTCACGGTAGCGCGCTGCGACGACGATCGGGTGGCCGAAATCGCGCAGCACCTGCTCCGTCTCGTCAGGCTTGAGCGTGCGGCCGAGTTCGCTCTCCTTCGCCTCGATGCGCGTCAGGATCTCGTCGCGCAGTTCGGCGATGATGTCCTCGCGTTTGGCCCTTGGCAGAAGCCGCGATACGGCCCGCAGATAGTCTTCCAGCATGTCCATTTTGAACCCCTTTAAACCGCTTTACCCGTTATCTTTTCCAGCGAGGCGCTGATGGCCCGCCATTCTCCGATCAGCCGTTCCAGCATGATCTCTCCCGCAGGAGAGAGAACGTAGAACCGCTTTTTACGTTTCTCTTCCTCGCGCCATTCGCTGACCAGCAGCCCCTGCGCCTCCAGCCGGCGCAGCAGCGGATAGAGGGTGCTTTCCTCCATATCCAGCCCGTCCTCGGCCAGGGCCTGGCGCAGGGTGTAGCCGTAACGCTCCACCCTGAGCCGGGCGAGGACCGCCAGGCTGAGCGATCCGCGCCGCAACTCCGCGCGCAAACTCTCGAAAAGATCGCTTTCACCGTCCATATAGCCTGCGTCTCGCATAGTATGTGTTGTACACTGTATATTACACAGTATGTGTGATGCAGTATGTTTTGTCAATAGCGGCTCACCGATACGTTAATTGCCGGGCGCGGGCGGGCCTGCTAGCGTCGGGCATATCTTACAGGGGGCATATATGATCAGGGGCGCTTTATCGGGTCTGACGCTTTGGCTGGGTGTTGTCATCGCCGGGTCCGCGGCCGCGTCGCCTCTTGTCATGAAGATCGATGACACGGTTTATAATGTCGATCCACGCACCCTGAGCATCGAGGCGCAACTGCCGGACGGCACGGCGGTGACGGTCATGCCGCCGCTCTATCCCGCGCAGGACATAAACGTCACCGATGACGGCGCAACGAGCCATCACTGGACTGACAGCGCGGGCCACGATCTAGTGCTTGACACCGAAGGCGGCGCGTTGCGGCTCACCATAAGCGGCAAGGCGGGCGAAGACATGGTCTGGAACCTGCCGCCGGCAGCGGGCGGCACCTGGCTGGTGCCGGACGGGGAGGGGATGGCCTTCACGGTCGATGATCCATTCTGGAAGGCGGCCTACAGCAAAGAGCACTGCATGGGCGGCACGACGGCATTGTCGTTCCCGGCCTGGAGCTACCTGACCGAAAGCCGTGCCGTGACCTACGCCCTGGCCGACGGGCTGCAATCGAAACTGTGTCTGCATGACCAGGACGGCTTGCAAGGGCGACTGAAACATGCGTTCGGCCCCGGCGCGGAAAAGATCGAGCTGCTGTTGGCCATCCGGCCGCCGGAGCCGCTGGCGCCGGCGCTGTTCTACCGGGAGATGCTGAAGGGCCGCGGTCAGTTCAAATCCTTTGCCGACAAGGCGGTGCCCGATCTGCCGCGTCTGTTCGGGGCGCCGCACGCCTATGTCTGGGGCGATGGCCGTGATCTGGCCTTTCTCGATGACCTGAAAGCCTTGGGCATCGACCGCATCCTGCTGGCCTACGATCAGGACGAACGGACCGGCAAATTCGTGGTCACCCCCGACTATCTGAAAAAGGCGGCGGCGATGGGCTATCTGGCCGGGCCATATGAGTCCTTCGATAACGGCCAGCCGGCAGCCACGGCCGACACGCCGGTGGCGATCTGGCCGGGTGATCTCTATCCGAAGGGCTGCGTCATCGAGGCCGATGGCAAGCCGAAAACGGGCTTCGCCAATCGCGGCTGCTATATGTCGACCGAGGCGATTGCTCGCTATCCGGGGCCGTTTATTCCCGGCCAGCGCTATGCCGGACATATCAAGGATGGCGTAAGCCACGTCTTTATCGATGTCGATGCTTTCGGCGACTTCTTCGAGGATCACAGCCCCGATCACCCGATGACCAGGGCGCAGGACCGCGCCAATCGCCTCAAGCGCCTGGGCCTGGCGATCAACCAGTATAAACTGGTGCTGGGGTCGGAAAGCGTCACCGCCTGGGCTGCGGGCGTGACCCACTATTCGCACGGCACGGCGCAGGCCCACTCCGCCGCTATCTGGCCGATGCACAAGAACCCGGATTTCGGCGGTTACTGGCCGCCGGAACGCCCGCCGATGTTTTTCAGGCCCGTGACGCCGACGCCAGATGAGGCGCGCGCGCTGTTTGGTGCTTCGGACCGCCTGCCTTTGTTCGAGGCGGTTTTCCACGATTCTGGTGGTATCGGCCGACCGCTGGGAGTTCGGCTTGATGAAGATCGCCGGCGAGGAGCGGAACCGCTTTGCCCGGTCCTTGCTCTACGGCACGCCGACCATGTGGAACCTCGACCGCCGCGAACTGGCGCGCATTGCCCCCTGGCTGAAGGCAGCCGAGGCTGATTTCGGCCAGGCGCATGGCGTGGAGCCTCCCTTGGCCCTGACCGGATTTCAGTGGCTGACGCCGGATCGCCTGGTCCAGCAGGCCAGCTACGCCGATGGCCGGGTGCTGGTCGCCAATTTCGGCAGCACGGCCTGGCAGGGGCTTGAAGGCGATTGCGTGCGCCTGACCCGGCCCGGTGCGTCTGCTATTGATATGTGTCCGCCGGCTGACCCGCCGCTCTATAAACAGAATGCAGCTCCACATTGAAAATTTAGCGCCCGGCGGCGGCTAATGGCTGTCCGTTTTACCGCGGCCCGATGGCGGGCGCGGCCATTTCCGGGGCCTCCATTGCTGACCGACTATGTGTCTCCGCCGCTGCTCTGCGGCATTATTCTCATCGGCGCGCTGGCGCTTTTCATCAGCGACAAGGTGCGCCACGACCTGATTGCCCTGTCGGCGCTGTTTGCCTGCCTGGCCACGGGCCTGGTGAAGTTTGGCGATGCCCTGAAGGGCTTTGCCGATCCGGCGGTCATCACCGTGGCGGCGGTTCTGGTGGTAGGGCGGGCGCTGGAACTGACTGGTGTGGCCGGCTGGGTGGCGCGCTCGGTCATCCCGGAAAAGGCCGGCTTCACGGCGCGTCTGACCATGCTGCTGATCGGGGCCTGTTTCCTGTCCGCCTTCATGAATCATATCGCCGCCCTGGTCATCATGATGCCGCTGGCCACCGAACTGGCGCGGCAGAGCAAGAAGCAGGTGGGGATGGTGCTGATGCCGCTTTCCTTCGCCACCATGATCGGCGGCATGACGACCCTGATTGCCACGCCGCCCAATATGATCCTGTCGTCTTTCCGCGAAAAGGCGCTGGGGGCGCCGTTCGGGTTCTTTACCATGACGCCGGTGGGGCTGGCGGTCTGCGTGGTGGGGCTGACCTATCTGATCCTGCTGGGCTGGCGCCTGCTGCCGCACCGCAAGGGCAATGAGATGACGGCCGATTCACCCTGGCGCGTGCTGGAACTGCCGCTCGATGCGCGCAAGGTGCTGGTCCGCGAGGATATTTCCCGGCAGTTGCGCCAGACCCGGACGCGCATACTGGGGCTTCTGAGGCGTAACAAGACAATCAAATGGCCGAAGAACAACCGCGTGCAGTCGGGCGACCGCCTGCTGCTGATCTCGCGGTCTTTGCCGGCGGAGATAAGGGAAACGATCGATTTCCTGCGCGGCAAGGAGACGGCGGAGCCGGGGCATGTCACGGCGCGCCTGATGGTGCCGCATAATTCGCCCCTGATCGGCGAGACGCATGACGCGGTAAAATCGCACAGCAATGGCGGCCTGGAAGTGGTGGCGGCGGGGCCGCGCGCCGCCACCCTGCGGTGCGCGCTTTCGGTGGTGCCGATCCAGAGCGGCGACCAGTTGTTCATCAGCGGTCCGCCGGATGATATCGCCCGTTTCGCCGCCAATGAGCGGCTGATCGAACTCGACCGGCGCGATTCCATACCCGTCAACCTGCGCACGGCGATCCAGACCGTGGCGATCTTCGCGGCGGCGATCCTGCTGGTGATTTTCACCGATGTGCCGCCGTCATTGAGTTTCCTTGGGGCAGCGGCGCTGATCGCGGCCCTGCGGCTGATTCCGAAGGAAGAGGTCTACAGCTCGATCGACTGGTCGATCTTGGTGCTGTTGGCGGCGATGATCCCGGTGGGCGGCAGTTTCGAGACCTCCGGCGCGGCCGATTTCATCGCTAAAACCGTGGGGGGCGTCATGACCGGCTTTCCGCTGCCTCTGGCCATCGCCGCCATGTGCGCGCTCACCCTGTGCCTGACCATCCTGCTCAATAATGTGGCGACGGCGGTAATCATGGGGCCGCTGGCGATCCAGTTGGCGCAACTGCTGCATGTCCAGCCTGACGCCATGCTGCTGGCGGTCCTGGTGGGCACGTCATGCGATTTCCTCACCCCAATCGGCCACCAGAACAACCTGCTGATCATGGGGCCGGGCGGTTACCGGTTCAGTGACTATTCGCGGGTAGGCGCGCTGATGTCGCTGCTGGTGATTGCCACTACAGCCGTGGTGCTCAGTCTGCAGTACGGCTAGACTGTTGAATCCATTGCATGTTCTAAAAATGTTCCAAAATGCGATTGGAACATATTGCGAACTTGGAACAAATGGGGTACGTGTTAATCCTCACGACGACGAAAACAGGCCCCGCGGGCGGGGAATCGTGACATAGGAGGGTTTGGTTATGTCATCTCAGGCGGTATTGAAATTGGTAGGCAAGAACGAAGGTGAAAAGCAGCGCGCCCTGGAAGCGGCGCTGGCGCAGATTGACCGCGCATTCGGCAAGGGTTCGGTGATGAAACTGGGCTCGAATGGCAAGGTTCAGGAAATCGAATCCGTCTCCACCGGCTCTCTGGGCCTGGATATGGCGCTGGGTATCGGCGGCCTGCCCAAGGGTCGCGTCATCGAAATCTACGGGCCGGAATCGTCGGGCAAGACGACCCTGGCCCTGCACACCGTGGCCGAAATCCAGAAGCTGGGCGGCACCGCGGCGTTTGTCGATGCCGAACACGCACTCGATCCGACCTATGCTCACAAGCTCGGCGTCAATCTCGATGACCTTTTGGTCTCGCAGCCGGATAATGGTGAGCAGGCGCTTGAAATCACCGATACCCTGGTCCGTTCCGGCGCCGTCGATATCGTGGTTGTCGACTCGGTAGCGGCGCTGACGCCGCGCGCCGAAATCGAAGGCGACATGGGCGACAGCCTGCCGGGCCTGCAGGCCCGTCTGATGTCGCAGGCTCTGCGCAAGCTGACCGGCTCTATCTCCAAGTCGAAGTGCATCGTCATCTTCATCAACCAGATCCGCATGAAGATCGGTGTCATGTACGGTTCGCCGGAAACGACGACCGGCGGCAATGCCCTGAAGTTCTACGCCTCGGTCCGCCTCGATATCCGCCGCACCGGCGCCATCAAGGTGCGCGATGAGAACATCGGCAACAGCGTCAAGGTCAAGGTGGTCAAGAACAAGATTGCGCCGCCGTTCCGCGAGGTCGAGTTCGATATCCTGTTCGGCGAAGGCATTTCCAAGATCGGTGAGATTATCGACCTCGGCGTCAAGGGCGGTATCGTCGAGAAGTCAGGCTCCTGGTATTCCTATAACTCGACCCGCATCGGTCAGGGCCGTGACAATGCCCGAGATTTCCTGAAGGCCAATCCGGACATGGCGAAGGAAATCGAAAACGGCATCCGCAAGAAAACGGCCGCCATCTCCGAGGAGATGCTGGGCGCGCCGGAACCGGATGCCAATGACGGTGATGAATCTTTGTAGTTCCAGATTACGTTAGTAATCTGGCAAGGGCGACTGCCCGCCGCCGCTAATGCGGCGAGCCATGCGGCGCTTGAGCTAAATATGATCAGGTTGGGCCGGTTCCAAACCGCCGGTCCGCCGGCCCGGTCAGAGAAAGGCGCCCTCGCAAGGGGCGTCTTTTTTGTTGCACACCGGCGGCCCTAACAAAAAGATAGTCCTGCCTGCGCAAAGGTCTTTGCGCTTGTGAGTAAGCCCCTCTATATAGCGATCTTTATTTCAAGAACCGAAGACACTCATGCCGTCCTTAAACCAGATACGTCAGACCTTCCTCGATTACTTTGCCAGGCAGGGCCACGAGGTCGTGTCGTCCTCGTCGCTCGTGCCGCATAACGATCCGACCCTGATGTTCACCAATGCCGGCATGGTGCAGTTCAAGAATGTCTTCACCGGTGCGGAAACGCGGCCCTATAACCGCGCCACCACCTCGCAGAAATGCGTGCGCGCCGGCGGCAAGCACAATGATCTCGATAATGTCGGCTATACGGCGCGCCATCATACCTTCTTCGAAATGCTGGGGAATTTCTCCTTCGGCAACTATTTCAAGGCCGAGGCGATCGAATTTGCCTGGAAGCTGATCACCGAGGACTATGGCATCGACAAAAACCGCCTCATGGCGACCGTCTATATCGATGACGATGAAGCCTTCGACCTGTGGAAGAAGATCGCCGGCCTCCCAGAATCGAAAATCGCCCGCATCGCCGGCTCGGATAATTTCTGGTCGATGGGCGATACCGGTCCGTGCGGTCCCTGTACCGAAATCTTCTACGATCATGGTGATCATATCTGGGGCGGCCCTCCGGGCACGCCGGAAGAGGATGGCGACCGGTTCGTCGAGATCTGGAACCTAGTCTTTATGCAGTTCGACCAGTCGGCCGATGGCACGCGCGTCAGCCTGCCCAAGCCGTCGATCGATACCGGCATGGGCCTGGAAAGGGTCGCCGCCGTGCTTCAGGGCGTCCATAACAATTACGACATCGACCTGTTCCAGACTCTGATCCGTGCCTCGGAATCGGCCACCGGCGTCAAGGCCGAGGGCGACAGCCTGCCGTCGCATCGCGTCATCGCCGACCATCTACGCTCGTCG
Organism: Asticcacaulis sp.; assembly: GCA_024707255.1. Taxonomy (NCBI): domain Bacteria; kingdom Pseudomonadati; phylum Pseudomonadota; class Alphaproteobacteria; order Caulobacterales; family Caulobacteraceae; genus Asticcacaulis; species Asticcacaulis sp. The sequence goes on along the minus strand of JANQAC010000001.1, from coordinate 19,560 downwards.
TCCTTCCTGATCGCCGATGGCGTGACGCCGTCGAATGAAGGCCGCGGTTATGTCCTGCGCCGCATCATGCGCCGCGCCATGCGCCATGCCTATCTGCTGGGCGCGCAGGAACCGTTGTTGCACAAGCTGGCGCCGACCCTGGTATCGGAAATGGGCAGCCACTTCGGCGAACTGAAGCGCGCCGAGGCCACGATCGTCGAGACCCTGCGCCAGGAGGAAGAACGCTTCCGCCGCACGCTTGGCCGCGGCATGACCCTGCTCGATGAAGCGACGCGCGACCTGAAAGAAGGCGACATGCTGAGCGGTGAAACAGCTTTCAAGCTCTATGATACCTATGGCTTTCCGCTCGACCTGACCCAGGACGCCGTCCGCGCCAAGGGTCTGAGCGTCAATCTCGACGGCTTCGAGCACGCCATGGAAGCCCAGAAGGCGCGCGGCCGCGAAAACTGGACGGGTTCGGGCGAAAAGGCCCAGTCGGCTGAATGGTTTACTATCAAGGAAGCCATCGGTGCCTCCGAATTTGTTGGTTACGAACACCTGGAAGCGCAGGCCCATGTGCAGGCGCTGCTGCTGGATGGCCAGCAGGTCAGCGAGGCCCTGGCCGGTGACACGGTCGAGGTCGTCTTCGAGAAGACCCCCTTCTATCCGGAAGGCGGCGGGCAGGCCGGCGATACAGGTACGGTCGAACTGCTGCATGGTGCGGGCGTCATCAGGGACACCTACCGCCAGGCCGGCGACCTGATTGTCCATCAACTGGAGATCACCGAAGGCACGCTGAAACCCGGCGACAAGGTGGAACTGAAGGTCGATGCCGAAAAGCGCCATACCACGCGCTCAAACCACTCGGCAGCGCACCTGCTGCACGCCGCGCTCAAGCATGTGCTTGGGCCGCATGTGGCGCAGAAGGGGCAACTGGTCGATGCCGACCGGATGCGTTTCGACTTCAGCCACGGCGCGCCGCTGACCGACGACGAGATCGCGCGCATCGAGGCCGAGGTCAATGCCGTGATCCTGCAAAACCAGGCTGCCTCCACCAAGCTGATGTCGCCGGAAAAGGCGATCGAAGCCGGCGCCGTTGCGCTGTTCGGTGAGAAGTACGGCGAGGAAGTGCGCGTTCTGGCGCTCGGCCATGCGCTGGAAGGCGAGGGGGATTATTCGGTCGAACTGTGCGGCGGCACGCACGTGTCGCGCACCGGTGATATCGCCCTGTTCAAGATTATTTCCGAAGGCGGTGTCGCTGCCGGCATCCGCCGCATCGAAGCTTTTACCGGTGAGGCGGCGCGCCAGTACCTGCTGGGGCAGGCCGGTGTGGCGCAATCTCTGGCGGATCAGTTCAAGGTGCCGGTGGCGCAGGTCGAAGCGCGCGTCGAGGCCCTGATCGCAGAGCGCAAGCGCCTGGAAAAGGAACTTTCCGAAGTCAAGCGCGCGCTTGCGGTCGGCGGCGGTGCGGCGTCCGGGCCGGAAGAGATCAACGGCACCGGGGTCATTGCCCGTGTGCTGGAAGGCGTCGGCGGCAAGGATCTGCGTCCTCTGGCCGAGGATTTCAAGAAGTCGGTCGGCAGCGGCATCGTGGCCCTGGTCGGCAAGCTGGACGGCAAGGCGGCCGTGACCGTGGCGGTGACGCCCGATCTGACGGCGAAGTACAATGCCGCCGAACTGGCCAAAGCGGCAGTGATTGCCATGGGCGGCCAGGGCGCTGGCGGCAAGCCGGACTTCGCCCAGGGCGGCGCGCCGGACGATTCCAGGGCCGATGAGGGCCTGGCGGCGGTCAAGGCGCTGATTTAAGCCATAGGCAGCCACCGGAAAATTGCATACCCTGTCTGGAAACGGACAGGGTATTTTCTTATGAACAGACTGTTGGGCAAGACCGCCCTTATCACCGGCGCAGCCAGCGGCATCGGCGCGGCCATCGCCGAGGCCTTTGTGGCGGAAGGCGCGCGCGTCATCGTCAGCGATATCAATGCCGAAACCGGCGCGGCGCGGGCAGCGGCATTGGGTCCGAACGCGCGTTTCATGCGCCATGATGCCACCGACGAGGCGCAGTGGGCGGCGGTGATGGCGGCCATCGTGGCGGAGCATGGCGGGCTCGACGTGCTGGTCAATAATGCCGGCATTACCGGCACCGAAAGCGGCCGTCCGCATGACCCGGAACATACCAGCCTCGATGACTGGCATCAGGTGATGCGCATCAATCTCGACAGCGTCTTCCTGGGCTGCAAACACGCCATCCAGGCCATGCGCGCCACGGGCCGGGGCGGCTCGATCATCAATATGTCGAGCCGCTCCGGCCTGGTGGGGGTGCCGAAGACCGCCGCCTATGCCGCCAGCAAGGCGGCGATCCGCAACCACAGCAAGACGGTGGCGCTTTATTGCGCCGATCAGAACCTGGGCATCCGCTGTAATTCGCTCTATCCGGCCTCGATCCGCACGCCAATGTGGGACGCCATGATCGACAGCGCGGACGACGAAAAGCAGTTGCTGGCCAATATGCCGCTGCATCGCTTCGGCCGGCCGGACGAGGTGGCCGCCGTGGCGATCCTGCTGGCTTCCGACGAGGCGACCTATATCACCGGTTCGGAATTTAACATCGACGGCGGCATACTGGCTGGCACGGCTACATCACCGAAGTGACATACTGCCAGAGCGCCCAGGCGCCGAAGCCGACAAACAGCAGGCTGGCGACGATCCGCACCCATTTCAGCGGCACGTATTTCATGATCTTATCACCAAAGATGACGGCGGGGACATTTGCGATCATCATGCCGAACGTAGAGCCGGCGACGACCATCAGGATGTTGTTGTACTCGGCGGCCAGGGCGATGGTGGCGAACTGGGTCTTGTCGCCCATCTCGGCCAGGAAGAACATGATCGTGGTGGTGACGAAGGCGCCGTAGTCTTTTTTCACCGCGCCGTCTTCGTCATCCACCTTGTCGGGCACCAGAATCCACAGGCCGAGGCCGATGAAGGAGAGGGCCAGGATCAGCGGCATCCAGGCTTTCAGCGCCGTATGCGTGAGCAGGGTGCCGCCGAAGGCCGCCAGGGCGTGGTTGGCGAGCGTCGCCACCAGTATGCCGAAGACGATGGGGATGGATTTGCGATAACGCGCCGCCAGGATCAGCGACAGGATCTGCGTCTTGTCGCCGATTTCGGAGACAGCGACAAGCAGGGTGGAATGAAGGAAGGCGTCAAGGGGGAGGGACACTTAAAGGCTTCAGTTCTGATCGGGCGCAAGGTTCAAGACATACGGCGCCATGCAGCGGCGCCCGATCAAAGGCGACGCACGACACCGCAGGTCTCACCTTGTCCGATTGGACCGCTATCGCCATGCCGATGCCCGGCAAGTGTGTTGACGATAACCTTCGCCTGGATTGGCGAAGCGGTTACTCCCCTGAAGGATGAGGCGCTTATAGCGCCTTTCAGCTTGCCGTCAAGAGCAGGGCCAGCGCCGACAGCGTGAACAGGCTGATCAGGGTGGATTGCGCCACCGAACGCGCGGCCCCTTCGAACCACAGGCCATACATCTTCGACTGGATGAAGACGCTGACCGCGGTGGGGGTGGCCGAGAGAAAGACGAAGACGCGGAAGGTCAGCGGATCGACATGCAGCAGCGTCAGGACAAGGGCGACCAGCGCCGGGGCCAGCAGGATTTTGCCGATAATCGCGGCGGCGCTGGCGGCATCGGGCCGGATCAGGTTTGAGGCCGGCATCATGCCCAGCATCCCGCCGAGCGCCACCAGGGCGACGGGCGGTCCGGAATGGCCCAGCATATCGAGCGCATTTTCGATGGCGGGCGGGAAATGAAAGCCGGCGACCATGCAGAGCACGCCGATCAGCGCGCCGATGACGGTCGGGTTGCGGGCGGTATTGATGAGCGCCATCTTCACCGTGTGGCCGGATGCCTTGGCGAGGCCGGCGCAACCGAGGCTGAACAGGATCAGGAAATCGGCGGCCACCACCAGCGGCCCGGTCTGCGAGACGGCCGGACCGAACAGGCTGATGGCGATGGGAATGCCTAAGAAGGCCGAATTGTTGATGAAGCCGGCCATACCCGCGGCGATCGACTCGTCAGGCTTCGCTTTCAACAGGCGCGCAGTGGCGATGACCATGACGGCCGTGGCGATCATGGCGGAGATATAGGCCACAAGCGGCAGGGTCAGGGCCGGATGGAAGGGCGGCAATTTGGCGAAACTGACCACCAGCCAGCACGGAAAGGCCAGCCAGTAGAAATAGGCGGAAAGACCATCGAGCCCTTGCGCGTTCAGGCGTTTCAGCTTCACCAACAGGGCGCCGAGGCCGATAAAGGCGAAGAAAACGAGGACGCGGATCAGGGTATCGAGCATACGGCTTCATGCGCTTTAAACCGCTGCACGGCAAGTGCGGTCAGGCGTTATGCCACGATGTCTTGTTGTCGAAATTCGTCAAACTGTTCTCCCCCCCTCTCCCCTCAGCGAGGGGAGAGGGCAGTTGGTGTCATTTTAACCAGATCGAGGCGGCGGCCCACGCAGCGGGAGGAATGGGGATTTGCGCCGAATACGCTTCGGCGCGTTTTTTCAGGACCAGTTCGGCGCGGGCGGCTTCGATGTCGTCGGTCAGGTCAGTATAGATGACCTCAGGGTCAGAAGCGGTTGCGGTCTGGGCCGCCGGAGCATGGGCTTGCGTCGCAGGATTTGTGATGTTTTGGGCGGCTTCCCACCATTGGCCCAGGTCGGGGCGGCGCTCATCGCCCCATTTCAGCGTATTGGCGAGCGAAACGCGGGCCTTGATGGCGGCGGTCTCATGGATGGCGCGTTCGGCTTCGAGCTTGTTTGGATCGGGTGTTTTGTCACGTATCTGGCGCTCGGCGCGGTCGCAACGGCTGTAGACACGTTCGATCACGGCGGCCACGCGCATGGCCTTCTCGACGCCCGGCAGGTCTTGGGGATCGTCCATGGCGGAAACTTTGAGCAGCATCCGGTCAGCAAAGGCGCGCAAAAGCCCGCGCCGCTCTTCCGGGCTTAGGTGTTGCTGTGCTGTGTGGTCATCCAAAGACATCCGGATATGATGCACCGGGAAAAGGGAGCGGGGATAGATTTTGAGCAAGGGATGAGCGTGCAGGATTGAGGTAATTGATATTCTGTCATTCCAATTGCTAATGCGTCCAAGTCTAAAATGTGGGCTAGTGGGCAGTGCTTCTTCTGGTATAATTTTGCTTCAATTATAGAAGGAATAGGTTGTGTTGAAGAGGGGAATAGGGTTTCTGGCCTTGCTGGCTCTGGTTTTCCCGCATACGGGGATGGCCAATCCGGCGGACGACTGGCGCCTGTGCCAAGGCGACGATGCAGCCCTGGCTGTCAATGCCTGTACCGGCCTGATCGATCAGGCCGGTCAGAGCCGGGTGGCCCTGGCCAAAGCCTATTATTACAGAGGCTATGCGAACGACGATTTAGGGCATGTCGACCAGGCCATCGCTGATTACAGCAAGGCCATAGACCTCGATCCAGATGATGACGATGCCCTGTTCAATCGCGGCATTCTCTATTATGGCCGTCAGGCCTTCGATCTGGCCATAGCCGACTATTCGCGGGTGATCATATTACATCCGCAGGACGTCGACGCCTATGGCAACCGTGGCGCCGCCTATGCCGGTCAGGGCGATTTTGACAACGCCATAAATGACTACACGCAGGCTATTTCGTTGAATGGCGTCAGTGCTGAGAATTTCAGTAACCGCGGTGCTTCCTTCGAGAAAAAGGGCGATTACGAGCATGCCCTTGCCGACTATACTGCCGCGATCCAACTCGATCCCGGCAATGCCACGGCCTATAACAGTCGTGGGGCAGCTTATGACGAAAAGGGGGCGCACGATCTGGCAATTGCCGATTTCACGGCGGCGATAAAACTGAGACCGGACTATTCTTCCGCCTATTACAATCGGGCAATAGCGTATGATATGAAGGGCGAACACGAGACGGCTGTGGCCGATTACAATCAATGCCTGTCTCTGAAACCTGATGACGCATCCTGTTACACCGGTCGCGCCAATGCCTATTTTTACCTGGGCAAATACGATCTCACCATTACCGATGCCAGCAAGTCCATAAGCCTGGCTCCGGACAGGGCGCCTGCGCATTATAATTTGGGCATGGCCTATGCAGCCAAGGCACAATACGATCAGGCGATCGAACAGTTCAGCAAGGTGATAGAACTGCGGCCGGAATCTGCGGACCCCTATGTCAGGCGGGGATTGGCGTATGACCAAAAAAATCAGCCAGGGCTGGCCCTGGCGGATTTTTCCAGGGCGATAGACCTCGCTCCGGAAAATTACGCATACCTTTATTCACGGGGGTGCCACTATTCCGGCAACGGCAAAGATGAACTTGCTATTGCGGACTATTCAAGAGCGCTGACGCTGAAACCCGGCGCCGTGGAAATCCTTAATGATCGCGGTGGGGCCTATGTGGCTTTGGGCAAGTATGACCTGGCCCTGGCGGATTATTCGAAAGCTATCGAGATTTCCCCCGCCTTCGTCGTTGCTTACATCAACCGCTCTGGCATATATTACAGGCAGCATGACTATGCCAGGGCGATTTTGGACGCCACAAAGGCGATAGAACTGCAACCAGAGCTAAGTGGCGGCTATGTCAATCGCGGCCTGGCTCGTTGGGAGCAGGGGGATAAGGCCGATGCCATAGAGGACATGAAAAAAGCCTTGGCCATTAAGCCTGGTTACAAATTTGTGCAGGATAAATTGAACCAATATCAGGCGGCGATGTCTGGTTAGAATATCAACCCGGCGGCTTTCCTGCCGCAGGCCATTGCCTCATATTTACAATCCGGCGGCCTTTCCCCGATCAAAAAAATAGCGCCGGTCGAGTACTGTCGATGTGACCAACGGGCGCTCAGTGCGCTCCGTTCGCTTTCTGACGAAAAGGAAACGCCATGAAAATCGCATTTACGAAAATCGCTGTATTGGGCCTGTCCTCCGCTGTTTTGCTGAGCGGGTGTGCAACGGACGGTGTGGGCAGCGGCGCGCTTATCGGCGGCGTGGGCGGTGCGGCGGTAGGGGCCGCCACCGGCAATGACGCTGTAAAGGGCGCGGTGGTTGGCGCTGTCGCCGGCGCTGTCATCGGCTATGTGGTCGAGCAGGGCAAGAAACGTGAAGTCTACAGTGATGGCCGTGGCAATAAATACTGGGTGGATGACAACGGCGAGCGGCATTACACGAACTAACGCCGCCAAGGTGCCGCGATATGTCAGGCTATGCCTTTGATGGCGCTGTGATCGCTGGACAGAACGATGCGGTTGCTGGCTCTCATGCCCGTGACTTCATTTGAGTAAAGCAAGAACCCCCACCACCACATCTCACGCTGCGCGCTCGTGCGGTCCCCCTCCCCAGTGAACTGGGGAGGTATAAGGGGAGTAACACTATGTGCGTTAAATCACTTTGCAGCCTTGTTGCGTGTGAGATAGTCAACACCTGCTAAAAGGACCATTCCCGCAAAGCATCCAAACATAAAGAGTTTTGACCTATTTATATGGTCAAATTGGTCGTGGCTAACATAAGCGACTGTGCCTTTTATAGGGTATTCAATTGTGCGGCCAAGAGCCATATTCGGAATACGGAAATCGGGGCTTAGAACCTTATCTTCCCAGGAACTGTAGTTGAAAAACGACAATCCGAGAGCGATCAATAGGGCAAAAGCAACGAATCTAAGAGTAGCTCTCATTGAGATATCAGCCTGCCGGGGTTTCGGGCTTGGGTTCCATATCCGGGGTGGGGAGGCCGATATGGACCAGTTGCCAGTGGGTCAGGCCGTGGCGCTCGAAGGTGAAGGTGGTGGTGCCGCGCAGTTCGTCGGTCACGGTCAGGCGGGCGCGTTCCAGGCTGAAAAAGGCGGTCTTGGGCGCAGGCGGCTTGCCTTCATATTGCGACAGTTCGAAGCGGTTGGCGTCTTTCGCCGCGCCATAGGTCAGGCCGAGTAGCGCCTTGGGCGTCAGGTAGGAATTGACGTCGATCACCGGCTTGGGCGGGGTTTTCGGTGCATTCGGGTTGACCAGGTCGTTGAACGCCTTGCCGATGGAATCGGCCACGCCCTTGACGGCATTGCCGGTGGCGCCGACCGGATCATTCAGCGCGGAAGGGGCTGGCGCGGCGATACCTTCATCGCCGGCCAAGAGCTGGGTTTTCAGGCTGGCGCGGACGGAATCGAAATCGATCAGCTTGGCGAGGGACTCGATATCCTGGCTCTTGCAGGCGCTGCGGACATCATAGAACGAAATGATCGGCGCCGTGTAGAACAGGCCGGCTGCGGCCACGATGACCAGAAGCAGTATTACCCCGAAAATGCGCGACACAGTATGTTCCCCTCGAAAACCGCGTTAACCATTCCTAGCATGGGTATTTTCGTTTGTCGCCTGTTTGGGTGGTGAAGGTTGCAGAGTGTGACCACAATGCCCCCTCCGTCTCGACGCTTCACCTGTCGGCTACGCTTGCTCGACACCTCCCCCGCTTCGCCAAGAGGCTCGCAAGGGAGGAGAAGGGTTACTTGCCCTGCCAGACCTGCGGGTGATTGGTGAGATATTGGATGTAGAAATCGGCCACGCGGGCATCGGCGCGGGTGGAGGGGTGGCCGTTGCAACCGATCTTGTCCAGTTCGGGCAGGGTAACGCGATCGATTTTGGTGTCGCCGGTGGCCTTGATGGCGGCAAAGACATCATCCGTCCCGCCGGTATAGCCTTCCTGACGATCGGGCGGGGTGGCGAGAAGGATAAAGGCGTCCGGATTGCGGTCGCGGATGGTTTTCACAAAGGCGGTGTAGGTCTTGACATAATCGGCACGGAGATTGGCTTCATTGCCCCAGGGCTCATCGGGGCGGACGGGCGTGGAGAAGTCATTACCGCCGATGCCGATGACGATGACCTGCGGGTGCCAGTCGGGTCCGGATGGCGGTGTATTGGGATTGCCTGGCAGATACATGCCAGATGCCATGAAGGGGTGGTCTCCCTCAACAATATCGTAGAGGACGCGTTTATAAAGCATCGGCATATGGTATTTCGGATGTTCGCGGCCATCGTAGTTGCGCACCATGCCAAGGCCGGAAAAGGCGTTGATTTCGTAGTCGGCGTTGAAATGTTTCGCGGTCAGCGGACCAAAGCCTTGCTGGCTGTCGGTTGTCTCGAAGATCTCTTCGGGTGTGCATTGAGAAAAAGCCGAGGTGTTGCCGTAGCCGACGGTCAGGCTATCACCGATAAACTCGATCTGGCGGGCGCGGACGGGGGCAGTCAGGATTCGCTTTTCTGCGCCGGAATCGTTGGCGATGTAAAAGCCCAAGAATGAGCCTTCCGCATATTGGGTTTCCGAACGCTTTTCGACGCGGATGGTATGTTCTCCCGGACCAAGCCGATCCAGCGTGATATTGGTCAGGCCCGGCTTGTTCACCACCATGAGTAGCTTGTTATCAACGATGATGTTGAAGTTATTAGCTTTATCGGCAAATTTTGCCGTGACCGCATCACCTGTGAAACGGGACTCGAAATAGACGGCAGGCCATTGATAGCTGTAGGTGGCTCCGTTTGAATATTCATGTGGAATTTTGAAAGCCCGGCCGCCGACATGCACCGGCAAGGCAATATCTTTCGCCGGTGGGTGAGGGGTGTTTGAGGCTGACGCTGCCGTGGCGCTTGCAGTCAGGACGATGGCCGTCGCTATTGTTTTCCACATGGAATTGGTTCCCCCTTAGATTGGTGTCATCTAAGACCCGCTGTGGGCAAAAGACAAGCCTCGCAAGAGCCTTCGGCGACGAGGGCCAAAGGCCCTCGACCCGAACGCTTTGACAAGAGCTATATCTGCCGCGTCAGCAGGCCATGGACATAGGCCAGTTTCTGCTGGATCACCGGGGTCAGGATAAACGGATAGAGGTCGCGTTCGCCCATCGAATGGTGGATGCTGTTCAGCGCCACCGACAACGGGATCCACACCTCGGCGATGCGGTCGAAATCGAGCACCGAATAGGGGTCGAAGTTCGCATGTGTGGCCAGGAAGTCATGCGACATGGGCGCAAGCGCAATGCCGAACATATGCGCCGTCTCCAGCGAATCGACGATATGCAGCACATGGGCGAAGCATTCGGCGAAATCCTCCCACGGGTGGGTGGTAGCGTAATGGCTGATATAGGTACTGCCCCAGCCCGGCGGCGGGCCTTCGCTGTAATGGCGGTCGAGCGCCTGCTGGTAATCGGCGTTTTCATCGCCGAACAGGGCGCGGAAGCTTTCGGTCTTGCCGGCATCGCGCACCATCCGGTTCCAGATGAAATGGCCGGTCTCGTGGCGGAAATGGCCGAGCAGGGTGCGGTAGGGCTCGTTCATCATGGCGCGCTGCTGTTCGCGCGTCGGGTCGTCGGCCTCGGCCGTGCGGATAACGATATGGCCCTCGTCATGGCCGATCAGCACCGGCTGGCAGGAGCCATCGGGCAGGATGACATCGTCCTTCAGATCAAACAGTAGCCCGCCTTCGGGGTCTTCCTTGCGGCCGGGGCGGGGCAAGTCCCAGCGCAGGAAGGAATAGAAGAGGTGGCGCTGGGCGTCGGAAATGGCCCGCCAGCGGCGCAGGCCGTCCGATGTATTCGGGTCGGGCACCAGGCCATTATAACGGCAGGCGGTGCAGAATTCCTCATCACTGTCGTCGCGCACCAGCCAGTTGCAGATATCCCAGGCGGCGTTCGGGCAGAAGCGATAGACGAACTGCTGCTGATCGACGCGGCGCCAGCGATCGGCGCGGGCGGCATCAGGCTGCATGGCGTGAAGGGCGATTTCCTCGCATACGAAGCCTAAGCGAAAGCCGCAATTCAGGCAGGACCGGTTCTCGAAATAGATCGGGTTCCCGCAATTATCGCAGAGAAAGAGCTTCATTCGGTGTTATGGTTCCAGAGATCGGGGTGGGCGTCGATATAGGTAATCAGGCTGTTGGCGACCTGGGCATCATCGGCGGTGGAAGGGTGCCAGTCACAGCCGCTGAAAGCTAGGCTATTCATGGGTAAGAAATCGATGCGGCTCTCGCCGGCGGCGCGCAAGGCGGTGAGTACCTTTTTGACCTCGGACTGGATCTCGCCATTGGCCTGATCGGTAGCCATCAGGATGAAGAAGGCTTGCGGGTTCTGCGCGCGCAGGGTTTGCACGAACTGGACATAGGTCTGTTCAAAATCGCTGTGCAGTTCGTCGCGCGTCGTCCAGACCTCACCGCCATGCAGGGGCGTGGAGAAGTCGTTGGTGCCGAGGCCGATGACGATGATTTGCGGGCGCCAGTCGGCCGTTTCGACCATCTGCGGCGCGACCGTATAGGGATAGGCTTGCGGCAGGTGCAGACCATCGCCGCCATTATAATTGCGCACCACACCGCGGCCGGAAATGGCGTTGATGCGGTAATCGGCGCTGAAATGCTTGGCGATCAGCGGGCCGAAGGCCAGTTGCGTATTGGTGGTGGCCCAGACTTGATCACCGGGGCAGGTGCGGGTAGGGGAGGTATTGCCATAGCCGACCGTATAGGAATCGCCGATGAACTCGATCTCGCGCGGCAGGGCTTCGGGCGCCGGCAGCACATTGGCCGGATCGGCGACGAAGAAGCCGGTGAATTGCGCGGCGTCAAACGATCTCGCTCAGTTTCTCGGCGCGGATGGTGTGTTCGCCGGGCGGGAAGGGGCCGAGCAGGATATCGCCCTCGCCGGGACGGCTGGGCGTGTTGACGACCCGGCCATCGACATAGACATTGAAGCGGTTGACCTCGTCATTGAGGCGCAGGTGGACTTCCGTCCCCTTGAAGCGCGCCTCGAAATAGGTGCCGGGCCATTGATGACGGTAGCCCTGCGCCGGATCATCGGCACTGACGGCCACCACACGCCCACCAATATGCAGCGGCAGGGCTGTGCCCACCGGCGTGCCGGCGAAAGCGGGCGCCATCAGGAAAGCGAGCAGGAGCGGCAGGGCAAGACGCATCTATTTGCCCTGCCAAACGTCGGGGTGGGCATCGATCCAGGCGATCAGGGTATTGCTGATCTTGCGGTCGTCATTGGTATCGGGGTGGTAGTCGCAGGCATTCTTGGTGAAATCAGTGATCTCAAGGAAATCGACCTTGCCGTCGCCATCAGCTTTGAGGCGGTCGCGCACCGTGCTGATCTGCGGCGAGGTGGCCGGGTCATAGGAAATCAGCAGGATAGTGGCGTTGGGGGTCTTTTCGCGCAGGGATTTGACGAAGGCGACATAGGTTGCTTCATAATCGGCGATCAGTTCATCCTGATTATTCCACTTTTCACCGGCATGGACCGGCGTGGAGAAGTCATTGGTGCCGAGCGCGATGACGATGATCTGGGGCTGTAGCCAATCCGGCTTTAGATATTTCGTCTGGCCGTCGAACACGGTGTAGGCGTAAAGCTGGGGCAGGCTGTCGCCGGCGAAGCCGTCATAGTTGCGCACAATGCCGCGGCCGGAAAAGGCATTGATCTGGTACATGGCGCCATAATGACGCGCCGTCAGCGGACCGAAGGCCTGGGTGGTGTCGGTCGAGGCCCAGAGCTCGTCCGGCGTACAGGTGCGCTTTCCGGCGGTATTGCCATAGCCGACGGTATAGGAATCGCCAATGAACTCCATGCTGTAGACCGGTGGAATACCGAGCGGCAGGCGATCTTTCTGTTGCGGGACATAAAAGCCCTTGAAAGTGGCGGCGTCGCTCTGGCTTTCAGTCGCTTTTTCTACAAGAATTTCGTGAATGCCGTCGCTCAATCCGGAGATACGCACCTGTGATTCACCGGGTTTGCTGACTGTATCGACCCGTTTACCGTCGATGGAAATATGCAGGATATTGACCGGATCGGCAAAGGCGACGGTCACTTCGGTTCCCCTGAAACGGCTTTCCCAATAGATGCCGGGCCATTGATGGGTGAAGGGCGGATTACCGTCCGGGCTGGTGGTTCGTCCGCCGGTGCGCACTGGAAGCTGGGTTCCGGCAGGTGTAGATGCGGCCGGAATATGCTCTATTTTTTGCGCCTGCGCTGTTCCGGCCATCAGAATGGCCGTGATGGCTGCCCATCCCAGATTGCGCCCCAAATGCCGCATCGTCTCAACTCCATTATTTTTATGGATTGGACTATTTCAGGGGCGGGGCAGGGCGTCAAGATCAGGGTAAACTGGCGCTGGCTATTTACCCTGCCAAAGCTCAGGATGGGCGTCGATATAGGCGATCAGGCTGTCGCTGATGCGTTTGTCATTGGCGGTATTCAGGTGCCAGTCGCAGCCGGTCAGGGCGAATCCTTTGCCGACATCGAGCGATGCGACGCGGGTTTCGCCGGCGGCATTGAGGCGTTCGATGACCTCGGCAATGGCAGCGGCGACCCGGTCCTCGCCATAGTTCATCAGGATAAAGCGGGCGTCGGGATGGCTGGCGCGGACCTGCTGGACGAAGGCGACGTAAGAGGCGATGTAATCGTTGGTCAAAGCGTTTTCACTGGCCCATTTTTCACCAGCGTGAACGGGCGTTGAGAAGTCGTTGCCGCCGAGCGCGATGACGACGATGGCCGGGTTCCATTGGGGATTATTGTAGGGATGGACGGTTTCGTCCTCGATCAGCGCCGAACGATAAAGCAGCGGCATGTTGCGCTTCGGCGCCCCGCCATTGTAATTGCGGACAATGCCGATGCCGGAATAGGCGTTGATCTGGTAATCTGCGTCATAGTGTTTGGCGGTGAGCGGGCCGAAGGCTTGTTGCGTATCAGTGGTGGCCCAGACCTCTTCCTCAGTGCATTCGCGTTTGGACGAGGTATTGCCATAACCGGCGGTATAGGAATCGCCGATAAACTCGATCTGGTGGGCGCGGGGCTCAGGCCAGCGGAAATCTTCCTTCGGGCCGATCCACATATTGCCGAAGGTGCCGACCGTGTCCTGCGATTCGTCGGTCTTCTCGATGCGGAGGCGGTGCCAGCCCCGGGCCAGGCCGCCGAGGCGATAGACTGTGTTGCCGGGCTTGATGACCTTAGCGGATTCCTCCCCATCGATGTAGACGGTGAAGGCGTCGGTCGTGTTGCCAAAATTGATCAGGATTTCGGGGCCGCCGAACTCGGCCTCGATATAGATGCCCGGCCATTGGAAGCTGACCGGCAGGTCGTCATCTAGTGACGCCTTGCCGGCGAGGACGGACGCGAGGGCGTCGGCGTTGGAATAGCGGCCGTGTACGGACTGCGCCACCTTGATATAGCCGGCGGGAACCTGCGGGAGGGTTTCGAGCTTAGGCGGTGCGGCGTATGCGCCGGTGGCGAGTAGTCCTGTCAGTATCAGTCCCGCCCCAATGTGCATCGTCCCGGTTTCCTTATGGTTATGCGGCGACTATTTCAGGGGGAGGGCAGGGCGTCAAGGCGCCCCTCCGTCAGTGGCACCAGTCCTGCGGACTTCGCCACTGCCACCTCCCCATTTAAGAAATGGGGAGGAGAAAAGAAAAAAGCCGTCGCATCGGTGAGGATGCGGCGGCTCTTTTTTCAAAGGGGGCGCATGGGGGAAAGCTTGTTTCCCCCATGATAACTTAGGCGGCCAAGGCCTTGGTCAGGTTTTCGCTGATCTTGTCGAGGAAGCCCTCGGTCGTCAGCCAGCCCTGCGTCGGGCCGACCAGCAGGGCCAGATCCTTGGTCATGAAGCCGGCTTCGACAGTGTCGATGCAGACCTTTTCCAGGGTTTCGGCGAAGGTGTTCAGCTCGGCATTGCCATCGAGCTTGGCACGGTGCTTCAGACCTTGGGTCCAGGCGAAGATCGAGGCCATCGAATTGGTCGAGGTGGCTTCGCCCTTCTGGTGCTGGCGGTAGTGACGGGTGACGGTGCCGTGGGCGGCTTCGGCTTCCATGATCTTGCCGTCCGGCGTGACCAGGGCCGAGGTCATCAGGCCGAGCGAGCCATAGCCCTGCGCCACGGTATCGGACTGGACGTCGCCGTCATAATTCTTACAGGCCCACACGAAACCGCCGGACCACTTCAGCGCCGAAGCGACCATGTCGTCGATCAGGCGGTGCTCGTAGGTCAGGCCCAGTTCCTTGTACTTGGCGGCGTATTCGGCCTCAAAGATTTCGGCGAAGATGTCCTTGAAGCGGCCGTCATAGGCTTTCAGAATGGTGTTCTTGGTCGACAGGTAGACCGGATAGTGGCGGGCGATGCCGTATTCGAACGAGGCCCGGGCAAAATCGCGGATCGAGGCGTCGAGGTTGTACATGCCCATGGCCACGCCGGCGCCGGGGAACTGGAACACTTCGTATTCCTGCACCTTGCCGTCATCGCCTTCGAACTTCATGGTCAGCTTGCCGGGACTGGGACGAGGAAGTCGGTGGCCTTGTACTGGTCGCCGAAGGCGTGACGGCCAACGACGATCGGCTGGGTCCAGCCGGGGACGAGGCGCGGCACGTTCGAGCAGATGATCGGTTCACGGAACACAACGCCGCCCAGGATGTTGCGGATGGTGCCGTTGGGCGACTTCCACATCTTCTTCAGGCCGAATTCCTTCACGCGGGCCTCGTCAGGCGTAATGGTGGCGCACTTGACGCCGACGCCGCACGCCTTGATGGCATTGGCGGCATCGATCGTCACCTGGTCGTCGGTGGCGTCGCGGTGTTCCATGCCCAGGTCGAAATACTGGAGATTGATGTCCAGGTAGGGGTGGATCAGCTTGTCCTTGATAAGCTGCCAGATGATGCGGGTCATTTCGTCGCCGTCGATATCGACGACCGGGTTCGCCACCTTGATTTTAGCCATTACAGAATCCTTTTCCAAACGGGAGCTGACAAGGGGGCGCACAGGGCCGGCCATGCCGCTAACGGCAGGTGCTATAGCGGAAAAGGTGGGCGGCGCAAAACGGTAAATTGGGCGCCCGGATCATTGTGTTTGGGGCCGGTAAAATGTGGCCCGGCGCTTGCATTGCCCTTGCGTAAACAACAGTGAGGTGCCGAAATGAACACGCAATCGATTGAAACGCCCAAACATCCCGAATGGATGGATACGGCCCGCGCCTTTGCGCTTCTGCCGCTGGCCCTGGTGATGCTGGTTTTCCTGGCGTTCCGCGAATACCGGTAAGCCCCTTTATTCGTCCAGCATATCGCGCAGGGCGTCCAGTTTCTGCGCCCACGGAGACCGACGCGCGGCCAGCCAGTCGCCCAGGGCGTCAAGGCCGGGCTGGGCGAGCGCGCAGGTGCGCACCCGACCGGATTTCTGCGTCGTGACCAGGCCGGCGGCTTCCAGAATGGCGAGGTGCTGGCCGACGGCGGTCAGGCTCATGGCATAGGGTTCGGCCAGTCTGGAGACCGACAAGGGCGCGTCGGTCAGGCGCTCGACCATATCGCGGCGGGTGGGATCCCCTAAGGCGTGGAAGATTTTAGCGATGTCGCTCAAAGTGTATCCGCCAACTGGTCCAGCAGCTTGGTCCAGCCGTGCTGGCGCATTTCGGGGCCATCGGAATGCTCGAAGAAGGCGCCCTGGTGGGTGAGGATGAGTTTTGTGCTGTCGCCATCCGCCAGGAACTCGAAGGTGAGCAGGGCGGCGGAGAAGGAGCGGTCGTTCATCGCCATGTTGGAGCCAATAACGATACGCTCATTCTGCACGATATCGAGATAGAGGCCGTCACTGGTCATTTTCGCGCCTTCAAAGGGCGTATCGGCGCCCATGAGGTAGCCGGCGAATTCGCGGCCGCCGACGCGGAAATCCAGCTCGAACCCGGTCATGGCCTGCCGGCCGGCGCTGAGCCAGCGGGATTTTTGGGCCGGATCGGAAAAGGCGGCGAAAACGGCTGCCGGCGGCTTCGGGTAGATCTTTTCAATAATGAAGGTGTGGTGGACGACGGGCTGGGTCATGGCGCTGCCTTTCTGACAGTGAAGCTATGGCTTCAGTATTGTGTCGTGAGTGCTAATAGTCAAGTTAAAACTTTAGTGTTGTGTCGTTTGACGCCCGCGCGTCACGCGCTATAAGCGCGGACAAGTGCGAGAGAGGCGAATGCAAATTATTGCTTTAATTAAAAATTGGCTCTTCTGGCTTCCGGTGGGCCTGGTAGCTTTATGGTGTGTTTTTCAGATTGTTTCCGCTAGAAAAAATGGCGTAATCAGAAATCATCAGTTAATAGAGTTAGATAAAGAAAATAATCCAGTAATATTTGGCGCCACGCTCGCCGTTTATTATGTAACTTTAGTTATTTGTGTTGTTGTTTTAATTGTTTCGTTTCTCGTTCTTGTCAAAATAATTGCTTAATATTATGACCTATCATCCCCAGCTTCCCTGTATTATTCTTGACCGGCCGCAGATGGCGGAAAATATCGGCGCTGTGGCGCGCGTCATGGGCAATTTCGGCCTGACCGAGTTGCGCCTTGTCGCGCCGCGTGACGGCTGGCCGCAGGAAAAGGCCTGGACCATGGCCGCCGGCGCGCAATGGCCGCTCGATGGGGCGAAGGTCTATGCCACTGTAGAGGAAGCGACGGCTGATCTGCAGGTGGTCTATGCCACGACGGCACGCAACCGCGAGGTCAATCTGCCGGTGATCACGCCGCGGGAATGTGCGTCCGATGGCATGGAAAAGGCGCGCGTGGGGCTTAAGACCGGGCTGCTGTTCGGCGCCGAGCGCACCGGACTGGAAACGCACGATTTGATTCACGCCCATTATATTGTCACTATACCGGTCGATCCGCGCTTTTCGTCGCTGAACCTGGCGCAGGCGGTCAATATTGTCGCCTACGAATGGCGGTTGCAGATCATGGACGCGCCGGGCGCTGAGTTCACGAAAAACCAGGACCCGCCGGCCGAGATGAAGCATCTGGTCGGGCTGTATGAACATCTGGAAGCCGAACTGGATATTTCGGGCTTCTTCTTCCCGGAGGCCAAGCGGCCCTCCATGGTGCGCAACCTGCGCTCGTCGCTCAATCGCGCCAATTTGACCGAACAGGAAATCCGCACCTGGCGCGGCGTGGTGACGGCACTCACCAAAGGGCGCGGGCGGGTGCTCGCGCGATTGGCGAAGGAAAAAGCAGAGAAGGGCGAATAATGCTGTATCTGGCGATCAAGGCTTTGCTATCGGGTATTATCATCGCGGCGGTCTCTGAAATCGCCAAGCGCTGGCCGGGCTTTGGCGCGCTGGTGGCCTCGCTCCCGCTGGTCTCGATCCTGGGCATGTTGTGGCTGTGGCGCGATACAAAAGATATCGAGCGCATGGCCGCCCATGCTGAAGGCACTTTCTGGTTCGTGCTGCCCTCTTTGCCCATGTTTCTGCTTATTCCGTTCCTGCTGCGCCGGGGCGTGGGCTTTTATCCTGCACTGGTCAGTGGCTGCGCATTAACCATTGGCTTGTATATGGGGATGGTATTTATCGGACCGCGCTTCGGGCTCAAGCTATAGAGGGCGGATTTCAAAAGGGGCAATCATGGCAGGAATCGAACTTTACGCACCCCGCACCGAGCGACATCGCCGGACCTGGACCGCTTTTGCCATCCCTTTGAGCGTGATATTCATTATCCTTGGCATGATGCCGGGCGCCTTTATCGGGCTGATCAATCATATTCCGCTGATTCCCGGCACAAGCTGGATAGGCGATGTCTATCAGCTCCTGATCTTTGGGCCGATCATCGGCATTTTTCTGCTGTGGGTCTGGCTGTTCGAGCGCCGCGGACCGCAGACGCTTGGCTTTAATGGCGATTTTGTGAAGCGTTATCTGCGCGGACTGGCGATCGGGCTTGGTTTTCTGGCAACTGTGGTGGGCAGTATCTGGCTACTCGGCGGTTATCAGTTTGAGAGCCTCGGTTTCTGGAAGGCGCCGAGCCTGATGACCTTCGTGCCGCTGGTGGCGCTGTTCTGCGGCTTCATGGTGCAGGGCGCGACCGAAGAGACCGCCATGCGCGGCTATCTTTTGCAGGTCATCGCGTCGCGTCATGGCATCTATTGGGGCATAGCGGTGAATATGATCGTGTTCTCGCTTCTGCACGCAGGCAATATCAAGCCGTCGCCGGAACTGGCCGTGGGGCTGCTCAATATCGTGCTGGTCGCCATCTTCCTCAGCTTCTACGCCATTCGTGAAGGCTCGCTGTGGGGCGTCTGTGCCTGGCATACGGCATGGAACTGGCTGCTGGGCGTTGGATTTGGCCTGGAAGTCAGCGGTGAAAAACTGGCGGCGGCGCCGATCGTCGTCGATCTGATGGGCAAGCCCGGTGCCGCCTGGTGGCTGACCGGCGCCAGTTTTGGCCCGGAAGGCAGCCTTGTGACCTCGATTGTGCTCGGTGCGGCCATAGCTTGGCAGGTATCAAAGGGTGCGCTGAAGCAGGGCGCAGGCTATCCGGCGCCGAAAAAGCTGGCGGAAACGGCGGTTTAGTCCGTGTTCTGTGCATAAACGACGCTATCTGAGAAAAAGTACGAAATCGCGGTTGACTCATGGGGGAGGGGTGGTTAGAAGCCGCCCTCCCGACGACGACAACGTCTTACGGCGACGACATGAACCGCAGGAAACTGCAGCGATTAGAGTCCTTTAAGGCAATTTCGAAGGCGGGCGCCGGCCGGCATTTTCGCCGAATTTCGCAACT
Source organism: Asticcacaulis sp. (assembly GCA_024707255.1). Taxonomy (NCBI): domain Bacteria; kingdom Pseudomonadati; phylum Pseudomonadota; class Alphaproteobacteria; order Caulobacterales; family Caulobacteraceae; genus Asticcacaulis; species Asticcacaulis sp. The sequence continues at coordinate 13 of JANQAC010000001.1, read as the reverse complement.
GCAAAATTCTTTG